>JBBRQQ010000001.1:0-154679 GCA_038226155.1 Burkholderiales bacterium
AAGACCTGGTGAATCTGGTCAACGCCATCAACGCCTTGCGCGCACAGGGGAAAATCCTGGCCTATCACGACCGTAGTGACGGTGGCCTGTTTGCCAGCGTGTGCGAAATGGCATTTGCCGGCCACGTCGGCGTGTCGCTCAACATCGACATGCTGCTGGTCGAGGGCGATGGCATCAGTGACAGCCGTATGGACGCTGGTGACAGCAAGAACTGGGCATCGCAGGTCGGCGCGCGTCGTGATGAGCTGACCCTGAAAGCACTGTTCAATGAAGAACTCGGCGCTGTGATTCAGGTGGCAACCTCGGCGCGTAATGACGTGATGCAAACGTTGCGCGAGCACGGCTTGTCAAAGTTCAGCCACTTCATCGGCAAGACTCGCCCAGATCACGCGGCGCTGGAGGTTGGCAAAGGTGAAATTCAGGTCTGGCGCGACACCAAAGCGGTGTTCAAGGCCAAACTGCCAGACCTGCATCAGGTCTGGGATTCCGTCAGCTGGAAGATTTGCCAGCAACGCGACAATCCGCAAGGCGCTGATGAAGAGCACGCCAGCGTGGGCGACCCGCTTGACCCGGGCTTGCATGTGCACCTGACGTTCGATGCGGCCAAGGTACCCGAAGCACCCGCGCTAAACCTCTCCAAACCAAGGGTTGCCGTGCTGCGCGAGCAGGGCGTCAATTCGCACATCGAGATAGCCTACGCTTTCACGCAGGCCGGTTTTGAAGCCTTTGACGTACACATGACCGACTTGCAAACCGGCCGGGCGCAACTGGCCGACTTCAAGGGCGTGGTGGCCTGCGGCGGCTTTAGCTACGGCGACACGCTGGGCGCAGGCATAGGCTGGGCCCGCTCGATCACCTTTAACGAGGTGCTTGCAACACAATTCAAGGCCTTCTTTGGACGCGATGACACGTTTGGACTGGGCGTTTGCAATGGCTGCCAGATGTTTGCAGAGCTGGCCGACATCATTCCGGGCGCGCAAGCATGGCCGCGCTTCACTACCAACCGCAGCGAACGTTTTGAAGCACGCCTGAGCCAGGTCGAGGTTCTTGAATCACCCAGTCTGTTCTTTAAAGAAATGGCTGGCAGCCGCCTGCCGATTGCGGTTGCGCACGGTGAAGGTTTTGCCAATTTTGAAAAGCAATTGGGTGGCCGTGGTGATGCGGGAAAAGCGATTGCTGCGATGAGGTTTACTGATAACCATGGCAAGCCAGCAACAACCTACCCGGCCAATCCCAACGGCAGCCCGAATGGTTTGACCGCAGTGACAACGCTTGATGGCCGCTTCACCGCGATGATGCCGCACCCCGAGCGCGTATTCCGCAATATCCAGATGAGCTGGACCCCGCTGGACAGCAGCGCCCATAGTCCATGGATGCAGCTCTGGCACAACGCACGCCGCTGGGTAGGCTAAAGTTTATTCAACCTTGGCTTTTTCGGTCAGGCCTTGCTGAAAGGCCGCCATACGCTGCTGCTCAAGCTGCTGAGCGATTTGGGGTTTCAGCTCTGCAAATGGCGGCAGTTGCGCAGTGCGAATGTCGTCAACGCGAATGACGTGGTAACCAAACTGGGTCTTGGCCGGAACTTCGGTCGTCTGGCCCTTGTTCAGCTTGAGCATGGCCTCGGTGAACTCGGCTACGTAGCTGCTGGGATTAGCCCAGTCGAGGTCACCGCCATTGGCGCCCGAGCCTGGGTCTTTGGATTGCTTTTTGGCAATGTCTTCAAACTTTGCGCCCTTTTTCAAGCTTGCAATGATGGCTTTTGCATCCGCCTCCTTTTCAACCAGAATATGGCGTGCCTTGTATTCCTTGCCGCCGTTGGCCGCTACAAACTTGTCGTACTCGCCCTTGAGTTCTGCATCACTGACAGGGTTTTTCTTCTGGTAATCCGAGAACAGCGCACGAATCAATATGGTCTGGCGTGCCAGTTCCATTTGTGTCTTGAACTCGTCGCTACCGGACAATCCCTGCTTTTCAGCTTCCTGCATGAAGATTTCGCGTGCAATCACTTCCTTACGCAGCTGATCCTGTAGCTCAGGCGTCAGTGGTTGCCCCGACTTGACCACTTGCTGGGCCAGCGCATCCAGACGTGTTTTGGGAACGGCCTTTCCGTTAACAATCGCGACGTTTTGGGCGATGGCACCTTGGGCGCCAAGGACCATTACGGTTGCCATGGCGGTGACCAGTAAAACCTGCTTTTTCATATGTTTCCTGTTGCTATGAATGTTTGTCTATGAGGGGTGTTTCGATTACTTCGATCGCCAGAGCGTGCAAGCCCTGGGCAATGAAATTTTGCAATGCATCATACACAAGCCGATGGCGCGCCACGCGGCTCTTGCCTGAGAAAGCAGGGCTGGCGATGCGGATGCGGAAATGGGTACCAAAACCTTCTGCATTGGCACCCATATGGCCCGAATGCGCAGCGCTTTCGTCCAATACTTCTAGTTGCGTTGGATGCAGGGTTGCCACAAGCTGTTTTTCAAGCTCGGCGGTATTGAAGGGTGCTGCAGTGTTCATGGTGCAGGGTCAGACTTGACGTGCTTGTTCAGGTACACCGCCTGCACCAGCACAAACAGAAACATTAGCCCCAAGCCGCCAAACAGCTTGAAGTTGACCCAGGTGCTGGTCGGGAAGTTGAATGCTACGTAGAGATTGAGAAACCCCATCACGGCAAAAAAACCTACCCAGCTGAAATTGACCGAGCGCCAGATGCTGTCAGGCAAGTCCATCTGCGTGCCCATCAGCGACTTGATGCCGTTCTTTTTAAAAACCAGTTGGCCCAGAAGCAGGGCGCTGCCCATGACCCAGTACAGCACGGTCGGCTTCCACTTGATGAAACTTTCGCTGTGAAAGTAGATGGTGGCACCGCCAAGCGCCGTCACCAAGCCAAGGCTGACCCAGAGCATGGCGTCTACCCTTTTGCCGCTGGCCTTGAGCCACAGGATTTGTGCGAAGGTAGCCACAATCACCACAACCGTAGCAAGCAGCACCGGAGCCTCTGCCGGGCCGACCACGCCGCCAGCAACCATGAAACCAAGCCATTCAGTGGCTGTAGCTGCAGCCCAGTCCTTGTTGCCCTCGGCGTACTTGAACATGCCGAAAAAAAGGGCTATAGGCAGGAAGTCGAAGAGAATTTTCATGAGTTGATTATCAGGGGTTCAAACAATTTGTCGCAGGGCCGCCCCACGACAGGCTGGCCCACCGCGGGGTAGAGAGTTACACGCAATGATTGAAAGAGGGGCCTTCAAGCTGGTTTGAAATCCAGCGACGCGGAATTCATGCAATAGCGTAACCCGGTATCGGTTGGGCCATCGGGAAACACATGACCCAGGTGCGCACCGCAATTGGCGCAAACCGTCTCGGTGCGGGCCATGCCGAACTTGCTGTCAACGTGCTCTTCAATGGCACCGGGTGTGGCTTCTTTAGAAAAACTCGGCCAGCCGCAGCCGGCATCAAACTTGGTGGACGAATCGAACAGTTTGGCATCACAGCACATGCAGTGATAGCTGCCATCAGCCCATACAGCCTCGTATTTGCCGGTGTAGGGGCGCTCTGTGGCCGCATGGCGAGTGACTTCAAAGGCTATGGCTTCTGCCCCTTTTTCGGAGAGAATGGCCTCCCATTGCGCGTCAGTTTTTTCGATCTTGGTGGTCATGGTCGTCCTTGAGAATGTCGATTACGAGCTGCAGCTGATTTCAATGCCGGCGGCCCAATCAGGTGGAAAGCCCGCGTCGCTGTCGTGCCCTGGGTGCTCATCAAATGGGGACTGCAATACCTTCAACAAGGTATCGACCCTGGAGAAGTCTTTTAGTTTCGCAGCGCGTATGGCTTCTTCGCCCAAATGGTTGCGAAGCACAAATTTTGGGTTGTTTTTAAGCATTAAATCGGCCCGAAGCCCTTTATTTACATGCGTGAGGCGCTCCGAATATTGTAGCGCCCAGGCATTGAAGGATTCACGGTCAAAAAACAGGTCACGCACTGGCTCATGCCCACTTTGAGGCGTGAAGGAGCACAGCCGTCGCCAGAAAACGGTGTAGTCAACCTTGTTGCTGGCCAGCAGCTTGAAGACGCTTTCGACCAGGGCCGAGTCGTCAGTCTGCACATCCGGCAACCCCAGCTTGGCGCGCATACGGGCCTGCAAAGCCTCAGGGAAAACGGTTTTGTAGGATTCCAGTGATGCCAGCGCCTGGCTTTGGTCATCAATCAATGGCAGCAATGCCTGACCCAGGCAAAAGAGGTTCCAGTAGGCCATATTGGGCTGCTTGTTGTAGGCGTAGCGGCCTTCCGCATCGGAGTGGTTGCAAATGTGAGCAGGATCAAACGAATCCAGGAACTGGAACGGGCCGTAATCAATGGTCAAGCCCAGAATGCTCATGTTGTCGGTGTTCATCACACCATGACAAAAACCCACCGCCTGCCACGCGGCCACAAGGTGCGCTGTGCGCTCGCTCACCGCTTGCAAAAGCGCCGCATAAGGCTGGCCGGTGTCGCGGCAGGCGGGATAAAAGCGGTCTATGACGTAGTCAGCCAGCGCTTTGAGTTCAGCATGCTGGTTGTTGTAGCTAAAGTGCTCAAAGTGGCCAAACCTTATAAAGCTGGGTGCGGTACGGGTGACGACGGCTGCCGTTTCAATTTCTTCGCGACGCACTTTCGCGTCCGAGCCTGTAACGCACAACGCACGGGTGGTCGGGATGCCCAGGCCGTGCATGGCTTCGGAACACAAATATTCGCGAATCGAACTGCGCAGCAGGGCGCGGCCATCGCCACCCCGGGAGTAGGGTGTGCGGCCCGCCCCTTTGAGCTGGACTTCTAGCCCGCCACCCGGGGTTTTAAGCTCCCCAAGCAAGATAGCCCTGCCGTCCCCAAGCTGCCCAGCCCATTGGCCGAACTGGTGGCCGCTGTAGACACTGGCCAGCGGGGCAGACCCCAGCAACTCGCTGTTGCCGCTAAAAGCTTCTAACGCCGCCTGTGATTCAAACCAGTGTTGCTCCAGACCCAGCTCGCACGCAACGGCCTGATTGCGACTGACCCAATAAGGCTCGGGAAGTGCTTGTGGTTGCAACCTTGTGAAAAATTTTGTCCCCAACGATGCGAAGCAGTTATCCCATTGCAAAAGTGTATTGACGGTCAAAGGCGGGTCAGAGGTCATGCACAAATTGTCTCTTACCTGACTTGTACCCGTGGATTCACGGGGAATCCCGCATGACGCGCATGACGCGCTGCGGCATGATACGGGGTTATTGGGGTCAGACACCAATTTCGCTACAGTGCAAGCACTGCACCCTTGGGGGCGAGCCAAAGGCTCGGCGAATTTGGGCTCTGACCCCAAAAACCCTGAACAGGAGTTTTAAATGCTTGGGTTAATGCAAAGCCAGCCGATGCTGATTTCCGGCCTGATCGAATTTGCGGAGCGCCACCATGGCGACGCCGAAATCGTTTCGCGCCGGGTTGAGGGCGACATTCATCGTTACACCTATAAAGATTCAGCCAAACGCGCGCGGCAGGTCGCCAATGCGCTTGACGGGTTAAAACTGGCTTTCAGTGACCGGGTCGCTACGCTGGCCTGGAACGGCTATCGGCATTTTGAGCTGTACTACGGTGTCAGCGGCTCAGGTCGGGTATTGCACACCATCAACCCGCGCCTGCATCCGGATCAGATTGCATGGATTGCCAACCACGCAGAAGACCAGGTGCTGTGCTTTGACCTGTCGTTTCTGCCTCTGGTGCAAGCTGTACACAGCAAATGCGGCACCATCAAACACTACATCGCGATGTGCGACGAAGACAAGCTGCCTATAGATTCAGGCGTGCCCAACCTTATCAGCTACGAAAAATGGATTGGCGCGCAATCGGGCAATTACACATGGCCAAGTTTTGACGAAAACACCGCGTCAAGCATGTGCTACACCAGTGGTACAACCGGCAACCCAAAGGCCGCCTTGTACAGCCATCGCTCCAGCACGCTGCACGCCTATGCCGCAGCCCTGCCTGACGTGATGTGCATCTCGGCACGCGATGCCATCTTGCCCGTGGTGCCGATGTTCCACGTCAACGCGTGGGGCATTCCGTATTCTGCTGCGCTGACAGGCGCCAAGCTGGTGTTTCCCGGCCCGGCAATGGATGGCAAATCAATCTATGAGCTACTGGAGGCGGAAAAAGTCACCTACGCCGCGGGCGTGCCCACTGTCTGGCAGATGTTGCTGGGACACCTTTCAGCGAATGGGCTGAAATTTTCGACCCTGCGACGGACCGTCATTGGCGGCTCGGCCTGCCCACCGGCCATGATTAAAGCGTTTAACGACGACTACGGCGTAGAAGTCCTGCACGCCTGGGGTATGACGGAGATGAGTCCACTCGGCACGCTCTGTACGCTTAAAAACAAGCACGACGCATTGCCTGAAGACGAAAAAATGAAAATTCGCCTGAAGCAGGGGCGCTGTATTTACGGTGTCGACATGAAGATTGTCGACGCCGAGGGCAAGGAACTCCCCTGGGATGGCAAAACCTTTGGTGACCTTTATGTCAAAGGCCCGTGGATCGTGCGCGAGTACTTCAAGGGCGAGGGTGGTAACCCCTTGGTTGATGGCTGGTTTCCAACAGGCGATGTGGGCACGATTGATGCCGACGGCTACCTGCAAATCACCGATCGCAGCAAGGATGTCATCAAGTCCGGTGGTGAATGGATCAGTTCGATTGATGTTGAGAACATCGCCGTCGCGCACCCGTCGGTAGCCATGGCGGCCTGCATTGGCATTGCGCATCCCAAGTGGGACGAGCGGCCCATCATTGCAGTAGTCAAAAAACCGGGTATGGAAGTTACACGTGAAGAACTCATCCAGTTTTATGAAGGCAAGACGGCCAAGTGGCAGATACCGGACGATGTCGTGTTTGTGGAGGCCATCCCTTTGGGCGCCACCGGAAAGATCTTGAAAACAAAACTGCGCGAGCTGTTGAAAGATTACAAGCTCCCCGCCTGAAGTGCAACAAGTCTCGCAGGTGATAGTTTTGCCAAGGTCTAGGGGCAATCCCTGAGGGCCAAATCACTCAAAACTTGTACGCTTTGAGCATTCGGAAAACAACGGAGATAACCATGAATTTTGCTATGAAAACTATTGCCGCATGCGTCGTACTGACGGCATCGAGCTTTGCGCTTGCCCAAAAGGGTGAGACCGTCAAAATGGTCCGCATTGATGCCCTCACGGGACTGCTGGGGCCGTCGGGTATCAACCAGCAAAAAACCTACCAGTTTCTTGCCGACAAATACAGCGGCGCAGGTAGCCCTGCAGGCGTCAAGTTTGAAATGTCATTTATTGACAACAAACTCAGTCCAACCGAGAGCTTGAATGCACTCAAGGCAGCAATCGACCAAGGCGTGCGCTATGTCATCCAGGGCAATGGCTCCTCAGTCGCGCTGGCGTTATCAGACGCGGTCACCAAACACAATGAACGTAACCCGGGCAAAGAGGTGATCTACCTCAATGACTCGGCGGTTGATCCCGATTTGACCAACAGCAAATGCAGCTACTGGCACTTCAGGTTTGATGCCGATACGTCGATGAAAATGGAAGCCATGTCCAGCTTCATGGTGGATCAAAAAGACATTAAAAAAGTCTACATTCTTGGGCAAAACTATTCTCACGGCGTGCAGGTAGCCAAGTACACCAAAGAAACGCTGGCGCGCAAGCGGCCCGACATCCAAATCGTGGGTGAAGACCTTCACCCGCTGGCGCAAGTGCGGGACTTTGCGCCCTACATCGCCAAAATCAAGGCATCGGGCGCTGATACGGTGGTAACCGGTAACTGGAGTTCAGACTTGTCGCTGCTCGTTAAAGCCGCGCAAGAAGGTGGTTACACCGGCAAATTCTTCACTTATTACGCCGCCGCATCGGGGACGCCAACCGCGCTGGGTACCAACGGTGCAGGGCGGGTTTACCAGGTTGCCGTCGGACACCCCAACATCCCAGGCCCTATGGCCAAAATGGCGGCTGACTTCAAAGCCAAGTACAAAGATGACCTCATCAGCGTGCAGTTCGTGCATATATTTGAAACCTTAACCGCCGCGATGGTCAAGGCCAAATCGACCGATCCCGTCAAGGTAGCCGCAGCGATGGAAGGCATCAAGGTCAAGAGCTTTAACGGCGAGATCGAAATGCGTAAAAGCGATCACCAGTTGCAGGAGCCGGTGTACATGTCCGTATGGCAAAAAGCCGATGCCAAATACTCTTACAGCCCTGAAAACACAGGCATGACGCTGGCCCCGCTGAAGGAGTATCCAAACTATGTCTCCAGCACGCCAACCAGCTGCCAAATGAAGCGCCCGTAATCAACGACGCCACCCAAGAGCCCGAGCCGGTTTGCCGTATCGGGCTTTTTTATTGATTGCGCAGTCACAAATACGGAAGGTCATCTTCGATGGAGTTTTTCATCATTTCCATGCTCAATGGTTTGAGTTATGGCTTGTTACTCTTCATGTTGAGCTCGGGCCTGACCCTGATTTTCAGCATGATGGGTGTGCTTAACTTTGCGCACGCTTCTTTTTACATGCTGGGCGCTTATGTGGGTTACACCGTAGCCCGCTTCGTTGGGTTTTGGCCTGCGCTGGTGATCGCTCCAATAGTTGTCGGGGCGCTCGGCGCCTTGTTTGAACGCGTTTGTTTACGCAAGGTACACAAATTTGGGCATGTGCCGGAGCTTCTCATCACATTCGGTTTGTCGTACGTCATCATTGAATTGGTACAACTGATCTGGGGGCGCACTGCGCTTGAGTTCAAACCGCCAGAACTACTGCAAGGCCCGGTTTTCACTCTCATCAACAATTCGTTAAAAGGTCTCAGTCTGCACCTTGGCGCGGCGCCCCCAGAGCTGTGCAGTGTTGCTGATGCAGCGGTTCGCGTCGTATGTTCACCTTTTCCGGCAACCCGCGGCTTCATGATGCTGGTAGCGTTTGTCATGTTGGTGTTGGTGTGGCTTTTGTTAACCCGCACCCGCGTTGGCCTGGTTATTCAGGCCGCATTGACGCACCCTGAAACCGTTGAAGCTTTGGGTCATAACGTTCCGCGTGTGTTCATGCTGGTTTTTGGCGCTGGCTCGGCTCTGGCGGGGCTGGCAGGTGTCATTGGTGGAAGTACCTTTTTGACCGAGCCAGCGATGGCGGCGACTGTAGGCTCAGTCATCTTTGTCGTCGTTGTGGTGGGCGGTATGGGTTCCCTTTCGGGTGCCTTTGTGGCCTCCATTCTTATCGGCGTTATCCAGACATTTGCCGTCGCGTTTGATTACTCGGTTGCCACACTGGCGCAGCAGATGGGCCTTCAGCTAGGCGACGCAGTGCGAAACAATACCCTGATCAAGCTGACTCTGTCGCAGGTAGCCCCGATTCTTCCGTACCTGTTTCTGGTACTTATTTTGATATTTCGTCCCAAAGGCCTGCTTGGCACGCGGGAGGACTAAAGCATGCGTAAAAGTCACTACGAATTTGCGCCACTCAACGTTGGGCGCTGGCTGATCTGGAGCTTGTTTGCGCTGCTGCTAGGTGTGGTACCTCTGGTGTTTAGCAGCGGGCTGGCAATTACCGTTCTTTCACAAATGGGTATCGCCATCATTGCCTGCCTGTCTTACAACATGCTGCTGGGTCAGGGCGGCATGTTGAGCTTTGGGCACGCTGTCTACACCGGGCTGGGCTCGTTTGTAGCCATACATGCACTCAACAGCGTGACTGGTGGCTCGCTCCCCATTCCGATGGCAACCGTACCATTGGTTGGCGGGCTGGCGGGCATGGGTTTTGCCGCCTTGTTTGGCTATGTCACAACGCGCAAGTCGGGCACTACTTTTGCCATGATTACCCTGGGCTTGGGTGAGCTGGTTTTCGCCATGGCCCTGATGGTGCCTGAATTTTTTGGTGGCGAAGGTGGTGTGTCCGGGAATAGAGTAGTGCGCAACGCATTTCTTGGTATTACCTTTGGGCCACCCATCCAGGTTTATTACCTGATAGCCTGCTACACCTTTGTGGCAGTAGGCGCCATGTTCGCCTTCACGCGCACGCCGCTTGGCCGTATGCTCAATGCTGTTCGTGACAACCCTGAGAGGGTTGAATTTGTCGGCTACAACACGCAGCGGGTGCGCTACACGGCCTTTATCATCGCCGGATTTTTTGCAGGCATTTCCGGTGGTTTGGGTGCGCTTAATTTTGAAATCGTGACGTTTGAAGTGGTGGGTGCTGCAAGGTCGGGCGCTTATTTGCTGTTCACTTTTTTAGGCGGTGCAACTTTCTTTTTTGGCCCCATCATTGGTGCCATCATGATGATTTTGGCATTTGTTTTGTTCAGTGAATTCACCCGTGCGTGGCTGCTGTACCTGGGCCTTATTTTTCTTTTCACGGTGATGTACGCGCCGGGCGGCGTGGCCAGTTTGATCATGATGAATTTGCGGGTTGCGGCGTTTGGCCGATTGCGCGATATTTGGGTAAGCTATCTGGCGCTGGCAATTACCGCCATGGTCGCGCTGCTAGGAGCTGCTGCCATGATTGAAATGGTGTATCACCTCCAGCTCAATGCCACGCTTGGGTCGGAGTTGAAATTTCTGGGACTACCGCTTGATGCAGCCAGCCTGAACAGCTGGTTTGGCTCGGCATTTGTATTACTGACCGGCCTTGGCCTGTTCGAGGCTGTCAGACGGCAGTTTCTGCAGGAGTGGGGCGAGATTCAGGAATATATCGAAAAAGAAACCAAGCGAAGGGAGGCACTATGAGCACAAGCCACCCATCCACAGAAAACTCTGCCAGTGCGCTTGAACTGAAAGACCTACGCAAGAGCTTTGGCAAAACCGAAATTATTCGAGGCATCAATCTGGCGGTCAAATCCGGTGAGCGAGTGGCCATTATCGGGCCAAACGGCGCTGGAAAATCCACACTTTTCAATTTGATCAGCGGGCGCTTTGAACCCACCAGTGGAGATGTACTGCTTAATGGCCAAAGCATCAATGGCAAAAAGCCTTATGAGATCAACCGCCTTGGCTTGTCACGCAGCTTTCAGATTACCAATATTTTCCCCAAACTCAGTGTGTTTGAAAACCTGCGCTGTAGCGTGCTCTGGAGTCTGGGATACAAGTACACCTTCTTTAAATTTTTGGCTAGTCTTGATGATGCCAATGACCGTGCCGAAGAGCTGATGCAGATGATCAAGCTAGACAAAAAGCGCGATGTACTTGGTGTGAATTTGACTTATGCAGAGCAACGAGCACTGGAGATTGGCATCACCATTGCGGGCGGTGCTGGCGTGATATTGCTGGACGAGCCCACTGCAGGCATGAGCCGGTCTGAAACCACCCGTTTCATCAAGCTTATCAAGGACGTGACCATCGGCAAAACACTGCTGACAGTTGAACACGACATGGGCGTGGTGTTCGGTCTGGCCGACAAGATCGCCGTTGTTGTCTATGGCGAAATCATTGCCTATGACACACCTGAAGCCGTGCGGGCTGACCAACGTGTTCAGGAAGCTTATTTAGGTTCATCCGTCGCCGACAGCCAAGCAGGAGCGCACTGATGTTATCCATCAAAAATCTCCACGCTTACTACGGCAAAAGCCATGTCCTGCACGGTGTCTCATTCAACGTTCAGCCGGGTGAAATTGTGGCTCTGCTGGGTCGCAATGGCTCGGGGCGCTCCACTACAGCCAAGGCCATCATGGGTCTGGTTGACTGCACAGGTTCAGTCACCTGGAAAGACGGCGAAATAATGGGTAGTAAGGCCTACCAGATTGCCCATCTGGGCATAGGTTATGTGCCCGAAAACCGCGATATTTTCCCTAAACTCACCGTCCACCAAAACTTGTTGCTCGGACAAAAGGGTAGTGGCAAAGGCTCGCGCTGGTCTTTTAATGACATGTACACCATGTTCCCGCGCCTGCAGGAGCGCCAGCATACCGAGGCTGGCGTGTTGTCAGGCGGCGAGCAACAGATGCTCACTTTGTGCCGCACGCTGATGGGTGATCCGGACCTGATCATCATTGACGAGCCGACAGAAGGCCTTGCACCGAAAATCGTCGAACTGGTGGGACAGTATTTGCAAACCCTCAAGGCCAAGGGCATTTCAGTGCTGCTGATCGAGCAGAAGCTGACGATTGCCATGGCCATTTCTGATCGGGCGCTGGTCATGGGACATGGGAGTATCGTGTTTGACGGCACGCCAGATGGTCTGCGGGCCGATGCCTACATCCGAAAAGAGTGGCTGGAAGTCTGAGCGTGTACAACAGCTTGTCCCTGCAGGGACAAGCTAGCCGGACTTTGACTTCATATCGACTCTGAACGCCTCTACAATCATAAAAGAACGGTCGTGCTATTTTACTGAACTTATGCCGCACATAATTCGCAGATGCTGGCTCTGCACACACTTGACCGACACTATCGGACGAAACAACTGAAACTTAAATTCCCAAGGAATCAATCGCTATGACGACCCTTTACGAAGTTCACGGCCCGGTAGCCGTTATCACCCTCAGCAACCCGCCCGTTAACGGCCTGGGACACGTAACCCGTTTGAGTCTGACGGGTAATCTGCAACAAGCCAATCTTGATCCGGCGGTCAAGGCAGTCGTCCTCACCGGGGCCGGTAAGGCGTTTTCTGGCGGGGCAGACATCAAGGAATTTGGCTCGCCCAAAGCAATGGCTGAACCGAATTTGCTAAGCGTCATTCTGGCTGTCGAAAATTCTTCCAAACCAGTTGTAGCGGCCATCCATTCCGTCTGCATGGGCGGTGGCCTGGAGCTGGCGCTGGGCTGTCATTACCGTATCGCTGCACCTGGCTGCAGCGTGGCACTTCCCGAAGTCAAGCTCGGCCTGATCCCGGGTGCCGGCGGTACGCAGCGGCTGCCGCGTGCTCTGGGTGTGGAGGCAGCGCTCAACATGATTGTCAGCGGCGAGCCGGTCAAGAGTGAATTACTGGCGCAAATCCCAGGCCAGAAGCTGTTCGACAGGATGGCGGCGTCGGCTGAGTCACTGGTGCAGGAGGCGCTGGCATTTGCGCAAGCCATCTCTGATACCCGACCTTTGCCACTTGTGCGTGACCTTCCGTGCAAGCATCGCAATGGCGACGCCTACTTTCAGTTTGCCCGCAACATGGTCAAGGGGATGTCCAAAAATTTCCCGGCACCGCTCAAGTGCGTCGATGCAGTCGAAGCCGCTACCAAGCGCAAATTTAATGACGGCATGCTGTTCGAGCGTGAGATCTTTATCAACCTGATGTGGACACCTGAGAGCCGTGCGTTGCGGCATATTTTCATGGCCGAACGGGCCGCTTCAAAAATACCTGATGTGCCCGCAGATACTGCGCAGCGCGCTATCAACTCGATAGCGGTCATCGGTGCTGGCACCATGGGTGGTGGCATTGCGATGAACTTTTTGAATGCTGGCATCCCCGTCAGGATGCTTGAGATGAAGCAGGATGCGCTTGATCGCGGCGTTGCCACCATCCGCAAAAACTACGAGGCGCAGGTCAAAAAAGGCAAGCTCAAACAGGACAAGTATGAGCAGCGCATGGCCTTGCTCACCACCACCTTGAGCTACGACGACCTCAAAGATGCGGACATGGTGATTGAGGCCGTGTTTGAAGAAATGGGGGTAAAGGAAAAGGTCTTCAAGGAGCTTGACCGCGTGATGAAGCCCGGGGCCATCCTGGCATCCAACACTTCAACGCTGGACATGAACAAGATAGCAGCCTTCACCAAGCGCCCGCAGGATGTGATTGGCACGCACTTCTTCAGCCCTGCCAACGTGATGAAGCTGCTTGAAGTGGTGCGCGGCGAAAAGACCGCCAAAGACGTATTGGCTACGGTGATGGCGCTGGGCAAAAAGATTCGTAAAACCTCAGTCGTATCTGGTGTCTGCGACGGCTTTATCGGCAACCGCATGATCGAACAATACGGTCGGCAAGGCGGTTTTTTGCTGGACGAAGGTTGCACGCCCGCGCAGGTTGACAAAGCCATTGAAAAGTTTGGCTTCGCCATGGGCCCGTTCCGCATGGGTGACCTGGCGGGTAACGACATTGGCTTTGCAATCCGCAAGCGCCGCTATGTTGAAAAGCCAAGCATGAAGTACAGCAAGACCGCTGATTTGCTGTGTGAAAAAGGCCGTTTTGGTCAGAAAACCGGTGCTGGCTGGTACGACTATGTTCCCGGCAAGCGTGACGCGATTCCCAACGCGGAAGTCGTGAAAATGATCGAAGACCATCGTAAATCTCTGGGCATCACGCCACGTAAGGTTTCTGACGAAGAAATCGTACAACGCCTGGTTTATTCACTGGTCAATGAAGCGGCTCACATCCTGGAAGAAGGCATTGCGTCGAAGGCCAGTGACATCGACATGGTGTACCTGATGGGTTATGGCTTTCCGGTCTATCGCGGTGGCCCCATGCTGTATGCAGACCAGGTTGGGCTTTTCAATGTCGTCCAGGCCATGGACAAGTTTGCCCAGAACCCACTGGACGATGCGAGCTTCTGGAAGCCCGCGCCGCTTTTGGCAAGGCTGGTTGCTGAAGGAAAAACCTTCAACGCTTCCAACTGACGCTGCCAGCTAATCCCTCCAGCCAATCGTCGCTTAAACATTCACTGAATTCGGAGTATTCCCATGACATCAGCCGTAATCGTTTCTACCGCCCGCACCCCTCTGGCCAAAAGCTGGAAAGGCTCTTTCAACATGACGCACGGCGCTACCCTGGGTGGCCATGCGGTTGAACACGCCATCAAGCGCGCGGGCATTGATGCCGCAGAAGTTGATGATGTCATCATCGGTTGCGCTACGCCAGAAGGTGCAACCGGCTCCAACATTGCGCGCCAGATTGCCTTGCGCGCGGGGTGTCCCGTCACCGTATCGGGCATGACGATCAACCGTTTTTGCTCGTCGGGTCTGCAAACCATTGCAACAGCCGCGCAGCGCATCATCGCGGGGGAAGCCGATATTTATGTTGCGGGCGGCGTGGAAAGCATTTCGTGCGTTCAGCAAGAAGTCAACACCCATATGCTTCGTGATGACTGGCTGGTCAAAAACAAGCCAGAAATTTACTGGAATATGTTGGAGACAGCAGAGCAGGTCGCCAAGCGTTACAAAATATCGCGTGAGCGCATGGACGAGTACGGCGCGATGAGCCAGCAAAAAGCCACCGCAGCTCTGGCCGCCGGTTTATATGTGGACGAGATCGCACCCATCACCGTCACCATGGGCGTAGCCGATGCCGTCATGGGCTTGACGACGAAACAGGTCACCGTCAGCAACGATGAAGGCATTCGCGCAGGCACCACCAAAGAGGGTATCAGCAGCATCAAGCCCGCTATTCCTGGCGGCGTGATTGCGGCAGGAAACGCGAGTCAGTTTTCAGACGGTGGCGGCGCAGTTGTGATGATGCACGAATCCGTTGCCGAAAAGAAAGGCCTCAAACCGCTGGGCCGCTTTTTGGGTTTTGCCGTGGCTGGTTGCGAGCCCGATGAAATGGGCATCGGCCCGGTCTTTGCCATTCCCAAAGTTCTCGCCAAGCTGGGTTTGAAAGTTGGCGATATTGACCTGTGGGAACTCAACGAAGCCTTTGCTGTACAGGTGCTCTACTGCGCAGACAAGCTGGGTATTCCGATGGATAAACTCAATGTCAATGGCGGTGCGATTGCGGTTGGGCATCCCTACGGCGTGACCGGCCAGCGCCTGACGGGCCACGCCTTGATAGAAGGCAAGCGACGTGGTGCCAAGCGTGTTTGCGTGACGATGTGTATTGGTGGCGGCATGGGCGCCGCGGGTGTGTTTGAAGTGCTTTAAAACGGGTCATGAATTTACGCGTCACACTCGATTTTTTGCTGTACCAGTGGCTTGAGGCTGAGTCTCTCAACCGGCGTGAGCGCTTTGCCGATCACTCCCGCGAAACGTTTGATGCAGTGTTCGACACCTGCGAGCGCATAGCGCGTGAAAAATACGCACCGTTCAATCGCACGGTGGATATGCAGGAGCCGCGCTTTGATGGCGAAAAAGTCATCCTGCCGCAGGCTACGCATGACGCACAAAAAGCTTACGCTGCATCGGGCATGCTCAGTGCCGCGCAAGATTACGACATGGGCGGCATGCAGTTGCCGTACACGATTGAAGCGGCAGCCAATTCGTTTTTTGCGATGGCGTCGGTCAGCATCGGTTCTGGCATGCTCACAACGGGCAACGCCAATTTGCTAATGGTGCATGGCACAGGGGCCCAAAAAGAGGTGTTTGCCAAGAATGAGTTTTCGGGCCGATTCTCGGGCACCATGTGTTTGTCTGAGCCGCAAGCCGGCTCATCGCTCAGTGATGTCACCACACGTGCACTGCCTGATGGAGATGATTTTGAAAAAGACCCGCTAGGGCCACGCTACCGCCTCAAGGGGAACAAGATGTGGATTTCGTCGGGCGAACATGAGCTGACCGACAACATCATTCACCTGGTGCTGGCCAAGATTCCTGGCGCTGATGGCAAGCTGATTGCGGGCACGCGAGGCATATCGTTGTTCATCGTGCCTAAAAAGCTGGTTGATGACAAAGGCGCGCTGACAGGCGTGCGCAATGATGTGGCTCTGGCGGGCCTTAACCACAAGCTGGGCTGGCGCGGTACCACCAACACGCTGCTCAACTTTGGCGAAGGCAAATACCCGGTCGACGGGACACCAGGGGCTATTGGCTACCTGGTTGGCAAGCCACATGAAGGCCTGCGTTGCATGTTCCACATGATGAATGAGGCACGCATTGGTGTCGGCTTGGCTGCCACGATGCTGGGCATGGCTGGCTACTACGCCAGCCTGGACTACGCCAAAAACCGCCCACAGGGCAGACCAATGGGAATAGGCGGCAAGGACGCTGCGCAACCGCAGATCCGAATCATCGAACACGCTGATGTCAAACGCATGCTGCTGGCCCAAAAATCTTATTGTGAAGGCGCGCTGGCGCTGGAGCTTTATTGTGCGCGCCTTGTAGACGAGCAGCACACGGGAGCGCCAGAAGCCGCTGACGAAGCGCGGATGCTGCTGGAGGTGCTCACGCCCATCGCCAAGAGCTGGCCCAGCGAATGGTGCCTGGAGGCCAATTCACTCGCCATTCAGGTACACGGCGGCTACGGTTACACGCGTGATTTTCCGGTGGAACAGTATTGGCGTGACAACCGCCTGAACATGATCCACGAAGGCACGCACGGCATACAGGCCACGGACCTGCTGGGCCGCAAGGTGCTGATGGATGGGGGTAGGGGGCTCGCGCTGCTGGCCAGCCGCATCAACGCGACCATTGAGCGCGCCATCCAGGTGCCTGAGCTAGCCGAGTACGCGAATGCGCTGGGCAAGGCATTGCAGCAGGTCGGTAGCGCTACCAAAGCGGCTTGGGTAACGGGCAAACCAGTTGATGCGCTGGCCAATGCGGTGCCCTATATGCAGGGCTTTGGACACACAGTCCTGGCCTGGATCTGGCTGGATGTTGCTTTCACTTCGCTGCAATCGCAAAACCAGGATCCTACAAAATCAATAGCGGCGCATGCTGGTCGAATGGGCGCTACAGGCTATTTTTACCGTTACGAACTACCAAAAATTGATGCTTGGCTCAGGGTGGTTGCAGAGCGCGACCAGACCTGTGCCGACTTCCCCGAAGAGGCTTTTTAATGGGCTTTTACAAACCTGGTGCCAACCACCCCACCGACCCGCGGATGGCACGACTACACAAAATCATCTGGGCGCTGATTTTTGGCGGTTTGCTGACGCTCATCCTCGGTATTTTTGTCGGTAAAACCGATGATGCCATCGGCTGGTTGATGATCACCGCTGGCGGCGTGATGACACTCGTGGGAGCGATTTTGATTTACGTGCGTTCCACCATGACATCTGATTCCTGAAAACCCCTTCAAAACTGATTAGGAGAAAAAATGACCCCCAGAAGCATCCAAAAACTGTTCGATCTGAGCGGCAAAACCGCACTCATCACCGGCGGCTCACGCGGACTGGGCTTGCAAATGGCGCACGCCCTTGGCGAGGCGGGTGCCAGGGTGATGCTGAATTCGCGCAAGGCCGAAGACCTGGAGCAGGCAGCGGCCAGTCTGAAGGCCGTGGGCATTGACGCGCAGTGGATTGCTGCCGACTGCTCAAAAGAAGCAGACACGCGGCATCTGGCCGACGAAACCCTCAAGCGTATGGGCGCAGTAGACATCCTCATCAACAATGCAGGTGCAAGCTGGGGCGCACCGGCAGAAACCCATCCGGTAGCGGCTTGGGACAAGGTGATGAACCTCAACGTGCGGGGCTATTTCATCCTGTCCCAGCAAGTAGCGAACGGGTACATGATCCCCAAAAAAACGGGACGCATCATCAACATTGCTTCCATCGCAGGCCTGAACGGCAATGGCCCCGACATGCAGACGCTGGCCTACAACACGTCTAAAACCGCCGTCATCGGCTTTACCAAAACGTTGGCGGCCGAGTGGGGCAAGTACAACATCAATGTCAACGCAATTTGTCCCGGGTTTTTCATGACCAAGTTGGCGGGCGGCCTCATCAGGGCGCTTGGTGAAGAGAAAATGGCCGCGCGTGCACCGCTGGGGCGACTTGGCGATGAAGAAGATTTAAAGGGCATCACACTGCTGTACGCCAGTGATGCCGGCAAGCACATCACTGGTCAATGGCTGGCAGTCGATGGCGGAGTCAGTGTGGTACTGGGCGCTTGAGAATCAGCATGAAATTCACCCCTGAGATCCCGTTTGTTTCGCACCTCGGCTTTGAGCTGGAATTGTTTGAGGGTGGGGCATCTGTTCTTGGCTACACACCGCAGCCCGAGCACCTCAACACCTTTGGCGTGACCCATGGCGGGGCCTGCATGACATTCATGGATGTAACCCTGGCCACGGCTGCGCGCAGTGTGCAGCCCGACATGGGTGTCGTCACCATCGAGATGAAAACCAGCTTCATGCGGCCAGCGCCGGGCGACGGCAGCAAACTCACCGGCAAAGGCCGCCTGATACATCGCACGGCTACCATGGCGTTTACCGAAGCCACGCTATATGACTCACAGGGTAAGGTCTGCGCCCATGCCACTGGCACTTTCAAATACGTCAAGCGTTTGCCTGTCAGCACGGCAGGCGGAAGAACGATCGCGATCATCTCGACCGATTGATAGCGCTGTTTTTGTTAATTTTGCCGTTTTGACGTGCTTTTGTGCCATTTTTATCCCCTAAAAATAGCTGAAACCCAATAGATACGGGCGTGACCAGCTACTAAATAAATAGCAAATCTCATTAACTTCAACTCATCACAAAACTTTTTCAGGAGCTTTTCATGCCACGTAATCAACAAATTTTGCTGGACAACCGCCCGACTGGTGAGGCCAGCACCAGCAACTTCAAGCAGGTCGAAGCCGATACGCCAACGCTGCAAGATGGCCAGGTGCTGGTGCGCCATCATTTTTTAAGCCTTGACCCCTACATGCGTGGCCGCATGAACGACAGCAAAAGCTATGCCGTGCCACAGGCGCTTGGCCAGGTGATGCAGGGCGGTACCGTGGGTGAGGTGGTGGAAAGCAAATCGCCCCAATTCAGCGTGGGTGACAAGGTCGTCGGGATGGGTGGCTGGCAGCAGTACAGCGTTGTTGACCTGAATAGGGCCGATCAATTGGGTGCGGTGCGCAAGGTCGACACCACAAACGTGCCGCTGTCGCACTACTTGGGCGCGGTAGGTATGCCGGGGGTGACGGCCTGGTACGGTCTGGTCAAAATCATTGAGCCTAAAGAAGGGCAAACCGTTACCGTCAGTGCCGCCACTGGCGCAGTGGGCAGCGCGTTTGCGGCACTGGCCAAAGCACGCGGTTGCCGCGTCGTCGGCATTGCGGGTGGGCCAGATAAATGCAAATACGCGGTAGATGAACTGCACTTTGATGCCTGCATTGACTACAAGCTCCATACAGACGTAACGACGCTGTCGGCTGCGCTGAAAGAAGCCTGTCCGAACGGCATTAGTGGTCATTTTGAAAACGTGGGCGGCATGGTACTAGACGCCGTGCTGCCGCGCATGAACGACTTTGGCCGCATCGCCTTGTGCGGCATGATTGCAGGTTACGACGGCAAGCCCGTGCCGCTTACCTACCCCGCGCTGATTTTGATGTCGCGCCTGCGTATTCAGGGCTTTATCGTCAGTGAGCACATGGAGATTTGGCCAGAGGCACTTAAAGAGCTTGGCATGCTGGTGGGGACCAGCAAACTCAAGCCGCGTGAGTCTGTGGCCCAAGGCATTGAAGCCGCTCCCGAAGCGTTTTTAGGTTTGCTCAAGGGTAAAAACTTTGGTAAGCAAGTCGTCAAACTAATTTAAAGAAAAACTTGAGGGGACATCCGATGGCCGATCTCATCCTGCACCATTACCCCATGTCACCTTTCGCTGAAAAAATGCGATTGGTGATGGGCTACAAAAAATTGGCCTGGAAGTCGGTCATCGTGCCCAGCATCTTGCCCAAGCCTGATGTAGAGGCTCTGACGGGTGGTTATCGCAAAACACCGTTTTTGCAAATAGGCGCGGATATTTACTGCGACACCGCGCTTATTTGCGACGTGCTGGAGCATTTGCAACCCGAACCCACGTTGTACCCGCCCCAGCACAAAGGGCTCGCCCGGACCGTAGCGCAGTGGGCTGATACGGCGTTGTTCTGGGCGGCGATGGCACATAATTTTTCGCCCAAGGGTACAGCCCAACTGTTCGGTGGTTCGCCCGATGCCCCCGCAGAGCAGTGGGGCGCAGTTGCCAAACCATTTGCCGAAGACCGCGCCAAAATGCGCAACGATATGCCCCGCATGCCTGCTGGCGAGGCGAGCGCGTCTTACAAAAGTTATTTACGCCGCATGGCCAATATGCTCGAAGGCCAGGGCTTTCTGCTCGGTAACTCGCCCTGCGTGGCGGACTTTGCGGCCTACCACCCGCTGTGGTTCACCCGCACACAAACCAGTGTGATGGCCGGTATTCTTGACGCAACGCCCAGCGTGCTGGCCTGGTTGGATCGTATGGCCGCATTTGGCCACGGCAGCATGCAAAAGTTCAGCTCTGTTGAGGCCATCGCGGTCAGCGCAGCGGCTACGCCGGCATCGGTAGTGAACGAGCCCTTTATCGACGAGCATGGCATACCGCTGGGCAGCGAAGTAGCGGTTACCGCTGAAAGTTTTGGCCTTGAACCGACAGTCGGCACGCTGGTAGCAGCGACGCGCATGCACGTCACGCTGCGCCGAATCGATGCACGCGCAGGCACGGTGCATGTGCATTTCCCTCGCGTAGGCTACATCATGAAAAAGCTTGATAAATGATTACAGACTTCAAAAATAAGACGGCGGTACTAACCGGTGCCGGTTCAGGCTTTGGGCTGGAGTGCGCGCGTATTGCGGCAAAGCTAGGCATGAATGTGGTGCTGGTTGATGTGCAGCAGGATGCACTCGATGCCGCCGCCGCAGAACTGCAAGCCCTCGGCGCAGAGGTGATGGCCAGCAAGGTTGATGTAGCAAGTGCCCGCGAGATGGAGGTGCTGGCCGATGCCGTGGAGCAGCGCTTTGGCGCGCCGCATCTGGTATTCAACAATGCAGGGGTTGGCTCGGGTGGCTTGATCTGGGAAAACACCGTGAAGGACTGGGAATGGGTCATGGGTGTGAATGTGATGGGCGTCGTGCATGGTGTCCGCCTTTTCACGCCGATGATGTTGGCCGCCGCGAAAAAAGACCCGGCCTGGCAAGGGCATATCGTCAATACCGCCAGCATGGCTGGCCTGCTGGCACCGCCGAATATGGGCGTGTACAACGTCAGCAAGCACGCAGTGGTGGCCTTTAGCGAAACCCTGTATCAGGACTTGTCACTGGTCACAGACCAGATCAGCGCATCGGTGCTCTGCCCGTTTTTTGTAGCAACTGGCATCAGTCAGAGCCAGCGCAACCGGCCCGCAGATCTGCGTGGCAGCAAGCCGACAAAAAGCCAGCTGGTGGGTCAAGCCATGACGAGCAAGGCGGTTGACTCAGGCAAAGTAAGCGCCGCTGACGTCGCGCAACTGGTGTTTGATGCCGTGGCCAAAAATCAGTTTTATATCTACAGCCACCCCAAAGCAATCAAGTCGGTGCAGACTCGCCTGGAAGACATTTTGCAGGCCCGTAACCCGACCGACCCATTTGCCGAAAAGCCAGAAATTGGCCAGCAGTTGCGGACTGCTTTGCGGACGGATTGATCGGCTGATTGAATGGTTGTTTAAAGCGGCAGGCGATCAAAAACCGCGTAGCTGTTTTTCAGCCAGGTCTTGACGCGCTGACGCTCCAGCATACCGAGCGCATCCGGACTTTCGCGGTTGTTCACGGCTTTCCAGAAGCTGGTGTTGTGCTGGTCAATCTTGCGCATACTGGCATCATGCAGGCGCGGCAGTTCGACTACATGAGCACCCAGTGCCTCGGCCTTTTGCAGCGCATATGAGTTGCGCAGCAATACAAAGTTTGAGCCCCGCCCATGGTTTTGCACCACGATGTAGTTCGGGCCTGCGCCATAGGTATCGGTCAGCGTGCCCAACAAGTCAACGGCATCGCGGCCATCGTCCATGACGTGCCAGAAGTTGACGGTAATTCCCATGTCTGCAAACAGCTCCAGCAGGCTGGCATCCTTGATCCACTTGCCCAATGGGCTTGAGGTTTGCGCTGCCAGATCAACGATCACGCATTGCTGCGGGTTGTCTTCAAATGCCGCAAATATCAGGTCGAGGCCCTCAAAGCTGTCAACGATGACTGGCGATGCATAGTCGGCATAAAAGCGGTTGAAGGAGTGGTGCGAACGGTCGGTATCAAAACCTGTAAAGTCAACGCCTTTGTCGATGAAATACTGCGCCAGCGCGCGTGCCGTGACTGATTTGCCCACGCCGCCTTTTTCGCCACCTATAAAATTGATTGAAGCCATGTTGTTCCAGTAATTAGCCATTGATTTTAAAGTTCGTTTTTTTGTCAGCCGGGTGCAGCGGTACTACATGGACTGCACGAGCATGTCTTCATAGTCCTCACTCGAGGCAATCCTCGGGTTGGTTTTATGGCAATGGTCGGCCAGCGCACCCTCGATGATCTTTCCAAATGCTTCATGCTCTACCCCCATTTCAGCCAGTCCCTTGGGCAAGCCTAGGCGCGCATTCATGTCGCGGATTGCCGCGGCAATATCGCCTGCAGAGGCCAGTCCCATGGCTCTGGCCATGCGCTCCAGCCGCTTTTCCTTTTGCACCGATTCAACGCTAGAGTTAAAGCCAACAACCGCTGGCAAAAACATTGCATTTAGCGTGCCATGGTGCAGGCGCGGGTCAACACCGCCCAGGCTGTGACTCAGACTGTGCACGCAGCCCAGGCCTTTCTGGAAGGCCATGGCACCCTGCATGGAGGCGCTCATCAGGTTAAAGCGTGCCTCGCGGTCGCTGCCGTCACGGGTCGCGCGCTCGATATGCGCCCAGCCGCGCTCCAGCCCGTCCAGCGCAATGCCGTCGGCTGGCGGGTTGAAGGCGGCAGACATAAAGGTTTCCATGCAATGCGCAATCGCATCCATGCCGGTGGCGGCAGTCAATTTGGCAGGCAGGCCAAACGTCAGCTCGGGGTCGCATATCGCTGTTTTGGGTACCAGATGCCAGGAATGAAAACCCAGCTTGCGATGGTCGTCCACGATGATAATCGCACCGCGCGCCACCTCGCTGCCGGTTCCGCTGGTAGTGGGCACGGCAATCAGTGGGGCGACGAGTGACGTGATTTTGTCGGAGCCACCAAGAATGGTGGCGTAGGTGGTCAACGGGCCTTCATGCGTCGCTGCAATTGCTACGCCCTTGGCGCAATCAATAGCCGAGCCCCCGCCTACGGCAATCAGGCCATCGCAGTGATTGGCCTTGTACATTTCTGCCGCAGCGCGTACCGCCGCTTCGGTCGGGTTTGAGGGTGTCTGGTCAAACACCGTGACCTTGACGCCTGGCAGGGCATCGAGTGCCTTCTTCAAAATACCGGCGGCCTTGACACCAGGGTCAGTGACGATAAGGGGGCGCGTGATACCGACGCGCGCGCATTCCTGCTTGAGTAATTTGATGGCACCAAACTCAAACTGAATCTGGGTAACGTAGTAAATGAAGGCCATAGTCTGGGTTTTGGAGTTGATGGGTGCGCGTTACGATATCGGTAAAGGCGCTGTTGCCGGAGAGCTTCACTTTAATGGCTTGAGTTTAAGTGCCAATTTTTTCCCGGGTGGCCGATATCGTTATGTATCAGATCAAAGTGGGTTCATGGGCAGTGCTGGGTGCAGACGCTGCCGCAGTTCGTACTGAAGTGTTCGTAATTGAACAATGCATTCCGATCGAGATGGAATGGGATGAACTGGATGCCGAGGCGCTTCACGCAGTCGCCTACAACTTAACTGGGCAGCCAGTAGCCACCGGACGGTTGCTGTGCCATGGCCCACAGACTGGCAGGGTGGGGCGCATGGCCGTCAAGCAGGTATTGCGGGGAAACCACCTGGGCCTGCGCATTTTGACAGCGCTGCTCGACGCGGCCCGGCAGCGCGGCGACCTGCAAATCGTACTGCACGCGCAGTGCAGCGCAGAGGGCTTTTACGCGCAGGCGGGCTTTTCACCTCGTGGAGAACCTTTTGACGAGGTTGCCATCCCACACATCGAGATGCTCAAACGGCTTTGATATCACCCGGCCATTGAACGCTGGTTGCGCTACTTTTGCAGCTTCAGGCGAGCTTTATAAGGCGGGGAGGGCAAATAATCACTACCGAACAGCGACAATAGAGGGTTGTGATCAGTCCGGGGCGGCTTTCCCCAAACCGCCCCCGGCATCAGAAAGACTATTGATTTTCATGGCCAAGAAAAATAAACGTATCAGCAGCAACAGTGGCAGCAGGCCGGGTAACGGCGGTAGCGGCGGTAGCGGCGGCAATGGGGGCGCAGGCGCCAGCGCTTCGACGTTGGGTATGGACTCGCCGGATGCCTTGTCAGATACCTCAGTCAGTTTTACCGGCAATCTAGGCACCATGCAGCGGGCGAAAGCGTCCCCTGCCAAGAGCGCTATTGCCCGTATGTTGCCCGCAGAAGTGCAAAAGGGTGACTGGACGGTTGTGATTTTGGCGTTCATGATATTTTTGGCCCCTGCGGTAGGCGTGCCGCACGAGGAAATGCTGCAGGACACGCTCAAGTCCATCGTGGCGGGGTTTGCGGCCGTCTCCGCTGGTTTGCTGTTCTTCTGGCACCAACGCAACAGGCGTGAAGGGCTGCGCTGGCATGGAGTGATGTGGCTACCGTTGAGCCTGATGGTTTGGGCGCTCGGCAGCATGGTCTGGTCACACACCTATCTGGGTGGTGTCGAGGCGATTCGCTGGTTTATTTTCAGTCTGATACTTTTCTTGGGACTGAACACCTTTTCGCGTGAGCGCTCGCCGTTCATAGCCGAGGGCATTCACTGGGGTGCCTGTGTTGCGTCGCTTTGGACAGCACTGCAATTTTGGGTGGACTTTACTTACTTTCCTCAGGGGCCGAACCCTGCATCAACTTTTGTTAACCGCAACTTCTTTGCAGAGTTTGTGGTGTGTACTTTTCCGTTCACGCTTTACCTGCTTGCACAGGCAAAAAGCTCCGCTCGCGTGACCATCCTGGCCTTTACACTTGGCTTCAATATCGTGGCTCTGATGATGACCGGTACTCGGGGTGCGTTGACGGCTATGTGGATTTTGCTGGGTATCGTGTTTCCGGTCGTTTTATTTCTCTACCGTAAACAATTCAAGTTCACGACATGGGACAGTGGCAAGCGCATTTTGGCCTGTGGCGTACTTCTGGCGACCGTTGGTACGCTTGGCATGGTGAAGGCAGGCAACCCAAAAGTTATTGCTGACCGCTCCTATTACGGCAATGTGCTAACGCCCTTCGATATGGCGTTCGCCCGAACCGCCGCCATTTCTACCCAGGACGGTTCGTTAGGCGTTCGATTCATCATGTGGAAGGCTACCGGGCGCATGATTGAGGCAAGGCCTTGGACGGGCGTTGGCGCAGGTGCTTGGGAGGCTATGCTGCCGTTGTACCAAAGTGAAGGCTCTCAACTCGAGACGGACTATTACGTACACAACGAAATCCTCCAGCTCTTGGCCGAATACGGTGCAACCGGGTTTGCTTTTTTGCTGCTGCTTTTTAGTTATTTGGGATTTGCGGCCTGGAAAACATTGAGAGCCAAAACCAACGAGGAACTGGCTGAGGCACCACTCAGGGCCATCGCGCTTGCCAGTTTGGTGGCGCTCATGGTGGTGAGTAATATTGGATTTCCGTGGAGGCTCGCCAGCACCGACTGCATGTTTGCACTGAGCTTGGCACTGCTGGCATCGTCTGATGCGCGGCTCCAGATTCGTGGTTTCGCCGCTGCCACGCGTATTGCATGGAAGCCTGCGTACTCCCAAATCATGGCGGTGTTCATGATTTTCTGTCTGGCGCTGACGGCCTACATCAGTCAGCAATCTGCAGCAGTTGAGCAAAAAATTGTCCGGGCCGTCAAGCTGGCGCTTGCAGTGTCGCAATCGAAGGACTACAACAATCCGAAGTGGGACAAAACCAAGAAGGAAATCCTGACGCTCACCAGAGAGGCGGTTGACATCAACACCCATTACCGCAAGATAACGCCCATGGTTGCAGACGAGCTTGCGAAGTGGGGGGACTGGAAAGATGCTGTCTGGGTATGGGAATCCGTGGTGGTATCCCGGCCCTACGTGGTGGCCATCATGTCCAACATTGCGCGAGGCTATGCGCAGATGGGCAACAATGAAAAAGCCCTGGAGTTTCTGGCACGCTGCGAAAAGTTGCAACCGAAGGCACCGTCAGTGCGTTCACTTAAGATCATTTTGATGAGCCGCACCGGCAAGGAGCCAGAAGCTGCCCAGCTGGCCAAACAGTCTATGGACGACGGAATCTACGACTTCGACCTTATCAATGCGGCCTATGTACTGGGTATGCGCAAAGGTGATTTTGAGATGGCCATTAAAAGTCTGGAAATCCGGGGAAAAGGCTGGCCGTATCTGCAGACGGATTCGCTCATCAAGCTGGGAAGCATCTACAGCAGCCAGCAAAAAGATGATGTCAAGGCATTGGCTTCTTACAAGGCAGCACTTGATGCGGCTCCTCCCGCTGAAAAAGAAGCGGTGCGTAAACAGATCCCTCCAGCCTACCTAGCCAGGTTATAAACCGTCCTCGCTATATTAAACCATCAAGGCAAAGTCCCGGTTGATGGCCGTTGCAGAGTCAACCGGGTGTTTGCAGCAGTATCAGCTGATTGAACATGCGCCTTTTCCTCAACTCGTAAAATGCACTTTGTCTGGCGTTGCTCGCCAGCTTGCGGCATTGACGGCAAAAGCGATCAGACACACACCTGAGTTCTCCGTTTCAGGGTCTAAAAACCAGACTCAAATATCTTCAAGCAAAGGGTAGGGCAGCGCCAGCAACGTGAGCGCTGCGCCACCCGCACTTCCCAGCGTTAACCTGCTACTGCCAGAGTCAAGCGCCGCAGCTGTTTGCATGGACACAATGGCATCGAAGCCGCCCTCAGGATGTGCGGCGCAGGCTGCCACCATGCCACAAGGCTGCTCTGCGTCCAGCACGTGAAAAACCGCCTGGCCGACCGTCATCGCAGCATCGCTGTGCGCCAGATAAGCCCGGCGTTTCAGCGTGCCACGAAACTGGCTGCGCGCCACAATTTCCTGCCCCGGATAGCAACCCTTTTTGAAGTTGACACCGCCTACCGACTCGTAATTGAGCATTTGCGGCACGAAAGCCTCAAAAACGGGCTGCGTGATCATCGCTATACCGGACTGCACCTCCAGCCACTCCCAGATGCCAGGCGCTAGCGTTGCACCGAGAGGTGGCGTGGTTGTGGCTGGCGCGAACCATAAAGCTCGTTCAAAACCAGCTCCTGGGTATAAAAACACCGTAGTTTGGTCCTCAAAAGTGCTTGTAGACCAATGAATACGGGCAATACGGGCATTAGCAGCTACTGATTCAATAGCACCTATGGCCGAGCCAACCAGACCAAAGAGTGAAAAATCAGCACTGGCGTCAAGCAGTTTGACCTTGGCACGCAGCACAAACATGGACAGCCGTTTGAGCGTCTGCGGCAAGATATCGGCGCTGCAAACCATGAAGATATCGTCCTCGCTGAGCTTGAACACCACAAAGCTCGCCTGCATGCGGCCCTTGGCGTTGCAAAACGCGGCCAGGTGCGCTTCGCCAGTACTCATCAATGCCACGTCTTGCGTCAGTTGGCCCTGCAAAAATTTAACGGCATCCTCGCCTGTTGCGCGAATCACGCCCAGGTTTTTGAGCGCTGCAATACCCGAAAGGGAAGTCGTTGGTGTGTCCATAGTGTGAATTATCATGGGATGTTTGATTTATCAATAAGGTAGTTGAGATTGCGCCGCGTATTTACAAGCTTATTTCTGTTGGCATTTTTGGCAATCGTTTTGGTCATTGGAGGCGGGCTGGTGTGGCTGAACAGGCCTATGCCGCTCCGGCTGCAAGCTGGCGCGCAGGTGGTCGATCTTGAAATTGAGCCTGGCACCCGCGCCATGACAGTCGCGGAATTGATAGTTTCCAGCGGGGCAGATGTGCAGGTGCAACTCCTGAAAACCTGGTTTCGCGTATCCGGGCAGGCCCGGCAAATCAAGGCTGGCAGCTACGAAATTACCCCCGGCACCACGCCGCGCCGCTTGCTGAGAATGCTGGTGCGCGGCGAAGAAACGCTTAAAAGCATCACCATCGTTGAAGGCTGGAACTTCAGCCAAGTACGTTCTGCGCTACAAAAAGCAGAGCAGCTCACACCTGACTCTGTTGGTCTGCAGCCCGATGTAATCATGGAAAAACTGGGAAAACCGGGCATCAATGCCGAGGGGCGCTTTTTCCCCGACACCTACACCTATGCGAAGGGGGCCAGCGATATGGCTGTGCTCAAGCGTGCAGTCCGCGCCATGGACAAAGGCACCGAGGCCGCGTGGGCACTGCGCAGCAGTGAGACGCCGCTGCAAACGCCAGAACAGGCACTTATCCTCGCCAGCATTGTCGAAAAGGAGACCGGCAAACCCAGTGACAGGGCGCAGATTGCAGGGGTCTTTACCAACCGGCTGCGTATAGGCATGCCTCTACAGACCGACCCGACGGTTATTTATGGCATGGGTGATAAATTTGACGGCAACCTGCGCAAGCGCGATCTGCAACTTGACACGCCCTACAACACCTACACCCGCGTTGGACTCCCGCCCACGCCGATAGCCATGCCTGGCAAGGCAGCGTTGCTGGCAGCAGTACAACCGATACCCACAAATGCTTTGTACTTTGTGGCGAGGGGCGACGGTAGCAGCCAGTTCAGCGCCAGCCTCGATGAGCACAACCGCGCCGTCAACAAGTACATCAGAAATCGATAGAGATGGCCCTCACGCTCTCCACTGCAAATTCTGGCCTCTTCATCAGCTTTGAAGGCATAGACGGCGCGGGTAAATCAACGCACATCGCCGCGCTGGCCGAAGCCCTGCGCGCAGCCGGGCGCACAGTCACGCTGACCCGTGAGCCCGGCGGCACACCGCTGGCCGAAAAGCTGCGCGCCAGGATCCTTGACGACGCAATGGATGCCCTGACCGAATCGTTGCTGATATTTGCCGCCCGGCGCGACCATCTCAGCACCGTCATCGCTCCAGCACTTGCCCGTGGCGATGTCGTGCTGTGTGACCGCTTTACCGATGCCACGTTTGCCTACCAGGGCGGTGGCCGGGGATTTGATGTGGCGGTACTCAAGACGCTTGAGGAATGGGTACAGGGGAGGGTGCAGGGTACATCTGCAAACCGGAGCATCGTCCAGCCAGACCTCACTATCTGGTTTGACCTGCTACCTGAAGAAGCCGCAAAACGCCTGACTGGTGCGCGAGTGCCTGACAAATTTGAAGCCCAGCCCGTCGAGTTTTTTCGCCGCGTAGCCCAGGGATACGCGGACCGCCTTGACGCAGATCCGCAGCGCTTTGCCCGTATTGATGCTGGGCAGGGCCGCGAAGCCGTGTGGAGCGACGTGAAGCAGGTGTTTACGGGTAGAGGCTGGCTGCCATGAGTCAAGCGGATAGTTTGGCTCCCTGGCTGCAAACCCAGCTTAAAAGCCTGCTGGAGCAGCGCGGCCACGCTTGGCTGTTAAGCGGCCCTTCCGGTCTCGGCCAGTTTGAGCTCGCCCTGGCTCTGGCGCGAACCTGGTTGTGCGACCACCCAGGGCCCGAGGGCGCATGCGGTATTTGCCCAAGCTGTCACGCGGTCGATGTTCATACCCATGCCGACCTGTGCATGCTACTGCCTGAGACCCTTTCCCTGGAGCTTGGCTGGCCGCTGGACGAGAAAACCCAGGACGATCTGGACAGCAAAAAACGCAAGCCGAGTAAAGAGATCAAGGTCGATGCGGCTCGCGAAGCGGTGTCCTTCACTCAGTTCACCCGCTCTCGCGGCACGACCAAAGTGGTGCTGGTTTTTCCGGCCGAACGCATGAACGTCATTACCGCCAATACGCTGCTCAAAACGCTGGAAGAGCCGCCCGGCGCGGTCAAATTCATACTTGCCACCGAAGCTGCCCATCAACTGCTGCCAACCATACGCAGCCGTTGCCTTGGGCACACCATGCACTGGCCAAACTTTGATCAGGCCCTGGCCTGGTTGCAGGCCATGAGCCGTCCGCCGCTAACTGAAAAACGGGAGCCTGGTGCCGATGAAAAAAGGCCTGCCAAGCCTGTCAAAGTGCCCGATTCAAAGGACATTGCCACGCTCTTGACGGCTGCTGGCGGACGCCCTGCTGATGCGCTGGCATGGGTAAAGGGCGGGCAAGCCAGGGAAGTCGCAGAAGGCTGGCAGGCCCTGCCCAAGGCGATGGCGCGCGGCGATGCTGCTGCGCTGACCGAATTGGGGCCCGCTCAGGCAGTAGATGCCTTGCAGAAGCTTTGCCACGACGTATGGGCAGTAAAGGTGGGTGGCGAGCCGCGATTTTTCAGTCTGGGCGATCTGCCGCCATCAGCCGGAGTCAAAACGGGCTTGCATGCTCTCAACACATGGTCAAAAGAGCTCGCTGCCACGGCACGTACGGTTGAGCATCCCTACAACCCGGGGTTGTTGCTTGAATCTCTGGCCAGCCGCGCCAAAATCGCTCTCACCGGGTTATTGGACTCTGACCCCAAAAACCCCATAAACTAGCAGCATGGCCACCACCACTTCCACAGTCACCCCTTCCATCGCACCCGGTGCTGCCGCCAGGCCAAGCGTTGTGCAACTGGCCATCAAGGAAAAAGCAGCGCTTTATGCGGCCTACATCCCCCTGTTCAAGGAGGGTGGAGTCTTCATCCCGACTACCCGCGACTATCAATTGGGTGCCGATGTCTATGTGCTGCTGACACTGCCCGAAGACACGCAGCGCTACCCGGTTGCAGGCAAGGTTGCCTGGGTCACGCCAGCCAGAGCGGCAGGTAACCGCACCCAAGGTGTTGGTGTGCGTTTCCCGAACGATGAAAAGTCGAGATTGCTAAAACTCAAAATTGAGGAAATTTTGGGCGCACACCTGGCTTCTGACCGACCCACCCAGACCATTTGAATTTGCCAGCCGAAAGCGTGCCAGGAAGTTTGCCATTTTCAGCCCTATGTTCACCGACTCCCACTGCCACTTAAGCTTTCCCGAGTTAAAAGCTCAACTCCCGCAGATTCGTCAAGCCATGGCAGACGCAAAAGTTGACAGGGCACTCTGCATCTGCACAACGCTTGAAGAGTTTGAAGATGTTCATGCGCTGGCCACGACGTATGACAACTTCTGGTGCAGCGTTGGCGTACACCCCGACAACGAAGACGTGCGGGAACCCGATGTAGCAGGTCTGGTGCAAAGGTCGGGCCTGCCCAGGGTAGTGGGCATCGGCGAAACCGGCCTTGACTACTTTCGCCTCGGGGAACGTTGCGTGCTCGACATGGAGTGGCAGCGAGAACGCTTTCGGGTACATATTCGGGCCGCACGCGAGGTTGGCAAACCCCTCATCATTCACACACGAAATGCTTCAGACGACACCTTAGGCATCCTTCGGGAAGAGGGCGAAGGCCTCCAGTCTGAAAACCGTGCTGGCGGGGTTTTTCACTGTTTTACGGAAACTGAGGCGGTTGCCCGTGCGGCCCTTGATTTGGGCTTTTATATCTCTTTTTCAGGCATCCTGACCTTCAAAAACGCGTCAGATTTACGGGAAGTGGCCAAATTTGTCCCCATTGACCGCATTCTGATTGAGACAGACAGCCCTTATCTGGCACCGGTTCCATATCGTGGAAAAACCAATAACCCGTCATACGTCCCTTATGTGGCCAAACTGATTGCCGAGATCAGGCAGCAAAGCCTTGAAACCATTGCCAGCGCGACGAGTCTGAACTTTGAGGCGCTTTTTAAAGGCATCAAAGTATGAAAATAAACTTCACAAATTACTTTAAGAAAAGCATTATTAGCTTTGTTTTAATTGGATTTAATGTTTCTCAAGCCGGGTCTTTTGACGATTTTTTCAGATCCATCAAAATGGACGATGCCAAAGCCGTCCAACAACTTTTATCGCGCGGATTCGATGTCAACACGATCGATGCCGGCGGCCAGAACGGCCTCTTTATCGCCATCCAGGAACCGTCACCCAAGGTTTCAAAAGTGCTGGTTGATTCACCCAAAATTGATTTGAACGCGCTAAATATCAAAGGTGAAAGCCCGCTCATGCTCGCGGCCTTGAAAGGCCAGTTGGAACTGGCAATCCAGATGGTCAAGAAAGGCGCTGATGTCAATAAAACTGGCTGGACGCCTTTGCATTACGCAGCCACTACCGGTCAGTTGCCGCTCATAAAGCTGCTGATCGAAAACTACGCCTACATAGATGCCGAATCACCAAACGGCAGCACGCCGTTGATGCTGGCCAGCATGTATGGCACGCCAGAGGCGGTCAAGCTGCTTCTCGATGAAGGCGCTGATCCGACACTGAAAAACCAGCAAGGCCTGACAGCGGTGCAATTTGCTCAGCGCGCCAGCCGACCCGATGCGGCGGAGTTGATCACAAAATCTATCCGCGCCAAGCGTCCGCCCGGGCAGTGGTGATTCTATTTTAATATTCCACGATGTATATTATGTTAAGTAGAAACCAGGGCTACGTACCGTCATAAAGCCAACCAGCTTTTATGCAGCTGGTCCACGCCCCTTATGCACTCATCATTTCACGGCTTGAGCGGTCATGGACGGAGCGAGAGGCTTGTTCTGACCTGCGAGCTCGGGGGCTATTGGCTCACCAACGTCGTAGGATGCGAAGACTTCTTTGGCTGGGCGGGTCTCCGGCAACACATAGACAATGCCGTCGGTTCCTTTGAAAGCTGGGCTCAGCACTTTGTCGTAAAACTTCGCTGGAATATTGATGCAACCGTAGGAAATGCGGTGCTCCAGGGCCGTAACGCTGCCCATACGCTGCAGCCGCCGTTCCTTGGGGTTGGAAGTGACCACCCGGTGCATGGAAATGGCGGCATCGTAATCCACCCAAAGAACCTCCTGTCCGTGCACATCACGATCCATTGACGCCACAAAACGTCCAGCAGGCGTAGTTCGCTCATCTGGCCGAATGGCCGAGAGTTTCCGTTTGCCGATGCCGGGGACGGTATCGTCCCCAGGAGCCAGGCCAAGCAACGCGGGCGCTGCGCCACTAAGGTTTCCCTGGGTATCGAACACGAAGACTTTGGCCTCGACCTTGTCCACAATCACAAAAGGCCGACGGCCGTTGTCACCCGAATCGACGACCCAGTCTGCTACGTGTCGAGCATCCGCTGAAGCTTGCTCACCGCCGAAGTTTGCCCGCTTGGTGCGATGAACCGCCGGAACCGCTGCGACAGCCTCCGGACGGGATTTAACCAAGGGCGGCATCGCGATAATTTCCCGTGTTGACGGCACCTCGATCACGCGGATCAGGCTGGGCAGTTGCGTGTTGTCGGCGGCGGCAAAAACTGGACGTAAGGCATGGCTGACGAACAGCAAAACCACGCAGAGGCCCGGCCCGATGACCGAAGCGCCTTCGCGTATCCGCAACGACGGCTCTGCATGCCCTAAGCCGGTCCACAAGCGCCGCATGTTTATTTTCCCGGTGGGTGTCATAGGGTTTTCGGAAAATCGCTTATTGACGGCCCTGCTTGCGTGGGCGCACCGGCGCTACATAGGGCGGCGGCAGCTCGGGCGGTACCACGACCAGCGTCTGCGGCGGCAATTCGGGCTGCTCTTCGACCAAGACCATCGAGGGTGGCGATTCAAGCGACGCTGTCATCAGCGGCGATTCGGCCGTCCGACGCAGAATCGTTGGCAGGAAGAAAGTAGAAGCCTCTTCGAAATCCTCAGCGAACGGCACCCCTCCCGCGCCGGCCGCGAGAGACCTCGCGAGCCCCGCCGCTAGTGGCCCCGCCGCTAGTGGCCCCGAAGTCGCCTGTGTAATATTCGCTGTGGTTCTCCGGGTAATAGGCGAGCAACAGTTCGTTGCGAAGGCAAATCTACTGGCGTTAGGCCCGCCCAAGCTGTAGCCGCTAAAGCTAACTGACTTGTTTATGCCTATATCTGCGCTGTCGAAATTGGCGGTAGCGCCAGGGCCTGCAATGAGGGTCACGCCGTCGGGGACACCTTTTAAGGAACTGAAGCTTGTGGCCGTTGTGCCGTCAAAGCCCTTGCTACCGCCGTCCGGGAACACCAGCATGTACTGCGTGGGCGCGGTGGCACCCCCGGACAAAACGAACTTGGTTGAATAGTCTGTCGGCGCTGTATACGAGACCGGGTTGTAGTAAATGGTGATCGGCGCGTTCGGCCCTGTCACAGTAGCGGGAGGTGCGAGCGGCGCAAAGACCAACGTGCCACCAGCTGCGCCGGGGCCGGTACCGCCGTAGCCTGCACTCAGAGTCAGGCCGAGGGGCAGACCGAGGCTCTCTGACGGAATGCTGCTGCCCCGGGTCAGGGTAATTTTTGAGCTCACGTTGACATCGTTGGCAGCGCACATCATGAGGTTGCCATCGGTCACTGTAATCGCCGCGTTCTGGTTGACATTACGGCCGCCGCTCAATAAGACGCTTCCTCTAGTGGTTGTGATGGCCGCATTCACGTTCACATCGCGTCCACAACACACCACGAAATTGCCACCGACAGCCGTCACGGCCGCATTGATGTTTGTGTCCCTGGCTGCGAACAGGCTCAACGTCGTAGGGGTGGAACTCGACGTCCAGCTGACCGCTTCATTGACGAAAATATCGCCGTTGCCGATTCCGGCAGGCGAGGTGATGGTGATGTTGTTAGTGACTAGCTGGGCTGAAAGTGTTGCGCCTGAGATGTTGCCGCCGGGGCCAATGATGAAGTCCTGCGGATCGATCAGCCAGTTGCCCGTCACGCCCAACGCAGACGCTGTGGTGATGCGGGCGGTGTCCTTCACATTGACGTGCGCGGCCGAGGTTTCGATAAAGCCACCATTGCCGCCATTGGGCGCGCTGGCGTCGAGGGTGCCATTCACATTCACCACGCCGCTGTCCATGTCGGCGAGAAGCTTGATGACGCCCTTGACATTCGACAAGGTCTGAGCCCGGATCACGCCGGTATTGTTGACCACCGTGGAAAGCAGGTTGCCGGCACCCTGCGCCGTCATCAGCACCAGCCCGCCGTCAGCCTGGACCAGGCCGCCGTTTTCTACGAGCGCGTTGACCGCCCCCTGATCCACCGTGACATTGAGCAGCTTGTCACCCACAAGATCAAGGGTGACGCCGTTACCGGCAGCCAGTACCACCGTACCCATCCGCGCCGATATGGTGCCCTGGTTACTGACGTTGGTGCCCAGCAGGGCCACATAGCCGCCATCAGCGTTGATAGCCCCCTGGTTCACAACCGTACCGCTACCCGGGTTGGAGAAAATGTATCTCCCTGCCATGAAATTCGCGTCGGTAATGTTCAGGGTAGACGCAACCAGCCCGCCCACGTTGACCGAGGCACCATTACCGAACAGGATACCGCCGGGGTTGACCAGGAACACCTGGCCGTTTGCGGAGAGGTTGCCAAAGATGGCAGAGGGGTTAGCCCCCAGTACCCGGTTAAGCGCCACGGAACTGCTGTTGGGTTGCATGAACTGTACGCTTTGCCCCGCCGCAATACCAAAGCTTTGCCAGTTGATTGCCGCGTTCTGCGTAGATTGCGTGATGGTCGTGGTATTTGCCGTGCTGGCAATACCGGCAGAGCCGGCCGCCACAACACCGCCCGTGGGCAGGGCATAGCTGGTTGCGCCGAATGAGAGCATCAAAGACACCGCCAGTGATTTCAGTGCAAAGCCTGACGCATGGCCTGTTGCGTTGACGCAGGAGCCTGCTTTTTTACCCGCACTTCGGGCATTTTCGGAAACGGCGACAAAAGTCCCCGTCTTGTCGTTCCAGATGGATCGGTAAATGAGGTTCATGGCGGTCTTTCGTTAGTTCTTCAAAATGCGGTGTCGGGCTTTAGGCACTGGAGATGACGATGGCTAGAAATATTTCACTGCCTGTATCCAGAAGCGTCCCGACCTGTCGGGTGCCGATATCGCCGGCTCGCTGCCCAGCTTGCGGGCGTAATAGGCCCTGACGAAAAAATTGTTGTTTTCGGCCCAGGTGATTCCCACCCCTGCCCCGCTCAGGCTTCGGGTGTTCGGCCCGGCAAACCACGGATTTTTATTGATGGTCACCGACCCGGCATCAACGAAGCCGATCAGTTGCACCTGCCCTGGCATTCGCTCCGAGAATTTTGGCAACTGCATCCGTGCCTCCAGCGTCACAAGGTAGCCCTCGTCTGCAAAGGCTTCACCCTGCGGGTAGGCCCTGACAGCGTTCATGCCGCCCAGCTCCATCTTTTCAGAGTTATCCAGGTTTTTTGAAGCGACCTGCCCGTTGATTCCGGCATACAGAGAGAAAGGCCCGCCCAGCTTTTGCAAGCGCGAAGCGCGGTAGCTCACTTTGTTGAAACCACCGTTGGTGCGTGCAGTGGCGGCGTCTGCGGCCAGCGCAACAGGGGTTAGTATGTCGATATTTCCTGCAGACACATTCAAGGCGTAAGCCGTAATTCCCCCACCGCCCAGCGTATCGCGGTGATCACCGTAAAGGCTCGCAGTTAGCACCTGAGCCTTCTTGTCGATCACGGACGAGGTTAGATCAACCCTGTCCTGGAATTTTTTGTAGTCGTAATTAAGCCCCACACTGACGTTAGTGTTGCGCGAGCGAATCAGGGGGTAACTGCCAAAAACACTTGCAACCTCAGCTGTGCCGCGGGCCATTAGCGGAGCGAATTCCCTGCCGAGTTTGTAATTCAGTTTGCTGTAGGCCACGCCAGCCGTCGCCTTGCCGAATTGCATCTGGTAAGAGGCACGGGCGTAATTCAGGCCGGAGCCCGTAGTCAAGACGCGCAGGCTGGCAACGTCGCCTTGCCCCAGCGGGTTGTTGACGTTGACGGTTGCTCCGAGCCGGTACTCGCCGGTGTAGCGGCTGCCCGCGTTGTCGAAATCAACACTGCCTGACACACGTTTCCCTGGAGCAATATCCACGATCAGGTCGGAAGTTCCCAACGAAGCTCCAGGAACCAGTGTCGAGCTGACCTTTACGCCTGGAAGGTCCGAGAGCAGCAACAGGCGGTTCTCAAGCGGCTCGGTCGCAATGATGTCCCCGGTGTTCAGGCCGCTCAACAGGCGGTTTGCCAACGCATCAGAAAGATTGGTCTGGTTACGCAGCGTGATATTGCCGTAGCGCCCTTCGAGCACGGCAATGGTCACAGCGTTGTCCTTGATATCCTGCGCAGGCAGGTAGGCTTGGGCCACAAAGTAGCCGGCCTTGCGGTAATACTCGGTAATCTTCAAGGCCATGGCGCGCAGTTCGGAAAGAGTCAATTCACTACCCGGCGTGAAGCCCGTGACACCGATCAGCTCGGCTTCGGAATACAACTGCGCACCCGTCACCTGCATGCTTTTGACAAGGATCTTCCTCTCGTCGGCGCCCGGTGCGGTGGGCGGCGTGGCGCGCTGCTCAAGGCGAATCAGAGGCGGTGCTTTTTGGGGAACCGGAGGCGGTGGAATTTGTTGTAGTTGGCTGCCCGCCGTGGGAGCTTGCTGGGCAAAAATGCCTTGACTCAGCGCTAGGAATGCAAGTGGGAGAAGCCTGTATTTGAGCATGATATTTCTTTGGCTTTAATGATTTTTATATCTGACCTGGTTGGCGGTAACGCACCCCTTTACCTACTGATTAGTATGCGCCTCAATGCTCGCGCGGCAACGTAGGACGTAACGCATTACTGCAACATTGAGTTAGAACGTTGTGTAGGAACCACGAGCTTTTATCCCCAGCCTTTGTAGGACAGCATGGTCTTTTCGGTAGAAGTTAGAAAAAGTAGCACTCCCGCTGGCAAACTACGGCAATGGAAAAAATTATGATTCTGCGAGTGCTGCTTTGCGCATTTGTCATGCTGGGCAGTGCGTCGGCCCAGACAAGCTCTACCAGCGCGGGCGAGCAAAATGCTACCGCGCTGCTTGAACGCCATCAGGCACTGGCCAGCCAGCTTTCCAGCAACGTCTACGAGCGCCCGCTTTACCTGGAGTCTTCCGAAACGACCAGCATGGTCACAGGCAATGCCTATGCGGTGCTCAACTCACCGTTACCCACAATAACGGCTCTTTTGAAAAGCCCCAACCGTTGGTGCGAGGTGATGATCTTGCACATCAACACCAAGTTTTGTAAGGCCGATGCTGACACTGCGCCAACGATGCTTCATGTGAATGTAGGTAAAAAAACCGAGCAGGATCTGGCTGACACCTTTGCGCTGGAGTTCGCTTACCGGGTGGGGGCCTCAAGCGCAGAGTATCTGGCGGTACAGCTCAACGCTGAAAAAGGCCCGCTGGGTACCAAAAATTACCGTATTGACGTGAATGCAGTGCCGTTGCCTGAAGGCAAAACCTTTATTCACCTGCGTTATTCCTATGGTTACGGCATCGCGTCGAAAATGGCAATGTCGGCCTATCTAGCCACTTTGGGCAGCGGCAAAATTGGATTTACGAAGGATAACGGCGCTTACGTAACGGGTATGCGCGGCGCGGTTGAGCGCAACAACATGCGCTACTACCTGGCGATCGAGGCTTTCCTTGCCTCACTTAAAGCGCCTGCTGCGCAGCAGTTCAACCTGCGGCTTGACCACTGGTTCAAAGCCACCGAGCAGTACTCCCGGCAACTGCACGAGGTAGACCTTGACAGCTACCTCACGATGAAGAAAAACGAATATCAGCGGCAAAAAGCAGCCTCCTGATTGCCGCCGCGTCGGCTTGGTCTTACACCGCTAAAGGCCTGCCCCTACGTGCAGCGCAGCCCATGGGCTATAGCCGAATGAATTTTGCGTATTTAAGCTGCTTGTTTCTCATATTCGCAAGCGAGACACTCCATGCCGATTCCCAACGGACCTACGCGCAAACCCGCGACAGCATCAAAAACGTCTACGGATGCCAAATCGAAACAGCAGCAGCTTGAAGCGTTTACAGAACCCACTGCAAACGCCATCCTGACAACCAATCAGGGCCTGCAAATCCCCGACAACCATAACTCGCTCAAGGCGGGCGGGCGCGGCCCTACCCTGCTTGAAGATTTCATACTGCGCGAGAAAATCACGCACTTTGACCACGAGCGCATACCCGAGCGTGCCGTTCACGCGCGCGGCTCCGGCGCGCACGGTGTCTTCAAGCCCTACAAGTCGATGGCCCCCTACACCAGCGCTGGTTTTTTGCAGGACCCGGATGTTGAAACGCCAGTGTTTGTGCGCTTTTCAACGGTAGCAGGCGGTGCCGGATCGGCAGACACCGTGCGTGATGCGCGCGGTTTTGCCGTCAAGTTTTATACCCAGGAAGGCAATTACGACCTGGTGGGCAACAACATACCGGTGTTTTTTATTCAGGACGCGATCAAGTTCCCCGACCTGATTCACGCCGTCAAGCCTGAGCCGCATCACGGTATGCCGCAGGCGGCCAGCGCGCACGATACCTTCTGGGACTTTGCGTCGCTGATGCCAGAGTCCACCCATATGTTGATGTGGGTCATGTCTGACCGTGCCATACCGCGCAGCTTGCGCATGATGGAGGGTTTCGGCATTCACGCCTTCCGGTTTATCAATTCAAGCGGCAAATCGCACTTCGTCAAATTTCACTGGAAACCAAAGCTCGGCATACACGGCCTGGCCTGGGACGAAGCGCAAAAGATTGCCGGCAAAGATGCCGATTTTCACCGCCGTGATTTGTGGGAAGCCATTGACAGCGGCAACTTCCCCGAATGGGAACTGGGCATACAAATCGTTGATGAAGGCCAGGAAGGTGAGCTGGGCTTTGACATTCTTGATGCGACCAAACTGATACCGGAATCGCAAGTTCCGGTCCAGTTGATAGGCAAGATGACGCTTAACCGCAACCCCGACAACTTTTTTGCCGAGACCGAGCAGGTCGCATTTCACCCCGGCCATCTGGTACCTGGCATCGATTTCTCAAATGACCCGCTGCTGCAAGGGCGGCTGTTCTCGTACACCGACACGCAACTCTCGCGCCTGGGTGGTGCCAACTTTCATGAGATTCCGATCAACCGGGGTGTATGCCCGATGCACAACTTCCAGCGCGACGGCATTCATCGCATGACGATTCCCAAAGGCCGGGTGGGCTACGAGCCGAACACCCTTGGCAACACGATGAAGGGCATCAATGGCGGCGAGTTTCGGGTGGACGGCGGCGCGCAGGGTTTTCAGTCTTACGCGGAGCAAGTCGAGCCACCCAAAGTGCGTGGCCGCAGCCCCTCGTTTGACGATCATTTCTCGCAGGCCACACTGTTCTGGAACAGCCAGAGCACGCAGGAAAAAGACCATATCGTTGCCGCATTCAGGTTTGAGCTCTCCAAGGTCGAGGTGCCTGAAATCCGCCAGCGTATGGTCGACAACCTCGCCCATGTCGACGCCAAGCTGGCCACCCGCGTGGCTGCGCCGCTGGGCATCAGCCCGCCCGATGCCAAAGCAGCTTCGGGCCGCCTCGGGTTTCGTGACTATCGCATCACCAACAAGGTCGATGTTGATGCCGCGCTGCGCATGACCTCAAAGCCGGATGCTGGCATCAAGACCCGCAAGGTCGCCGTGCTGGTAGCCGACGGCATTGAACCCGCTACCCTTAAACGCCTTCAGCAAGACCTGCTGGATGCGGGTGCTGTCTGCAAGATCATCGGCCCGCACCTGGGCACCGTCAGCACCGCGAGTGGCAGGCAACTGCCGGTTGACCATACCTTTGCCAACATGCCGTCAGTCATGTTCGATGCAGTCATCATCCCCGGTGGTGCGCAAAACGCCTCAGCGCTGTGCGCCATCGGCGAGGCAGTGCATTACGTGCTGGAGGCCTACAAGCACTGCAAGCCTATCTGTGCGCTCAATGAAGGTGTTCAGTTGCTGGAAACACTGGGCATTACAGCCGACAAAAATCCGCAGGTGCTGACAACGCCAGCCGCGGGCGTGATCGTGGCCGATGCGCGCAAGGTGGCTGAAGGTGAAATATCCCAGGCGTTCATTGCTGCCATGGCGCAGCACCGGCATTGGGATCGGGCGAATGTGGACGCGGTCCCAGCTTGAGGGTGCTATGTCGTTTGTGGCGATTTGAGTTACTTGGAGGGTCGCCCCGGTTCTTTCAGTTCCTTTGGTTCCTTTTGTAATCCTAAGTGCGCTTGGGTTATCATTCATCATGCCTACTGTTTTAACCCTGTCAAACGGCTGGCGCGTGGTGATTTACACCAATGACCATCGCCCGCCGCATGTTCACGTTATCGGTCTACAGCACCATGCGCGGTTTGAACTCTTGTGTGACCTGGCCCGGGTTCAGTTGATGAGCAATATTGGCTTTACGCAAAGCCAGCTTAGTCAAATACTCAGGCAACTCTTGAACAAGATTGGCCATCTTTGTAACGAATGGAGAAGAATTCATGGCAACTAATTTGCCTTCCCTTTCTCCGCCTACCCGTCCAACCCTAGGCGATGAAACATTTGCAAAAGCCAACGAGCAAGGTGCTCGCTTGCTATCGCGAGGGCCGCTTGCAGTTGCTGCGCACTACGCAGCTGGGCGTATTCATGTGGAACTGAACAACGGCTGTGCGTTTGAGTTCCCTATTGACCACGCACAGGGACTAGCCGGTGCTGCGGTGGCAAAACTAAAACAGATTGAAGTTCAAGCTGCCGGGCTGGGTTTGTATTGGCCCGCACTGGACACCGACCTGTATGTGCCCGCGCTTGTCAAAGGCGTGCTGGGCTCCAAACAATGGATGGCTGAAATCGGTGCCGCAGGCGGCAAAGCAACAACGAAAGCCAAACGCACGGCGGCTCGCGCAAACGGCAAGCTGGGCGGCCGCCCGACGAGGTCGCGCGCACCAACTGTGGCTTGAGTTGCTCGGCTGCAGCAGGCAAGCAGGTGTTCTGCTCACGATGAGTGCTACAAATGTAATAGCTGTTCACGCCCGTGCTTATTGGCTTGTGGCTATTTTTGGTGCTTGGAAATCGTCTTTTTTGAGATTCAAGAACGGTTTTAAGGCAAATCAGGGCAAATCAAGGTAGCAGGGTTGACTGGTGCGCGATGTTTGCCGGCTTCATCTGCAGTGGCCTGTAAGCCACTGCCCCCCAGGCCTCTGACATATCTCTGTAGCGGCTGGAGAAGACCAGCCCGCTCTGCCCTGTCTGGTAGATGAACTGCGAGTTTTCAAGATCAGCCAGGTCGTACACTGTGCGCAGTGAGGCGGCGTGGCGGTTGGCAAACGGGGCTTTCTCGTCGTTGGGCCAGTACTGGCCGACGTTCACGGTGTAGGTGTCGCCTCCGGTGGGAATCTTTACATCAAAAAACCGGGCCAGCAGCGGTACATTGCCAAACGGCTTGTGGGCTGAAAGTGCCGGGTGCGCCCTGCCCCATGTCCACTTGGTGATGTCTGCGCCGTAGCTTGCATCTAGCCGTTTAAGAGCTTTTTCAAGTGCCGCGCCGGATGCTTGAGAGCAGCCGCTATTGCCGCACCAGTTCTTGTCGTCGCGCTCCAGCGCACCTTCAACCGTAGCCCTGAAATCGCGTTTGCCGTAGAGCGATTTAAAAAGCTCTGGGCCGATATTGTTGCCCACAACGCTGCGCGTCAGTTCGTCCGCCCAAGTTGCAAAAATCAGCGGTGCAGCCTGGTCGGCCCGCATCACCCCGTCAAAGCCCTGCAGCGCGCGCTGCACCCGATCTGCCTGCGGGCCCGCTCGCACGGACGACAATTGAGCCACTGACTTTTGCAAAAATGGCAGCAACTTGCGGGTAGCCGATGAAAGCTGGTCGGCCTGCATGGTCTGCATGGTTGCAACATCAGGCCTTGCGCCGTTTTTGAGGGAAGCTGACAGCATCTGCTCAATGCGGTCGTGGCGGTAGGGCACCGTCCAGTCCTGCCCGATGAAATACGGGTAGCCAGGGGGCGTGATACGCTGGTTGGCCGTGGCCAGATAGCCCCTGGCCTCAATGGCGGACTGGCCTTCCTGCGGCGCTTGACCGTAGGGCACCCAGCCAGCCCAGTCGTAGCGAGCGTCCCAGCCGGGCGATGGGGCGACGCCGAGTATGTCGTTGTCTGGTTTGCGCAGCGGGATTTTGCCAGCCGCCTTAAAGCCCACTTTTCCTTGCACGTCTGCAGCGACCACACTTTGTGTCGGCGAGTGATACAGACCAAACGCGGCAAACAATTCATCCAGCGATTGGGCCTGGTTGGTTTTCAGGCCCGCCAGCACGGTCTGGTTGTCGGCATCAAGTGCGGCCCAGCGAAGGGCGATGACGTACTTGTTGGTGTCCAGCAGTTCCTGGTGCGACTTTTGTACATCGCTTAATACCGGGCCGTGGCGGCTTTCGCGTACCAGCAGGTTGACGTCTGGCTGGCCTTTGACTTTGATGGTCTCAGCGCGGGTTTTGAAGTCGGCCCAGGCGCTGCCCTCGCCTTGTGCTGGCACACGGTACTGGTTAGGGTTGGCCGGGTTGATCTGCTCCAGGTACAGGTCCTGCACGTCCGGGCCGGTGTTGGTGAAAGTCCAGGCGACGTTTGCGGTGCGGCCCAGCACCACGAAAGGCAGGCCGGGCAAGGTAGCGCCTATAGCATTCAGGCCTGGAGCCTCGAGATGCGTAAAGTACCAGATGGCGGGGGCCGACAAACCCAGGTGCGGGTCATTGGCCAGCAGGGGCTTGCCGCTGCGGGTAGCGCTGCCCGGTACAACCCAGTTGTTCGAGCCTTTGCCGCCCTCAAAGCCCAGGCTGGATGCCCAATCGTTGATATCGAAGCCGGAAACCAGTATTTTAGCCGCTTTTTGACCCTCTAAAATAGCCACAACGCCCTGTTGACGGGCGTGACCAGCTACTAAATTTGTAGCGGCTTCTGACTCAGTGCTGGTTGTTTTTTCAGCTGCCTTGCGGTAAACGCCCAAGTCTGTATAGAGCTTGGCGAAGTCAACTCTGGAGGCGGGCTGTTCGCCTGGGTATGGCGGAAACAACTGCCACAGTTTGTCGGTTGTCACGGTCTTACTGGTGGCAAGCCGGGCAAACTCATTGCCCCAGTTGCCACCCAGATCAAGCGCCATCATCAGCGCCCAGCCCATGCTGTCTTGCGGGCTCCAGGCTTTTGTAGAGTTGCCTCCAGGCTGGGTCCTGAGAATGTGAAATTCAGGCGGCAGAGTTTGGGATGACGCGGCATAAAACGCATTGATGCCATCGCTATAGCCTTGCAGCGCATCTTTTGCCTCCGGCGGCAAGCCTTGATACTGGCGCTCTGCGGCCTGCATGATGCCGAGCGTGCGCAGCAGCTTGTCGGTATCCAGCGTACTTGTGCCAAACACCTCCGACAGTTCGCCATGCATCACGCGGCGGTTGAACTCGAGTTGCCAGCCGCGCTCTTGCGCATGGACATAGCCCATGGCGTAAGCCGCATCACGGGCAGACTGCGCCTTGATGTGCGTCACATCAAAGCTGTCTCTGGCCACGCTGACGGTTGCCTTCAGGCCGGGCGCTTTCAGCTCGCCGTCAAGCGATGGAAATGCGCGGTAAACATAAATGGCAGCGGCGACCATGGCCACGCCCAGCAGTGCCAGTAGCAGGGCCAGGAATCTTTTAATCCAGATCACGTTTGTATCTCCGTGGTTTTTGTTATGTGTACGACGATCAGGCGAGCTTGCCGCACGCCCTGGGCGTTCTAGCGCCCGCGAGCCAGCGGGAATTTGAAACTGACCGTCGGCACGGTGAAGTCCTCAAACGGCGCGCCCAGGGCAATCTCGCCAGCCACCAGCAACACGCACTCCTGGCGGCGCAGCGCCACGATGGCATGGCTGCCCGCAAACCGCACCCAGGTGCCGTAGCTGCTGACATCTTCGAGGTAAAACTTGCCAGCGCGCCACATGATTTTGGCGTGCAAACGCGACACCCTCGGGTCATTGACGACGAATTGCGCCTCGGCATCCCGGCCAAGATGAATCGGCAATTGGGCAGAGGTGAAAGAGGCTTCAACATCCAGCCATGACAGATCAATCGTGCCCCCTTCGGCGACAACCTTGCTGCCAAAGGGTGAGGCGTTCAAAGGCGCGGGTACGGTAAAAAAATCTGACAGCACTTCGTTTTGCCATTCGACCCGGTAGACCATGCAGGCCTCGTTGCGACCACGAATGTCCATAGAGCCCAGGCTGCGAAAACGCACCAAGCTGTCTGGCGGCAACTGGCTAATGACGGCTTCGGTGCCCAGAATCTGGTCCGGTCCAGACAGGTCAGACAGGCGAGAGGCCACATTGACAGCATCGCCAAAAAAATCGCCGTCTTGCTCTATCACCTCGCCGCGCGCCATGCCAATTTGCAAATGCATTTTGAGCTTGTCAGGCCATGTCTTGATGCGCTCGGTGTGAATGAGCTGCATCTCGGCCACGGCATCTACTGCATGGGTGTTCTCGGCAAATACCATCAGTACGCCGTCGCCCAGATTTTTAACTACCTGGCCGTGCTTTGCCACGCAGACCTTGCCCATCCACTGAGTCAGGCGGGTAATGGCCTGAGTGGCCTTGGCGTTGCCAAGGGACTCAAAAACACCAGTGCTCCCGGTGAGATCGGCAAAGACGACGGTAACTTCAGTCATGCAGGTAGTGGATGCGGTGCTTGATTGTGATTTGTGTCATGAGGCCGCTGACTTTAACTGCAGTGACTTGAACTCCAGAAATTCCTCCAGTCCATAAACACCATTCTCGCGCCCATTGCCGGATTGTTTGTAGCCACCAAAGGGTGCACTGGCATTGAACGGGCCACCATTGATGTCAACCTGGCCAGTACGCATACGCCGTGCCACACCAATTGCCCGTTCGTCCGTCGCGCTCCACACTGCGCCGCCAAGGCCGTAAATGGTGCTGTTGGCTATTCGCACGGCGTCGTCTTCGTCCTGGTATTGAATCACCACCAGTACCGGGCCAAAAATCTCTTCCTGGGCCAGCGTGTCGGTGGGTTTGATGCCGAGGATGGTGGGCTGCACGAAATAGCCTCTGTCAAATTTTGGTGGCTCTGCGCCACCGGCAATCACGTCTGCGCCCTCTTCAATGCCGGTCTTGATAAAGCCCAGCACGCGGTCCCGCTGGTTGGCGCTGATGAGGGGGCCGAGCTTGCTGGCTTCATCCAGGCTGGGGCCAATGCTGAATTTGGCAATCGCCGCCTTGGCCAGTGCTTTAACTTCTTCATAGCGACTGGCGGGCACCAGCATGCGGGTGTGGGCCGAGCAGGTCTGGCCGCTGTTGAGCATGCAGGCTCCCACGGTGCCTTTGACGGCGGCCTCAAAGTTGGCATCGTCCAGTATCACGCTGGCAGATTTGCCACCCAGCTCCAGCGCGATGCGTTTGACCGAGCTACTCGCCAGCTCGCTGACCCGCTTGCCGGCGCGCGTCGAGCCGGTAAAGCTCACCATGTCTACTTCGGGGTGCGTGGCCAGTACCTCGCCCACCACCGGGCCCAGGCCGTTCACGAGATTGAAGACGCCGGGCGGCAAGCCGGCTTCGTGAATGATTTCGGCCAAAATCATCGCGTTGACCGGGGCGATTTCACTTGGCTTGAGCACCACGGTGCAGCCAGCCACCAGCGCCGGTGCGATTTTGAGCGTGATCTGATTCAGCGGAAAGTTCCATGGCGTGATGCAACCCACCGCACCAATCGGCTCGCGCACCACCAGTGAATTGCCAACTTTTTTCTCCCATTCAAAGCTGCGCGCCACCTTGGCAAAGTTTCCCCAATGCCAGGCCGGGCCACCGACCTGTATGGCGCGCGCCATTTTGAGCGGCATGCCGACTTCCCGGGCAATCGCCAGGGCCAGCTCTTCAGTCCTGGCCTTCACGCCAGCGGCTACCTTATCGAGGAAGGCGGCTCTGGTTTCTACAGGCAGTGCAGACCAGCCCTCAAACGCGGCCCGTGCGGCGCGTACCGCTGCTTCTGCTTCCAATGCCGTGCCTGCCGGGACGGTGGCCATCACCTCCTCGGTGCTGGAGTCGTGAACCGGCAGGGTCTCGGCCGATTGGGCCTTGACCCACTGACCATGGATGTAATGCGAAGGGTAAATGGCGGTAGTAGGTGTGGTCATTTTCGAAGGGGTTACGTTGAGAGGCATCGGGCACATGTAGCTCGACAAGGTCTGGTTACAAATAGTTAAACATTGTTCAAATATGAGAATCAACTTGACATTCAGTTACTAACTCATTGATTCATATGTTGTTTTGTGTGAACGAATTCACGTTACAACTCTTGTCCTACCAGGCAAATCGATTTAACCTGACAGACAGGAACCCAGCCAGGCAATCTTAAATTTATCGGGAAAAGCGCCATGCGTGCTCTCAGTTTACTCAAACCTTCTTTCATTCCCAAGCTCAGAAGCAGTTGCATGGCGATGCTCGGCATACCCGAAGCCACGCCAGTAGCCCTGAATGACCGCACCGAAGTCATCCGCACCCTCATGCTCAGCGAACTCGGTGAATACGGTGAAAGGAAATTCCCCGCCGTCATACGCCGCGTACGTTACGCGCCCGACGTACAAGGCCTCTGGTACGCACGCAGCGACGTAATGGCCATATTGGCCACCACCTATGGCGAAACCGTTGCGCGGGAAAAAATTGCCGATATCAGTGGCAGGTTCAGGGGCTTGCTGCCTGCAAGCCTGACGAGCAAAGTGGGTTTTAAAATCCGCTGAGTTTATGCTCAGTGCTGGTGGCCCCACAAAATAAACGCGTCCCGCTCCTCGACTGCAAGCGTGACAGGCGCTCCGACAGGCAACAGCACTTTCGTCGCCACATGACCAAACGGCAACCCGGTTAGCACCCTGGCCTTGACCTGGCTTTGCAGGCGGCTCGCAACCCCTGCCAGATGAAAACCGCTGTCGTAACCGCGCACCAGTTTGTAGTTGCTGAACTGGCCAAAAATAATCGCCTTCTGCTGTGCCAGCACCCCTGCATGCAACAAATGGGTCAACATCCGTTCGACCCGGTAGGGGTGCTCACCGACATCTTCAATAAACAATATGCCGCCCTTGATTTGAGGCAGGTAAGCCGTTCCGATAAGCGATGACAAAACTGCCAGGTTGCCGCCCCAAAGAGTCGCGTTTTTTAGCATAAAACTGGCTGCAGCGCCCTTTTTACCGACGTTGCCAGCTACGGAATCAATAGCAGACGGCGCTTTGGTTTTGGGCAATTGCCAGCCAGTGCCCTCGCCTTGCCCGCTGATGAGGTCGTCAAAGCAGGCCTGCATGATGTCGTCAGGCGCAGCTTCTGTGCCGAAGTCTTCGCCAAGTGCAGGCCCCGCCCAGCTGACTGCGCCAGTTTTGGCCAACAACGCGAGTTGCAAGGCTGTGAAATCACTCAAGCCCACAAATCGGGTACCGCTATGAGCAGCTTTGGCCAGCGCCTTGTAGTTGATGGCGGGCAGTATGCGCGTCAAGCCGTAACCGCCGCGTGAAATAAGCGCCACGTCAGCCCCACTCGCTGCTGCCCGGTGGATGGCGGCCAGCCGGGTGTCGTCGTCCCCTGCAAAGCGCTGGTGTTTGGCCAGTGCGGCGATGTCTACCTCGACCTCATAGCCCAGGGCGGTGAGGCGCTTCACGCCACGCTTGAAGCCGGCCTTGTCGCGCACCGCGCTGGAGGGGGAATAGATATAGATATGTTTTTTCACGGGTGTGAGTATCCCACCGCGGCTAGCCACTTTGGCGGTCACGCAAGGGGCTGACTCATTTGCAGTTATTGGGGTCAGGCACCAATAACTCCCTGCGGCGCTGCCTGAAAAAGGTTTGCAGCAATGCCGCACTTTCAGCGGCCAGCACACCGCCTTGCAGCTCGGTTTGATGGTTTAGCCGCGCCTCTGCAAACAGGTTGATGACAGAGCCCGCAGCCCCGGTTTTTGCGTTCAGCGCACCAAACACCACCCGCTTGAGCCGGGCGTTCAGCATGGCCCCGCTGCACATGGCGCAGGGCTCCAGCGTGACGTACAGCTCGCACTCATCCAGCCGGTAGTTGCCCAGCACGCGGGCCGCTGCACGCAAGGCATTGACCTCGGCATGGGCAGTCGGGTCATGGCCGTCAATCGGCGCGTTGCGACCAGTGGCTATCACCTCACCGCGTCGCACCACCACCGCACCCACTGGAACTTCACCGGCTGCCGCGGCGCTGCTGGCCTCGACAAGCGCGAGATTCATAAAAGTTTCGTCGTTCATGCCGCTACTTTATTGATAGCTGCTCACGCCCGTATATATTGGGCTAAAGGCATTTTTTAGGGTTGAAAATGACTGTTCTTTGTTATTTTTTAGCATCTTGAGGCAAATCAGCATGCTAAGCCATGCGGTCAGGTCGGTGCGCGCAGTGCTTGTGCCCATAGTGCTTCCGCGCCTGCGTTGGGGTCTATGTCGGCCAGCCACGACACGCTGACAGTCAGCGGCAACTCGATGGACAATTTGGCGTCGGACAGGTTGACCGTGGCCTTGGGACTGGTGAGTTTGCCGAGCTCGTCTTCCAGCGCGATCGCTGACGGTGCGGGCACCAGCGCGCAGAAATAATTAGGACCCAGGCGTGCCAGCGCGCCCTTGTGCGGCAGGCGTTGGCGCAGCACTTGCGCCAGCATGAGCGTCAGGGCATCAGGGTTGGTCACGCCCGCACTACTCACCAGCGCATCAAAATCGTCGATGCGCAGGCTGCAGATGGCGAGGTCGGTGCCATTGCCGCGTGCGTCTTCCACGCCCATCGCCAGCAGGTCCCGAAAACCGCGGATGTTCCAGCAACCGGTGAGCGGGTCAAGTGCGCCTTTGCGCTGCAAGGCCGTGAGGCGCATCATCAACTTGCTCTGGATGTCGGACATGGCGTTTATACGCAGCTCGGACTCCGCCATGCCGGCCAGGTCGCGTAGCGCATCGCACTCATCCTGGCTGTATTGGCGCGGAATGGTGTCGATGACGCAAAGCGCGCCGATGGCCAATCCAGGAGAAAGCTCCAGCGGCCAACCCATGTAAGAGCGGATGCCGGGCGAACCGGTGACCAGCGGGTTGTCATGGAAATTCGGTTCATTCCAGGTGTCTGGAATGCACAGCGGCTTGTTCAGCGCGATAGCATGGCCGCAAAAGGAAACGTCGCGTGGCATGTGGTCAATTTGCAGTCCTTGAACAGACCTGTACCAGAGCTCGTCCTGCTCGATGATGGAGATGATCGAAATTGGCACATGCAGCAGTCTTTTAGCAGTGCGGGTGATTCGGTCAAAGCGCTCTTCTCGCGGTGCGTAGGCACAAAAGCCTGCCCGCAATGCATCCAGGCGCTGGGTATCGTTCTGGGGAATTGGGGCTACGAGCATGGGTATTCCTGGACTTTTTAACGATAACTGAAAACGCAAAAAAAAGTCCGGTCTGAAATGGCTGTTTTTTTACTGCTTTTCATCATCTGGCATGGGTCTGGGCTGCTGCAACGCGGTGTCCAAAGCCTCCTTGAACTGCTGCTGGACTTCCTGCGCTTGTTGCTGCCTTGTGATTCCCGTTGTTGTTGTCGGTAGCCCAGTGGGCGTAGCGGCGACTGGTGGCAATGTACCAGCAAGCTGCTTTTTGACCAGCGCGCCCACCACCAGCAAAACAATTACCAGACTTAGAACAACAAAAATGCTGCGCACATCAAGCCTTCGCGACTTCATCACCACCGCTGGACGCCTGGAGGCGATCCATCCACTCCAGCAGCGCGCGTTCGTCCCCGTTACCTGATGCATACGCCGCACGCATCCCCGCTTGCGCTTCTGGTCGATGCTGGTTAACTTTTATTTTGCAATGCAGATCGAGCACCTTCAACTCGAACGCCACGATCCCTTTCATCATGCCCTGCTGATAGTCTTCAGGCAGCGCGCGCCACTGGTCGGCATAGGCGGGGTCGTGGTCAGCGATCAGGTGTTTGAGCAGGCGGTCTTTGTCCTGAAACGATTCAATCAACCGAGCCTCAACCACGGCGTGAACCATCACGTAGTTCCAGGTGGGCACCCGCGCCAGATCTGGGTAGACGCGCGGTGTCATGTAGGCATGTGGCCCCATAAAGGTCACCACAGCTTTCGGCCTGGCGGCCAGGTATTTCCAGTGCGGGTTGGGTTTCGCGCAATGGCCCAGCAACAGCGTCTCGCCGCCCTGCTCCATCAAATGCAAGGGCAGCGGCGTGACAAAAGGCAGGCCGTCATTATCGTTTGAAATCAGTTGCGCAAAAGGGTGCAAGCGCATCAGCGCCCTGGCGTGGGCTGGGTTTTTGGCTTTGAATTGGGGTGGAAGATACATAGCGTGAGCTTGAGTCAGACAAGGCTTTAATACGGTTCAAGAACACTAGCGTACGCCAGGTTTTGCACCGAATAATTCATTCCATGCATCGCGCGGAAGGACGATACGCAGTTGCTCCAATGCCAGCGATTTTGGCGGCTTTTGCATCCATGACAAAACCCGCTTGTCGCCCGTCACAAAATAGTCAGCTTTAGCTCGTAATGCGGCGCGAATCAGGCGCTCGTCGTTATCGTCTGCGGGTTCTGCCACGTCGTCAATCAGGACCGCACTCTGCCAAACCGCATCCAACAGCTTGACCGCCTCCGTTTGCTGGGGAAATTTTCTTTCCAGAACCTCATGCGCTTCAATGCGAACAACGTGGCTTGAGACCAGCCATCCTCGATCGGCGCATTGCACCAGGATGTCTTCACATAAGCCTGAAAACACGGCGGCCGACAACCAGACGTTGGTGTCTAAAAACACCTTCATGAAACGTCGTTGAGAATGTCGTCTTCAGTGAGCCAGCCCGAAGCGCGGGCCAAAGGTGCCAGGATCGCCTGGCTCTGTCGCAAGGTTTCACGCAGTCGATAAGTGCGAAGCGCGTCTCGAACGATCTCGCTACGTGAGCGACCTGTGGCAACGCAAAGCGTGTCCAGCGATTGCGCTTCAATGTCGGGTAGACGGACTGTCAAGAGATTTTGCATGGATTGATTGTACGACGTTGTCTTACAAAATTCAACCTGCCTGTCTTTTTGCGAATAGCTGCTATTCCCACTCAATTGTCGCTGGCGGCTTGCTACTCACGTCGTAGGTCACGCGGTTGATGCCGCGCACTTCATTGATGATGCGGCCTGATACTTTCTTGAGCAGCGCATAGGGCAGCTCTGCCCAGTCTGCCGTCATGAAGTCGCTGGTCTGCACGGCGCGCAGGGCCACCACATATTCGTAAGTGCGACCATCACCCATTACGCCGACGCTTTTGACTGGCAAAAACACCGCGAAGGCCTGGCTCGTCAAGTCGTACCAGCTTTTGCCGGTATCGTCTTTAAAGTTGTGCAGCACTTCAATGAAAATCGCATCGGCGCGGCGCAGCAAGTCTGCATATTCCTTTTTGACTTCACCCAGAATGCGCACGCCCAGGCCTGGGCCGGGAAAGGGGTGGCGGTAAACCATGCCGTGCGGCAAGCCGAGGGCTACACCGAGTTCACGTACTTCGTCTTTAAACAATTCGCGTAGTGGTTCCAGCAGCTTCATACCCAACTGTTCGGGCAGGCCACCGACGTTGTGATGGCTTTTTATGGTGACGGCTTTTTTATTTTTTCCGCCACCAGACTCGATCACGTCCGGGTAAATCGTGCCCTGGGCCAAGAAGGTTGCGCCTTTGTGGCCTTCCGTACCCGCCTTGAGTTTGGCCGCCTCTGCCTTGAAGACTTCAACAAACTCACGGCCAATAATTTTGCGCTTGGCTTCGGGTTCGCTCACGCCTGCAAGATGGCCCAAAAACTGGTCGGCGGCATCGACGCGAATGACTTTGGCATGCAGCTTGCCGACAAACATGTCCATCACCATATCGCCTTCGTTGAGGCGAAGCAGACCGTGGTCTACGAATACGCAGGTCAGTTGATCGCCAATGGCGCGGTGGATCAGCGCCGCCGCGACCGACGAATCAACGCCGCCTGACAAACCCAGAATAACTTCTTCATCACCCACCTGAGCGCGGATTTTCTCGACCGCCTCAACGATGTAGTCGCCCATGACCCAATCCGGCTTTGTACCGCAGATACCCAGCACAAACCGATTCAGTATGGCGGTGCCCTGCTTGGTGTGTGTCACTTCCGGGTGGAACTGCACAGCATAAAAGTGGCGCGCTTCATCAGCCATACCAGCAATGGGGCAGGATTCGGTCGAGGCCATAAGTTTGAAGCCGGGCGGCATTTCAGTGACTTTGTCGCCGTGGCTCATCCAGACCTCAAGCATGCCCTCGCCTTCAGCCGTGGTGTAGTCGGCGATGTCTTTAAGTAGCGCGGTATGGCTGCGTGCCCGCACATCGGCAGAGCCAAACTCCCGGGTCAGGCCGGTTTCTACCTTGCCGCCAAGCTGCTGGGCCATGGTTTGCATGCCGTAGCAAATACCCAGCACGGGAATGCCCAGTTCGAATACCGATTGCGGGGCGCGGTCCGTCGTGTCTTCAGTTACGCTGGCGTGACTGCCAGATAGGATGACGCCTTTGAGATTGCCGTCTTTTGCGTAGTCATGCACCCAGTCGTCTGTCACATCGCAGGGGTAGACTTCGCAAAATACATGTGCCTCACGCACCCGGCGGGCAATGAGTTGGGTGACTTGGGAACCGAAATCGAGAATGAGGATTTTCTGGTGCTGCATGACAGGTGTTCTTCAAGGCAAAAAAGAAAAAGGCGCCTGTAAAAGACGCCCTTTGGCAAGCAAAAATAGTCAATCAGCCCGGTAATTGGGCGCTTCTTTGGTGATCTGCACATCATGGACATGACTCTCACGCATACCTGCCGAGCTGATCTCGACAAACTCGGCCTTGTCGCGCAAGTCTTCAATCGTCGCGCAGCCGCAGTAGCCCATGCTGGCACGCAGGCCGCCGGCCATCTGGAAGATGATGGCGACCATGGAGCCCTTGTATGGCACACGGCCCTCAATGCCCTCGGGTACCAGCTTGTCGGCGTTCGGGTTGCCGGTGCTGGACTCCTGAAAGTAACGGTCGGCACTTCCCTGCTGCATGGCGCCAATACTGCCCATGCCGCGATAGCTTTTATAGCTGCGGCCCTGGTACAAAACGATTTCGCCCGGGGCTTCTTCAGTGCCCGCAAACATGCCGCCCATCATCACAGTGTGGGCACCAGCGGCAATGGCCTTGGCAATGTCGCCGCTGTAGCGGATGCCGCCGTCGCCGATTAACGGGACACCAGTGCCGCGCAGGGCCATAGCCACGCTGTCAATCGCCATGATTTGCGGCACGCCAACACCCGCCACGATGCGGGTAGTGCAAATGCTGCCGGGGCCAATGCCGACCTTTACGCCGTCAGCACCCGCCTCAACCAGTGCCAAAGCGGCTGCGCCGGTAGCAATATTGCCGCCTATCACGTCAATTTTTGGATAGTTTTGCTTGACCCAGCGGACGCGATCAATCACGCCCTTGCTGTGGCCGTGGGCGGTATCGACCACTATCGCGTCGACACCGGCCTTGACCAGTGCCTCTACGCGCTCTTCAGTGCCTTCGCCCACTCCGACTGCGGCACCCACGCGCAACTGGCCGCGCCCATCGCGGGCGGCGTTGGGGAAAGTGGTTTGCTTGGTGATGTCCTTGACGGTAATCAGACCCTTGAGTTCAAAGTCATCATTGACAAGCAAAACACGTTCAAGCCTGTGCTTGTTCAAAAGTGCTTTGGCTTCTTCAAGCGATGCCGATTCTGAAATGGTGATTAACCGTTCGCGCGGCGTCATGATGGTGCTGACGGGTACGTCCATGCGCGACTCAAAGCGCATGTCACGGCCTGTCACAATGCCGACCACCTTGCCGCCGTCGATTACCGGAAAGCCCGATATGCCAAGCTGCTCGCTCAGAGCCATGACCTGGCGCACAGTATGCGTGGGGGTGATGACAACGGGGTCACGCAGCACGCCGCTCTCGTAGCGCTTGACGCGTGAAACCTCGGCAGCCTGCTGCTGCGGCGTGAGGTTTTTATGCACAATACCAATGCCGCCTTCTTGCGCGATGGCAATGGCTAGTCGTGCCTCGGTCACGGTGTCCATTGCAGCGGAAACGAGCGGCAAATTCAAACGAATGTTGCGCGAAAACTGGGTGGAAAGCGAGGTGTCCTTTGGCAGGACCTGGGAGAACGCTGGCACCAACAATACGTCGTCGAAGGTGAGCGCTTTGCCGAGTAGGCGCATAGGGATAGCTCCAAAAACATGATTGTACCCTTGCCTTTTGAGCCATCAGTACTAACCCTGACGGTGCCCATAACTTGTGAGGTGATGTAAATGCCGAGCTTTTTTGGACCTGGTTGCCATCCAAACCAGAGGCTGCAACGTTAAACTCAACAAATGGACCTCAAAAAGCTCTTGAAACCCCTCATCCTGGCGCTAGCAGCCGGCTCGTTTACAGTGGCCGCTGTTGCCCAGTGGCAATGGATAGACAAGGATGGCCACAAAGTGTTCAGCGACCGCTCGCCGCCCGCTGATATTCAGGAAAAAAGCATACTCAAGCGCCCTGCCGGCAGCGTTCGTGCACCGTTCCCCTCAGAAGCTGGGGCAGCCGCGGCGGCGGTGGCAAAGCCGTCTCTAGCTGGTTCTGCGCCTTCGGCAAAGGCCAGTGCGCCCAAGCTTTCGGGTAAAGATGCGGGGCTGGAGGCGAAGAAAAAGAAAGCCGAAGAAGAAGAAACCGCCAAGAAGAAGGTTGAAGAAGAAAAAGTGGCTAAAACCAAATCCGAGAACTGTGATCGCGCCAGAAACGGGTTAGCCACCTTGCAGTCCGGTGTCAGGATGGCATCTGTCAATGCCAAGGGTGAGCGCGAGATCTATGACGAAGCCAAGCGGGCGGCAGAGACCAAACGTACCCAGGAAGTGATAGACGAGAACTGCAAATAGCTTTGCCCCGATAGTGACTGGTCTGTAAGCCCGTCAATACCCGATTTAATAACCAGCTTTTGCGCCTGGCCTGGTGGCGGCAAACAGCCCTGCACCCTTTGCGCCTTGCTGATTAAACCGTTCCCTGCGCGCGACCTTGGGGTCGACGCGCAGACCGCGATAAATCTCCACGCGGTCCTTGTCCCGTAGCAATTTGCCCGCAGCGACACGCCTGCCCCAGATACCCAGCAGCAACGGCTGCAGTCGCAAAACCGGGAACTCATCAAGAACACCTGTGCTTTCTATGGCCTGCAAAGCCGTGCTGCCCGGCTCCAGGTCAAGCGCCCATTCGCGGATCTGGCGTGCGGCAGGACAATAGATGACAGAAATGTTCATGTCATACCCGAAGGCATAGCGCCGCTGTCAGGCCGCCTCATAGACCTGTTCAGCTCTTTTTACAAAGGCATCCACCAGGCTGCCCGCAATCTTGTCAAACACTGGCCCCACCAGAGCAGCCAGGGCGGCATTGTCGAAGTCATAGCCCAGCGTGAATTCGATCTTGCAAGCGCGTTCACTGGCCTTGCCAACCGGGTTGAAGTCCCATTGGCCATCAAGCTTTGAAAAAGGCCCGTCTACCAGCTTTAGCGACACCTTACGGTCTTTCTCGTGGGTGTTGCGGGTGGTGAAAGCCTGCTTGATACCGGCCATTGAAAGCCCGACCTTTGCGGTCATGCCGTGCGCATCTTCCTTGAGAACCAACGCTTCATCGCACCAGGGCAAAAACTCCGGGTAGCGGGCAACGTCGGTCACCAATGCAAACATTTCAGCAGCGCTGTACCAGATCAGGACGGACTTGTGGACGGTTTTCATACAATCAGAGGTTGGGCACAATTGTATTTGGCTCTGTAGCCCTTAACTTTCAATCATGGTCACCAAAGCCGCATCCTTAATTCAAAAAACCGCTGCATCGACTTCAGGCAAAGCCGCCGGAAAAATATCAGACGGCACCATCACCAAATTAAGTGCCAAAGCGGCAGCGGCCGCGGTACGCATTGCCGATAACAAAAAAGCGCTTTTCAATTACCACATTGAAGAGCGTTTTGAAGCTGGAATGGTGCTCGAAGGCTGGGAAGTCAAGTCCGTGCGCGAGGGCAAAGTACAACTGACTGACGGCTATGTGGTCATCCGCAATGGCGAGATTTTTGTCATTGGCTGCCAGATCAACCCGCTGGGTACAGCATCAACCCATGTGCGGCCCGACTCTGTGCGCACTAAAAAGCTGCTGATGCACAAGGACGAAATCAAACGTCTCATGGGCAAGGTCGAGCAAAAGGGCTTTACGCTGGTGCCGCTCAACATGCACTGGAAAGCCGGGCGTGTGAAGTGCGAGATTGGACTGGCCAAGGGCAAAGGCGAGCACGACAAACGCGACACCATCAAGGACCGTGAAGGCAAGCGCGAAGTGGAGCGTGCGATGAAGTCGCGAAGCCGCTGATATGGCCCCCACGTTCGCTCGCTACCCGTAGTTCTCTGCCCCCCGAGGGGGCCGCTGCGCCTGCAGCCCGGCAAAGCCGGTTCTGCGGCCCCTGCTTGGAGGGAAGATGCCGACACGTTTTCTGTACTAAAGGTCGCGCAGCGGATGCGTATCGGCTGTCCAAGGGCTGACAAAGAACGCATCTGCCATATCGGGTTTCACGTCTTCAATGCGCTTGGGAGACCATTTCGGTGTGTAGTCTTTGTCAACCGCCAAAGCGCGTATGCCTTCGACCGTTTCACTGGCCCCGCCCGGGCGCAAGTGAAAGCACTGCCACACCATGTCGCGCTCCATGCGCAGGTCGTCGGCAAAAGTCATGGTGCGTGCCCGGCGGATTTGCTCCAGCGTGACATGCAGCATGAGCGGTGAGCGTTTGCGCAAAACCGCTGCCGTTTTATACGCCCACGGGTCCTGCGACTTTTCCAGCGCATCAACGATGTGTTTGACGCGTAGCAGCGAAAAATAGCTGTCAATAATGGCTGTAGAGGCCGCAGGACTTGCGTGACCAGCTATTAATTCAGTAGCAATCCATTGATCGAATTCGGCGACAGACCCAAAAATCTGGTTGCCCAGCGAGTTCCACAGCACCGGCAATTGGGTGGCATCAAGTTTGATGTCAGCCAGGCCATAACCGATAGCCTCGTCCGCCCCAATCACATCCCCCGTCAGCGCCAGGTATTCGCCAACATGGCCAGGGCAACGGCTTAAAAAGTAACCCCCACCAACGTCAGGAAACAGCCCAATGTTGGTTTCGGGCATCGCCATTTTGGTGTCCTGCGTGACGATGCGCAGTCTTGCCCCCAATGAAATACCCAAACCGCCACCCATGACCACGCCATCCATAAACGCGATGTAGGGCTTGGGGTAGGTCTTGATCAGATGGTTGAGCGTGTATTCCTCGGTGAAGAAATCTTCAAGCGCCTGAAGCTGGTCGGCATGACCCGACAGCGCAGCCTGGTGAAAAAACCGGATGTCACCACCCGCGCAAAATCCGCCGAACAAGCTTTCAGGCGTGCCGGGCCGTCCGACCTTGTTGGTGCCGCGTATCGCCACCAGCATTACGGCCGGGTCATCCCTGAACGCCAGCAAAGCCTCGGACAAATCGCGCACCATTTGCAGGCTGAGCGCGTTAAGCGCCTTGGGGCGATTCAGCGTGATGAAGCCGACCTGGCCGCGCATCTCGGTCAGCACCTCGCCGCTGGTCCTGGGTTGGTATGTCTGGTTCATGCTCTCTGTCTCCATCCCATCAATTCGTTGGCAGCCAGCGCGCCCATGACCAGCAAGCCACCGATCAAAACGCTGGCAGCCGGCACCTCGCCAGCACCCAGCCAAGCTAACAGGATGCCAAAAATAATCTCCAGCAACGCCAGCAAGGACACCTCCGGCGCCTTCAGCACCCGCGCGCAGATCACGGCCAGCACGCACGGAATTGCCAGTTGTACCAAGCCGAGCAGGGCCAGCAGGCCCAGGTCGCGACCGGTGGCGGCAAACGGAAAGGCCAGCGGCAAGGTCACCAGCGAGGAAAGCGCTGCGCCCACCAGCACGGCAGGCACCAAGTCGATTTTTTCGCCCTGTGCCTGACTGCGCTGCACCACGGTCCAGTTCACAGCGGCGGCCATCGGCACCAGCAGGGCCACCAGAGTGCCTGCGAACTGCCCGATGCCGCCGCCCAATTTGAGCTGACTGCCATACATCCAGGCAATTCCCGCGCCGGCCACGGCAATGGCCACCCAGGTCCTCGGCGCAATGCGGTAACCGACGAAGATACGTCCGATCAGTGCGGTCAGCAAGGGGCCCAGAGCCATGGTCACCAGCACATTGGCAACCGTGGTCATGGTCAGCGCCAGCATGAAGGCTGTGAACATGATGCTCCAGCAGATGCCGGAGATCCACAAATAGCGACCCGCGTGACGGATTCCGAAAAAAATCTGACGCCCCTTGAACATCGGCAGTAACACCAGCAGCGACAGCAAGGTGAAGAAGCTGCGCCAGAAGGTCACTTCAAAGCTGCGCGCCGACTCAAGGTGACGCGTGACCACACCGGCGATCGACCACATCAGAGTGATCAGGATCATCAACAGAACGGCCCGGTTATGTGTGAGTTTCATCAACGGCAGGAAGCTACACGCTAGTAGAGCGACCGTGGGGGTCGCATTCACCGTGGGGGCAAACTACCTCCCCGCGCGCTTGCGATCGCTTTCCGTCAGGTGGCGCTTGCGTAGGCGAATTGACTTGGGTGTAATTTCAACCAGCTCGTCCTCCTCTATGAATTCAACACCGTACTCCAGCGTGCATTCGATAGGCGGGGTGATCTTGATCGCGTCTTCCTTGCCGCTGACGCGGAAGTTGGTAAGCTGCTTGGTGCGCGTGGCGTTGACCACCAGATCGTTGTCGCGGCTGTGGATGCCGACAATCATGCCCTCATACACCGGGTCGTTGGCCTTGACGAACATGCGGCCACGGTCGTCGAGCTTGCCCAGTGCGTAGGTGAAAATTTCACCAGCATCCATGGAAATCAGCACACCGTTTTTGCGGCCACCGATTTCGCCCTTATGCGGCTCATAGCTGTCAAAGATGTTGGAGATCAGGCCAGTGCCACGTGTCAGGTTTAAAAACTCGTTGGTAAAACCGATCAGGCCACGCGCCGGGATGCGGTATTCCAGGCGGACGCGGCCACGGCCGTCCGGGTCCATATTGCTCAACTCGCCTTTGCGCTCGCCCAGCGCCTGCATCACGCCACCCTGGTGCTGCTCTTCGATGTCGGCAGTCACCAGCTCGATTGGCTCGTGTTTTTCACCATTCACTTCTTTCATCACCACGCGCGGCTTGGACACAGCCAACTCGAAACCTTCGCGGCGCATGTTTTCCAGCAAGATGGTCAGGTGCAACTCGCCCCGACCCATGACTTCAAAAATACCTTCTTCGTCGGTTTCCTTGACGCGCAGGGCCACGTTGTGTTGCAGTTCCTTTTGCAGGCGGTCCCAGATCTGGCGGCTGGTGACGTACTTGCCCTCACGGCCAGCCAATGGGCTGGTGTTGACGCAGAAGTTCATGGTCAGCGTCGGTTCATCGACCTTGAGCATGGGCAGTGGCATGGGGGTGATGGGGTCGGTGATCGTCACGCCAATGCCGATGTCAGTCAGGCCGTTGATCAATACGATCTCGCCAGGGCCGGCTTCATCAGTCTGCACGCGCTCCAGGCCCTGGAAGGTCAACACCTGGTTGACCCGACCCTTTACAGCCTTGCCATCCGGGCCTTCCATCACCACCACGTCCATCATCGGCTTGATCGTGCCCTGACTGATGCGGCCAACGCCAATACGCCCCACAAAGGTCGAGAAATCAAGCGCGGAAATCTGTAGTTGCAGCGGTGCAGCCGGGTCACCCTGCTGGTGAGGCACATGCTCGAGAATGGTGTTGAACAGCGCCGACATGTCGGGGCCCCACTGCTCGTTTGGCGGACCTTCCACCAGCGACGACCAGCCGTTGATACCTGAGGCGTATACAACAGGGAAATCAAGCTGTTCGTCAGTGGCGCCGAGTTTGTCGAATAAATCGAAGGCGGCGTTAACCACATAGTCAGGGCGCGCACCGGGTTTGTCGACCTTATTCACCACCAGAATGGGTTTGAGGCCCAAGGCCAGCGCCTTTTTGGTCACAAAGCGGGTCTGGGGCATGGGCCCTTCCTGCGCGTCAATCAGCAACACCACGCCGTCGACCATCGACAGCGCGCGTTCGACCTCCCCGCCGAAGTCGGCGTGGCCAGGGGTATCGACAATATTAATGTGCGTGCCTTCCCAGGTTACGGCGCAGTTCTTGGCCAGAATGGTGATGCCCCGTTCTTTTTCGATGGCGTTGTTGTCCATCACGGTATCGACGACTTTTTCGTGCTCGGCAAAAGTGCCGGACTGGCGCAGCAGTTGGTCGACCATAGTGGTCTTGCCATGATCGACGTGGGCGATGATGGCGATGTTGCGGATTTGCTTGTGGCTCATGATGGGCTTTCTAAAAACTAAAACTCAAAAACTCAAAAACTTTGGTCAAAATCTAAACGGCAAAAAATCAATGTGCGGCTTGCAATATGTCCTGGACTTCAATCGGGCTCAGCAGACGCTGGGGAATCAGCTCATCAGCTGTGATGTGGGCTGACCCTAGAAAAGCAGGTGGGTCAGACCCATAGACCTGTACCAGCGGTGCGTCGGCACCCCACTGGCCGGGTGTGCCCCGCCTGCGCAGGCCACTTAAAAACCGCCCTGCATTGTCGGCATCCAATGTGACAGACGGATAATTGCTGACCAGTGACTGCGCTGGCAGCAGGCGCGCTTCACGCTCCGGCTCTGTCATGGCCTCTAGCGCCGCAAGACTGACGCACTGGTCGGCCACAAAACCACCGGTTTCAATACGCCGCAGCGAGCCGAGGTGAGCACCGCAGCCAATAGCCTCGCCAATGTCTTCACCGAGCGTTCGAATGTAAGTGCCTTTACTGCACCTCACTATGATTTTAATAGCTGGTCGCGCCCGTGTATCTTGGTCCACAGCCATTTTTAGCTTGTAAATAACGATGTTTCGAGCCTCTCGCTCGACCTCTTCGCCACGCCGGGCGTATTCGTACAAAGCCTTGCCGTCCTTCTTGAGGGCTGAGTACATAGGCGGAATTTGCGCCAGCGGGCCGGTGAAATGGGCCGTTATGTCTGCAAGCAGTTCAGGTGTGATGGTGGGTACAGGCCGCGTCTCGGTCACTTCGCCCTCAGCATCCCCCGTGCTGGTTTTTTCACCCAACACCAACAGGGCCTCATAGGTTTTGTCGGCGTCGAGCTGGATCTGGCTGAATTTGGTGGCCGCGCCAAAGCACAGTGGCAACACGCCCGTCGCCAGCGGATCCAGCGTGCCCGTGTGACCAGCTTTGTCAGCGCGCAGCAACCACTTAGCCTTTTGCAAGGCCTGGTTGCTAGAAAGGCCGATTGGTTTATCAAGCAGCAACACCCCGTGCACAGGGCGCCTCTGCACCTTTGTGCGGAGTTTCTGCATGGTTAATCTTCTTGAGCGCGGGAAGAAACCGCCTTGGCAATCAGGGCGTTCATGTCGGCCGCACGCTCCGTGGTGCGGTCGAAGTGGAAATGCAAAGTCGGCACGGTGTGCGTCATCAGGCGTTTGAAAAGGCCGTTGCGCAGGAATCCGGCGGCCTGGTTAAGCGCTTCTTCGCACTCCTTCGGGTCGCCTACCAGCACACTGAAATAAACCTTGGCATGCGCGTAATCAGCAGTCACTTCAACCGACTGAACCGTCACCATCCCGACCCGAGGATCTTTCAATTCGCGCGCGATCAGTTCCGTCAGATCACGCTGGATCTGATCGGCAACCCGAAAGCCGCGATTGGGGGTGGATGATTTTTTGCGCATGCTCAAGCTTTTGGCACTATCAAGCTGTCTCTAGCGTTCTGGCCACTTCGCGGATTTCAAAGAACTCCAGGATGTCGCCAACCTGGATGTCGTTGTAACCCTTGACGTTCAAGCCGCACTCGAAGCCTTCCTTGACTTCCTTCGCATCGTCCTTGAAGCGCTTGAGTGAGTCGAGCTCGCCCGTGAAGACGACGACGTTCTCGCGCAGCAAACGCAGCCTGGCAGCGCGGCGAACCACACCCGCCGTGACCATACAGCCGGCAATCGAGCCGATCTTGGACACCTTGAACACCTGACGAATCTCGGCATTGCCGATGATTTCTTCTTTTTTGTCCGGTGTCAGCATGCCCGACATGGCGGCCCTGAGCTCGTCTACTGCGTCATAAATGATGTTGTAGTAACGAATGTCAACGCCGTTGTTCTCTGCCTGCTTGCGCGCCTGTGCATCTGCACGGGTGTTGAACCCGATCAGTACGGCTTTCGACGCAATCGCCAGGTTGACATCGGATTCCGAAATGCCACCGACACCCGAATACACCAATTGCACCTTGACCTCATCGGTCGAGAGTTTGAGCAACGACTGGGCCAGTGCTTCCTGCGAGCCCTGCACGTCGGCCTTGATGATGATGGGCAGCATCTTGACCTCGCCACCACCGATGTCGGCAAACATGTTCTCCAGCTTCGAAGCCTGCTGCTTGGCCAGCTTGGTATTGCGGAACTTGCCTGCACGATAGGTGGAAATCTCTCTGGCGCGACGCTCGTCCAGCATGACGATGAAGTCATCACCGGCCTGGGGAACCTCGGTCAAGCCTTGAATTTCAACCGGAATGGACGGGCCTGCGGTCTTGATGGTTTTGCCGTTCTCGTCCAGCATGGCGCGCACGCGCCCGTAGGTTGAACCTGCCAGCACCACGTCGCCTGCCTTGAGCGTGCCGGATTGCACCAGCACGGTCGCAACCGGACCGCGGCCTTTGTCCAGCCGGGCTTCAATCACCAGGCCTTTGGCCAGCGCGTCAACCGGGGCGCGCAGCTCAAGCACCTCGGCTTGTAGCAACACCTGCTCCAGCAGCGTGTCGATGCCGGCACCGGTACGTGCCGACACGGGCACAAACGGTGAGTCACCGCCGAACTCTTCGGGCACCACCTGCTCGGTCACCAGTTCACCCTTGACGCGATCCAGGTTGGCGTCGGGTTTGTCGATCTTGTTGATGGCCACGACGATGGGAACACCTGCTGCCTTGGCATGCTTGATGGCTTCCTTCGTCTGCGGCATCACGCCGTCATCCGCTGCGACCACCAGAATCACGATGTCGGTTGCCTGTGCACCACGGGCACGCATGGCGGTAAACGCTTCGTGGCCCGGGGTATCCAGGAATGAGATCATGCCACGTGGTGTTTCCACATGGTAAGCACCGATGTGCTGGGTAATGCCACCAGCTTCGCCAGAGGCTACCTTGGCGCGGCGAATATAGTCCAGCAGCGAGGTCTTGCCATGGTCAACGTGACCCATGACGGTAACCACAGGTGCGCGTGGCAACGATTCAGCCTGCTGGCCTTGCACGTCATCATCGGTGAAGGCTTCCGGATCATCAAGCGACGCAGTGACGGCCTTGTGGCCCATCTCTTCGACCACGATCATCGCGGTGTCCTGATCCAGCGGCTGGTTGATGGTTGCCATCATGCCAAGTTTCATCAAATGCTTGATCACCTCGCCCGACTTGATACTCATTTTGTGTGCCAGCTCGGAGACTGTGATGGTCTCGGGCACATGAACCTCAATTACCTTGAACTCGGTGGGCGCTACAAAGTTTGACTCAGTGCGTGCATCGCGGTCGTTGGTGCGTCTGCCGCGCGGGCCACCCCGGAAGTTGCCGCGTCCAGGTACAGGTGTAGCACCGCGACTTGGCAAGCCTTTTTTCTTGGCTGCTTCATCTTTCCAGGTTGACGACAGGTTCTCGGACTTGACTTCTTTTTTACCTGCACCGCCCGGGGCTGCAGGTGTGCCTGGCGCGCTTTTGGCTGGGCCGGGCGAGCCGACTGGTTTGTGCAAAGTGCCCTTGATGGCCGCTTTAGGGTCAACGTGCGGCACCAGTACGCGCTTGGGTGCAGACATCATGGCGCGAATGCCAGCGGCCTCGGCTTCTGCCTTGTGGCGACGGTCCTGCAGTTCTTTTGCCTTGGCAGCATCTGCCTGAAATTCTGCGGTGGCCTTCGCTTTAGCGGCAGCTTGAGCAGACGCCTGGACGGCGGCTGCCTCGGCAACTTTGCCGGCCTGCGCTGCTGCAGCGGCTTCTGCTGCCTTTGAGGCTTCAGGGTTCAGTGCTTTTGCGGGAGTTTTTTGAATCTTCCCAATGCTGGGTTTGGTTTTCGCCGCAGCATCTGCAGCTGCTTTGGCGCTTTCGGCCTCAGCGACCTGGCGCGCTTCTTCCTGAGCCGCTTCCTTGGCCCCTTGCTCTTCACGCAGGCGACGTTTTTCGGTCAGTTCTGCCTCTTGGCGGCGTAGCAATTCGGCGTGGCGATTGGCCTCGCCTTCACGCCGGATCAGTTCTGCATCGTCAACAACCTGTGCCTGGGGGGCAGCAGCCACTTCAGACTGCGCTTCTTCAGCAGGCAAATCAGAACCATCTTCACGTTTGACAAAAGTACGCTTTTTACGCACCTCCACCTGAATGGTGCGTGCCTTGCCGGTGGCATCAGCCTGTTTGATTTCACTGGTGGATTTTTTCACCAGCGTGATTTTTTTGCGCTCGGCCGAGACAGTGCCATGACTGGCCTGCAAAAACCCAAGCAACTTCTGCTTGTCGGACTCTGACAAATGGTCGCTGGCCTCTGCCTTGGCGACCCCTGCGCTGGTCAATTGCTCGATCAGTGTGGCAGTGGATTTATTCAGTTCAGCTGCGAATTCAGCGACGGTAGTGGTACTGGACATATTTGGTTTTCCTGACTGGCCTCCATGATCATTGCTCTTCGGCAACTGCGGGTGCAGGTGCCACAACAGCAGCCGCTTCATCGGTAAACCAATGTGCGCGTGCAATCATGATGAGGGCAGTGGCTTCGTCCGCAGACTGGCCGGTAATATCGGTTAGTTCGTCCGTGGCCAGATCGGCCAGGTCGTCGCGGGTGTTGATGCCCGCTGCATTGAGCTTTGCAATCAATTCAGGAGTCAGGCTCTCGACATCACGCAGGTTTTGCGAGACACCTTCGGCATTTTCTTCCTTGGCAATTTCCATGGTCAGCAGTGCGTCTTTGGCGCGCGTGCGCAGCTCATTGACGGTGTCTTCGTCAAACGACTCGATCTCCAGCATCTCTTGCAGCGGCACGTAGGCCACTTCTTCGAGGCTGGTGAAGCCTTCGGAGATCAGGATATCGGCGATTTCTTCGTCCACATCGAGCTTTTCCATGAACAGCTTGCGGCTGCTATCGGTTTCAAGCGACTGTTTCTCAAGCGACTCGTCGGCCGTCATGATGTTGATCTTCCAGCCCGTCAATTCGGCTGCCAGACGCACGTTCTGGCCACCACGGCCAATGGAAATAGCCAGATTTTCTTCATCAACCACCACGTCCATGGCGTGACGTTCTTCGTCCACCACGATGGACGAGACGTTGGCAGGTGCCAGTGCACCGATAACGAACTGGGCCGGATCTTCGCTCCACAGCACGATGTCGACGCGCTCCCCGGCGAGCTCGTTGGTCACGCCATTGACGCGGGTACCGCGCACACCGACGCAGGTGCCAATCGGGTCAACGCGTTTGTCATGTGACAGCACGGCGATTTTTGCGCGTGAGCCCGGGTCACGGGCGCAGGATTTGATCTCCAGTAGGCCCTGTTCAATCTCAGGCACTTCCTGGCGGAAAAGTTCAATCATGTATTCGGGTGCAGAGCGCGACAGAATGATGGGCGCACCACGCAGTGTGTTGTCGACTTCCATAATCATGGCTCGTACGCGATCACCAGAGCGCAGATTTTCTTTCGGAATCATGTCGCTGCGACGCAGGCGGCCTTCGACGCGGCCGGACTCAACGATAATGTCGCCCTTGTCCATGCGCTTGACAGTGCCAACAAAGATCTTGTCGCCACGCGACATGAAATCATTGAGCAGCATTTCGCGCTCGGCATCACGAATTTTTTGCAGAATGACCTGCTTGGCTGCCATGGCACCAATGCGGCCAATCGGCATGCTTTCAACCGGTTTTTCAATGAAATCGCCTTCTTCGATGTCGGCAATCTCGTCACGCGCGTCACTTACCAGTTCTTCTGCTTCAGGGTTTTGCAGACCGGCTTCATCCGGCACCACCAGCCAGCGGCGGAAGGTTTCATAGTTGCCGCTGTCACGGTCAACAGCAACCCGGATGTCAACTTCACCGGGGTAGATTTTTTTGGTGGCTTGCGCAAGGGCGAGCTCGACCGCGCCGAAAACCACGTCGCGTTCGACATTTTTTTCGCGCGAGATGGCATCAACCAACATCAACATTTCGCGATTCATTTCACAGGCCTTTCACTCTAATTTTCTAAATGACTCAAGCCTCAGTGGCTTGGCTGTCTGGTTTGGCTTGCCTTACTTCTTTGGGCTTGCGGCCTTTGAAGTCAACAATCGGTGCCAGTCGGGCTGACGCAATTTCATCCAAGGTAAAACCCAATGCCTGCAGCGGTGCAGGCACTCTTTTTTTGCTCATCTTCTGCCCGGGTTTGCCAACCGGCTCATCACTCCAGACAATTTGCCAGCCACCTGACTCAGCATGCTCCAGCGTTCCCCGAAATTTTTTCTGGTTTGCTGATATGGTTGATCCGGCCACTGCGGCCACGCCAATTGGCGCTTTCAATGTCAGGTCAATCAGCTCACCAGCAAAACGCTCAAATTCTTTTTCAGTCCGCAGCGACCTGTCGATTCCGGGCGAGCTCACCTCAAGCCGGGAATACGCCGCGCCGTCTACTTCCAGCACAAACTGCAATTGGCGCGTGACTTTTTCGCAGTCTTCCGCGTTCACAAACTGCTCGGCTTCAGCAACATACGGCATGTCAATCGTCACGCGCAACAAGCCACCACCGGTGCGTTCAATGTCAACCAGGTCGTAACCCAGTCCAGTGACGGTTTGCTCGATCGTTTCGTTGGTGCTTTGAGAAGCCATTCAATATCAAAAACAGTATCTAAATCTAAAAACAAACGCCCAAAAAAAATGGGCGGTGAAAACCCGCCCATTTGGTCGTGAAGCTAGTATTCTAACCCGTATAACTCCTAATTGCAACCGTATCGGCCTGCTCGCTCTAGCTATGTGCGGCCACCAGCGCTTGGGTATACGGATGCTGCGGCGCTTTTAATATGGCGCTTACCGACCCTGTTTCAACCACCACCCCATCCTTCATCACCAAAACCTGGTGCGCCATGGCGGCGATCACGTCCACATCGTGGGTGATCAGCAAATAGCTCAAACCGTGCTCCCTTTGCAGCCTCTGCAACAGTTGCAAAACCTGCTTCTGGATGGTGACGTCCAATGCGCTGGTAGGTTCGTCCAGCACCAATAGTTGCGGTTCTACCATCAGTGCCCGCGCAATGGCGATACGCTGCCTCTGCCCGCCCGAAAACTCGTGCGGATAACGCTGCAGAATATTGGCAAACTGGGCCTCATGCATGCCAACGTCGGCCAATGACTTCAGCACGCGTTGCCGACGCTCTGCAGCGCTCAGGCCGGGTTGGTACACCTGAAGTCCCTCGCCAACAATTTCTTCAATCGTCATGCGCGGCGACAGCGATGAAAACGGGTCCTGAAACACCACCTGCATAGCCTGGCGTATGGCTTTATTGCTGGCTGAATGACCGCTCCAGGCCTTGCCGATCACCTCCAGTTGGCCTTCATGCGGATGCAGGCCCAGCGCTGCCAACGCCAGACTGGACTTGCCAGAACCCGACTCACCCATCACACCCAGCGTTTGCCCAGCCGGAATCTCAAAACTGGCACCCCGCACCGCTACAAACCGGCCCGCCTTGAACCAGCCTTTAAACCCCGACATTGAAACCGAATAGCTGACGCGCAGGTCTTTGGCCTTCATCACGGCGGGTAGTGACAGATCTGGCGTCACCCCGTGAACATCGCGTGTCGGTGTACTTTCGATCAGCTTGCGAGTGTAGGCATGCTGCGGATTGCTGAAAACATGGTCAACCGCGCCATGCTCGACGATGTACCCGTCTTCCATCACCGCTACGCGCGTCGCAAAACGGCGCACCAGGTTCAGGTCATGCGTGATCATCAGTACAGCCATGCCATTTTTTCGCTGCAAATCAGCCAGCAAATCAAGGATTTGGCTGCGCACCGTCACGTCAAGCGCCGTGGTTGGCTCATCGGCTAGCAGCAGCATGGGCTTGCAAGCCAGCGCCATGGCGATCATGGCGCGCTGGCGCTGGCCACCCGAGAGCTGGTGCGGGAAGGAACGCGCCCGCCGTTCGGGTTCGGCAATGCCCGTATCTGCTAGCAATTTAATAGCTGCCTGTGCTGATTCTGATTGGGTCAGGCCCATTTTTAGCTGCAAAACTTCGGCAATCTGGTCGCCCACACTGAAAAGCGGATTCAGCGCCGTCATCGGCTCCTGAAAAATCATCGAAATGTCCTGCCCACGAATGCCGCGCAACTGGCGTTCCGGGGCCGCCAGCAAATCGACTTCGCCCGCACGTCCTTGAAACACGGCGCTGCCGCCCAGCGATGCGTTTTGCACCAGCCGCAGCAGGCTAAGGGCGGTCACTGTTTTACCCGAACCTGACTCACCTACCAGTGCCAGCTTTTCGCCGGGCGCTATTGAAAAGTCAATGCCGTGGACGACCTCTTTGCCCGCAAAAGAAATTCCCAGGCCTTTGACTTCGAGAAGGGGTTTACTCATATCTGGTTTACTTTTCGGGGATCCAGCGCATCGCGCAAGGCATCACCCATAAAAGTCAGCAGCAGTAAGGTGATGACGAGCACCGCAAAGGTCGAGAGGGAAATCCACCAGGCATCGATATTTGCCTTCCCCTGGTTGAGCAATTCGCCAAGCGATGGTGTGCCCGGCGGTACGCCCAGGCCCAGAAAATCAAGTGCAGTCAGCGCCAAAATAGCGGCACTCATGCGAAACGGCAGGAAGGTGACGACCGGTGTCATGCTGTTAGGCAGTATGTGCCGCCACATGATGTGCAGATTGCTCACGCCTAACGCTTTTGCGGAGCGCACATAGTCCAGCTGGCGGTTACGTAAAAATTCAGCTCGTACATAGTCGGACAGGCCCATCCAGCCGAACAAACTGAGCAAAAATAGCAGCAACGCGACGCTGGGCGCAAACACTGCACTGAAAATAATCAGCAAATACAGCTCGGGCATGGAACCCCATATTTCCATAAAGCGCTGAAAAATCAGGTCGGTTTTGCCCCCTGCGTAACCCTGTATGGCCCCGGTTATCACGCCAATCACGACACCGATCACCGTCAGCGCCAGACCGAAAAGAACACTCAAACGAAACCCGTAGATCAGCTGGGCCAGCAGATCCCTGCCCCGGTCATCGGTGCCAAAAAGATTGTCACGTGACGGCGCAGAAGGGTTTGGCTCTTTGGCAAAGTAGTTGATGGTTTTCGGGCCATAGGGGTTGGGCGGGTAAACAGCCCAGTTGCTACCCTGCTTTATTTTGTCCTTGATAAAGGGGTCAAGGTAGTCGGCAGGCGTATCAAAGTCACCGCCGAACGTTTTTTCTGAATAGTCCTTTATCAGGGGAAAGTAGAGCTTGCTCTCATAGCTCACGACCAGCGGCTTGTCGTTGGACAGCACCTCGGCAAACAGGCTGAACACCACCAGGACGCAGAACAGCATCAGGCTATAAAACCCAAGCCTGTTACGACTAAAGCGCTGCCAGGCGCGTTTGCCAGGACTGAGCGACACGGTATTAGTCAAACTTCACCCTTGGGTCTACCCAAACGTAGCAAAGGTCGCTGATCAATTTTGTAACAAGCCCAATCAGCGTGAAAAGGTAAAGGGTGCCCAGTACCACCGGGTAGTCGCGGCGTATCACGCTTTCATAACTCAGCAGGCCCAGACCATCGAGTGAAAACAGCGTTTCAATCAGCAGTGAGCCGGTAAAAAAAGCACCAATAAAAGCCGCCGGAAAGCCGGTGATGATGGGTATCAGCGCGTTGCGAAACACATGCTTGTACAACACCTTTTGCTCGCTCAAACCCTTGGCGCGCGCCGTCAGCACATATTGCTTTCTGATTTCTTCAAGAAATGAGTTTTTGGTGAGCACCGCAGTGACGGCAAAACTGCCCAGCACCATGGCAGTAATTGGCAAGGTGATGTGCCACAGGTAGTCCACAATGCGCGCGCCCCAACTCAAGGTTTCCCAGTTGCTGGATGTCAGCCCGCGCAGCGGAAACCACTGCAATTGCCCGCCAAACACCACCAGCAGCGCCACGCCCAGCACAAAGCCGGGAATGGCGTAGCCAACCAGTACGATTAGCGTAGTCCAGAAGTCAAACCGCGTCCCTGCCCTGACCGCCTTGGCCACGCCCAGCGGCACGGCGATGAGGTAGCTGATAAAAAACGTCCACAAGCCCAGACTGACGGACACTGGCAGTTTGTCCTTGACCAGTTGCCAAACATCCTTATGCTGGTAAAAGCTGTTGCCCAGATCAAAGCGGGCAAACTGCTTGAGCATCTGCCAAAAGCGTTCATGCACGGGTTTGTCAAAGCCATAAAGCACCTTGATTTCTGCAATGCGCTCCGCGTCCACGCCCTGCCTGCCCCGGTAACCGCCGCCCGATGCGGCGGCACTCTCGCCGCCAGAGTCACGCCCCTGCAGCTGCGCCACCATTTGCTCGACCGGGCCGCCCGGCACAAACTGCACCATGGCGAAGGTCAGCAGCAGCACGCCGAAGAGCGTCGGAATCATCAGCAGCAGGCGTTTGAGGATGTAGCTGGCCATTATTTATTGGAACTTGATGCCCACCAGGTGCTCATCGCCCAGGTGCCGGCTTCGTAATACGGCGGAATGATGGACGGCAGGACAAACCGGCCCGGACGGTAGCCAATCAGGAAGGCATCGCCATAGTATTGCGGCACAGAGTAAAAACCGTTGGTCAGCACGCGGTCGAGTGTACGCATGGCGGTGGCCAGTTCTGGTCTGGTTTTGGCGCTGACCACTTTTCGTAGCAGCGCATCAACAGCCGGGTCGGCCAAGCCCCAGACGTTGGACGAGCCGGGTGTTTTGGCAGCCTCGGAGCCCCAGCGCTCCAGCAGTTCGCCGCCAGGTGCGGTGCTGCCGGGTAGGCGCGCAGTGGTGACTTCAAAATCAAATGCGTCCATTTTTTGTTTAGACAGTGAGAAGTCCACCACGCGGTAGCTCAGCGTGATACCCAGCTTTTCAAGCGCTTTCTGAAATGGTCCTACAACCCGTATCAGCGACGGTTGATCGCTTAAAAACTCCATGGTGAAAGCTTCTCCCCTGGGGTTGCGCAGCGCGCCATCTTTGTAGGCCCAGCCCGCCGCTTTCAGCAGCGCTTGAGCCTGGCGGAGATTGTCTCGCAGGCTGTTGGGAGCTTGAGTCGAGGGCGATACCGGTACGGCACCAAATACCTCGGGTTGGAGCTTGCCGCGCAGCGGTTCCAGCAGCGCCAGCTCGTCAGGTTTAGGCGTACCGGTGGCCTGAAATTCACTGTTAGGGAAGTAACCGTTGACGCGTTTGTAGATACCGTAAAAAAGCTGGCGGTTCATCCACTCAAAATCAAGCGCCAAACCAATCGCTTGTCGCACCCGAATATCCTGAAACTGTGGCTTGCGCAGATTAAAGATGTAACCCTGAAAATCCCCAGGGTTGCGGTTTTCAAAAGCCCGCTTGACGAGTTCGCCCGAGGTGAACTGCTTGCCGGTGTACTGGCGCGCCCAGTTGCGCGAAATGAACTCCCTCAGAAAATCATATTCACCAGCCTTGAGTCCTTCAAAGCGTGAGGTTTCATCGAGGTAAATCTTGAAGGTCACGCGGTCAAAGTTGAACTGGCCCTTGCGCGTAGGAAGGTCCACGCCCCAGTAGTTCGGGTCGCGCACATAAGTGATGTCGCGGCCCACGACAGACGTTGCAGGTTTGTAGGGGCCGGAGCCGATCGGTACCTCTTCAACAATCTTGTCAAACGGCTTGCTGCTACCGCCCACTTGCCCCCAGCGCCTGCTGAACACTGGCATACCACCCACCACCAGTGGCAGTTCCGGGTTGGGCGTTGCAAAGTCAAAACGTACCACCCGCTCGGACACCACCGTCACGCCTTTGACCTCAGCGTAAATCGTGCGGTACTGCGGTGCTGCGAGCTTGCTGATGAGCTGGGTGTATGAATGCAGCACGTCGGCAGCCAGCACCGGCGTGCCGTCGTTAAAACGGGCTTTGCTATTTAAACGGAAAGTGGCAGAAAGCCCGCCCGGTGCAACATCCACATCATCAGCCAGCAAGCCATAAGCCGTGGTCGGTTCCTCGGAGTTGCCAATCAGCAGACTTTCGATCATCAGCGTGCCGATGCCGTAAGGTGCAGTACCCCGCAGCGTGAAGGGGTTGAACTTGTCGAAATTGGTAGGCCGGGTCGGCGGCACCATGCGAATCTCGCCGCCCTTGGGCGCTAATGGGTTGACGTGGCTGAAGTTGCTGAAACCGGGGGGGTATTTGATGTCACCAAACTGGGCGTAGGCGTGGGCGGCGCTAGCGCATGGCGCCAACCAAGTGGCAACAAGAGCAAATAAAACCGAAAAAACCGATAAAGCGCGCATGCGACAATTCTGCAAGATTTTCAAGAAAGATTGCACATGGGTTTTCTAACTGGCAAAAAATTATTAATCACAGGGGTATTAAGCAACCGCTCCATTGCCTACGGCATTGCCAAAGCCTGCCACGCACAAGGCGCAGAGCTGGCCTTCAGCTACCAGGGCGAGCGCTTCAAAGATCGCATTACCGAATTTGCCGCCGACTTTGGCTCAAAATTAGTGTTTGACTGCGACGTGAGCAGCGACGAACAAATTGCGCAATTGATGACTGACCTGACCCAGACCTGGCCCACCTTCGACGGCTTTGTCCACGCCATCGGCTACGCCCCGCGCGAAACCATTGCCGGCGACTTTCTCGACGGCCTGTCGCGTGAGGGCATCAAGATTGCCCACGACATCAGCGCGTACAGTTTCCCAGCCATGGCCAAGGCTGCCCTGCCCTACCTGAACGACAAATCGTCCGTGCTGACGCTGACCTATCTGGGCGCTGAACGCGTGGTGCCCAACTACAACACCATGGGCCTGGCCAAGGCCAGCCTGGAGGCATCGGTGCGCTACCTGGCCGAATCACTCGGCAGCAAAAAGCGCGGAATGCGCGCCAACGGCATCAGCGCCGGCCCTATCAAAACCCTGGCTGCCAGCGGCATCAAGGGCTTCGGCAAAATCCTGAGCGTGGTCGCAGAAGCCTCGCCGATACGCCGCAATGTGACGATTGAAGACGTCGGCAACGTCGCCGCGTTTTTGCTCAGTGACCTGGCAGCAGGCGTGAGTGCCGAGATTACCTACGTCGATGGTGGTTTCAGTAATGTTGTGGGTGGGATTGCGGAGCCGGCTGATTCGGCCTAAAGCCAGCATTTTGGCCTGAAAAATGCATTTTTCAGGCACTAAATACGGCTCTAGCCCAATAAGTACGGGCGTGAACAGCTATTTTATTTATAGCAATTATTTTTGGTCGAAGCGTTCGACTGGTTTTTTTAATGTCGAAGTTAGGTAAAAGGAACACATCGTGCAGATTACCGGAAACACCCTTCTCATCACAGGCGGCGGCTCAGGTATTGGGCGGGCGCTGGCTGAGGCATTTCATGCCAAAGGCAACCACGTCATCATCGCTGGACGCACTCAAGCCTTGCTTGATCAGGTCGTAGCCGCCAACCCCGGCATGGCGCGAGCGGTACTTGACATTGAAAATGCCGAGACGATCAAAGCCTTTGCCGCGCAACTTGTCAAAGATCACCCGGCGCTCAATGCCGTCATTCACAACGCAGGCGTCATGCGTAATGAAAACCTCAAAAAAGATGATGCAACGGTAGCAGAGGAAACCATCGCCACCAACCTGCTTGGCCCGATACGCCTTAACGCTGCGCTGATGCAGCACCTGCTGGAGCAGCCTGGCGCAACGGTGATGACCGTCTCATCCGGCCTGGCTTTCATGCCGCTGGCCATGACCCCAAGCTACTGCGCCAGCAAGGCGGCCATCCACTCGTACACTGAGTCGCTGCGCTACCAGCTCAAAGACACCGCTGTACAGGTGATGGAACTGGTACCGCCCTACGTACAGACCACCTTGATGGGCGAGCGCCAGGCCAATGACCCGCACGCCATGCCGCTGGCCGCGTTTATCAGCGAAGTCATGGGTTTGATCGAGTCGCAACCCGATGCCAACGAAATTTGCGTGGAGCGTGTCAAAGCCCAGCGCGGCGCGGCCAGCAGCGGTGGTTACGGTGCATTTTTCAAGCAGTTCAATGACGCCATGCTGGCGGCGCGGGGCGGTGAGATAGCCTAGCAGCCCACAAACCGAAACCGGACAGGCTCGCGGCTTGGCGACAGGTCAGCACGCTGTGAGCTGGAAGTTTGAGATATCTGCCTACTTCTTCACGCAATCGGCGTAGTACCGCAACTTGCCTTTGGCATCCACCTGCTCGACCAGGCCGTGGATGTCGGTCTCAAAACCGGGACACTGCGAATTGAATTCGCGTGCAAACTTCAAATAATCAACAATCTTTTTGTTGAACACTTCGCCTGGAATCAGCAGAGGAATACCCGGCGGGTATGGCGTGACGAGGCCAACCGTGACGCGGCCTTCCAGCTGGTCGATCTCGACCCGCTCGGTCTTGCGCTGGGCGATGTGGGCGTAGGCATCGCTGGGCTTCATGGCCGGGGTCAGGTCGCTCTGGTACACCTCGGTGGTCAGTCGCGCAATGTCGTACTTGGCATACAGCGTGTGAATGTGCTGGCATAAATCGGCCAGTCCCATGCGCTCGTATTTGGGAAACTTCTGGCAAAACTCGGGCAGGATGCGCCACATCGGCTGGTTCTTGGCGTAATCGTCCTTGAATTGCTGCAAGCCAGTCAGCAGCGTGTTCCAGCGGCCTTTGGTAATGCCGATGGTGAACATGATGAAGAAGCTGTAAAGGCCGGTTTTTTCAACGATCACGCCGTGCTCGGCGAGGAATTTCGTCACGATGGATGCCGGGATGCCTGTTTTTGCGAACTTGCCGTTCAGGTCCAGCCCCGGTGTGACGATGGTGCACTTGATGGGGTCCAGCATGTTGAAGCCAGTGGCCATCTGACCAAAGCCGTGCCAGTTGTTGGCTCCATTTTTGGCAGTTTTGGCGCTGCGTGACTCGCCCTTGATGATCCAGTCTTTCGACTCGCCAATGCCTTCCTCCACCACCTTGTCGGGGCCCCAGACCTTGAACCACCAGTCATCACCGTACTCTTCGTCAATCTTGCGCATGGCACGCCTGAAGTCGAGCGACTCGGCAATGCTTTCCTCAACCAGCGCAGTGCCGCCGGGCGGCTCCATCATGGCCGCGGCAACATCGCAACTGGCAATGATGCTGTACTGCGGCGAGGTCGACGTGTGCATCAAATAGGCCTCGTTGAAGAGGTGCCTGTCCAGCTTGACCTCCTGCGAGTCCTGCACCAGCACATGGCTGGCCTGGCTGATGCCGGCAAGCAGTTTATGGATTGATTGGGTTGCGTACACCACCGCCGTCTTGGGGCGGATGCGATTTTTGCCCATCGAATGGTAGGTGCCGTAGAAGGGGTGAAACGCGGCGTGCGGCAGCCAGGCTTCGTCAAAGTGCAGGTTCTCGATATACCCATCGAGCATGCCTTTGATGGTTTCGGTGTTGTAGAGCACGCCGTCGTAGGTGGACTGCGTGAGCGTGAGCACGCGAGGCTTGACCTTGGCTGCATTAAAGCCTTTAACTCCCTTGAGCAGCGGGTTGGCGGCGATCTTGGCTTGAATAGCCTCAGGCTCAAATTCGCTTTGCGGAATCGGCCCGATGATGCCGAAATGGTTGCGCGTCGGCTTCAAAAATACCGGCACCGCGCCCGTCATGATGATGGCGTGCAAGACGGACTTGTGGCAGTTACGATCAACCACCACAACATCATCAGGCGCCACAGTATGGTGCCAGACTATCTTGTTGCTGGTCGATGTGCCGTTGGTGACGAAAAAGCAATGGTCAGCGTTGAAGATGCGGGCCGCGTTGCGCTCGCTGGCGCCAATTGCACCATCGTGGTCAAGCAGTTGCCCAAGCTCTTCAACCGCGTTGCAAACGTCGGCGCGCAGCATGTTTTCGCCATAAAACTGGTGGTACATCTGGCCGACCGGGCTTTTCAAAAACGCCACACCTCCAGAGTGCCCGGGGCAATGCCATGAATACGATCCATCTTCGGCGTAATCAAGTAACGCCTTGAAAAACGGCGGTTGTACGCCTTCAAGATAGCTTTTGGCTTCGCGCAGAATATGGCGCGCCACAAACTCTGGCGTGTCCTCAAACATGTGAATGAAGCCATGCAGCTCGCGAAGGATATCGTTTGGAATGTGGCGTGAAGTTTTGGTTTCACCGTAAACGTAAATCGGTACGTCCAGATTCTTACGGCGCACCTCTTCAATGAAGGTGCGTAAATTCAAAACCGCCGGGTCTAGATCAGGGCCGGGGGTGAACTCCTCATCGTCAATCGACAGTATGAAAGCGCTGGCCCGGCTTTGCTGCTGGGCAAACTGCGAGAGGTCGCCGTAGCTGGTAACGCCCAGCACTTCAAAGCCTTCGGTCTCTATGGCCTGCGCCAGCGCACGAATGCCGAGACCGGAGGTGTTCTCGGAGCGGAAGTCTTCGTCAATGATGACGATGGGGAAGCGAAATTTCATAATGATTCTGTAGGGCGAGGACAAATTGTGGGGCGCCTGGAAAGCGCAGCGGAGCTGGCGACGCCAGGCCGAATCAGCGAAGTGTACGGAAATAAAATGGCAACGTACCAGCAGCGGCTTGTAATTGCCTCAAAATGTCTCACATGTCCTACAAAACCTGAAAGGAGATTGGTATGGCTGAATCAACTATCTGGTGGCTGCTGGCGGGTGGCGCTGTCGCCATAGAGCTGGCAACCGGGACGTTTTACCTGCTGATGATCAGCCTGGGGCTGATAGCTGCGGCGATCGCTGCACATTTGGGTCTGCACTTGACTGGGCAGATCATCACTGCGGCCATGGTGAGCGGTGGCGCGGTGGCGCTCTGGCACTGGCAAAGTATGCGCAGGCCACAGGCCCAGCCCGCCAGTTCAAACCGCGACGTGCACATTGACATTGGCGAGCCCGTGCAAGTTGCGCAGTGGAATACCGATGGCACGGCAACGGTCAAATACCGTGGTGCAAACTGGACTGCTGTGCTGGCCAGGCCTGTCGCCGCGCCCGCACTTGAGGCAAACGCTACGGGGCTGTTTCGTATCAAGGAGCTGATTGGCAACAGACTTGTCATCGAGAAGGTTTAAGCTGATTTGAACCTGGGCCAGGCAGCCTGGATATTTGATTTACTGGAGAAAATTTATGGAAATCGCACTCGTCATCCTCATCGTCGCAGTCATCTTTATTGTGCGAAGCATCAAGGTCGTGCCGCAGCAAAACGCCTGGGTCGTCGAGCGTCTGGGAAAATACCACGGCAGTCTGACGCCGGGCCTGAATTTTCTGGTGCCTTTTGTTGACCGTGTTGCCTACAAACACAGCCTGAAGGAAATCCCGCTCGATGTACCCAGCCAGGTCTGTATCACGCGTGACAACACGCAGTTGCAGGTGGACGGCATTCTCTACTTTCAGGTAACCGACCCTATGCGAGCCAGCTACGGCTCATCGAACTACATCGTAGCCGTCACGCAGCTCGCGCAAACCTCGCTACGCTCAGTCATCGGCAAGCTTGAGCTCGACAAAACCTTTGAAGAGCGCGACATCATCAATGCCCAGGTGGTCGCAGCGATTGATGAAGCTGCGTTGAACTGGGGTGTGAAGGTGCTCCGCTACGAAATAAAAGACCTGACCCCGCCGAAAGAAATCCTGCACGCCATGCAGTCGCAGATCACCGCTGAACGCGAAAAGCGCGCTCTGATTGCCGCATCCGAAGGCCGCCGCCAGGAGCAAATCAACATCGCCACCGGCGAGCGCGAAGCATTTATTGCCCGGTCTGAAGGCGCAAAGCTGGCTGCCATCAATAACGCTCAAGGTGAAGCCGCCGCCATACTGGCCGTAGCTGATGCCAACGCCAAGGCGATTGAGATGGTCGCCGCTGCGATTCGCCAGCCGGGCGGCGAGCAGGCCGTGCAGCTTAAGGTCGCTGAAAAGGCTGTCGAGGCCTATTCGCAAGTGGCAAAAGATTCCAAAACCACGCTGATTGTGCCGAGCAACATGACTGAAGTATCTGCATTAATTTCCTCTGCCATGAAGATGGTTCAAAGTAACAAGGTCTGATTCGATAACGATGGACACGCAAAATGTTTTAGGCACTGCACTGGTGCCTTGCTCTTATGACCCGTTAACCGGCTATTTTCGAGACGGTTGCTGCAAATCCGACTCGTCGGATCATGGCTCGCACCTGATCTGTGCCCGCGTAACAGATGCCTTTCTGGTTTTTTCAACTGCACGCGGCAACGACCTGGTAACGCCGCGCCCCGAATACCGCTTTGCAGGCCTTAAGGCGGGTGACCGCTGGTGCCTGTGCGCCAACCGCTGGCGTGAAGCTTTAGAAGCTGGCGCAGCGCCGCCCGTGGTATTGGAGTCAACCCACCTTGGCGCACTAAAGTTTGTGACCATGGCGCAGCTCGAAAAACACCGTTTTCAGGATGCTCTTCAGTGAGCCCCGTCGAGGCCACTGCTACAATCACAACCAAACGGAAGGGTGGATGAGCGGTTTAAGTCATACGCCTGGAAAGCGTACGTGGGGTTAAACCCACCGCGGGTTCGAATCCCGCCTCTTCCGCCAAGTAGTCAATGAAAAAAGCCACCTCTCGGTGGCTTTTTTTATGGCTACAGAAAGCGCATCTATTAGTTCAGCGGAAATTTCTTGCCATCTTTGTAGACGTACAAGGTGATGGCCGGGTTTTTCAGCTCACCATTGGGCTCAAAGGCGATCGTTGTGGTTACGCCCTTGAAGTTGGTTTTGATCAGCTCCGGGGTATAGACCTTGGGGTCGGTTGAATTGGCGCGCTTCATGGCGTCGACCAGCACGAAAGTGGCGTCGTAGGTGTAAGGGCTGTAAACCTGAAATTGTTTTGGAAATTTGGCTTCGTAGCGCTTCATCCAGGCTTCGCCGCCGGGCATTTTGGCCAGCGAGGCACCGCCTTCAGCGCAAACCACATTACCAATGGTTTTTGCACCAGCGGCCAGTTTGGCGATTTCTGCGGTACAGATGCCGTCACCGCCAAAGAATTTGACGTTGTTCATGCCAAGCTGCTCCATCTGGCGTAGCATCGGGCCTGCCTGCGAGTCCATACCGCCGTAGAAAATCGCATCCGGGTTTTTGGCTTTAACAGCCGTCAGAATAGCCATGAAGTCAGTCGCTTTGTCGGTTGTGAACTGCTCATCCACGACCGTCATACCTTTGGCCATTGCGGTTTTCTTGAATACCTCGGCAACACCCTGGCCGTAAGCGGTTCGGTCGTCAATGATGGCAACGCGCTTGAGTTTGAGGGCATCAGCAGCATAAAAAGCCAGCCCGGCACCCAAGGCCAAGTCGTTGGCGATGATGCGGTAGGTGGTTTTGTAACCCGGCTTGGTCAGGTTGGGATTGGTTGCCGCGCCGGTTACGTGGGGAATGCCGCAGTCGTTGTACACCTTGGATGCGGGGATGGTGGTGCCGGAATTGAGGTGGCCAACGACTCCAGCTACTTTTGCATCGCACAATTTTTGTGCGGCTGCGGTGCCCTGTTTTGGATCGGCAGCATCGTCTTCAGCAACGATTTCAAACTTGATTTTCTTGCCGCCAATAACGATGTTCTGGGCGTTCAGGTCTTCAATCGCCATGCGCACGCCATTTTCGTTGTCCTTGCCATAGTGGGCTTGCGAACCTGAAAGCGGTGCAACGTGACCAATCTTGACGATCGTGTCTTGCGCTGAGGCCATGCCGGTCAGCGTTGCGAGAGCAGCCAAGGCTGTCAGTTTGAATTTCATTTGCATAAAAATACTCCGGTTAAGAACTTGTGAAAACTTTTGAATGGCTGTGAGCAGATTTTGTTATGCCACGGGCAAGAACATATCGCAATTTTCGCGCCCGCACCATAGCAACGTCCCTAGTTTGGTTTTAATGAAGAACGTCTTAGGGTAAAGCCTATTCGGGCAGTGCCGAATTCATTTGCCTTGCGGCGATAGCTCCTGCGCCACCGCCTGACTGACCGACTCGCGCACCACCAGCTCGATTTCTTCGCGAAGCCGCGGCCCAAGGGCTTGGGTGTGCGCCAGAATCACCTGCCCTACGGCTTCCCGCAGTCGCCGTTCAAGCACCAGGTCAACTCGCTGCATCACGCGGTGTACCACCTGGTCTTCCAGCAGTTCGATGGCTGCAGGCGTGGAGACAAAAGGCATCCGCTGCTCCCGCGCCAGGATCGGCTGGACGACATCCGTCAGGGTGGGTACAAAACGTGGTGGCACTGGCAACTGGCTCATGCGGCCTCCCGGCTTGCTGACAGGTCGTTTTGTTTTAATGGGTAACCCATGTCCTTGTAATGTTTCCAACGCTGACGCCCGACAAGCTTGTCGTTTTCCTGCCCCGAGACCACTTCAATGAAGCGTTGAAAGCGTTCAAAGTCATCGGGTACTTTTTGCCCGAGATTGATCAACACCCTGTCTGCCGGGCAACTCTCAAGCTGGTCTGCCAGCAGCACGGGAGTCGCCGCCAGCAGCTGCCCGTTCGACGTTGCCATGCAATGCGGTACAAACTCGGTGGGCGAAAAGCGCCATAGCAACTGGTCAAGTTCTGTCAAAAGTCCGGGTTCTGCCGTAACCACGGCCTTGACACCTGTGCGGCAGGCTTTGCGCAACAGGCGGCAGGTATAGGCGAGTTTGTCGGGCACGTTGAAATGAAATTCAATCTCGGTCATGTAGCGCGGAGCTTGGTAGCGCTGGACGGTTTGGTGACGGGTTTAATTCTGGATTGCCGGGATTTTGCCGGGGCCATATCGGTCTTTACCGCCTTGACTGTCTTGACGGCCTGATCCAGGAGGTAGTCCACCAGCAGTCCAACGGGCCGGCCTGTCGAGCCTTTGGCTGCCCCACCCTTCCAGGCGGTGCCGGCAATGTCCAGATGCGCCCACGGGAATTTGCTGGTGAAGCGCTGCAAAAACTTGGCTGCAGTGACAGCGCCACCCGCACGGCCGGCGACGTTGGCTACATCGGCAAAATTGGTTTTAAGTCCTTCGGCATATTCATCATCCAGCGGCATGCGCCAGCACAGATCAAGGGACGACTCCCCGGCTTCTGAAAGCGCCTTCGCCAGCGCGTCGTCACTGGAAAACATTCCGCTGCGCACGCCGCCAAGGGCCACCACGCAGGCACCCGTCAGCGTGGCGATGTCCACCACCGCCTTCGGCTTGAAGCGCTCGGCATAGGTCAGCGCATCGCACAACACCAGACGGCCTTCTGCGTCGGTGTTGAGGATTTCAATCGTCTGCCCGCTCATGCTGGTCACCACGTCGCCGGGCTTGACGGCGCGGCCATCGGGCATGTTCTCGCAGGATGGGATCAGCCCCACTACGTTGATGACCGGCTTCAGTTCCGCAAGTGCCCTGAAGGTGCCCAGCACGCTGGCCGCACCGCACATGTCGAACTTCATTTCGTCCATCTCGCCAGCGGGCTTGATGGATATGCCGCCGGAATCAAAAGAAATGCCCTTGCCGACCAGAACGATTGGGGCTGCAGTTTTTGCAGCGCCGTCGTAACGCAGCACGATAAAACGCAAAGGCTCTACGGAGCCCTGGGCCACCGCCATGAAGGACCCCATGCCCAGTTTGGCGACTTCTCTGGGGCCCAGAATGTCAACCTTGATCTTTGGCAACTTGCCCAACTCTCTCGCCGCACCTGCAAGCAGGACTGGCGTGGCGTGATTGGCAGGGCGATTACCCCATTCCCTGGCCAGCGCGATGCCTTTGGCCAGGCCAACACCCTTGTCAAAACCCGATTTACACATAGCCGCATCTGGGACCGCCACCACCACACGCTCGACAGGCTTGGTGACCGCTTTCGACTTCGTCGCGGTATACGAGTAGGCCGCATCGCCAGCTGCTACCACGGCAGCGCGCACCACATCCGCAGACAACACTGGCAAGGCGCCCAAACTCAGTAGCACGCGTTTCACGTTGCTGTTTTTAAGTGCGCCCATCGCCGCCAGCACCGCAGCCCGCACATTTTTTGCGCTGCCATCGCCAACCCCGACCAGCACCAGTCGCGTCGCCGCAATGCCCGCCGGGCGGTAACTGACCAGCAACTTGCCCGGCTTGGCTTCAAAATCGCCCGCCTTGATGGCCTGTGCCGCCAGTTGTGATGCCGGGTCATTACCCGCTATGGCTGGTTGAGCAAGTACCACCAGCGCATCGCATTTTTCAGTGCAAACACGGGCAAAGGTGAATGTTTTAAGTTCAAAGTCCATAATTGAAGGTCCGGCCAATCAGAAAATTAGTGAAATAAAAGCAGCATAAAGCGATTTCCCAGTCAATGTTATTCCAATCTTCGATTCGCAGAGAGCTGGCCCGCAGCTTTGGGGCCACGCTGGTGGTCATCATCACCATTGTGCTGACCATTGTGCTGATCCGAACGCTGGGTCAGGCATCAAGAGGCATCATCAACCCCCAGGATGTGATGCTGTTCATGGCCTATTCGGCGCTCGGCCGCTTACCGACCATCCTGACGCTGTCGCTCTTCATCGCCATGGTCGGCACACTGTCACGCATGTACCGGGACAGCGAAATGGTGGTCTGGTTCACCACCGGGCAAAGCCTGACGGTTTTTTTGCGCCCATTGTTTCGCTTTTCATGGCCTGTTCTGCTCATCATTGCGCTGGTGTCGATGTTTGTCTGGCCCTGGACAAACCAGCAAACCAAGGATATGAAAGAGCGCTACGAAGGCCGTAGCGACCTGGACCGCCTGGCCCCGGGGCAGTTTCAGGAATCGTCCAGTGGTAACCGCGTTTTCTTTATTGACCGGGATGCCTCGGTTAACCAGAAATCGAGCAGCAACGTTTTCATTGCTGCCAACGAAAACGGAAAGAACTCGATCACAACAGCCCGCTCGGGCAGGATTGAAACGACCGGCAGCAGCCAGGTCATGCTGCTGCAAAACGGCGAACGCCTTGAAAGCGAGGTCGGCAAGGCGGGAATGAAAATCACCGAATTCGAGGAGTACGGCAGTAAGAACGGAGATGCCACCCAGCTCAATATTGACGCAAGCGATGCAAAATTGCTGTCCGTTCCCGTCCTCATTAAATCGCAGACCCGCGCCAATGCCAGCGAGCTTGCCTGGCGGCTGGGGCTGGCATTGGCTGCCGTCAATTTTGTGGTTCTGGCCGCCGCACTGGCCAGTGTCAACCCGCGCGGCGGGCGCAGTGGCAACCTGATTTTTGTGGTGCTGACCTTTCTGGTCTACAACAACCTCATCAACCTTGGGCAAAGCTGGATTTTTGGTGGATCTGTTAGCTTTGGTGCCCTCCTTGTGATACTGCACGGCGGAGTTCTGCTTCTGGCTTTGGCCTGGCTATTCAAACGCAATGCGAACTGGACCCTGCGGTCAGCGCTGCGCAGACGCGGCGCCAGACCTAACCGGGCAGGTGCAGCATGAAGACCATTCGCCGCCTGATATACGGCGAGGTGCTGGCCTCCATTGCGCTGGTGGCGACAGGTTTTTTGGCGCTGTTCTTCTTTTTTGACCTGGTCGATGAGCTGCAATACCTGGGTAAAAACAACGGCCTGCCAACGGCAAATGATATTTACCAGATCCGTCATGCGATGGCCTATGTTGGCCTGCTGGTGCCCAACCATCTCTACGAGTTGCTGCCGATTTCGGTATTAATAGGTACCATTTTTGTGATGGCCAGGCTTGCGCAGAGCTCCGAATACACCATACTTCGCACCAGCGGTCTCGACCCCTGGCGCGCCCTGAAATTGCTGCTAGGCCTGGGTGCCTTTTTTGTGGTCTTTAGTTTTGCGATCGGCGACTATGTTGCGCCTGCCAGTGAAAAGGCTGCGCAGTTGCTCAAGGCCAAGTACCAAAGCACCATCACTGTCGGGCAGACGGGTGCCTGGTTAAAGGAAAAACAACCCTACAACACCTATGTCGCGAACGTCAAAACCCTGTCCACGCGCAACGAGATGGTCGGTGTACAGATTTTCGAGTTCAACAATAAAGGCCTGGTGGTGTCGGTCACGCGGGCACCCATGGCGACTTTTGGCGATGACGACTCCTGGCTGCTCAAAGATGCCATACGCTCTGAATTTGATGTTCCGGTGACCAGCCAGAACGCCAGCGTAAATCCCGGCGACATCGTGAGCAAAAGTGCCAGTCCGACTCACAAAAGCAGGCAAAGCGCCGGGGTCAACCGCACCGTGACTGACAACTTCCGCTGGCCCACAGGCATCACGCCGGAGATGGTGTCGGTGGCGCTGCTCAAGCCGGAGCGCATGGCTACCTACGATCTGTTTACCTACATCCGCCATCTGGATGCCAACGGTCAGGCCGCGCAGCGATATGAAATCGAGTTCTGGAAAAAGGTTTTTTACCCGCTCAGTTGTCTGGTGATGGTGATACTGGCCCTGCCTTTTGCTTACCTGCACTTTCGTACTGGCGGTATCGCCGGCTATGTCTTTGCCGGTGTGCTGATCGGTATCAGCTTTTTCCTGCTCAACAACGTGTTTGGCTATGTTGGCAACCTGCAAAACTGGCAGCCGTGGCTGGCAGCCGCGACGCCGGGCTTGCTCTATATGGCTATTTCGCTCGGAGCGTTTGGCTGGCTTGTACTAAGACGGTAGACGAGGTGATAAACCCAATGACACCAGCCACCACCGGCATTATTCTTTTTGCCCATGGCTCGCGCGACGAGCAATGGCGTTTGCCCATCGAAGCTGTGGCGTTGCAGATAAAACAGCGCGAACCAGCAACTCAGGTACGCTGTGCCTATCTCGAAATGTGTACCCCTTCACTGCCAGAAGCCGCCATTGAACTGATAGCTGCCGGTGCCCTGCAGTTAAAGGTTTTTCCGCTTTTTCTGGGTGTAGGCAAGCACGCAAGGGAAGACTTGCCTCTCCTGATCGAGCAAGTTCGAACAGCGCATCCGGATGTGCAGGTTGATTTGCTTCCCGCGGCAGGCGAGTACGCGCAAATGACTACCGTCATGGCAGATATCGCTCTGTCTTGAGGAGTTTTTGGGGATCTGACCCCAGTAACCCTTACCCCGCACCAAAGGCATAATGAAACCAATAATTAGCCTGAATTCGATATGAACCTTCATCAATTTCGCTTTGTTCAGGAAGCGGTTCGCCGCAACCTCAACCTGACCGAAACCGCCAGAGCGCTGCACACTTCGCAACCCGGTATTTCCAAGTCCATCATTGAGCTTGAAGAAGAACTCGGCGTTGAAATATTTGCCCGCCACGGCAAACGCTTAAAGCGCGTGACCGAGCCCGGCGACCATGTGCTCAAAAGTATTGAGATCATCATGCGCGAGGTTGGCAACCTGCGGCGCATTGGCGAGCAGTACTCCGCACAAGACAGCGGCACGCTGTCGATTGCCACCACCCACACACAGGCACGCTATGTATTGCCACAGCCAGTTGCAAAACTGCGCGAGGCCTTCCCTAACGTCAACGTCAGCCTGCACCAGGGCTCCCCAGATCAGGTGGCCAAAATGGTGATTGATGAAGTGGCTGAAATCGGCATTGCGACCGAGTCGCTGACGCAATACAGCGAGCTGATTACCCTGCCCTGCTACGAGTGGCAGCACATGCTGGTGCTGCCGGTGGCGCATCCGCTTGCCGGTAAAGACAACATCACGCTGGAAGACCTGGCTGCCGAGCCGCTAATTACCTACCACCCGTCCTTCACCGGCCGTACCAAGATTGACGCTGCCTTTGCCGCCAAGCGCCTGGACCCCCGTGTCGCACTGGAAGCGATTGACTCGGATGTCATCAAGACTTATGTGCGGCTTGGTCTGGGGGTCGGCATTGTGGCTGAAATGGCCGTCAAGGACGATGGTAGCAACAGTGACCTGGTGGCGATTCCGGCGGGCAATCTGTTCGGTGTCAACGTCGCGCGCGTGGCGTTCAAGCGCAGCGCCTACCTGCGCAATTTTGTCTATACCTTTGCACAACTCCTGAGCGACAAACTTGAACGCAGCGTGATCGAAAAAGTCATGTCTGGCCATATCAGCGACTACGAACTTTAGGGCACTTCTATAAATTCATTTTTCGAGCGAATTGCTGCGTTGCGCGGTGCTCGAAATCCTCACGTACATGAAGTACGTTCCGGTTCCTGCGCTCCGTGCGCCTTGCACTTCATCCCGAAAATCTGAATTTCTAGAAATGCCCTTTAAAATCATGCACACTACAACCTTCACAGAACGCACGCCGCATCTGCAGACCAAACTGCCAGCCGTCGGCACCACCATCTTCACCGTGATGTCGGCACTGGCAGCAGAGAAGAAGGCCGTCAACCTAGGTCAGGGTTTTCCGGACTTTGAATGTGACCCTGCCCTGGTCAATGCCGTCACTGATGCCATGCAGCGCGGCTTGAATCAGTACCCGCCCATGCCCGGTGTGCCGGTGCTACGTGAAGCCATCTCCAGCAAGCTGCTCAAACTGCACGGGCACCGCTATGACCCGAACACTGAGATCACGGTCACTGCAGGAGCTACACAGGCCATCATCACGGTCATATTGGCAGTCGTCCACCCCGGTGACGAGGTCATCGTGCTGGAGCCCTGCTACGACAGCTATGTGCCCAACATCGAACTTGCTGGCGGTAAAGTCGTGCGCGTTCCCTTGAGGCCAGGCAGCTTCCGGCCTGACTTTGACAAAATCAGCGCCGCCATCACGCCCAGGACGCGCGCCATCCTCATCAACTCGCCACACAACCCGAGCGCCACCGTCTGGACTAAAGCCGACATGCTCACGCTGCAAGACATACTTGCACCCACCGACGTGCTGCTCATCAGTGACGAGGTGTATGAGCACATGGTGTTTGACGCTGACAAAGGGCAGGTTCATCAAAGCGCCATACGCTTTCCTGGTCTGGCGGCGCGTGCTTTTGTCGTCAGCAGCTTTGGCAAGACCTACCATGTCACCGGCTGGAAGGTCGGCTACGTTGCCGCGCCAGCAGTATTAACGGCCGAGTTCCGCACGGTGCACCAGTTCAATGTATTCACCGTCAACACACCGGCTCAATACGGACTGGCGAGCTACATGCTTGATGAACGTCCGTATCTTGACTTGCCAGCCTTCTACCAGCGCAAGCGCGACCTGTTTCGCGCAGGGCTGGCCAAGACCCGGTTCAAGCTGCTGCCCAGCGAAGGAAGCTACTTCCAGTGCGTTGACATTTCGGAAGTCAGTAACTTGAACGAAGCCGACTTCTGTAAATGGCTGACGACAGAAATTGGTGTGGCCGCGATTCCGCTCTCGGCGTTTTACGGCGATGGGTTCGACCAGCGTGTGGTGCGATTCTGTTTTGCCAAAAAAGACGAAACGCTGAATGCGGCGTTGGCGCGGCTGGCAAAACTGTAGGTCATGCCCCCCTCTCCGGCTGTCAGCATTTGCTGACGATTGAATGCGCCTTGCGCCTAGTGGTTTCTTGACAACTTACGGCAAGAATGGAGCCACATAAAAAGGAGTTTTCAATGTCCCTCTCACTCATTCTTCTCATCGTCTTGATCCTCATCCTCGTTGGCGCACTGCCAACCTGGGGGCACAGCCGCAGCTGGGGTTATGGTCCCAGCGGTGGGCTTGGCCTAGTGGTCATCATCCTGGTGGTGCTGCTGCTTATGGGACGAATCTGATTTTCGATTTCCAGACAAAAAAGGGCCTTGCATATTGCATGGCCCTTTTTTTTGACTGCCTGCAAACCGCTATCAGCTGTTAATTTGCTGCCAGGCTTTGTCCAGGCGCTTGATGCTAATCGGCTGCGGCGTGCGCAGCTCCTGCGCAAAAAAGCTCACCCTCAGCTCTTCCAGCAACCAGCGAAACTCCTGCATGCGCGCATCGCTTGCGCCTTTACGCTCTGCCAACAGGCGCCAGTAGCGTTGCTCTTGTGGCTTTAACTCTGCCATGCGAGCCGCATCACGGGCCGGGTCTGCCCGCCACTTTTCAAGTCGAGCGGTGATGGCTTTCAGATAACGTGCAAAGTGCTGCAACTGCACATACGGCGTGGTCGTCAAAAACCGCTTGGGCACCAGGCGCTGCAACTGCTGGCCTGCGTCCTGCGCAGCATCCACCGCATTTTTGATGTCCTTGATCTTGCGTTGAGCCGCAGCGTATTCAGTCAATATGCCTGCGGCAAGGCGCGAGATTTCGCTGGCAATCAGGGTCAGCCTGCCGCGCCCATCTTCCACACGCTTTTTAAACTCAGCTTCGTTGGTTGGCAAGGGGTCGAGCAGAAATGCCCGATCCAGCGCCACTTCAAGGATCTGGCCACGCAGCTCTTCAACTGTGCCACCTCCAGAGTTGTCTGGCGCGCGGCCTACAAGCATGTAGCTGGCGGCCATCTTCTGCAAGTCGGGCAGGTTCTTCTCGAGGTACTTGAGTGCGTCTTTTATTTGTAAGGAAAACAGCCGCCTCAAACCAGCGCGGTGCCTGGCCAGCGCCATCTCAGGCTCGTCAAATACCTCAATAGTCACAGCATCAGCCAAGTCAATCAGCGCCGGAAAACCAATCAGTGTTTGCGAGCCTTTTTTGATCTCCATAAGCTCAGGCAGCTCGCCAAAGCTCCAGGCGGTGTAGCGCTCGGGCACCTTTACAGCGGCAGGCTTTGCTATGTTTTTAGTAGCTGCTAGCGCCCGTATTTGTTGGGCTTCAGTCGTTTTTTGCCCTTCAAATTGACCTAAATCAGTGGTTTTTGCGTCTTCAAGTGCAAAATCAGGCAGATTCTTCAAACTTGCCAGCGCCTGAAAGGCCCCACGCGCTTGCGAGCCCAGTTCGCCCTTAAGCCCACCTAGACTGCGACCCGTGCCCAATTGCCGGCCATGCTCGTCCAGCACCCGAAAGTTCATGAACAAATGCGCCGGCAGCATCTCCAGCTTCATGTCACCACGCTTGATGTCGAGCGAAGTCTTGTCAACCACCAGCTTGAGAACGGCATCCGTCAAAGAACCCGTGCCAAATACTTCTGCCTGATTCAACTGCTCTGCCATGCGTGCAGCGGTTTCAGGTAAGGGCACGAGGCGGGAGCGTGGTCTTTGGTGCAGGGTTTTAATCAAAGCCTGTACCTTGTCTTTAAGCATTCCAGGCACCAGCCATTCGCAGCGCTCTTCATTGACCTGGTTGAGCGCAAACAGCGGCACGTCAATCGTCACACCGTCTTTGGCGTCCCCTGGCTCATGCAGATAGGTCGCCGTGCAGTCCACACCGCCCAGCCGGATCACCTTGGGAAAGGCCTGCGTCGTGATGCCTGCGGCCTCATGGCGCATCAGCTCTTCACGGGTTAGCAGCAGCAGCTCGGGCTGCTTTTTAACCTCGTCCCTATACCAGTGTTCAAAGCTTGCACCGCCGCAAATGTCAAGCGGCAGTTGCTGGTCATAAAAAGCGTAGATCAGCTCTTCATCGACCAACACGTCTTGCCTGCGCGCCTTGTGTTCGAGGTCTTGCACCTGGTGTATGAGCTTTTCATTGGCATTTAAAAACGGCAGCCTGGTGTCCCAGTTTCCAGCGACCAATGCTTCGCGAATAAAAATCTCTCGCGCAGTGATCGGGTCAACCCTGCCAAAGTTGACGCGTCTGCCGCTGTAGACGACCAGGCCATAGAGCGTTGCACGCTCCAGCGCGGTAACTTGCGCAGCCTTCTTTTCCCAGTGCGGGTCAAGCAACTGTTTACTGAGCAGATGCCCCGCCACCTGCTCTATCCACGCCGGGTCAACGTTGGCGATACCGCGGCCAAACAGGCGTGTGGTTTCGACCAGCTCGGCCACCACAATCCAGCGGCCCGGTTTTTTGGCTAAACGCGCACCCGGATGGCGGTAAAACTTGATGCCGCGTGCGCCCAGGTACCAGTCTTCTTCATCGCTCTTGCAACCGATGTTACCCAACAGACCACAAAGCATGGAGAGATGCAATTGCTCGTAGCTTGCAGGCTTTTTATTTAACTCCCACCCTTGCTCGCCCACGGTGCTGACGAGTTGGGAATGGATATCGCGCCATTCGCGTACCCGGCGCATGTTGATGAAGTTTTCTCTCAACAAATTTTCGTGCTGTCTATTCGTCAGTTTATGCACTGCATCATGGCCACCACGCGAAGCACCCAGCCACTTCCACAGCTTGAGGTAGCCTGAAAATTCGCTCTTGTCGTCATCAAACTTGGCATGTTGATGATCCGCCTGGGCCTGCTTGTCCATGGGCCGGTCTCGCACGTCCTGCACGCTGAGGGCACTGGCAATTACCAGCACTTCGTCGAGCGCGCCACGCTCCTTGGCCTCCAGGATCATGCGGCCAACGCGCGGGTCTAGCGGCAGTTTTGACAGCGTCCAGCCAACAGGCGTTAGCTCGTTGTCAAGATCCACCGCGCCCAGCTCAGCCAGCAGCTGGTAGCCATCGACAATCGCGCGCTTTTGCGGTGGCTCGATAAATGCAAAATCTTCAACCGCACCCAGTTGCAGCGCCTTCATGCGCAAGATCACCGATGCCAGCGAACTGCGCAAAATTTCCGGGTCAGTAAAGCGTGTGCGACCTGAAAAATCCTGCTCGTCATAAAGTCGTATGCAGATGCCATCAGCCACCCGCCCGCAACGCCCTGCCCGCTGGTTGGCCGCCGCCTGCGAGACAGGCTCAACCATCAACTGCTCGACCTTGCTCCTGAAACTGTAGCGCTTGACGCGTGCCGTACCAGCATCAATTACAAAACGGATGCCCGACACGGTGAGCGACGTTTCAGCCACGTTGGTTGCCAGCACAATGCGCCTGCCAGAGTGGCTGTCAAAAATGCGGTCTTGCTCGGCCTGGCTCAGGCGGGCAAACAGCGGTAGCACTTCGGCGTTGCGATTGAGCGGCTGGTGTGCGAGGTGCTTGCGCAGGTGGTCAGCCGCTTCACGAATCTCGCGCTCGCCGGGCAGAAAAATCAAAATATCGCCAGCGCTGTGCGGGCTTAACCAAAGCTCGTCGACTGCGTCGGCAATCGCATCATTCAGGTCATAGTCGCGCGACTCTTCGTATGGGCGATATCTCTGTTCAACCGGAAACATCCGTCCCGACACCATGATCGTAGGCGCTGGCCCTTTTGCAGAGCTGAAGTAATCCGCAAACCGCTGCGCATCAATCGTGGCCGAGGTGATGATGACCTTGAGGTCAGGCCGGCGCGGCAGCAACTGGCGCAAATAGCCGAGCAAAAAGTCAATGTTCAGGCTGCGCTCATGCGCCTCGTCAATGATGATGGTGTCGTAGGCATTCAGAAGGGGGTCGGTCTGCGTTTCGGCCAGCAATATGCCGTCGGTCATCAGCTTGACCGAGGCGTCACGGCTCAGGCGATCCTGAAAGCGCACCTTGTAGCCCACCACATCGCCGAGCGGCGTTTTAAGCTCTTCAGCAATACGCTTGGCTACGCTGGATGCGGCGATACGCCGGGGCTGTGTGTGGCCTATGAGTTTGCCGCGCTGGCCCGCCGGGTAGTTGAGCTTGCCCCGACCCATAGCCAGCGCAATTTTGGGCAACTGCGTGGTTTTGCCCGAGCCGGTTTCACCGCAGACGATGACGACCTGGTGCGCCGCTATGGCCGCGGCGATCTCATCGCGTCTGCCGGATACCGGCAGCGATTCAGGAAACTCTATGGGCAGCAATTTGGCTGAAGATGGCAAAAGTAAGGACAAGGACGGCAAGGCCATGAAGCCATTCCCAAAAGCTCTGGATTATCGGCTGTCACAGCTACAGGCTGCGTCCAGGGGATTTTCTCAGGCCTGCGAAAGCACCGGCAATTCAACGATCTCGCCACTACCGTGGTCAAACCAGGCAATGCGGCTGGCATAGCTCATGGCGGTGAGAGACATACCCTTTGCCATGGCTAAAGCACTGGCTCCCCCTACTTCGGGGTTTGAAATCATCAGCACGCTCACGCCGACACTCGCCACCCAGATTGTGCTTTCTGCCTCCAGCCGGGTCACATCGCTATTGGTATTGAGTACCAGCGGTTTGCTCAGTTTGAACTGTATTCGGCGAGCCAGATTGATCAACTGTCCGCTGTCCCTGCAATTACGCATCATGAGTAAAAAACCGTCGTGCCCCAGCCGACCCATCTCGACATAGTCCGGCACGACACGGCGCAATCGGGCAGCCGTCACAAAAAGCGCATGGTTGACTGCAGCCGCGCCGTGCAGTTGCTCAAGCGCATACAGGTTGTCGATACTTATCACCATCATGCCCATCGGCTGGGGTTCCTTGCGAAAACTCTTGAACACCGCCCCCACCAAATGTCCGGTTTCAGAGTGCGAACGCAAGCGCGTGACGGGGTCATAGCTGGGCCCGTATGCCATCACCTTGTGCAGCTCGATCAGGTAGGCATAGCGCGCCCACAAAACCCATGCCATGGCCGAAAGGTACAAGGTGGCTGCGGTGGCACTGACGGAATGAACCAGCCAGGGCACATGTTCCCGGTCAAGCGCAATCCAGCTCAAGCCCGCCAGGGCTACCAGCATGGATAAAACACCGACCGTCGCAAGGCGCGCCAAACGGTCACCTCGCAGCACACTGCGCACGCTCATGGCCAGGGCGACGCAGGCAAGAAGGCCGGCAGTAGCCAAGCCAAGGGCCAGCGCGTGCAGCGGCTGCAGCATCCAGCCTGCACCCAGAATGGCCATGCCAAGGCCTATCAAGACCAGGCCGACACGTTGCTGCACCGGTCCTGACTTGAGCACACCCAGCACGGAAAGCAGCAAATAAGTCAGCAAAACTGCGACGAGCCCTGCAACCTGCGCCAGAAATCGTGCCATGGTATCGGCGTTGCTGATGGGCAGGCCACCCAGAAATGCCAGAACAAAAAAGCCCGATGCCAGCGCCGCCAGCGCTGCATTGACTGCCACACGCCGCAGCGAACGGGCATAGGCCAGCACAGAGCCCAAAAGCATCCATGCCACGGTACCGAAGTAGCAGCCCCACAAAGCAATTGCCAGTTTTTCCATCGCGTTCGAGGTTAACGCTGTCCGTCCAATCAGGCAACACTTACCGCAGGCGATTTGCCTCTACGGTGTCTCGCTACACCCACGCTATACATACGCCGTGGACAGGCCAAAACGCGACATTAGCGGCCCCTGGTGCTTTACACTTATTTGAACCGGCCCAATCTCGACTCCGAGCGGCTCATAGCGCCTCCTGGAGTTTTATAGCGCCACCAGAACCCAAAAACCGAAAGCGTGTCCATGTCTGCCGTCTTCAACTTCACGTTTGTTCCCTGGTTCCGGTCTGTTGCGCCGTACATCCACACGCATCGCGATAAAACCTTTGTAGTCGGCATTGCCGGTGAGGCGATCGCCGCCGGCAAGCTGCAACACATTGCGCAAGACCTGGCGCTGATTCAAAGCATGGGCGTGAAGATCGTTCTGGTGCATGGCTTCAGGCCACAAGTCAATGAGCAGCTCGCAGCCAAGGGCCACGAAGCAAAGTACTCGCACGGCATGCGCATCACCGACGAAGTCGCACTTGACTGCGCACAAGAGGCCGCGGGCCAGTTGCGCTTTGAGATCGAGGCCGCCTTCAGCCAGGGGCTGCCCAACACCCCCATGGCCGGTGCCACGGTGCGCGTGATTTCTGGCAACTTCATCACCGCCCGTCCCGTCGGCATCGTCGATGGCGTGGACTTCAAGCATTCAGGCCTGGTACGCAAGGTCGATACCGCAGGCATTATGCGCACGCTTGACTTTGACGCCATGGTGCTACTGTCGCCTTTCGGCTATTCACCAACTGGCGAAGCTTTTAACCTGACGATGGAAGAAGTTGCCACCAGTGTGGCGATTGAACTGCAGGCTGACAAACTAATTTTCCTGACTGAAATCCCCGGTATACGCACCAACCCCGACCAGCCCGAAAGCGAAGACAATCCCATCGATACCGAGTTGCCGCTGGCCGCCGCTGAAAAGCTGCTGGCCCAGCTACCCAACCCGAAACAACCTACCGACACCGCGTTCTATTTGCAGCACTGCGTCAAGGCCTGCAAGAACGGTGTGGAGCGCAGCCACATCTTGCCATTCGCGGTAGATGGCTCGCTGCTGCTGGAAATTTACGTGCATGACGGCATCGGCACCATGGTCATTGATGAAAAGCTTGAAGAGCTGCGTGAAGCCACCGCTGACGACGTGGGCGGCATACTGCAATTGATAGAGCCATTCGAAAAAGACGGCACACTTGTCAAGCGCGACCGCACCGAGATCGAACGTGATGCAGACCACTACACCATCGTCGAACACGACGGCATTATTTTTGCCTGCGCCGCCCTCTACCCCTACCCGGAAGCCAAAACCGCCGAGATGGCGGCCCTGACCGTATCACCCCAAAGCCAGGGGCAGGGTGACGGCGAAAAAATCCTGAAGCGCATAGAGCAACGCGCCAGAGCCGCCGGCCTGCAAAGTATTTTTGTACTGACCACACGCACCATGCACTGGTTCATCAAGCGCGGTTTTGTACAAATGGACCCCGACTGGCTACCCGAAGCCCGCAAGCGCAAATACAACTGGGATCGCAAGAGCCTGGTGCTGGTTAAAAAGCTGAGTTGAGCACCTCAGTCAATTAAAAAAGCCCCGCAGGTTGCTACAGTTTTAGTAGCTGGCCACGACCGATCTAACCCCGCCGCTTGCTCCAGTCACGCAGCGGCCTTTCAAAATACTTTTCACTGAGCAGCGCAAAACCAAAGGCACTGAACAGCACCGCTACGCCGAAAAGCAATCGGCCTGCAATTGGCCATTGCTCTGGGCTCACAATTGTGAGTCTTGGCAACACCACATACGTCAAACCAAAAAAGATCACCGGGTGCAACAGGTAAAGACCATATGTGGCATCGCCCAGGTGCTGCGCGGCGCTCGACAGGCGGCTTTGAAGTTGCAGCCGTGATGCAATATGTACCAGCAAAAAGCACAGGCCGCCCAGAAGTAGTCCGCGCCAGCCAATCAACTCTTCGCCGCCCCTGGTGGGGTTGACCGCCAGCATCAGGGCGAAGCCGGCAAGAAGCGCCAACACGCCCAAGGTGCTGGACGAAAAGTTTTCAAAAACTTTTTTGCGGTGCGCCACACCTATCATGCAGCCGCCCATAAAGTACGCCGCAAATGCAGGTACCTGGTGGTAGGCCTCCAAGCGCGGCGCGGTAGCGGTCTGGCCTACGGTGGCGTAAATCCAGGCCAGTTGCAGTGCCAGCAATGCGCCAAACAAACCCCATACCAAACACCGCGATCTAAAGCTCAAAATCAACAAGGGAAAGAGCAGATAAAAAATCGCTTCGATTCCCAGCGACCAGCCGCCCACCAGCACGGCATGGGTAGACGGATTGAAAAAACCAAATACAAAAAGCGCGTTCGACACATACATACCCAGCAAGTCAAGCGTAGCGCCCTCTTTCAGTAACTTCCACGGCAGCACAACCAGCATCAGCGCGAGGTAAAGCGGTGCAAGCCGCAGGTAGCGCACCCACAAAAAGCTGCGAAAAGAAAACTGGCCAGAGCTAATGCGCCCGGCGTAGGTGTAGGCCAGGCTGGCACCGGACAACACAAAAAACAGGTACACGCCATAAGTCCCAAACACATGCAGTTCGGTCACTTTCTGCCAATACAGCAGGTGGTAGCAGGTCACGGCAATAGCGCACAGGCCGCGCAGCAAGTCCCATCCCAGCACGCGTTCAAGGGTTTTCATAAGGCCTCAATCAACGACATATCGGGCTTGGCAAGCCAGGCCGAGAACTCATCAGCCAGTTGCTCTGCCTGCGAGGTCGATTGTGACCACGCTTTGACGCGCGCCTGCAAGTCAGGCCCATAGCGCACAAAGTCGGTACGGTCAGGCAGCTTGCTGTTGGGCAATGTTTTGATCCATTCAGCGCTTGGGGCCAGCACCACCATATTGTCCAAAAAAGGCGTTGCGCCATGCCGCCATTTCAGGCCTTTGTCTAACCAGCCGGGCACGATAGCTTTTTGAAAATGCGGGTACAACACCAAAGGCGCACTGGGCTCGGGCGCCTTGTAATTGAGGTGAAGGTGGTAATCGGTGATGCCGCCGTCCCAGTAGGCCCCCGGCGGCGCACCGGGAATGTTATGCACGGCGCGCAGCACAAACGGAATCGAGCAACTGGCTTGCAGTGCGGGCTGAAAGTTGGCTTCATCCAGATGGATTTGCCGGGTGCGGTAATCGCTGCCTGAAAACGGCAATGCAGCGCCCTGGCTCGAGAACACCACCCGTTCCAGCCAGGCACCCATTGCCTTGCGGTGCAGGCTGTTGCTCAGAAAAGCGCCAAGGTAGCCAAGCGGCGTGGCAATTTTGTGCTCGCGCGTCAGCACATGGCGGCCGCGTGACGTGACGATATGCAGCTTGTAACGTGGGTGCTGCAAAACCTCTTGCGCCCTGCCGCGGTAAAAGTCTTGCAGGCTTTTACCGAACTGCTCGCTCACCACATCTGCGCTGGGCCGCTTTTGCCCAGGCTGCAGTTCGTAGTGAGTGGCAATGTAGTCGCGCTCCAGCCGTTTGAAGGCCGCTACCGGGTCATCAAGGCAAGCCGTCGCCATGCGCCACGCACCTATGGAGGCGCCCACCAGATGCACCGGCTGAGTGCTCGTCGACAACCAGTCGCCAAAAATAAATCGATCCAGCGGCCCGAGAACCAACCCCTTGGGTCCACCCGCAGCACCGGGGACGATGCCCACGTCCGCAGGTCTGAGTCCGTTTTGCTCGATGTGCAGCCGCGCCTTGGGGCCAGCGTAAATACGCAGAACATTTTTCATTGCTATTATTTTAGTAGCTGGTCACGCCCGTATTTATTGACTTGTGGCTATTTTTAGCTGTTGAAAATGGCTTTTTTTGGGTTTTTCAGGCTCCGGATATGAAATCAGCTTACTTTTTCAGCCCTGCAAGCTTGCTGAAGGCTGATTCCATCGCCGACGGCGCTGCGGCTTGCGGCGCACGTGTCGGCCCTGCGCCATAACCACCACCACGCTGACTGCCTGTCGGTCTTGCGCCTTCAAAACGGTTGTCGCGAGGTGCGTCCCGTCGCGCGGTGCCCCCGGGAGACCCGGCTACGTTACCCAGCTTCATGGTGAGGCCAATCCGCTTGCGGGCAACATCCACCTCGGTCACGCGCACCTTGACGATGTCGCCGGTTTTGACGACCTCGCGCGCATCAGTCGTGAACTTGTGGCTGAGCTGGCTGACATGTACCAGCCCGTCCTGATGCACACCAATGTCGATGAAGGCACCAAACGCGGCGACGTTGCTGACGGTACCTTCAAGCTCCATGCCTTCTTTTAAATCCTGGATGGCTTCCACACCGTCGTTAAAGCGCGCCACCTTGAAATCGGGGCGCGGGTCACGGCCCGGCTTCTCCAACTCGGCAATGATGTCCTTGACGGTAATCACACCAAACTTGTCGTTTGCAAACAGCTCGGGTTTTAGCGTTTTGAGCATGTCGGCGCGGCCCATCAGCTCAGCCACAGGCCTGCCCGTGTGCAGCATGATTTGCTCGACAACGGCATAAGTCTCGGGGTGAACACCTGTCATGTCGAGTGGGCTGGTGCTGGCGTGCAAACGTAAAAACCCTGCGCTTTGCTCAAAGGTTTTGGCGCCCAGTCCGGTGACCTTGAGCAAGTCTGCGCGACTGGCAAACGCACCATTCGCATCGCGCCAGCGCACCACTGACTTGGCCACCGTTTGTGAGAGACCAGAGACGCGGGCCAGCAAAGGCACGCTGGCCGTGTTCAGGTCAACGCCCACGCTATTCACGCAATCTTCAACAACGGTGTCCAGGCTGCGCGCCAGCTCGCTCTGGTTCACGTCGTGCTGGTACTGGCCCACTCCAATTGATTTCGGGTCAATCTTCACCAGCTCGGCCAATGGGTCTTGCAGGCGGCGCGCAATGCTGGCCGCGCCGCGCAGGCTCACGTCCACGTCGGGCATCTCTAAACTAGCGAATTCGCTGGCTGAATAGACCGACGCACCAGCTTCGCTGACGACGACTTTCTCAATTTTGGCATCCGAATTTTTGGCGAGTTGCTTCATCAGGTCAGCAGCCAGTTTGTCGGTCTCACGGCTCGCCGTGCCGTTGCCAATCGCAATCAGATTAACGCCGTGCTTTTCACACAGCTTGCCAAGGGTATGCAGCGAGCCCTCCCAATCCTTGCGCGGCTCATGCGGGAAGACGGTTGCCGTCTCTACCAGCTTGCCGGTACTATCCACTACCGCAACCTTTACCCCGGTGCGAATGCCGGGGTCCAGTCCCATCACCACTCTTGGCCCGGCAGGTGCGGCCAACAGCAGGTCGCGCAGGTTGTCGGCAAATACCTTGATGGCGACTTTTTCGGCGCCTTCCCTTAGCCTGGTGAACAGGTCACGCTCCAGAGACAAACTGAGCTTGACGCGCCAGGCCCAGGCGACGCATTTACGTATCAGGTTGTCAGCAGGCCGGGCCTTGTGGCTCCATTTCAAATGCAATGCGATTTTGCCTTCCGCCAATGACACCACGGGGCCAGCCTTCACGCCCGCTGCGATTTCAGGTGGCTCGGGCAACACGAGTTTTGCATCCAGAATCTCCAGGCCGCGTCCGCGAAAAACTGCCAGCGCCCGGTGCGACGGCACCCGGCCAATCGGCTCGTTATAGGCAAAGTAGTCTCTGAATTTTGCGATGTCTGCGTGGTTCCCATCTTTCCCCGTGACCAGCTTCGACGTAAACAAACCTTCGCTCCACAGCCAATTGCGCAATGACTGCACCAACGCAGCATCTTCTGCCCAGCGCTCGCTCAAAATATCGCGGACGCCATCGAGAACTGCTTGCGCGGTAGTGAAGTCGTCGCCAAGTTCGTTTTTTTCAAGCTTCACAAACGCGGCAGCCTCATCAAGCGGCACGAGTGACGGATCAGCAAACAACTTGTCTGCCAGCGGCTCAACGCCCGCTTCACGCGCAATCTGGCCCTTGGTACGGCGGCGCGGTTTGTAGGGCAGGTACAAATCCTCAAGGTCTTGTTTGGTTGCTGCAAATTCAATCGCGGCACGCAGCTCAGGGGCTAGCTTGCCTTGTTCGTCAATGCTTTTTAAAACCGCTTCGCGGCGCTCTTCAAGCTCACGCAGGTAACCAAGGCGGTATTCAAGTTCGCGCAACTGGATGTCGTCGAGACCGCCCGTTGCCTCCTTGCGGTATCGGGCAATAAAGGGGACTGTGGCACCGCCGTCAAGCAGATCGACAGCGATTTTGATTTGATGCTCGTTGACTTTTATTTCAAGCGCGATCTGGCGGATAATTTTTTGCATGGGGCTTGAAAGGAATGAGAAATTGGGCCTGTTTATGCAGGCAAACCGACGCTGCGGGAGGGCATTGTCCCACAGCAAAAACTGTGCGCACGCATGAGACTAAAAGTTGTTTAGGTAACGCTTTTTCAAGGAGATCATCATGCGCGCAAGAACCATCTTTCTCATCACCGCCATACTGGCTTTGGCGGCATTTGCTGCGCTCAACGTGGATGAATTTACCCGTAGCAGCGTTCTCAGTCTCGGCTTCACGACCATTAAGTTGCCTTTGGGCCTCATTATGCTGTTGCTGCTGGTGATATCTGTGGTCGTATTTCTGGGGAGTACGCTTTACATGCAAAGCACCAACCTGCTTGAAACCCGAAAATACGCACGCGAGCTGAGTGCCCAGCGCGAATTGGCAAACAAGGCCGAGGCCTCACGCTTCACCGAACTGCGCACGCACCTGGATGCACAAACAGCCGCAACTGTGAGCCGCGAGGCCGCCAACGCGACCGTAATGGCCGAGCGCCTGAGCCGCGCGCAGGCAGCGCTGATGCTGCGAATTGAACAATCAGACGGAGCAACAGCCGCCTACATGGGCCAGCTTGAGGATCGCGTTGAACGAAAAATTAGCCACATCTCGCCACCGACCCGCGCGCCTCTGTTGTAAGAAAAGACCAATGTCCTCGACCAATATGCAACCGGGTTGATTTCAGCGCGGCGGTCGGCCTTTGCGCCGTCTCATCTTGAAGGAGATGCCTCATGTCATCATTATCTCGTTCCGTTGCTACACAATTAATAGCTGCTTGCGTCGTCACGGCCTGCGCTACAGCAGCTCTGGCCCAGCAAAACCAGTGCAGCGTCAAATCCGGCTCGACGCTGACCCCGGTGGTCGAGCTCTACACCTCCGAGGGCTGCAGCTCCTGTCCACCTGCCGACAAATGGGCCTCCACCCTTAAGGACAAAGCCAAAGCTGGTGAATTGGTGGTTCAGGCCTTTCACGTCGGTTACTGGGACTACATCGGCTGGGTAGACCGTTTTGCCGCACCAGGTTATACAAACCGCCAGCGTGACGTTGCAGCCAAAAACAATTTGCGCAGCATCTACACGCCGCAAGCAGTACTGAACGGCAAGGATTGGCCCAACTGGGGTAGCCGACCTGGAGCTGGCGAGCCCGCTCGCGCCAGCATTGCATTAACGCAACTCGGGACTGACCAGTTTGAAGCAAGCGTGTTACCAGTGTCTTCATTGCCAACATCGCCAAGCTGGTCGGCCTACTGGACGATTACCGAACATGGACACAACTCTAAAGTGGCAGCTGGTGAAAACGCTGGAGAATTTTTAAAGCATGACTTTGTGGTGCGCCAATACACGCAGGCTGGGGAATACAAAACCAGCGACACCCTTCCGCAAAAACTGACCTTTCGCAGCATCGCCTCAACGCCCGGTCATGCGCGGCAGGTCAATCTGGTGGTGTTTGACACAAAGACTGGCAAAACCTTGCAGGCGGTGAGCTTGCAGTGCGCAACCTGAGATTGCTTGATCACACGCTGCCGACATTAAGCCAAACTTAAAGAGATGCAGAGCGAGGGCTTTTCATCGCCATAGCGACCATAGCGAGGTTAAGCTCGCGCCACATGCAGCCCAACCTACCACCCAAAGACAAATCAATCATCCAACAACTCCTGCGCAAGCTGTTTCTGGTGCCAGTGGTTTTGGTACTGCTGTTTGAAGAATGGGGTTGGGAGCCGCTGGCCCGGTGCTTCAACGCCCTGGCCCGGTTGCCGCTGTGGGGTGCAGTGGAGCGGCGCATCGCAAGCTTGCCGCCATGGGCCGCACTGCTGGCGTTTGCAGTGCCGGTGTTGGCACTGGTGCCCATCAAGCTGCTGGCGCTTTACTTATTGGGCAATGGCCATCTGGTGATGGGTTTGGGTCTGGTGATGGGCGCCAAGATAACAGGCACTGCCTTTGCAGCGCGGCTGTTTCAGCTGACAGAACCGGCGCTGATGCGTCTTCACTGGTTTGCACGGCTGTACACACCCTGGAAAATCTGGAAAGACCGCATGCTGGAGCAGGTGCGTAACTCTGCCCCGTGGCGACGCTTCAAAGCCCTGAAGGCGCGTTGCAAGACAGCAGCAGCGCAACTGTGGCTGACCTTGAGAGCGCGGTTTTCAAGTAGCATTGATTAGTCGCATCGCTATAACTTTGCTATAGTTTTAATAGCTACTCGCGCCCGTATTGATTGAGCTTCGAGTGATTTATGCATAAAAAATGGGCTGAAAATTGCTTAAAAGCCGACTTTAAAGCTCAAGCGGGTGAAACAAGCCTTCACTACACGCGGTTTTTGCTTTGCGACATACTTCCCGCATGACTCAAACCTCTCTCGACAAAGCTCAAATCAAATTTTTGCTGCTGGAGGGCATTCACCCTTCAGCGATCAAGGTACTCAAAAGTGCCGGTTACAGCAATATTGAGAGCCTGCCTGGTGCGCTGGAAGGCCAAGAGCTGAAAGCCAAAATTGCTGATGCACATTTTGTTGGCATTCGCTCGCGCACCCAGCTGACTGCCGATGTGTTTGCGCATGCGCACAAGCTGGCTGCTGTGGGGTGCTTTTGCATTGGCACCAACCAGGTTGATTTGAACGCCGCGCGCGAACGTGGCATTGCCGTGTTTAACGCGCCTTTTTCCAACACGCGCTCAGTGGCGGAGCTGGTACTGGCCGAGGCCATACTGCTTTTGCGCGGCGTACCCGAAAAGAGCGCAGTTGCGCACCGGGGCGGCTGGCTAAAGTCGGCTGAAAATTCGTATGAGATTCGCGGCAAAACGCTGGGCATTGTCGGCTATGGCTCCATCGGCACGCAGCTCTCGGTGCTGGCCGAAGCACTCGGTATGCATGTCGTGTTTTTTGATGTGGTGACCAAGCTGTCATTGGGTAATGCGCGGCAAATCGCTGACTTGAAAGAACTGTTGGCAATGTCTGATGTGGTGACGCTGCACGTTCCCGAGCTGGACTCCACCCAATGGATGATTGGCGAGGCCGAAATTGCATCCATGAAGCCAGGGGCCGTACTGATAAACGCCTCACGCGGCACGGTGGTTGAAATTGAACCGCTGGCAAAGGCCCTGGTTGACAAAAAACTGCTGGGTGCAGCGATCGACGTTTTCCCGACTGAGCCCAAGAGCAACAAAGACAGTTTCGAGTCGCCCCTGCGCGGTCTGGACAACGTCATACTCACTCCGCACGTCGGTGGCTCAACCGTGGAAGCACAGGAAAACATCGGTGTTGAAGTCGCTGAAAAGCTGGTGAAATACAGCGACAACGGCACCTCCACCTCGTCTGTCAACTTTCCCGAAGTCGCCCTGCCCGCCCACCCCGGCAAGCACCGCCTGCTGCACATTCACCGCAACGTGCCGGGTGTGCTCTCGGAAATCAACAAAGTGTTCGGTGCCAACCACATCAACATCGCGTCGCAATTCCTGCAAACCAACGGCGACATTGGCTATGTGGTGATTGATATTGACGCTGCACACTCCGACAAGGCGCTTGACATGCTGGCAGACGTGCCAGGCACGATTCGCAGCCGGGTCTTGTTTTAAGCGCTTACATTGGCAATATTAAAACGCAAGAAATCCATCCCATGAAGCTTAAACCTGCCGCTTGGCTTGGAGTACTTTTTGTATTGACCTTTTTTGGAGAACCGGCCATGGCCACCGAAGAACCAGCGTTCACCGCCAGTATGAAAGAAGGCGCTTTCGAAGTCCGCAGCTACCCAGCTTTGGTAGCGGCGCAAGTCAGCGTGACGGGCACGCGAGATGAGGCGTCGAGCGCTGGCTTCAAACTGCTGGCGGGATATATTTTTGGCGGAAACACGCGCCGACAGAGTATTGCAATGACAGCACCGGTGGTGCAGGCGCAGTCCGGCAGCGAGACCATCGCCATGACCGCCCCGGTGATTCAGACCCGCGTGCCCGGGCAATCTGGCGCGTGGACGGTGCGCTTCATCATGCCGGCGACCTACACCCTGGACTCCTTGCCAACGCCCAACGATGCCAAAGTGCAATTGATGGTATTGCCACCAGCACGATTCGCCGCGGTTACCTTCTCCGGCCTTGCCGGTGAAGACGATGTGGCGCTGCGAACGACAGAGCTGAACGCCTACATCACGAGCCACGCATTGCAGGCAGATGGCCCGCCGGCCCTGGCCCGCTACAACCCGCCATGGACGCCGTGGTTCATGCGGCGCAACGAGGTCCTTGTTGCGGTCAGGCCCTAAGTACACTCCTGCGAAGTTGATTCCTGCAACTGTGAGGAATTTTCCGATGCGGAGCCGCAGATAGGCGTTTGACTGTGGTGAGCGCGAGTTCGACTCGCTGAATCAACAAAGGTCTGCATATTCGCGGAACTACTGCGCTGGCACTTGCAGGCCCAGCAAGCGCGCCAATTCAGCTGTCGGCATAGAGCCCTCCTGCTTGACCAACTGGCCCGTCTGGGCGTTGATGGCCACCACGGTAGGAATCGACGCAAAGCCGAAGCGGTTCATCAGCTCGGTATTTTTCTTGACGGCGTCTTTTTGCGCGTCACTGTTATTTGCCGCGCTAATCCCGCCTGTTTTGGCCATCATCGACGCTTCATGCGCTTCCATGGCGGCTGCCCCGTCGCTGGCGGCCAGTAGGGCGGCACCCTGCGAGCTGCTGGCGGCATTCATCAGAGCCACTGGAATCCAGACAAATCTGGCCTGCGATTTAAGCGGCTTGGCGGCGTACCAAAGCGCGCCGCAATGCGGGCACTGGGCATCAAAAAATACGTAAACCGTGCGCGCGCTCATGGCGGAGCCGACGGTGAAGCCTTTGGCCTCGGCGCTGATTAAATCAATGGATAAGGGCGCAGTAGCCGTTTTGGCCGGCGAATTACTGGTCGATTCACTGCAACCAGCGATCAAAAAACCGGCTGCTAACAATACGCTGAGAAAGATTCTGGATGTCATGGTCGGAAGGTTAAAAAAATGGGTCGGCTGAAAAAAGACGCAACTACAAAGGACAAAGAATAGCCGAACGTGGTCTACCGCACATACAGCATGCAACAAAACGCTGACTATAGACCGTCGCCATGTATCAACCAAACCAGGAGCGTTCCTATGAAGATCCTGCTTGCCGCCGATGGCAGTCCATTCACCCAAAAAGCGCTGGAATTCATCACAGCCCGCAAAAGCGCTCTCATCGATGGCGATGAGCTGCTGGTAGTTAACGTGCAGGCACCCGTTCCGAGCCGCGTCACCACCATGCTGGGCTCTGCCGAGGTAGCCAGTTACCACGCGGAGAAATCCACCGAGGTGTTGGCTCCCATCAAGACATTCCTGGAAGACCACGCCATACGCCACCGTTGCATGGCGGTGGTTGGCAGTGCAGTGGAAGAGATTATTTTTGCGGCAAAAAACGCGCATGCCGACATGATCGTCATGGGTACACATGGTCACGGCTGGATTGGTCGCGCCGTAATGGGCAGCGTTGCCCAGCGCGTAGTGACCGACAGCGAGATCCCCGTTTTGCTGGTCAAGTAAAAAAGCCCTCCCTGCCGCAACAAAACCGCGCCACAACCGAAAGCCGCCATGAAAGCATTAATCTACGACGGCCCCGGGCTGAAGAGCCTTGCAGACCGCCCCAAGCCCGAGATTCGCGCGCCATCGGATGCCATCGTCCGCATCACGCGCACCACGATCTGCGGTACAGACCTGCACATCCTCAAAGGCGATGTGCCTACCTGCAAGCCGGGAACCATCCTCGGTCACGAGGGCATCGGCGTGGTGGAATTCGCAGGTTCAGCCGTGACTGCCTTCAAACCGGGTGACAAGGTCCTGATCTCCTGCATCACGGCCTGTGGCCGCTGCGAGTATTGCCGCAGGGGCATGTATTCGCACTGCACCACGGGCGGCTGGATTCTCGGCAACAGCATAGACGGCACGCAGGCTGAATATGTGCGGATTCCCCATGCCGATACCAGCCTGCACCCCCTGCCCGACGGCCTAAAGGTCGCCGACGAAGAGGCGCTGGTCATGCTCAGCGACATTCTGCCGACCGGATTTGAATGCGGCGTACTCAACGGCAAAGTGCAGCCCGGCACAACCGTAGCCATTGTGGGTTCGGGCCCTATCGGGCTGGCAGCCCTGCTGACGGCCCAGCTGTATTCACCTGCCGCCATCATCATGGTGGACCTGGACGACAACCGGCTCGCCGTCGGCAAAAAATTCGGCGCGACAGCCACGGTCAATAGCGCTGACGGCACGGCGGCGCAGCAGGTGATGATGCTCACAGGCGGCCGGGGTGTCGACACCGCCATCGAAGCGGTAGGAATTCCCGCCACCTTCGAGCTGTGCCAGGACATCGTGGCACCGGGCGGCACTATCGCCAACGTAGGGGTACACGGCGTCAAGGCCGACCTGCACCTGGAGCGGCTGTGGTCGCACAACATCACCATCACCACGCGGCTGGTTGACACGGTCTCAACGCCCATGCTGCTAAAAACCCTGCAATCGGGCCGAATTGATGCCACGCAGCTGATCACGCACCGCTTCACGCTGACACAGATTTTGCAGGCTTACGACACCTTCAGCCAGGCGGCGGACACCAAGGCCCTTAAGGTCATCATCGAAGTACCAGACAAGGGCAAGGAATGATCACCATAGCCGACGGCACAACGGGCAAGCGCATCGCGCTGGGCGTGGCGCTGGCCGCGTTGCTGGTGGTCTTTGCACTGACGTACTGGCCATGATTGGGCTACATGACCAAGATCCTGTAACGCCATGACACAGCCCGCCGGGCTTGATGACCCGTCCGTCAAAGGTATCGACGTCGTTGCAGCGGCAGCTGATGGAAATCTCGACAACGGCCTTGCGCAGCAGGAGGCCTCGCGAAGGCTCTCGCAGAATGGGTCCAACGAGCTGCGCTCTGCGCCGCTGGTGCCTGCGTGGCGGCGTTTGCTGTCACAGTTTCAAGATCCGCTGATTTACCTGCTGCTGGTCGCCATCACCATCTCGCTGGCAGCCTGGGCTGTTGAGGGTCGGCAAGGTTGGCCCATTGATGCCGTGGTGATCGCAATAATGGTTTTGCTCAATGGCGCGCTGGGCTATCTGGAGGAAGCCAAAGCCCGCGATGCCGTCGCTGCCCTGGCGCGCATGACGCAGGCAAGCTCCAACGTGATCCGGGGATCACAAAAGATGCTTGTGCCCAGTGCTGACCTCGTCGTCGGTGATTTGCTGGTTCTGGGCGAAGGTGATGCCGTAGGTGCCGATGCCCGCCTGGTTCAGGCTACCGCATTGCACGTGCAGGAGGCGTCACTAACGGGTGAAAGCCAGGCCGTCGTGAAAAACGTCGCCACTCTGCCAGAGCCGACCACCATCGGCGACCGGCTCAATATGGTTTTTAAGGGCACGATGGTGGTGCAGGGTCAGGCCCGTGCGGTTGTAACGGCAACCGGTAGGCAGACCGAGATGGGTGCCATCGCCGATATGCTTAATGCAACGGTCGAAGCGCCGACACCGCTGGAACAAGAAGTCTCCCGAATCGGCGGCATGCTGGGCATAGCGGTGATCGTGATTGCTTTAGTGGTGGTGAGCACCATTTTGTACATCTCCGACATAAGCTCTGCAAGTGATGTGCTCAAGGTATTGCTGCTGGGCGTTGCGCTGGCGGTAGCAGCTGTGCCCGAGGGGCTACCGGCTATTTTGTCGGTGGTGTTGGCACTCGGCGTCAGGCGTATGGCTGGACATAAGGCCATCGTTAAAAAGCTGTCGTCCGTGGAAACGCTGGGCTCTGCAACGGTCATCTGCAGCGACAAGACCGGCACCTTGACCCGCGCAGAGATGACAATTGTGCGTATCGCCACGGCTTCGGGCATCACCAGCGTTACCGGCGTGGGCTACGTGCCCGATGGCCATGTCGAATCTGCAGGCACTTCGATCGTCTCTGGCGCGCTGTTTGATGAACAGGCCATGCTGCTAACCCGTGGTTGCCTGGCAGGTAATGCCAGCCTGAGCCAGGGTGCCGATGGCCAATGGTCTATTCAGGGCGACCCCACCGAGGCGGCCTTCTGGGTGGCGGAGCTAAAGCTGGGCGTGTCTGCACAGCGCCAGCAGCACTTTGAGCGCATCGGGCAACTTCCCTTTACCGCTGTGCGCAAGATGATGTCAACGATAGAGATTGACCACGACCACGGCGACCAGATAATCGTCATCACCAAGGGCGCACCAGACGTGCTGCTGCAGCGGTGTTCGCACCAGCAGATAGGACCCGACATCGTGCCGCTGGACGAGGCACAGCGCGCACGTATCGTGGCTAATGTTGATGCACTGTCAGACGAGGCGCTACGTACACTTGCGGTGGCCTGGCGGCCGCTGCTGGCGGACGAAGACCAAACGGCAACCGAGACACTCGAACAAAACCTGGTATTCGTCGGAACCGTCGGCATGATGGATCCTCCGCGCGAAGAGGCTGCAGTGGCCATCCGCGAGGCACAACAGGCGGGCATACGGATCATCATGATTACCGGCGACCACCCGCGTACTGCCGTACGTATCGCGACCGACCTCGGCATCGTCCAGGCCAGCGCGCCGGTACTGACGGGCGTTGAAATTGACACACTGGACAAAGCTGCTTTCGCGGCAGCGACCCGCACCACATCGGTCTACGCAAGGGTGTCGCCTGCACACAAACTGCGCATCATCGATGCCTTGCAGGCCGATGGCAATGTCGTGGCCATGACAGGCGATGGTGTCAACGATGCACCGGCACTAAAATCTGCAGACATCGGTATCGCAATGGGCGTGACAGGAACCGAAGTCGCCAAGGACGCAGCCAAAGTGATTTTGGTCGATGACAACTTCGCCACCATTGTGCAGGCGGTGCGCGAGGGCCGCAATGTTCTGGACAACATCCGCAAGTTTCTGCGTTATCTGCTGTCTTCCAATATGGGCGAGGTGTTGACGGTATTTCTCGGGGTGGTAGGTGCAGGCGTGATCGGCCTCACGCAACCCGGTATGGCCGTCGTATTGCCACTGCTGGCGACGCAGATTCTATGGCTCAACCTGATCACGGACTCATGGCCTGCACTCGCCATGGGAATTGATCCGCCGACAGACGATGTCATGCAACGCCCGCCAAGGCACCCGGACGACAGGGTGATGGATGCACGCATGTGGATGGGGGTATTCGAGATCGGGACGGTTATCGCTGTTGTGACGCTGCTCACCATGGATATTTACCTGCCCGGCGGTCTGATAGAGGGAACTGGGGACCTTGCTACGGCGCGCAGCGCAGGGTTTACGGTGCTGGTTCTTGCGCATTTGTTCAATTGTTTTAGTGCGCGATCTGAAACGGCAAGCGCTTTTGCACACCTGTTTTCGAATGCGTGGCTCTGGGGTGCTGTTGCACTGTCGGGTCTGCTACAGATTGGCGTGGTACATGTGCCCGTCCTGAACATCGCCTTCGGCACAGCGCCACTCACGGCGAACCAATGGCTGGTGTGCGCAGCCATGGCAAGTGTGCCCCTTTGGTACAGCGAATTACGAAAACTTGCGGGCCGTACCTGGCGCTCATCACGCTCTTCACGCCGAGCACTGGTTTCAGTCCATGGCAAAACATCATGAACATACCCGCGGCCAAAACGTTCCACACAATACCTGTCGGGTCACAATCAACACCTTACTGACCTCCCTGTCCAGAGAACCACACCATGAGACATATTGAGCGGCACAGAACGTCCCGCATCGGCTGGCTGAGGGCTGCCGTGCTCGGGGCGAATGACGGCATCGTTTCCACCGCCAGTCTGATGCTCGGTGTTGCAGCCGCGCATGCGTCCCAGAGCAACATTTTGCTCACCGGCATTGCCGGACTCGTCGCCGGTGCCATGTCCATGGCGGCCGGGGAATATGTTTCTGTCCATTCGCAGGCTGATACAGAGAAGGCCGAACTGGCGCGTGAGAGCGCCGAGATTGCAGCCGATGCCGATGCTGAAAAACGCGAGTTAACGGCGATCTATGTCGCCCGCGGGCTTGATCAGACGCTGGCGCTGCAAGTAGCAACCCAACTGATGGCGCATGACGCCCTGGGTGCCCATGCGCGCGATGAGCTGGGCATTTCAGACACGCTAAGCGCCCGCCCCACCCAGGCAGCGCTGGCATCTGCTGCCAGTTTTGCGGTGGGTGCAGGGCTACCCGTTGCGGTGGCGACGCTGGCATCTGGCAACAACCTGCCTTACTGGATTTCGGGTACTTCTCTTGTTTTTTTGGCCTTGCTGGGTGCAGTTGCCGCCCGTGCGGGCGGAGCCAACACACTGACCGGGGCTTTGCGTATCACTTTCTGGGGGGTACTTGCCATGGTCATCACCGCAGCCATCGGTGCAGCGGTCGGGACTTCAATTTAGGGTCTTCACGTCTCCGTCTTCGCGCAGATGCTTCCTGTCCGGTGTTTTAATCAGGTAGCGCATAAAGGCTACTATGTGGTCTACCGCACAGACAGAGTATAGCGAAACTGTGAATATCAACAGGTGCTACTTTCTGTCAGCACGAGACTATTGACACGCACGTTCGTTTTACTACTATAAAAATCGGTCATGCCCCAAACCAACAGCCTCAGCCTTCTCGATGATATTGCGCGGGCTGACGGCATAGAAATTAAACGCCAGGAGGCGCTGCTCAAAACGGGCGCACTGCAAAACGCCGTTCTTACGAGTGAAAATTTCTCCATCATTGCGACGGACGAAAAAGGCATCATCCAGCTGTTCAACGTGGGCGCCGAGCGGATGCTGGGCTACATGGCAGCCGATGTGGTCAACAAGATCAACCCCAGCGACATCCATGACCCGCAAGAGGTGATGGCGCGGGCGCAGGCCCTGAGCCTTGAGCTGGAAACCTCCATCACCCCCGGCTTTGAGGCGCTGGCCTTCAAGGCATCACGCGGTATTGAAGACATTTACGAGCTGACCTACATCTGCAAGGATGGCAGCCGCTTTCCGGCCATCGTGTCGATCACGGCGCTGCGCGATGACGTCAGCACCATCATTGGCTACCTGTTGATCGGTACCGACAACACCGTGCGCAAACGGGCAGAAGAAGAGCAAAACAGGTTAGAGCAGCGCCTGCGTGACCAGCAGTTCTACACGCGCTCCCTGATCGAGTCCAGCGTCGATGCGCTGATGACCACCGATCCCAAGGGCTACATCACGGACGTCAACAGGCAAATGGAGGAGTTGACAGGCCGTACACGCGATGAACTGATAGGAGCGCCGTTCAAGCACTATTTCACAGACCCGGATCGGGCGCAGGCGGGCATCGACAAGGTCCTCAGGGAGACCAAGGTCACCAACTATGAACTGGTCGCACTCAGCAGCAAAGGTGTGCAAACGCTGGTGTCCTACAGTGCGAGCACTTTTTACGATCGCGACCGGCAGTTGCTGGGCGTATTCGCCGCAGCCCGCGACATCACCGACAGAAAACTGATTGATCTCATTCTTCAGGAAAAAAACATCGAACTGGAAAACGCGATCGCATTCGCCGAGAAGGCGAATCGCGCGAAGTCGGATTTTCTGTCCAGCATGAGCCATGAGCTGCGCACGCCGTTGAGCGCCATTCTTGGCTTTGCTCAATTGATTGAGTCGGGTACGCCGCAGCCCACACCGTCACAAAAGCGCAGCGTTGATCAGATCCTCCAATCCGGCTGGTATCTGCTGGATCTCATCAACGAAATTCTTGACCTGGCATTGATTGAGTCCGGCAAACTGTCGTTGTCGCTGGAGCCCGTGTCGCTGGCTGACGTCATGCAGGAATGCGAAACCATGATTGAGCCACAGGCAGAAAAGCGTGGCATCAGTGTGTCTTTCCCCCTACTTAGTGTGCCTATATTTGTCAAAGCTGACCGCCGCCGACTTAAACAGGTGCTTATCAACCTTTTGTCAAACGCCATCAAATACAACAGCCCACGCGGCACCGTCGCCGTCGCCTGCAAGGTAATGACACCACAACAAATCCGCATCTGCGTTGAAGACACGGGAGCCGGCCTGAGCGCCGAGAAGATTGAGCAACTGTTTCAGCCCTTCAATCGTCTTGGGCAAGAAGCTGCCGCTGAACAAGGCACTGGCATTGGCCTTGTCATGACCAAGCGGCTGGTCGAGTTGATGGGTGGCCTTATTGGTGTCGAAAGCCAGGTCGGAAAAGGCAGCATCTTTTGGCTCGAGTTGAACGTTACGACTGCGGAGAAGCTGCATGTTGGCACACTTGATGTCGCCACAGACGCTGTACCCACGTTGGGTGAAGGTTCCAGGATAGCTACCCTGCTGTACGTGGAGGACAACCCGGCCAACCTGATGCTGATTGAAGACCTGGTTGCACGCCGCCCCGACCTGCGCCTGCTGTCGGCCAGAGACGGTATCAGTGGCGTGGAAATTGCTCGCACCGCATTGCCAGATGTCGTTTTGATGGACATTAACCTGCCCGGCCTCAGCGGCATACAGGCCATGCGCATCCTGGCTACAGATGTGACCACCGCCCATATTCCGGTGGTAGCACTGAGTGCCAATGCCATGCCAAGCGATATCAAAAAAGGCCTGGAGGCGGGCTTTTTCCGTTACCTCACCAAGCCGATCAAGATCAATGAATTTATGACAATACTTGGCGAAGCACTCGAATTTTCAAAGCTTCAAACCGCTCACTCCAATGCAAAGGTAAACGCCTGATGACTACAGCAACAGATATCCTGAAAGCCCGTGTACTGATCGTGGATGACCAGCCGGTTAACGTGATGCTGCTTGAGCAATTGTTGGGCGAGGCGGGTTACACCAGCGTGACGTCCACCATGCAGCCACAAGAAGTGTGCCCGCTGCATGAGGCCAACCCGTACGATTTGATATTGCTGGATTTAAAAATGCCAGGCATGGACGGCTTTCAGGTCATGCAGGGGCTCAAGGCTAGCGTCAGGCTAAGCGCTGCCAATGACTACTTGCCCGTCATTGTGCTGACAGCAGAGCCGGCCCATAAACTGCGCGCACTACAGTTTGGTGCCAGGGACTTCATCAGCAAACCGTTTGATCTTGTTGAAGTTAAAACCCGCATTCACAACATGCTCGAAGTTCGGCTTTTGTACAAAACCATTGAAGAACACAACGCGCTGCTCCAGCAAACGGTGCGGGAGCGTACCGCCCGGCTGATACTCAGCGATGACCTCCTTTCAGCACTTCAAAAACCAGTTTACGACTGGTATTGGGAGCAAAGCGAAACAGGTCAGTTCACCACGGTATCGGGCCCTATTCTGGATATTGTTGGGCTTCGTGTGACGTCTTTTTTCGGCGCTCAAAGCGATGAAGAAATGTCAGGCTGGAATCCAGCTGAAAAAATGGCACTGCAACAAAAAATAGCTGCTCGGCAACCATTCAGGGATTTTGAATTCAGCCGCGGAAACGCTGACGGGTCAACCCAGCAGTTTCAGGTTAGCGGGGAACCCCTGTTTAACAGTTCGGCCGAATTTATTGGTTTTCGGGGTGTGGGGGCCGAAACTTTTCGAAACGGCAAACTGCTTGAGGCGACCTTGTCAAGCCACCATATCAACCAACTGCAACATACCGGTCTGCCCGTGCGGCATCATGCACCGCTGGCAAATTAGACCCGAGCAAGTCAACCGGTTTTCGGCCACCTAACCAAGAGTTGGGTTGGGCGAACCATGCGGTCAGCATCCACTCGTCAAAAACATCCGTCAACTCACCCAGTATTTTGCGCGGGCCGTGCTTGAACGATAGGCTCTCAAGGTCGAATTGAAACATCGGTACCCAGAACGCACTTCGCCACTGAAAGCTGCAGATCTCTCGAGAAGCCATGGCTCTGCCAAGGCTAGCCACATCACCCATTTTTAGGTCCTCCAGCATCATGGCCAGTTCATCGCCCCGCACGACACCTCCTGTGCTGCGAAAGGCAGCCAGCAACGTCGCCACACCAACGCTGGTAGGGACACCGCTTATCCGGTCAAATACTTTGCTACCAGTACAGTAATCGGGCACAACACTGAGGGAATTTGACGCGGACATTGGCTGCGCCAGCGCATTCAAGGCGATGCTCATATGCGCGCTTTTGCTGAAAAAAGGCATGCCGGGCTGCGCCGCAAAACCGGCATCTATTTTCTGCACTGCTTGTATCGGCAATTTATGCAGAAAGTGGTGACCGTTGAGGCCGATGGCGCTGTTGCCGCTCACGCGTCAAGACGCTGTGCAATTGATCCAGTGCCTCAACACATTCCAGAACCGTCACCCTGGTTTTGTCATCGGCCTGATGAGATGCGGCAACAGACGAACACAACCTGTCATGGACAGCGTGGAACAGTTTGTCCCAGTCTTCAATAGAGATTTCTGACAGGGCGTTCATTTCAGGTGGCTGTTTTATCAATTGCTGGGCGGGCTGGATTCGCAGCATCATCATGGCCATCTCGGCCAAGCCTTCATGCTGCGGAAGAGGTTTTAAAGCAAGAGGGGTCATGGCAAAGCTTTCGTTGAGCGGGTGGTCGGTTATCGCCTGTTGTAGATCTACTTTAAAATCCCACATTTACCTTGGTCTGTTCGGTAACGCACATACGTACAGATATTTACGAAAAATGAACGCCTGCACAGTTGTGTCATTCCCGCCTTCGCGGGAATAGCAGTAAAAATCTCAACCGAGGATGTTGGCGTAATTTTTTTGGTCAGCGGCGTAGCACACGCAGGCAGCACCTTCAAGGCCGGGGCGGTCAATAACCCTGATCTTGCCCCGGCTGTATTCAATCAGCCCCTTGCGTTGCAAAGCGCCAGCAGCAGCAGTGACTCCCTCACGCCGCACACCCAGCATAAAAGCCAGAAACTCCTGGGTAACTTGAAAGCTGTCGAAATGCGAGCGGTCATGGCTCATCAACAGCCAGCGCGCCAGACGTGGCTGTATCGAGTGAAAACGCAGGCAGATAGCCGCTTCGGCAAGCTGGGCCATGAGCACGTAAAGGTAACGGTTGAGCACGCCTCTCAAGGCAGCACTGCTGGCGAGTTCGGTTTTGAAAGCCTTTGTACCAATACGCCAGGACGTGCCAGCGCCTTGCACCAGCGCATACAGCGGTGCGGTGACCACACCCAGCGCCAGCTGCGCACCCAACATGCCTTCGCTGCCCACGATGCCAACCTCTAAGCCGGGCTTGCCCTCAATATCGGCAACCAGAGAAATAAAACCGTTAGTCGGAAAGTAAACGTAGCGTGTGGGCTTGCCCGGCTGGCAAAGCGCTTCGCTGAGCACCAGTTTGACGGGCTCGCACAGCGCGAGAAAGCGCGTGCGGTCTTTGCGAGGCAATAGCTCGATCAAATGGTTTTCGACAGGTTTCACGAGAAGCTCTCTGGTGTGCTGCTGCCCTTCAGGTTGAAGGAATGAGCCACGACCCTGCTGCTACCTGTTGCAGTCTAGATCGGTGCCGCAGTCTAACCATACACATCGCTGGCACTCTGTGCGTAAGCCCACATAGTTACAAATGGATGCAAGATTATTCAGGCCGACAATTGGTGCGGCAGCAATCTGTCGTACTCTTTTTTCACAACCGCATAGCATTCGCAGCTGCGCTTTTCAAGCCCCGCGCGGTCGAGCACAGAAATACGGCCACGGCTATATTTGATAAGCCCGGCATCTTGCAATTTGATAGCGCCTTCGGTCACGCCCTCCCGGCGCACGCCGAGCATGTTGGCGATCAACTCCTGCGTCATCGTCAGTTCGTTGCCCTGCAAGCGATCCAGACTCAGCAGCAGCCAGCGGCACAACTGCTGATCCAGCGTATGGTGCCGGTTACAGACCGCTGTTTGCGACATTTGCGTGATCAGCGCCTGGGTATAACGCAGCAGCAAATGCAATGCCGGTCCAGCGCGGTCGAACTCGTCCATCATGGTTTTGGCCGTGAGCCGAAAACCCTCCCCTCCACTTTGCACCACTGCGCGACTGGGGGTTGAGCCACCCCCCATAAACAATGACACCCCCACCAAGCCTTCATTGCCGACAACGGCAATTTCTGCCGATGCGCCGTTTTCCATCACATAAAGCAGCGAAACAATGGCGGTGGCTGGAAAGTAGATGTGACTGAGTGTTTTGCCCGACTCATAGAGCACATGGCCGAGCGGCAGGTCCACCCATTCAAGTTTTGGCAGCCAGCGCTTCCACTCCGCATCTGGCAATGCAGCGAGCAACTGGTTTTGCTTCGGGTCAGTAGTTTTTTGTTTGGAAACGGCCATCTCGAGATTTTTTCTGTGTCACCGACGTGGCATCAACTTTGTGACGATTTTCTTAATTTATGTATTTTAGACATTCATCGCGAATATATATGTGCGTTACCGAACAAAGGAGTTTTTTAGTTACGAAATGTATGTAGGACGCCGCCACCAATGGTGTGTTTGGCCCTCATGCGCCTTGCTTAGGCAAAGAATGCAAGCCAAACTACGAACGGTTTTTTGACCTCACCACTTCCCTAAATAGATGCTTTCTGTTTGCACCGAATCTGAACCCCTGCATTGCGCGACCACAGGCGGCGCGCTGGAGCGCCTGCCCAAATGGCTGATTTGCGTACCACTGGTCTTGCAGTGGCTTTACCTTGCCTTGCGCCACGGCAGTGCCAGCCTGCCATCCTCAGCGAACCCATGCATCACCGCAGGCGGACTGGTCGGTGAAGGCAAGCGCGAGTATTTTCAAGGCATGGGTGCGCTAGCGCGTGCCGCTACAGCACCGTGGTGCGCCATCACGCCAGGGCCTGGCCGCTTGATGCAAAACATCCATGCAACCATGCAGAACGCGGGTCTGGCCTTTCCGGTGGTGGCCAAGCCCGATTTGGGCATGTGCGGTTTTGGCGTGCGGCTGATTGCCAATGCCAGCGAACTGGCCCTCTACCTCGCGGCCTTTCCGCCACTGCAGGTGGTGGTGTTGCAGGCTTACCTGGCAGATGTAGGCGAGGCGGGCATTTTTTATGCGCGGTACCCAGACCAGGGACAAACCAAAATTCAAGGCCACATCATCGGGCTGGCGCTACGCCATTTCCCGCAAGTCACGGGGGACGGCCTGAAAACAACGGGCGAACTGATTACTGAAAGCGCACGTACCCGGCGGCTTCTTGACACGGCTCACCACGAGTTGAGCGCAGACACCAGCGCAATCCCTCAGGCGGGGGAAGTCGTCAGGCTTGCAACCATTGGCTCAACCCGCGTCGGCGGTCTTTACACCGACGGCGGAGAGCACATCACCGCCGAACTCACGGCAGCCATTGATGCCATTGCGCGCGACATGCCGCAGTTTCACTTCGGGCGTTTTGACGTGCGTTTCTCAAGCCTTGCAGAGCTGCGCGAAGGGCGTGGCATCAGGATCATGGAAATCAATGGTGCAGGCTCGGAAGCTATAGAGGCCTGGGACCCTGCCACGCCTTTGTTTGATGCGCTGAGCATTATTTTTGCCAAGCAAAGTTTGCTGTTTAAAATCGGCTCGGCCATGCGCAAGCGCGGTCACCGCCCTGTCAGCCTGCGCAAGCTGGCCAGGTTGCACTTTATGCAGCAGCGGCTGCTGGATCAGTACCCGCCTTCGAATTAGCCGGGACGCCCAAAGGCTGGCGCCCGGTCAATGAGGTGCGGCAGCAGGTAACGGCGTACCCTGCAAATGCAGCAACTTCCACGCTGCGCCGTCATGCTCCCAAACCGCCAGGTAGGTGTTGGCCACTTCACGGGGATTACCGCTGGTGGAGTTTGTCATATTCAAATTATGTTGACGGCGGGTTAAGTCAGGTGCAATGGCAGTGGCGAGGATAGCTGTTAACTTTCACAACGGATCTGGGGTTTGAAATGAAAAGCGCTGCAGTCGCTGCAGTACGCGCTGATCGCTATTGGTGTCCGGAGTACTCAGGTCAAGGTAGGCAAACACATAACGGTCCGGCCTTAAAAGCATGGCGTCGGCCCCGGCGCTGCGGATGATTTGTTCCAGTGTGCCATCGGCATCGCGTATTTCGCATGCTCGCGGTGCGGGCCATGCGGGTGGATGCGAGGCCTGCGGTATGAAGTCGTCGCTCTGCGCAATCACCGCCACGTGCTTGCAGACAAGGCCAGCAGACTCGAACGACTTCATCACGCCAGCATCGCCCTTAAGCGTCAGCAACGCAAAGCCGTGGCCCAGCACATCGTCAAGCAAGATCCGTTTACCACCTGGTAATTCAACCAGTGGCTGAGGCAACAACTGTCCGGCTGGTACCAGCGTGGCGGCATCGTCGCCAGGCACAAAAAAACCTGCAAAAAAACGCGGCTTGGGTTTGAACTTGAGTTGCAACACATAGTCGCGTGCAGGCCAGTACAAGCTGGCCAACTTGAGCAAGCCCTGCATCAGCATCGCCGCACCTACAGATTTGGGCTGCATGAACTGGCCGATACGTACTGCCATTTTTATCAGTGCCCAGGCGTGTGGCTTACGCTCTGCCTCGTAACTCTCAAGCAGTGCGGCAGGCATCTGGCCTTTCACCACTGCGGCCAGTTTCCAGGCCAGATTGGCGGCATCGCGTACGCCGCTGTTCATGCCCTGCCCGGCAAATGGCGGAGTCAGATGCGCGGCATCGCCAGCCAGAAAAACCCGGCCTGCCCGCCAGCGTTCGGCCACGCGGGCATGAAAGGCGTACACCACTTTGCGGGCAATCACCAGTTGCGCGTCGTCAAGGTTGCGATCCGCGATCAAACCGCGCACGACGCTCTCTTCGATGATTTTCTCGGGGTCTTCTCCCTCGTGCAGCATGAACTCATAGCGCAACGTGCCCTCGGGACCGGGCAGCCGGATGGCAGGCCGCACCGGGTCGCAATAGGTGCTGGTATGGCGAAAGGCGGAGGTGCGATCCAGCAGATCAACAATAAGCCACTTTTCAGCGTAGCTGCTGCCAGTGAGCTTGATGCCGAGTTGCTCGCGCACCGGGCTGCGGCCACCGTCGCATGCAATCAGCCATTGGCAGGCGACATGCTTTTTTTCTTCCCCATGCCTTATCTCCAGATGTACAAGTTCACCATCGTCTTCAAAGCCCGTCAGCTCATGTCCAAACCAGATGGGCGAGCCAGCAAAACGTGCCATGCCGTCGCGCAGTTGCCCCACCAGCACCTGCTGGCGAAAAGCGTTGCGCTTCGGGTAGCCATGCTCCGTACTCCTGGGCTCAATCCGCGCAAACTCCTTGCCCCGCCATGAAAAGTAATGCACACCATAGCCCTGTACCACGCGCTGTATGACCTCATCAATCAGTCCAGCGGCTTGAGTCGTGCGCAGGCTCTCGTCGTCAATCGTCACGGCGCGCGGCTCGCCAACGGTGCTGGTACTGCGCTCTATCACCAGCGTTTTGATACCCTGCAAGCCGAGCAGATTTGCCAGCATCAGGCCGGTTGGCCCGGCACCAATGATGACTACGGAGAAGTCAATGGCGGGGGTTTCAACGGCTAAAGGAAAACTCATGCCTGAGTCTAACTACTCGGGCGCAATGGGCATGCTGGCGGCCTTAACTGCGCATGATTGCTCTGCCCCAAATATTGAGCGTGCGCTCTTCGTGTGGCCAGGTACCCGCGGGGCGATCCGGCTGGCAGTGCTCGATCTCGGCTGAAATTTCGGCCAGGTTGCCATCCGGATCGGACACCATGAAGAACACATCATTGCCTGGCCCGTGGCGCCCTATACCCCACACAATCGGCACGCGAATCGCGGCCATGTGGTCACCCCACTCGCGCATGGCGGCCCAGTCCGGGGCTTCAAACGACTGATGGTCAAAGCGCGCTTCAGGCGCAAAAAACAGCGCCAGCACATGATGCAGATGATCGGAGCGTAAAAAGCAGGCGCGCAAAACGCCATCGTCGCCCTTCACCGCGTCTGACAGCACAAAGCCAAGCTGCTCGGTATAAAACGCCAGCATCGCAGGCAGACTCGTGGTGCGTAGCGCGAAGTGTTGCAGGGTGGCGGGTGGCAGCACGCCGTTGCTCCCCGCAGAAGGCTGCTCGGGTGGCGTAAAAATCAGCATATTGCCATCCGGGTCTTCGATGCAGACAGACTGCACATCACCCTTAAAACCACCCGGTAGTAGCTGGTGTTTCAGCTTTGCAGCGCGTTTGACGAATGCGGCCCATGCGCCGTCGGTGTGCAGCGCAAACTGTGCGTACTTGAGCTGGTTGGCCGGGCCGACTGACAACTGCAATTGGCGGCCTGCCCCCTGACAGCGATAGCCATCACCGATGGGCTCCACCTCCATCGCATAAGTGCTGCTGTAAAAATGTGCTGCTGCCAGCGGGTCAGGCGAATAAAGGTGAAGACTGTGCAGTGCGGCTTGCAGTTCCATGGCGATTGGCCCTTTGTGATGAATCAGAGCCGCTACTGTCCCGCCTTGGTAAGTTGCTGTCAAACGAAAATCTCATTATTTCAGAATCGAGGACCCATTACGCCAGGGCCTGAAAACGTCTGGATAGCCTGGTTTGCTATCTTTTAAGTAGCTGCTTACGCCCGTAAACAGGGCGTTGTGGCTACTTTTTAGGGTCAAAAAGTGCCTTTTTGCAACTTTCAGATGCTTGAAAAGCCAAAACAGCCGTCTGCACGGCCAGCATTGGCGCGAGGCTTGCTGCTTCGACTATCCTGCTGTTATGTCATCAGAAAAAGGTTTCATCATGGAGAGAAGCGCTCCCATAAGGTCCATATGCCGGAGCATCGCAGTCCTTAAGTCCATCAACCGTGCGGGCTCCCTGAACCTGCAGGACATTTCGCGTGATGCCGACATCCCGTACCCTACGGCTTTCCGTATTATCCAGACGCTGGTGCATGAAGGTCTGGTTGAATGTGAGCCGCACCGCAAACGCTACCGCGCCACGGCACTGACACAGTCCCTGTCACTGGGCTTTCGCGACAGTGGCAAACTGGTCGAACACGCGCATTCACACATCGTTGCCCTGACCAAAAAAATCGGCTGGCCGATTTCACTGACCACCCGTGCCGGCCAGACCATGATGGTTCGCGATTCAACCCACCTTCTGACCTCGCTGACCTTCAACAATTACTACCCCGGCTACACACTGCCAATTCTCGAGTGCGCGTCTGGCCACATCTACCTGGCCTATTGCACAGATGATGAGCGCTCCAGCATTCTTGGTGGCATCAGGACAGTCGCAAAAGAGTCGCCCATGCTGCGGATGTTTGAGTCGGGCAAGCTGGTTGAAAGGATCCGCAACGACGGCTACGCCACCAGGGAGCGCAACCTGCACAATGCCAATCCCGGAAAAACCTCGTCCATAGGCGTGCCGCTCCTTGAGAACGGTCACATCACAGGCGCGCTGACGCTGATTTTTTTCCGCTCGGCGATGTCATTGAAGGAAGCGCTCGAGCGCTACCTGCCTGACCTGAAAGACGCCGCCATGAGAATCAGCCAGCAAGTCAGCGACAGCGATTTTCTGGCGATGACTGCCAAAGCGGCAGCTTAGGATCAACCCGTTTAATCCAGCTGGCCAGCGATGTGACCAGCGTGGTTCTCAAGATACCAGGCAGCCAGCTCTTCACGCTTGGGCCACCAGACACCCTTGGTAGCTTTTACATGCTCAATAAACTCGCGCAGCGCACGGATGCGATGGGCACGACCCGACACATGCGGGTGCAGGCCAACATTCATCAGGCGACCGCTTTGGGCTCCTTCGGCATGCAGCACGTCAAACTCCTCAATCAGCGCATCACGAAACTCGTCAGTGGTGAAGTTTTTGCGCGTGATAAAGGTGAAGTCGTTGATCTCGTTGGAGTAAGGTGTGGACACGATGGGGCCGTGCGGCGTCTTCAACAAGTAGGGCTGGTCATCGTTCATGATGTCGCAGTAAAAAATGCAGCCGTATTCAGCCAGAATGTCGGCTGTCTGGGTTGTACCGCGCAGGCTGGATGACAGCCAGCCTTTTGACTTGCGACCGGTAAATTTTTCAAACTGTTCCAGTGAACGCAAAACGATCTCGCGCTCTTTTGCAGGGTCCTTTGCAAAGTCCGACAGCAGTTCGCCCTGCTCCCAGTTGTGACACAACAATTCCCAGCCACGCTCCAGCACGGCATCGGTCATCGCCTTGCGGCGCTCGAAAGTCACTGCGTTGGTGGTGCAGGAAGCGGCAACCCCGAGCTTGTCAAACAGCTCGATGAGCCGCCAGATACCGACCCGCTGGCCGTACTCGCGCCAGCTGAAGTTGGGAAAGTCGGCGGTGTCGCCTGGCAGGGTGTCGGGCAGGATGGCCGGGCCGCCCGCGTAGTACGGCTTGGTGGTGGGCTTGGTGAGGTCCCAGGTTTCGAGGTTGAAAGTCAGGATTAGGGCAAGTTGCGCGCCGCCGGGAAAGCGGAGTGGCTGGCGCTGGGAGATCGGGCTGTAGTTGTATTCCATGTTGATTTCCGTGGGTCCTTGTCAATGGTCTAAAAGCAGTGAACCGAAGTTCTCGAATTTATCGTTGATGCCCATGCTGCGCAATGCATGCCAATAGGTGGCGGTATTGATGGCAACTACCGGCTTTTCAAGCCAGAACTCGGCCATCGCCGCGACTTTGGCAAAAGCAAGGTTGGTACCGCACTGCACCACTGCATCGGCGCCGTCAGCCAGCCCCTCGGCCACACGTTTGAGCGTACGCGGGGTTTCGTGGGCAATCAGCATGGGTGACGGAGATTTGAGGCCGATGATGTTGATGACCTCATAACCCAGGTCTTCAAAGAATTTTCGCACCTGGGTATCACCCACCGGCATATAAGGCGTCAGGATACCGATTTTCTTGATGCCGCCATAGACCTTGAGCGCCGCGTCAACCGCGGTAGAGCCCATGATGACGGGGATGCCGCCGGTTCGTTCCAGCATTTTCTTGTGCAGGCGGTCTGCGCCTTCGGCACCGTCCCAGAAGGTTTCAGCCGACATGCCCATGATGACGCAGCCGGGCGACATCGTCATGGACACATCGACAGAATCCAGCGTGGCGTGGCGGATGTTGTTGAGCATGGTCATGAACGAGGCATCGTCGGACACCCTCGTATCAGGTATGGAAATCCGGCAAAAGTGGTTTGTCACGCCCATTGGACGCATCGAGTCGTACTCTGGCTGAACACTGGTATTGGTGGACGGCGCTATCACCGCAAACTTCATGCGCCACCCTAGCGAATCGGTCATCCATGTCTCCTGATTGCTGAACTGGAAAGATGATGAAACCCGGGGCCTTTTCAGGCAACCCCGATCCTGAAAATATTCGATAGGCGAACACTCCCGCGTTTCCCCGTAGCCACCGGCGAAACATGCGTTTATGGTCTGGCCTGTTGACTGAATCACCCACATCCGAAAGACAGCACCTCATGGATCATTTTCAGGTCATCATCGCAGGCGGCGGCCCGGTCGGCACGGTCGCGGCCTACCGGCTGGCCCAGCAAGGCATCAAGGTTTTGCTGCTGGAAAGCGAAGCAGCCCTCAAAGAGGATATGCGCGCGTCCACTTTCCATGCCAGCACGCTGGACATGATGGAAGAGCTGGGCATCCTGGACGACCTTGAAGCCCAGGGCCTGAGGGCGCCTATTTACCAGTATCTCAACCGCCAAAGCGGCAAGGCATTGACTTTTGACCTGACTGAAATCGCCGACGTCGCCCGGCACCCTTATCGCCTCCAGTGCGAGCAATACAAGCTGACGCGGCTGCTGGTGCACAAGCTGGCCGACCATCCGAACGCTACCGTGCACCTGTCGCGAAGGGTAGTGCACTTTGAGCAGGACAGCAAGGGCGTGACGGTGCAAGTCGAAACACCGTTTGAAATCGAAACCTACAAGGGCGACTACCTGATCGCAGCCGATGGTGCCAGCTCACTGGTTCGCAAATGGCTGGGGGTTAAGTTCGAAGGCTTTACCTACCCGGAAAAATTTCTGACGCTGTCCACGGACTGGCCACTGGAAAAGCATTTCGACAAACTCCCCTACGTAAGTTATGTTGCCGATCCTGACGAGTGGTGCGTGCTGTTGCGTGTGCCGACCCTGTGGCGCGTGCTGGTACCCGCCATAGAAAGCGAGCCGGATGCCTATCTGCTGTCGGATGCCAAAAAGAACGAGATATTCAGCAACCTGATAGGCCACAGCGATGAGGTCAAAACACATCACCGCACGATTTACCGCGTGCACCAGCGGGTGGCCAACACCTACCGCGCCAAGCGGGTGCTGCTCGTGGGCGATGCCGCGCACCTGAACAACCCACTGGGCGGCCTGGGGATGAATTCCGGGATTCACGATGTCTGGAACCTGACTGACAAGCTGGTCCGCATCCTGCAGCACGGCGCAAATGCTGATGTCCTGCTGGACCTGTATGACCGCCAGCGTCGCACCGTCATGAATGAGTTTGTGCAGGCACAGACCATCAAGAACAAAAAGGCGCTGGAAGGCAAAGCCGACCAGCGCCAGACTGAAACCGAGATGGAGAAAATTCTGGCCGACGATAAGCTGAGGCGCAACTACATGCTGGAGCAGTCCATGTACAACAGCCTCAAGCGCGCCGAGGCGATAAACTGATTTTTGTCGACCCGCACAGGTTTTGGCACTCTTTTTGCAATAACCTGTCGGCCCTGCTTGGTGTTATCTACCTGGAGTTGAAATGAAACTGAATTTTTTCAAGAAGCTGCTGTTTGCAGCGTCCGCCCTCATGACCGGCGCCGTCCTTCCTGCGTTTGCGCAGCAGGGCGTGACGGCACAGGAGATCACCATAGGTGCTCTAGGCCCGCTGACGGGCAGCACGGCTTTCATTGGCGCGCCTGCTCGCGATGGCATGCAGATGGCGGTCGACGCCATCAACAAGCGCGGCGGTATCAACGGACGCAAGCTCAAGCTGGTGTTTGAACATGCGTTTTCTCCCGCAGAAAGCGTTGCCGCAGCCAAGAAGCTGGTCGAGCAGGACAAGGTGTTTGCACTGGTGCTGGCGTCCGGCTCCACTGGCGCAGCTGCTGCCGCGGACTACGTTCGCAGCGTGGGCGTGCCCACCTACAACCTGTTCGGCTCCACCCCGGTAATTCGTGAGCCATTTGCCGCCAATGTGTTCCACGGCCTCATCGCCAGCACTGAAGTAACAGCCGGGTCACTGGTCGCCCAGCTGGCCCGCGCTGGTGAAAAGAAACCACAGCGTGTCGGCGTGCTGGCCGGCAGCTATGCCTACCCGCAAGCCAATCTGGCCATCCTCAAGCCCCTGCTCGAAAAGCAGGGTGTGGCCTTGACGCTGGAAACGTTCGATCAGAACGCCAAAGACTTCACGGCACAACTGGTGAACTTCAGCCGCAACAAGGTCGACGCGATTGTGGTTCTGGGCAGTTTCACCGAAGCCGGTTTTGCGATCAAGCAGGCGCCGCAAGTAGGCTTGGTGAACGTGCGCTGGGTGCTGGACGGTTCAGCCGTGAACAACGCGATTATTCCCATCATCGGCAATGCAGACGGCATACGCGGCTACTACAACGCGCCCTACTATCCCGGCCAGGCTGCCAAGCCGATGGAAGACTTTGAAGCCCTCTGGAAAGCCACCTACGGTGTAGCGCCGCAAGGCCGCCCCAACCTGTTTGACATCGGCGGCTATGGCTCGACCTTCGTTCTGGCACAGGCCATCCAGGCTGCGGGTAACGATTTGACCTGGAAAGGCCTGATCGGCAAGTGGGAGAACCTCAAGGGCGCAGCACCCTCCAAAATGGGTGGCTTCGACGTGATCTTCCCCGAAACCTACACACCCAAAGACCACCAGGGCAACAAGCTCCTGGGCTCGACAGAAGTCGTGAAGAACAAGTGGGTCGTAGTGAAGTAATGCGCGCCAGACCCGAGACCGAAAGCCTTGCAAGCCAAGCCTCATGACTGAATTTGCCCTCATCATCCTCGGCGGTTTGAAGTTCGGGTCCATCTATGCCCTGGCCGCGCTTGGCCTGGTCGTGATCCACAAGGCCACGCGTACCGTCAACTTTGCGCATGGCTCTTTTGTGCTGCTGGGTGCCTTTGGCGCCTTCTACATTCAGGTCGATAAAAGCTGGCCTGCTTGGGTCGCCTACCTGCTGGTGCCCATTGCCGTCGGCATTTTTTCTTCTGCGATTGAGGTCGTCATCCTGCGACCGCTTCGTCGTGCCGACCTGTTCACCGTGGTCATCGCCACCGTGTTCCTGGGCGTGGTGATTTCCGAAGGTTTCCGCCTGACCTATAAGGCTGAAATCCTGGCAGTGCCATCAACCTTCACTGGTGCACCCTTCTTTATCGGCCCGGTCATCGTCACGCAGGACGCGCTGTGGACTATCTGCGGTGCCATCGTGGTGAGTGCCGCGTGTATTGCGATCTTTCATTATGCCAGGGCTGCGCGCGGCATGCGCGCCATGGCAGCCAACTATCGGGGAGCGCAGCTGTGCGGGTTCTCGGTGGACAAGACTTACGCCCTGGCCTGGTTCTTTGGCGGTGCCATTGCCGGTATTGCCGGTGTTTTTGCCGCACCTGCCAAAGGTGTGTCGCCCGAGCTATCCATCATCGTGATTGCATCGGCATTTGTAGCCGCTGTGATTGGCGGCTTTGACAGCCTTAAGGGTGCCGTCTATGGCGGGCTGTTGCTGGGCCTGATTGAAACGCTGGCTGCCGCTTATGGCTCCAGTGCCCTGAAAAGCGCCATCAGCTTCCTGATCCTGTTTGCGGTGATGTTGTTCCGCCCGGAAGGCCTGTTTCCCGAGGCAAAGAAACGCCATGTCTGACGATTCCATAGCCCTTACCCGCAAGACACCGTCCGTTGCGCCTGCCGCTGTCCCGCGAGGCAGACAACAAAAAATGTCCACCCAATGGCTGAAATGGATGGCGCCTTCCCTGTGTGTGCTTGCCGTCTTTCTCATCGCCACCCAAGTCGGCACTTATCCGCAATATGTCGCCACCTTGCTGGTGGTGTCCATGCTCACCGGCACCGCCCTGACCGTGCTGGTCGGTTTTGCACGCTGCATCACACTGGCGACCGGTGCCATGCTGGCACTGGGTGCCTATGGCTCAACCATTTTGGTCGCCAAGTTCGGCCTGCCTTTCATCCCCGCGTTGTTGCTGGGTGCCGTGATAGGCGGCATCGGCGGTTTTATTCTCGGCCTGCCCGCCGTTCGCTTTCGTGGCCACAACCTCGCCATGGTGACACTGGTGTTCCAGTCGGTCGTGATCATTGGTATCCGCGAATGGAAATCGATGACTGAAGGTGCTGCCGGTCTGCAGGTGCCCGCCGTGACGATTGCCGGCATATCCCTGAAGAGCGATATCAGCTACCTCGCCTTCACCTGTATGGCAACAGCCATCGTCTTGCTCATTCCCGTCGGACTGCTGATTGGCCGATACGGCCGCAACCTCAAGGCCATCGCTGGCAACGAAGTCGCAGCAGAAGCCTTTGGCATCTCGATTGCCCAGCACCTGATCGCTGCTTTTGTCATCAGCTCGGCGTTACTGGCCATTGCCGGTGGCCTGCAGGCGCCCCGCTCGCGCATCATTGACCCGGAGAGCTACGGCATCCTCGTCTCCATTGCCACCCTTGCCTACCCGATCGTGGGTGGCATGAGCAGCGTCTGGGGCGGCTTGCTGGGTGGTGCGACCTTGCGACTGTTGCCTGAACTGCTCAGGCCGGTGGCTGACTACCAGGAACTGCTGTTTGCAGGCCTGGTGCTGCTGACTGTGCTGTTTTTTCCGGGCGGCATGGCCGGGCAACTTGCCAGACTGCGCAGGGCCAAACCAGCCAGCCCCACAACTACGAAAAATGTACCGCTGGCGGCCCCGCGCCCCCTGCTTGAGTCCCTTTCTGCAAAGCAGGGCCAGACCGCGCTGCTCCAGGTCGCCAACGTCAGCAAGTCGTTTGATGCGCTGCGTGCCGTCGATCAGTTAAGCCTGTCGGTTTACCCGGGCGAAATCCTCGGCCTGATGGGCCCCAACGGCGCGGGCAAGACCACGCTGTTCAACATGCTGTCGGGCTTCACCAAACCCGATACCGGCAACATCAGCGCTTTCGGTCTGTCAATTGAAAAAGAAGGTGCCACCAGCCGCATGTCGCACGGCATCACACGTACCTTCCAGCATGTCGCGATCTTCCGCGACCTGAGCTGCTACGACAACGTGGCGATTGGTTTGGGCGGCAACAGCATCCTGCGGGTACTCGGCGGGAGTTTCACCGATCTGGCCGCAGGCGCAGCAGGCCTGGCAGGGAAATCAGCGCAGCAAAAAATCATGGCCGCGCTGGATGGGGTTGGGCTGGCCTTACAGAGCGGCGTGATGGCAGGCCAACTGTCATTGGGCGACCAGCGCCGTCTGGAAATTGCACGGGCCATTGTGTCCGGCCCCAAACTGCTCTTGCTGGATGAGCCTGTATCTGGTGTCAGCGAGGAAGAAATCCACCGCATTGGCGACCTGTTGAAAAAGATCAACCGCGAAACCGGCATGGCGATGCTGCTGATTGAACACAACATCGGTTTCCTGGCGCAGATGAGCAGCCGTATTTTTGTCATGGCCGCCGGTGTCGCCATCACCGAAGGCACGCCTGAAAATGTCATGGCTAACGAATCCGTGCAGCAGCTGTATTTCGGGAAGTCAGCCGATGCTTGAAGTCAGCAATTTAAGCGCCGGTTATGGCTCCGTCATGGCCACGCAGGGCCTGTCGTTGCAGGTCGTCGCCGGTGAAGCCATCGCCCTCCTGGGTGCCAATGGCGCAGGCAAAACGACAGCGGTTGAAGCCATTGCCGGCCTGATCTCAAAAACCGGGGGCAGCGTGGTGTTTGACGGCAAGGACATCAGCAAACACAAGGCGGGCGCAATTGCAAAAGCCGGCCTCTCACTGGTGCCGCAATGGCGAGAACTGTTTCCCACATTCAGCGTGCAGGAAACCCTTGAAATAGGTGCTAACGCCGCAGGAGACCGAAAGCCGACCGAGCTTGAAGATATTTTCACCTTGTTCCCCAAGCTCAAGGAACGTCGGGGCCAACTGGCATCTTCGCTGTCGGGCGGTGAGCAGCAGATGCTGACGATTGGACGGTCGCTGATGGCATCTCCAAAAATGATTATTTTTGACGAGCCTTCTGCCGGTCTGGCGCTGGGTATTGTCAAAACAATGGTCGCGTCCATCAAGGCCATCCAGGCGCGCGGCGTGGCCGTTCTGCTTGTGGAGCAAAATCTCGACATTGCACATGCCATAGCGTCACGGGCCATCGTGATGTCCGCCGGGCGTGTGGCGTGGACTGGCCGCATGGAAGAAGCCCGGGAATCACCGGCCGTGAGAGAAGCTTTTTTTGCCTGAACACGTTGTTGAAAACGTCTCTGAGAATCAAGCTAATGAAAATCCCGGCTTTCGGTACCTAGCCGCCCGAGCAGCGGGGTCAGGTCTTCCAGCCGCCGCGCTACCAGATTGCGCACTGCGCCGTAACCTTTGGCCGTACCGTGTTCTTCACTGCGTTGCCACACGCCGTGCACGGCTAGCAGCCGGGCGTGCATGACCTCAAAGCGCTGGCTTTCGCGCAGTGACTTCCAGACGATCACGTTGACCGGGCCGGTCTCGTCTTCAATCGTCACAAACACGGTGCCCTTGGCGGTTTGCGGTTGCTGGCGCACGGTGACGATGCCGCAAGCCGATACGTCTTCACCATCCGGCAGTGCGTTGAGCTCATCGGCACTGAGCAAACCCTGGCTAGCCAGCCGTGCGCGTAGCAGCGCTACCGGGTGTCGGCGCAAGGTGAGGCCAGTGGCGCGGTAGTCGAACAAAATGTTTTCGCCTTCAGGCGTATCGGGCAACTCAAGCGGTGCTTCATGGGTAGGAACCGATTTGAGCAAATGCGGCGCAGCTTTGATGGCCGATGCCGCCCACACCTGCTGCCTGCGGTGGCCTGCAAGCGCCTTGAGCGCATCCGCAGCGGCCAGCGCGTTGACCTCCAGCGTGCCGAGTGCGGCGCGTGAGGCCAAGTCTTCCACGCTGATCAACGCGGCTTGCTGACGGGCGGCGATTATTCGGTGCGCGGCAGATTCTTGCAGGCTTGACACCAGCCGCAACCCCAAGCGCACAGCGGGTTGATTTGGGAGGATGCCAAGGTAGCAATTGGTTGGACTTTGCTGTTCGGTAGCCTCCAATGTGCAGTCCCAATGGCTGTGCATCACGTCAACAGCACGCACTTCAACGCCGTGGCGCAGTGCGTCTTGCACTAACTGCGACGGTGCGTAAAAACCCATGGGCTGCGAGTTAATCAGCGCGGCTACAAAGCAAGCCGGTTCATGGCATTTGAGCCAGCAGCTCACGTAGACAAGTTTGGCAAAACTGGCGGCGTGACTCTCAGGAAATCCGTATTCGCCAAAGCCCTGAATTTGCTTGAAGATGTTTTCTGAAAACTCTTTGTCATAGTTGCGCGCCACCATGGCGTTCACCAGCCGGTCATGAAAGCGGGCCACGCCGCCCTTGCGCTTCCACGCCGCCATGGAGCGGCGCAGGTCGTCGGCATCGTCAGCTGAAAATTTAGCCGCAATCATGGCGATCTGCATGACCTGCTCTTGAAAAATCGGCACGCCCAAGGTGCGGCCCAGCGCGGCTTTTAGCTCGGGATAGGGGTAGATAATTTCGCCGCCGCCGCGCACCACTTCGCGGCTTTTTAAATACGGGTGCACCATGCCGCCCTGAATCGGACCGGGCCGCACGATGGCGACCTCGACCACCAGATCGTAATAGGTGCGCGGTTGCAAGCGCGGCAACATCGACATCTGCGCCCGACTTTCAATTTGAAAAACGCCCACCGTATCAGCCTCACAAATCATGTTGTAGGTTTGTACGTCTTCGCTGGGTATTTGATGCATCAAGAGCTCGCCGCCGCGCCACTGGTCTACCAAATGCAGGCAACGCCGAATGGCCGACAACATACCAAGAGCCAGCACATCGACTTTGAGCAGGCCCATCGCGTCCAGATCGTCTTTGTCCCACTGAATGATGCGGCGCTGCTCCATCGTGGCGGGCTGAATCGGCACCAGCCGCGTGAGCTTGCTTTGCGTCAGCACAAAGCCGCCTACGTGCTGCCCCAAATGGCGCGGAAAACCCATGAGCTGCACCGACAAATCAAGCCACTGGAGCACTGGTCCTGCCCGCTCGGCCAGGCCTGCCTCATTAAGCTTTGCAAGCTTTTCTTCAAGCGCGGCGCTGCCATCAAACCAGAAATGCTCTTTGGCGTATTGCTCAATCAACCCAAGCTCAATGCCCAGCGCCTTGCCCACGTCACGCAGGGCGCTGCGCGGGCGATAGCTGGTCACTGTGGCGGCAATGGCGGCGCGGTCATGGCCGTAGGTGTTGTAGATGTATTGAATGACTTCTTCGCGGCGCTGGTGTTCAAAGTCGACATCAATATCGGGCGGCTCGCGGCGCTCGCGGCTGATGAAGCGCTCAAACAGCAAGTTGCTTTCAGCCGGGTTAACAGCGGTGATACCCAGGCAATAACAAACCGCTGAGTTGGCCGCCGAGCCACGGCCCTGGCACAAGATTTTTTGGGTTCGCGCAAAACGAACAATGTCATGCACGGTGATGAAGTACATCTCGTATTGCAGCTCTTCGATCAGCGCCAGTTCATGGTTCAGCTGCTTTTGCACAGGCCCGGAAACGCCATCGGGGTAACGCTCGGCTGCACCAACAGCGGTCAGGCGGCGCAGGCATTGCGCAGGCGTCTCAGCGTTTTGAGCACTGTCGGTTTTAGGGTAGCGGTAAAGCGCACGAATCTCGTTCAAATTAAATGTGCAACGCGCAGACACCTCCAGCGTGGCTCGCAGCAAGTCAGACGGGTAAATATCGGCCAGCCGCATGCGCTGGCGCAGGTGCGCCTCGGCATTGGGTTGCAGGGCAAAGCCGCAGCGGTGCACGGTGGTACCAAGGCCAATGGCCGTCATCACGTCATGCAGCGGCTTGCGTGATCGCACGTGCATGTGCACATTGCCGCTGGCCACCAGCCGCACGCCGGTCGCGCGGGCAATGCCGCGCAGTTGCTGCAAACGCAATGCGTCATCCAGACCCTGCATCAGTTCGACAGCAAGCCATAAACGGGTGCTAAAAATGCCCATAGCCCAATGGATATGAGCGTGAGCAGCTTCTGTATTGATAGCGCCCTGCCCTATAACTTTCCCATTGGTTAACGGCGAAAAAATGATTTCGCAGTCAGTCAGCAATGCAAAGTTGCTGGCTTTATCAACCCGGTAGCTTCCCTTTTCAAGCACATCGCCCGCTTGCCTGGCCATCGTGATGAACTCACACAAATTTCCCCAGCCGTTGGCGTTGTGCGGCAGCACGATGATGCGAAAGGGATCTTTGTCAGTCACTAAAAATTCAGATCCTGGCAGCAACTGCAGCCCGATTTTTTTAGCCGCTTCGTGCGCCCGCACCACGCCAGCGACCGAGCATTCGTCAGTAATCGCAATGGCTTTATAGCCAAGTGCAAAAGCGCGCTCAACCAGCTCTTGCGGATGCGACGCGCCGCGCTGAAAACTGAAGTTGCTCAGCGCGTGCAGCTCGGCGTAGTCGGGCAGCTGGGGCGTGTACATGGCAAGTCAGTGCGTCTAGGCAAAAAAGCCGTGCAAATACCAGGCACGCCGCTGAAAAGCAGCGGCCCCAGAACTTTGCTGCGAGGCAACGGCCCGGACATTCTGCTGCGGTGCCTCAAGCGTGCCGACTGCCAGGCGCTCGCTGTAGATCCACAGCAAACTGGCCTGCTGGTTGCGGTAGATAAAGTAGTCGCGAATGGCGGGTTTTTGGGCCGGGCTTTGATCAGCGCAGTTTTTCTGCCCCGCGCTTTTGACGTTTGACGCCAGCCAGCCACTGGCTTCCAGCCGCTGCGGCCCGGCCAGGCGTACCAGCTTGCCCTGGTATAGCGGGCTATTGCCAGCGGTTTGCAAACGCAACGGTTCGGGTAGCAGCCAGGTTGGATAAAGCGATTCTGAAAAATTACCCGAAAAAACGTCCAGAAAAGCGTTTTGAGGCTCTTTTTGATCGTCATTTTTGGCTGCAGCCCTTATTTTACGGGCGCGAGCAGCTATTGATTTAATAGCAAATGATTTTCTATTGAGCTGCCAATGAGTCGCGCCCATAGCATCAACCCAGCGCTGCATGGCTTCAGGCCGGTGGCCAGCTTGCGGCTGCCACGCTTGAACTTGGGCATTACCCAAGCGCGCACTCAAGCGCTCTATCAGCTGGGCCGCGCTGTTGCCCTTATCAGCCTTGTCGCTGGAGTCCATCAACAAGCTGGTGGTAGCCAGCGCGGCATCTTCCAGAGGTTCGGTGGTCAATGATTGCAGGCTGATGGCATACACGGGCGCAGGCAGCTTTTGCTGGACCAGGTGTTCGGCAATCAGGCGGGCTACGTGCGCCAGGTTTTGTGCGGGCTGGGCGACCCGAACCTCCAGCTCGCCTGTGGGGGCAACGTCACGGCGTTTGTCGAGGTGCCACGTCAGTTTGAGGGCGCTCAAACCGCTTTGCCGACCCAGCAGCCACGCCTGCAAATGAATGAGCAAACGCTCAACTCCAGCCATCAGCAGCGGCGCATGGGTAACCAGTGTGTCAAGCTCCAGCTTTTCATCAAACTGCTCGGGCAGCACCAGCCAGTTGTAGGTGTCGGGAACAGCGCCGCGTGCCCGATCGAGGGCTTCAAGCAGGTCTGCGCCAAAGCGGCGAGCCATGCCCTCACGCGGCAAGTTCAGCAAGTCACCCCAGGTGCGGCAGCCGATGCGCTCCAGCACCGCCACATGCGCCCCTGCGGCAGCCAGCGTGTGCAGGGGCATGTCGGCAACGCGTTTGGGCGGTTTGAATTGGTTTTTGGGTATTTCCAGGCCTTCAGTCTGCAAAACCAGGCGACCATACGCTATCAAAGACGTAGCGCCTTGCGCCCGATTTACTTGGGTTACAGCTTGACTGGATGCAAAAAACCGGTTGATTTTTTGCTCTAGCAGCAGCATCAAACGCATCAGGCCACCAAACAGACGCAAGCTGCCGGTCACATCCATCAGCACCGCGCCGCCCGCGACCACAACGCGCGGCGTGAAGCCGAGCGCCATGCTAGCCACCGCTTGCTGAGTGCTGGCTTCATCGAGCAGCACCGATCCAGGCTCAAGCAAGCGCGCTTGCAGTGCGATCCAGCGCATGGGTAGTGCCTGATTGGCCTGATTGGCCTGATTGGGCCAAGTATGCCGAATAGAGATTGGTCGTCAAAAGCGATGGCAAGTGTGAAGGTAGCTGTACTGCAAGCTCTTCACGTTTGTTGCGCGCCCGTTCTCGGGTAGCCGCCAGCAATGCGGCCAAACGTGGTGGCCGGGTGTCCAGCAGCACCGGTGCAGCCAACGGCGGGCCACGCCGCTTGGGTACATGCACAGTCAAGTTGTCAGCGTCTTGCCCTTCTGCTTGCACCCTAGCTTCAAGCCGCAAACGCAGCGGTGCGGGTGACGATTCATGCTGCGCAGACAGCGGTCTGAACACAAACAGCAGTTTGTTGTGCGCATGCGCAGCAATTTGCAAGCGGCGCAAATGCGCACTGCGGGTATCGGGCAGCCATGCCAGCACGCAAGCCACGTCGGCGCATTGCAGCGCCTCACGCGTGGCCCACAGCAGAGAGGGCGCGTCAGATTTTTTAGCGTTGATGCACAGCAAACGCTGCATGGCCACCTGGCGTGCCCCCAGCGCCGGGCCAAAGGGGTCGTATGGTGCATTGATGAGCAGCGTTAATGCCTGCGACGCTGCCCGTTGCACACTTGCCAAGGCTGGTGCAACCAAGCCCCATTCGTTCTGGCCGCCTTGGGCTTGCAAAACCTCAATCAACGCGCCCTGCGGCCAGCCGCCACCTGGCAATACCTGGTCCAGCGCAGCGTAGCCCGTGCTGACCACGGCCAGGTTAACACTGCCCAGCTCGCCCGCACGCCAGACGTGGCTGAGGCTTGACAAGGAAGGCGGCATGACGGCGGGTGAAACCGGCGTTAGAGCGGGTGAAGGCATGAAGACCAGGGCAGCACAATAGGAAAAGAGAATTAAGAAATACTGTATTTATATACAGTATACTCCCAAGCTCCGCCCATGTCACGGCGTGGTCAAAAAAAACGTTTTAAAGCGAAATATCAGCCCCAAGCCCAGCCACCGCACCATCGCAGGCAGTGCTGAAAATGCGCATGCTGTGCGCCAGTGTCGGCACATCAGCGGGGCTGTACTGCATACGCAGGTAAGCCTTGCCGCGCAGCAGCATGAGGATGAAGGGCACATCGGCACCGGGCGCTGGCTCTGGCCATGACATCAGCAGCTCGCCCAGCGCTTGCGTCACCCACAGCTGTGCATGTTCGCGCTGGTCAGCCAATACCGAATAGCGCTTCCAGAAGGCAGGGCTTAAAGCGTCCCAGCCGACTTCAGGGTACATCGCCAGCCAGCGCATTTCTTCGGGCAGACTGGGGTCGGCTGTGGTTTGCAGCGTGTCGGTGTACATCTCATAGGCTTTTTTCTCAAGCGACTCCTTGAGTGGCCGACTCATGATTAAAACCGCCGCGTCGTCGTTGACTTGCAGCTCGGCCCTGGCGCGCAACTCGTCGCCACGAATGTAGTCGCGTGAGGCGCGTCCACGCTCGAGCTTGAAGGGTTTTCCAGCTACTTCGCCTGTGACGACAAAACCTGTGGCCTTGCCATCTGCCGCACCGGTGTACGCAAAATCCATAGCGCCAGCCCATTCGGCAACAGGCCCCTGCGACCGGGCGCTTGGGGTGGCCCCAGAGTCAGCGGAGGACGTGCCCATCATCTTTTTAAGCCGCTCGAACATGATTTGGAGATTTCTCTTAAAGTGCAAGATCCATCATACTTGCATCAATAGAAAAAACGCATGATAAAAGTCTATTCATGGCCCACACCCAACGGCCACAAAGTCCACGTCATGCTGGAAGAGTGCGGACTTCGCCTTGGCCGGGACTGGGAAGCAATACCCATCAACATCGGTACGGGCGATCGCCACTGATACAGCATGCGAAATTTTGTTTGGCATTACGCAGTATCAAAAGTGATAGACGTTACTGGCCAGTGGCAGTGACGGAGCAAGCAAAATTGAAAGTTAGGCTTCCTCCCGAAGGAAAAGGGTTTATCACCAGCCCTGATTGAATACCGCTAACCCGCGCGGCGGCGGTACCAGCCAGCGCAGGGCAGCTCATGCCGGTGGCGCTGGTGCAGGTGAAGTCGGTGCAACTCAGGCCCACCACGGCAGGGTCAGCCAGGGTGGCCCCATCGGCAGGACTAGGCCCTCCGTTGCTGACGGTGATGGTGTAAGCGGTGGTGCCACCGGCCGCCACCGTGTTTGTGCTGTTGGTTTTGGTAATGCTTATTGACGCAGCGCCTTTGATGGCATCAATATCGGATGCGGTGTTATTCGCCGAATTGGCATCCACAAGTCCAGGCGGTAAACCGATGAATACGGTGTTGGTGACTGAACCAGACAACAGCGTAGCCGTAGCGACCACATTAAAAACAATGGTGCCGTTAAAGGGCAAGCTTGGCACAGTCAGGCCGCCTGCGCTTTCAATGCCTGAAATCGTCACGCTTGGCGGGCAGGCCGCACCGCCAGTTGCCGTGCAGGCAATGCTGTTTTTGGTCAGCCCGGTGGCGGCGGGGTCACGCACAGTAATGCCGTCTGCGGGGCCGGTCGCTGCAGCATTGTTATTGGTGACGGTGATGGTGTAAGCCGTTGTTGAAAAAACCGGTATGGTGCCTGTGCCGTTGCTTTTTGTAACAGCGGGGTCTGCATTGGGTTTGCACTCGCGCAAGATAAGCTGGGTGAAAGCGGTGTCGTCGCCAGGGGTACCGGTGGTAGTGTCCCACAGCTCAAGCGTCACCGCTGTGGTGGTGGCGTTGAAGATGGTTTGCGTCAAAGTCCAGGTGTCGGTTGTCCCATCAAAGGGTACGGTGACTGCGCCTTGCACGTAAGTGGTCGGTGATGCGAATACGCGTATTTGCGGTTGCGCCTGCACCGTGGTGGTTTGACCCACCGCTACCGGGCTGGAGTAGTAGTACATGAACTCATAGCTGCGGTTGGCTACCAAGCCCGACACGCTCTGCCGCCAAAGGCGCCAAGCCGCGCCGGTGCTATTGCCCTTGGACCATACCCAGTTATTGGCACTGCTTACGCTGCGCGACACATCGCCAGGGAACGGGTTTTGAACAATCGTGCCACCGTTGTAGTTAACACTTCCGCTTTGTACTGCTACGCCCGGATCTACGGCTGCCGTACTTGGCGCGTACTGGGTTTGCGTGGTGCCCACAAGTGCCGCGTTGTTTGCAAAGTCAGAGTTGGTCAGCAAGTTGGTTAATTGCTCGGTGGTACCTGCGGCGCAAATATTGGCACTGCTCAGCACGCGTGTGGGGTTGGTAACCACGGTGTCGGTATCGGTTGAGATGTTGTTACCGGGTACGGGGTCAGATATGGCGGAAGTGACCGATGCCGCATTGGAAACAGTCGGTGTACCGGTGATTTGGGCCGACACCACAAAAACCACTGTTCCACCTACAGGCAAGTTTGGTACGACCAGGCCTGATGCCTGAAACGTGGTGGTGCTGAACGAGCCAGGGCACGCAGCACCGCCAGAAGCAGTACACGTCATGCTGAGCTTGGCGACGCCTGCGGATGCAGGGTCAAACACCGTGGCGTTGCTCACGGGCGCTGGGCCGTTGTTGCCTACGGTGATGCTGTAGTTGGTCACACCGCCGCTCGGCACGGTGGTGGTGCCATTGGTTTTACTCACGCTCAAATCAGCCGTTGGCGTGGTGATGGTGGTGGTGGCCGTGCCGCTGTTATTCGATGGCGTGGGGTCGGTAAAACCTGTTGGCAACGACACCGTTGCAGTGTTGGTGATAGCGCCCGCCGTTGCCGCTGTGCCGCTGATCACGATGGTGAGCTGTGCGCCGCTATACAAAGAAACGCGGTTCAGCACAATCGAATTGCCAGAACCTGTTGCCCCTGGCCCCGCAGCCACGGTATCGCAGTCACCTGTGCCGCCAGTGACGGTGCAAACCCAAGTCACAGTGCCAATGTTGGCAGGCACGTTGTCAGAAATGGTGATGCTACCCGTGACGTTGCTGGGCCCGGAGTTATTAACAACCAGGTTGTAAGACACCGCATCGCCTACAAACACATTGGTCGAACCTGTTTTGACCAAGGCCAAATCAGCCGTAGTGCCCGCTGTACCGGTTATGACGATGTCTTCTTGCGTACTGGACGAAGCGGCGTAATTACTGCCACCCACCGTAGCGCCTGAGGCGTCAAGGCCGCCCGGCGTAATGGTCGGGTTAACCGTTGCCCCCGTACCGGACCCACCCGTAGTGCGGGTAGGGTCTGAGTAACTGATTTGCGCCGGGTTTTGATACGTGCCAGCGGTAGCGCCATTGAGGTTGATGTTGAACGTCAAAGTAATTGCTGCGCCGGGGCCCAGATTAAAGGCCGAGCCGTACAGGCCCGCTTGCCCCCAAGTGGCGGGGCTTAAGGCAAAGGCTGGGGTACTGGCAGGCTGGGTGGCACCATAGCTCGACAAGCCAACGTAAGCCAGATTGGCTGTACCCGGTGACGGTAACGTGAATGGGCTGGGCAGTGTGTCAACGGCAGCAATACCGTAGGCCCAGCCACCATTTGCCGCATTGCTGATGCGAATTTTGTAGCTTCCCGTGGTTGCGGGCGGCACCGACAACGCTGGCGTGGTGGTTAGCTTGGTCACCGTGAGCACGGGTTTACAAAAATACCCTTCCCGCGCTCCCACAACGCTTGCGGCTGCTACGGTCATATTGCTGGTGCCGACAGATCCGGGGCTGGCGCGCATGTTGCCGGAAAAGCCAGCCGCTTTGTCTTCACGCGACAAGCCATTGATGCCGCCGCTCAAAAGCAAGCTGCCCAGCGTTGCATTGGATAAAACCGCGCCGCCGCCGCCGCCGCCGCCGGGACCTTCTCGTTCACCGCCGCAGCAGCCACCTTGATCACCGTTAGGCGGCGCGAAGGCTGTACTACCAGTGGTTACGTTGGAATTTGCGCCGTCACCACCACGAGCTTGCACGGTAACGTTACCGTGACCCGTACCGGCAATCACCAATACTGATCCGCCAGCTCCGCCGCCGCCGCCCGCGTCGTTCGGTGCATTTGAGTCCCAACCGCGTTGCCCATCAGATCGCAAAACCCCTGCCCCAACGAGTGAGCCTGCGCGTACAACAACAATGCCGCCACCATTACCACCATTGCCGCCCTGCCCGTTGTCGTTGTTCAAGCTGCCAGAGCCGCCCGCACCACCCATAAAAATACGGGTTGCGATCAAACCGCCGCTTTGCGGCATGGGCGAGCCGCCGTACCCACCCAAGTCGCGCAGACCGTCACCGTTGTAGGTTTGCCCGCCGTTACCGCCCGCGCCGCCGTTGCCACCACCGCCACCCGCAGCATTGTGCGAATTACCGCCGCCCCCCGCATTGCCAGGCGAGCCGCGCATGAAGTCACCGTTGGTATACCCCATGTTGGCGGCACCTTGGTCAAGAATCACTGGGCTAGGCGAAGGGTCTGAAAACCGTGTGCCGCTGTTGTAAGTACCCACAATAGACCGGTTGACGTAGCGCGGCACACCGGCAACGCCCTCGCCTTTAGAGCCTCCGTCTGCTGTCAAGGTACTCACATAGCGCGCCAAAACGCTGTTACAGCAAGTCGAATTCGCAACGCCCTGCGCACCACCCCGGAAACCACGGTTAGACGCGTCCATATGCGGGCCACTGCCCGTAAAGTTCAGCGCCCCTGCCACGTCAACCGCCACAACTCCACCGACGGCACCATCCCACGTTTGCGCTACAACTGGCGAGGCCGAATTGATAGTTGCGCTGGAGTACTGCGGTACGCGTATGACTTGATAGGTACGTCTGGGCTGCACGCCAGTGTTTTGCGCGTAAGAGTTGGTTAGCGAAGGGGTAAAGGTAATGTTTGCACCGGCTGCTGCGGTAACTTGTACGTATTCAAAACCACCAGCTAAATTAAGCGCTGTGTAACCTGTTGCCTGGGAAATGGTGGTGGTAGGCGTATTACCAGCTGTGCCCGTGCCATCACCATAGCGCTCGTCATCGCTTGAGTTTATGTCTGCACCCTGCATCTGAATGATGAGCAGTTTGTCGCCGACCGTGACCGTGCCTGCCGCACCTAACGACGGAAGCCCCAGCGTCAGCGAAGTGGCCCCGGCCGCAATACCAGCCGCAACACCGGGATAATAAGTGTTCAAAATCCCAGACAGCGTTGCCGGGCCGTCTTTACCAGGGGCTACACAGGTTTGCGGATAGGCAAGGCCCGATACCAAAAGACTTGTAACAACCAGGGCAGCACGCAAACCGATTAAAAACGTGAAGTGTCTCGACATCTGTGGAATAGTTTGACCCAACTGGATCAGTGCGTGATCAAAATTAGCTTCGCATCATACAGATTGTCATACGTTGTTACTGGAACCAAGATTAAACCCTTGTGCATTACGTCACATCTGAGAATGAATATTTGGTCTGCCGGGAGAGGATCGAAGCCCCTGGCTCAAGGGTTTTCCAGCGTGCGTTGCATGGGCGTGCATTTGTATCATGGCCAAGTGTTACTTTCGTATCCGTTGTCAAACCACTCCAACATTTATCCAGGCAAATGTGATTGTTGAAATGAGAACCTATACCGTGAGGCCGCTGCGTACAAAAGATTTTTTGTTGCTGTATGAGCGCGCTGCCCTGCCATTACAGAAAAAATACCTCGGCCAGCTGATTGGATTTTTTGTTTCCGAAATTGGTGCGCTCAATCAGGTCGTGCATCTGTGGGGTTTTGACAGTCTGGCTGAAAGAGAGCGCCGTCGCCAGCTAATGGAGCAGGATCCGGGATGGGACCTCTATCGCAATGCGTTGCGGGATCTTGACGTGATTGAGCAGCAGGAAACAAAAATTCTCAAATCAACAGCCTTCTCTCCGGTTTAGCAACAGCCCACTCTTCAGCCTGAAAACTGGCTTGTTCAAAATTTTATTTTCAGCAGGCGTGCGGCGTTGCCACCGGTAATCAGCTCGCGCGACGCTTTTGGCAGGCGCTTGACCTGCGCAATCAATCCCAGTGGATCATCCTCGCCCATGTCATAAGGGTAGTCTGTTCCCAGGACTACATGGTCTGCACCAAAGCGGTCAATAAGACGCTTGAGCATCTCCGGATCAAATGTGATGGTGTCGAAATAGAATTTTTCGAGATACGAAGACGGCGGGCGCTTGATCACCGTACGGCAGTCGGCCCGGACACGCCAGGCGTGGTCCATGCGCGCCCAGTAATGGGCGATAAAGCCACCGCCGTGAGCCACAATAACTTTCAGCTTCGGATAGCGCGCCATCACCCCGTCGAAAATCAGGTGGGACACGGCTACGGTCGAATCCAGCGGGTTGCCGATCACATTGTTGAAATAGTGATGCGTCAGACGATCGGCCTGCGTGTAGCCCAGCGGGTGCATGAAGATCACCACGCCGAGCTCTTCGCAGCGGGCGAAAAACTTGTCGAGTTTAAGGCTCGGATCGGTCAGGTTCTTGCCGTTGACGTTGGTGCATATCTCGATGCCTCGCATGCCAAGTTTCTTCACGCAATAGTCCAGCTCGCGGATCGCCAGCTCTGAATTCTGCAACGGTACTGAACCCATCCCGACAAAACGATCAGGGGTATCAGCGGCAATTTTTGCAATGCCTTCATTGACCTCACGCGCCAGTTGCGCGCCGTAGTCAGCTTCGGTCCAGTAGAAAAAATGATAGGGCGCAGGGCAAATTGCCTGTATGTCCACCCCCATCCGGTCCATGTCAACCAGCCGCTCGGTTACGCCTGTCAGTTTGGGCGCGCGGGTCTTCATTTGCTTGACATTGGTTTCGCGCGTCAGATCGTCAGCAAATACCGTCGTAGGGTCATATTGCGCGGGATTGAGGTGCGCTGTTTTCGCATTGACTTCAGGGTTGAGGTAATGGCAGTGAAGATCAACGACTTTCGCTTTGCCTGCCCGGCTTTTGGCGACTGGGCGTGACGCCCTGGCGGTGCTGCTGGCCACTGTTGCAGCTGCAGAACGGACCGGGCCGTGCCTGTGCAGGGGATCGGTACATGTGGGTGAACAGGTATAAAACATTTTTGCTCCTTGTCTTGTTGTGTTTACGGTCCAGCGATGAGGCGGGGAAATTGCAGTGCTGGCTGTTTATCTTATGATAACTTGCTACGCGTGCTAGCCGACCACTGAAATTTGCGTGTATTGCCGCGCGCGACAAAGGAGACATCATGCATATCGGTATTGCAGGAACCGGAAAGATGGGTACCGCGATAGCCAGGCGGCTGCTTTCTGCCGGCCACCAGGTCACAGTCTGGAACCGCACGCCGGAGCGCGCCCGGGCGCTGCTCGACGGGGGCGCGGCGTGGGCCGCATCACCCCGGGAACTGTCAAGCCAGCTGGACATCGTGATCTCCATGCTGATTGATGAGCTAGCGCTCGACGACGTTTATTTCGGCGCTCAGGGTCTGCTGGCAGGCAAGGTTGACGGCAAGCTTTTTATCGACATGAGCACCGTCAGGCCCATCAAGCAGCAGGATGTGGGGCTGCGGGTCGAGGCGGCCGGTGCAAGCTATCTTGAATGCCCGGTGGGCGGCAGTGTCGGTCCGGCCCTTGAAGGCAAGCTACTGGGTTTTGCGGGTGGCTCAGAGTCAGATCTTGGCCGGGCGCGCGATCTGTTAGAGGTGCTTTGCCGCCGCGTCGAGCATGTCGGCCCACTGGGCGCGGGGGCCACCATGAAGCTCGCCATCAACCTGCCGCTCATGGTTTACTGGCAAACGCTTGGCGAGGCGCTGTCGCTGGTTCAGCCTCTAGGCCTTGATCCAGCACGGGTCATCGATATCTTTTCGGATACCTCGGGCGGCCCAAACATGCTCAAGACCAGGGGGAAAATGATTGCGCAGGCGCTGTCAGGCGACGACAGCGGGCAGGTGACTGTGAACATCGCGACCATGCGCAAGGATGTGCGGGCCATGCTGGAGCAGGGAGCACTTCAAAACGTCAAATTACCAGTGACCGCTCTCGCTCTGCAGTCGTTTGATCAGGCTGCCGGCAAGGGGCTGGATGCAAAGGATTGCACGCGCCTTCCTGTCTGGTGGCTGAACGAAGGTAGCAAGGGCTGATCAGATATTGCTATTGCTATTGGCCGCACGGTATCCCGGTGCTACAGCTTTCAACCCGAATCCGGTGATGTCATGGCACCCACCGCGTTGAGAAGGTTGCGAATGACGGAGGCCTCTATATTGCGGGTGATAAAAACCAGCCGGCTGCCGGTGTCGTCGCTGGGCCAGCGGTCAAGTGTCACTGGCGGATGAAAGATGTGCTGCACGCCCTGCACCACGACCGGAGCCCCTTCAATGTTGACGATGCCCTTGACCCGCAGCAGGTCCGGTCCGCGCAGCGTTGTCAAAAGTTCCAGTGCCGCAGAAAGGCTGGCCCAGGTAAAGGGCTTGTCGAACCGGAGTGACAACGTTTTAATGGAGGCGTCGTGCAGGGCCACGCGGGCACCGAGGTATCGCTCGCCGCCGGGATCGGCCGGGTCAAGTGACTCGCCCAGAAAACTCAGTGTCTCTGCACCTGCTCGCGCTGTTGCCAGGCCCAGATTGGTGAGCGCGGCGGGATCGAGTTCTCCGTTGACAAGCAGGCGTACACCGGCGCCCGGATTGATTGCAAGAACGCAAGCCTTCAACGCATCAATGTCCGAAGCGCTCGCGAGATCGCTTTTCGTGAGGAACACGCGGTCTGCCAGCGCGATTTGCTTGGTGGGCTCAGAGTGATCGCGAATCTGGCTGGCACCGTGCAGGGCATCCACCAGCGTGACCAGTCCATCGAGTCGATAGTGTGCAGCAAGCAGTGTGTCACTGACCAGCGTCTGGACTACCGGTGCCGGATCGGCCAGGCCGGTTGTTTCAACGATCACGCGGTCAAAATCAGCGATTTTCCCGCTCCTGCGCTGGGCGAAAAGATCGCGTAGCGTTTCCTGCAGGTCGGTACGCACCGAGCAGCAGATGCAGCCGTTGGCCAGCAGCGTGATGTTCTCCGAGGACATGGTGACCAGGTCATGGTCAATGCCGATCTCGCCGATCTCGTTGATAACCACAGCCACGCGCTGCATGGACGGATGCCTGACCAGCTTTGAGATAAGAGTGGTCTTCCCACTGCCGAGAAAGCCAGTGATCAGAGTGACGGGGATCTTCCCGGCCAGCGGGTCACGCTGCGCAGTCACAAACCGGCCCTCAGATGTTCATCTCCAGAATGTAGAGACCGCCAGTAAACCTGTCGACGGTGTAGACAATGCGTCGGTCATCGACATAAACGTCATTGAGCTGGATCGCACCGGCCGGCGAGAGCTTGGGTGCGCCGGGCACGTAATAGGCGATTTCTTCAACCTTGTACGGATCGGTTGTGTCGTAAACGCGCACGCCGGCATTGAAGAAGGTGCCGATGATGATGGTGTCGGACCGGAAAGATGTCGGGCCCGGCAGGTTCTCGTGGAGGTTGTGCGCACCGAAGCGACCCCCGCGTTTGGCGAAGGCATCAAATGGTGGCGCAGGGAAGGTGCCGATGGGAACCGGATTGGCTTCATTACGCGAGTCCACCACCCATACCAGCTTGGGCCAGTCGGCGCCGTTGTCCTGCACGCATTCGTCGCTGACGATCCACAGGCCGCGATCAAACAGCGGCAAAACCGTGTGAGTGAATCCGTTAAAGGGCGGCGAATGATTCCATTTCGATACCACCTTGATATTGCCAAGGTTGGAAATATCCAGCACCACCGCACCGCCGTCGATGTACCCGACGAAGGCACGATCTGGCCGTTCAGGAAAAACATTGGTGTTGTGGGTGCGAAAACCCGTGTCGAACTTGGCCGGCAGGCGCGGCGGTGGCGGTGCCTCGTCGCCTTCGCGCGTTCCCGGGTACCACCAGCGTCCCGCCTCAAACGGCTTTGACGGATTGGACACATCCAGAATGCGGTAGAACTGGTCATCGAGCGGATTGCGCGGCTGAAAATCCGCCGCGCCAGACGACATGTGAATGTATTTGCCATCAACAAACCACAGCGCATGCACGCCGCGCGAGTAGGGACCCGAACAGTCGAAATGCGAAATCAGCTTTGGCTTTTCAGGTGTACTGATATCGAAAAGGTCAACACCTGCCGGCTTGATCCCGACGGTTGATGCCTGGTAGGCCACAGCCATGATGTTGCCGACGACATCGAGCGAATTGGACCTCAGCTTCATGTGCGGAAGGTCGGTCTGCACAATCAGTTTCGGATTTCGGGGGTCAGTTACATCCACGCCGGAAAAGTTCTTCGGGGCCGATTCGTGAGCCAGCCACAAAATACGTCTCCCGTCGTCTGTCAGCTGCATCGAGATGCCCTCCCCCAAGCCACCAAAGCCGGCGAGCTCGTGATGAGCCAGCAACTTCATATTGAGCGAAAGCGTCTGGTCGGCGCGGGCCGCAGGGGTGGGAGTTTTCAGCATGAGGGAAAGTTAGGATGGTTATTTAGCAAACGATAATATAGACTAATCTTGGACGTAGTTCCTGGCCGTTTATACCTAGGTCAAACAATCGATTCCGAAACTAAAAAGGAGCAATCCGATGAGACAAGCATTTCAATTGCGCAGGAAATTTCAAAGCTGCCTTCTTGCCGCGGCCTGTGTCGCCCTGTCACCCCTCACAGTTCACGCGCAGGCTTTTCCTTCCAGGCCGGTAAAGTTCATTGTGACGTATCCCGCTGGCGGAAGCTCCGATTTGATGGCGCGCATCATGGGCCAAAAATTCAGTGAAGTCTGGGGGCAGCCGGTTATCGTTGAAAGCAAGCCTGGCGCAGCCGGGTCCATTGGTATGGAGTACGCCGCGCGCCAGCCCGCTGACGGCTACACATTTGTCATCGGAAACCTGGGCCCGGCTTCGGTCAATCCACTGATCAACAAAGTGTCTTACAACATGGACAAGGATTTCATACCGGTAGCGCTCACAGCCACCGGCCCCAACATACTCGTGGTGCCTGAGCGCTCGCCGTTCAAGACATTGGGCGAACTGCTTGCTGCTGCGCGTGCAAATCCCGCAACGCTCAATTTCGGAACCAGCGGTCCCGGCAGCATGGCGCACCTGGGCGGCGAGTTAATCATGCGGCAGGGCAAGGTTAAATTGCTCGGCGTACCCTACAAGGGGGGCGGGCAGGCTGTCAATGATCTGCTTGCCGGCCATCTTGACATGATGGTAAGCGACGCACTCCCCGTGTCCCAGTTCATCAAAACAGGCAAGCTTCGCGCACTGGCGATCACCAGCGCAAAACGTTCGCCCATGTTCCCCGACATCCCGACCTTTGGCGAGGCGGGCCTGCAGGGACTGGTCGCTGAAAACTGGTGGGGAATTTATCTTCCCGTCGGCACGCCCAAGTCGGTGGTAGACAATTACCATGCAACGCTAGTGAAGATCATGGCCGATCGTGACCTGAAGGGTAAGTTTGCTGGCTTGGGAGTGGAAGCAATGGCCAGCACTCAGGACGAATTCCGCACCTTCCTTTCTGCAGAACATGTCAAATACAGCAAGCTGGTTTCCGACAACGGCATCAAGGGCGATTAAAAAGACGGCCAGTGTGAGGAAACAAAAATCGACCCCGTTAAAACCACCGGCTGCGGCGAAGGTCGCCAAGACCCGGCTTTCGCCCGCAGAACGTGAGCGACAGATTATTGATGGAGCGATTTCCTATTTTTCCGAGGTCGGATTTTCTGGTCAGACCCGCGAGCTTTCAAAGAGGCTGGGCATCACCCAGCCGCTGCTTTACCGTTATTTTTCCAGCAAGCAAGCGCTGATCGATCGGGTCTACAAGACCGTATTCGATGGCCGCTGGCGCCCGTCGTGGATCGCATTGCTTGAAGACCGATCAATCCCGTTTCGCGAACGTCTGATTGAGTTCTACAGGCAGTACTCAGAAGCCACCTATCAGCCGGACTGGATTCGAATTTATATGCACGCCGGGCTCTCAATGCCGACACTTAACCAGCGCTACATCCAGTTGGTCAGGCGTGAACTGATGCCCGTATATTGCCGCGAGTTACGACATTACTGCAGGATTTCAAAAGAGCCAAAAAAGATCTCCGAGCAAGAAGTTGAATTTGTCTGGGTACTTCACGGCGGTATTTTTTATACGGCCATTCGCCAGCACGTCTACAACACGCGGGCCAAGGTGGACTTCATGACGCAGGTAACTTTTGCAATCGACAATTTTCTCGCCGGCGCAGAGCTTACTTATCCGGCGCTGGTATCCGGGACTGCACCTTCAAGTGAATCCCGACAACGCGTCGCCGATATTGCCTTACCGCGCTGAAGCGCCTCTGACGGTGCTTCTGGTCATGCCGGCTTCGATTTTTTTGTCCGCTTTTTTGATTCTGGATTAACACCCATCATGTGTTCCAGAACTGAATAGACGGCTGCTGTGTCGTCCGGTCCGTGACCCAGCGCCATTGCGGCGTTGTAGACAGGCATGCAGGTTGCAAACAACGGCGCGGGTGTGTCGGTGGCTTGTAGGGCATCATTGATAAGGCGCATATCCTTCTGCCATGTTGACACCTTCATGGTTGCTTCGCCCCATGAGCGGTCCACCATCATCGGCCCGCGCACACTGAACATGCGAGAGCCTCCAGCGCCGTCTGCCACAACTTTGACCACCATGGCTGCGTCAAGACCGGAACGCACTCCCATCAGGATCGCCTCGGCGGTAGAGAGGTTGTGGATGGCAACGAGAAGATTGGCGACCAGCTTCATGCGCATGCCATTGCCAAACGCGCCGACATCGTAGCGGGCACGGGCGAAGCCCTCGAAAACTGGCGCGAAAGCCTTGATTCCCCTGGCATCCCCACTGGCATACACGGCGAGGTCGCGCGTGATGGCTTGTGCGCCAGTACCTGATAGTGGGCAGTCAAGCAGCGTAACGCCGTGTTTTGACAGCGCAGCCAGGGCGCGCACCTTCGCCGATTCCGGCAGGGTACTGGTTTCTGCAACTACCAGACCTTTTTGGCGGGCGGCAATGAGCTCTGCACACACCTGATCTAGCACTGCTTCGCTTGGAAGGGATAGCACGATGAACTTGCTTTGCGTGGCAACCTCTGTCGCGCTTGTGCAGGGATAGCCGCCAGCTTTTTTCAGACTTGAGCGTGCCTTGGCAACAGGGTCGTAACCAAAAACCTTGAAGCCAGCCTTGACAAGGTTGGCCGACATCGCCGAACCCATGATGCCGAGGCCGATGACGCCGACTGCTACCGGTTCATCAGGCGGGGTTGCCCGCGCCGGTTTTCGCTGTTTTACTGCTGCTTTTTTGATCTGTGCGTTTGCCATTTTTTTTCGTTGAGAGGTTGATGTATTGCTGCTGAATAAAGAATACTGATACCGTGTGATTCAGGTTAGTTTGCGGTCTGCATGGCGGGCTGATTGGCTTTCATGCCCAGTCTGGCCCCAACTGAAGATTTTTCGATCGCTGCGTTCACGCGGGGCATGACTTGCTCGGCCATCAACTGCATGGACCGTTTCGCCAGAACAGGGTCTATCCAGTCGTGCCCGGCGTAGAGAAGCGTACCGAAGTCGCCGACATGTTCGCGGAAGGCAAGAAGCTGATCGACCACCGAATCCACCGTACCAGCCAGCACCAGGCGCTGGGTGACATATTCCGGAGTAATCGCCTCATTCGGCATGTCCGGGTCTGTCTTGAACAGGTTGCCCCGGCCCCCGGCGCCGACGAGTTTGCGTACCAGTTGTTTGAAATAAAAATGATATGGACCCTCTGCGCTCAATGCATATCGTTTGGCCGTCGCGTCATCGTCAGCGACAAAAATGCTTTTTGCAATTCGCCATTCGCCTGGCATGGCGACTTCGCCCACCGCGCTTCGGCCCTCCACATACTTGGGCCAGTGGCTTTTGACCCACTCGGGCATCAAGAAATTGGCTGAAATAGGCCGCCAGCCGCGCTTGGCCATTTCAGTGACGCCTTGGGAAAACGGCGCCACGGCCGTGCCGACAATCAGGGGATGAGGCTTTTGATAGGGCTTCATGATGAATCCCTGGCCGATTTCCGGAATCATGGTTTTGGCGACCGAGACATTCCAGTACTTGCCTTCAATGTTGTAAGGCGGCTCAGACTCCCATATTTTCAAAACAGTATTGATACTCTCGACAAACATTTCGTTGCGGTTTTGTCCGAGGTTCCCGAACACTTCGGCGTCCGACATCAGGCCGCCCGGGCTGATACCCATGATGAAGCGTCCCTTGAGCAGGTGGTCCATCATGGCTGCCTGGGCCGCAATAGCTGCTGGATGGCTGTTGGGCATATTGATAGTGCCTGTGCCCAGCATGATGTTTTTCGTCTCTGCAATCAGGCTCGCCAGAAAAACCATGGAAGAGGTAACAGTCTCCGCAGCATCGGTGACATGCTCTCCAACATAGGCTTCGCAAAATCCAAGCTGGTCAGCGAGCAAAATGGCCTCGCGGTCTTCCTGCAAGGTTTCTGCAATATTGCGGCCAGGTGGATGCAGCGGCATCATGAACATTCCGAGTTTCATGGGGTTCCTTTGATTGTTTGAAGTTATGAGTCAGCTCGCAGGCGGCCCGGAAAAGTCCATGCTCTGAACGTATCTGCCATTGAAAAACAGCAGAGGTTCAGCATGCTCGTACGCATAACTGTGAACCTGACCGAGGAAAAGCACATGGTCACCCACCACATGCTCATTTAAAACAGCGCATTCAATCGTTGCCGCGCAGCCCGCGAGCACGGGAATGCCGCCAATGCCGTCCGAAAAGTCAACGCCGACAAACTTGTCAACCGCCGGTCTGGAAAAACGCTGCGACAGTTCAAGCTGCTCGAGCGTGAGGACGTTAACGACAAAATGACCCGCGCTGCGAAATGTTTCCAGACTCGGAGACTTGAGCGAAAGGCTCCAGAGAACAATGGGAGGATCAAGCGACACAGTATTGAAGGAATTGGCGGTCACACCTGCGCGCAGCCCGTCTGCCGAGCGGGTCGTGATGACGGTCACGCCCGTGCCAAAGCGCCCAAACGCCTTGCGCAGGTCAATCAAATCAAGAGTCTTGGTCTCGTCCACTGTATGCATTCACTACTCAAAGCGCGACCGCAGGTGGTCTTTATCAATTGATAAATTATAGAGGCTGGAATTGCTCATGTATCAGGACATACCCTTGCTGCAGGCTTGTCGGACAGTTCATGTGTTTGTAAGAAAACCCAATACGGCCTGGTTGAAGCCCTCCGGATTTTCGAGATTGAGGATATGTGGCCCCGGGATTGCCGCGAAGCTGAACGCAGGGTTTTGATCTGCATAATGCCGCGTTATATCGGACGACACCGCGTTGTCGGAAAGTCCCGCCAGAAAGAGCGTTGGGACGCTCAAGCCCGCCAAGGCCTGTTTCAGGCGCATGTCAGCCAGCGCCCGTGCGCATGCAGCGAACCCATTTGGTGAAGTAGCGAGCAGAGTCTGTTTGACCACGCCAACTTCGACAGGGTGAGTGGCAACAAAAGCAGGCGTCAGCCAGCGTTCAATCATGGGATTTACCAGGGGCCGCATTCCCTCGCTTTCTGCGAGCTCGGCGCGCTGCGACCAGCCGATGGATGCAAGCTCGTCCATTTCAAGTCGTGAATTGACCACCGTCAGCGTGCTGACCCTGGTAGGCGCATTGCTGGCAAGTGCGACACCTACACAGCCCCCCAGTGAGAGCCCGACGAAGTGGCTGCGGGCTATGCCCAAATACTCCCACAACCGGATAACGTCATCCGCCAAATCACAGACGTTGCAGGTCGACTCATCGCGAACATCGCCGCCATGCCCTCGCGTGTTGTAAACCAGAACCCGGTATTGCTGCGATAGCTCCGCAATATGAGCGTCCCAGATTCGCAAGTCAGAGCCGACCGGATGACTCAGAGTGATCCACTGCCCACCGGGAGCACCGCAGGTCACGTATTCAAAATTGTGTTCCTTGAGAATTTTCATAGCGGCAGGCAGATCAGGCTTGATGGTTGCAACACACGAATCTTAAATGCACAAAAGATCAACAAAAACCAGGGCTGCGCGGGGCAGTTTCAAGTGGTTTTCCGATCAGGCGTAAGGTCTGGTGTACTCTACGTGCGGACTTAACTGCAGCACCTTTGATACCTTGAACTCACGGAGCAATCACACATGACAGCACTCACTCTCACCCAGGCAAACTCCATCATCAATGCCGCTCTTGAAAGGGCAAAAGAACTTGGCTACCTGCCGATGGCAGTGGTGGTACTGGATGACGCAGGACACGTCAAGGCAGTGCAGCGTCAGGACGGAGCCAGTATGTTCAGAGTCGAAGTTGCAACCGGAAAAGCCTGGGGTGCCGTCGGTATGGGGGTTTCAAGCCGGGTGCTGGGAGATCGCGCGAAATCCAACCCTAATTTCTTTTTGTCCCTCGCCGCAACCTCGAGCGGCAAATTTCTTCCCCAGCCTGGTGCTGTATTGATCAAAAGCCCTGATGGCATTGTGCTGGGAGCTGTGGGTGCAAGCGGCGGTACTGGTGATGAGGACGAGGCAATCTGCGCTCACGGAGTAGAAGCTTGCGGCCTTTCAAGTATCTGAAAAGACATTTCCTCTATGGATTGAGATGACAAAAGAATCGCAACGTCAGGAGGAATGCGGATTTTGGGAGGATATGAGACGGTGTGAAAGTGGTCATTGGTCTGCCCGGAGGGGATCGAACCCCCGACCCTCAGCTTAGAAGGCTGATGCTCTATCCAACTGAGCTACGGGCAGATATAAAAAAAGCTCACAAAGTGAGCTTTTTTCGAGGTGTTTTTTGGTCGGAGTACAAGGATTCGAACCTTGGACCCCCTGGTCCCAAACCAGGTGCGCTACCAGACTGCGCCACACTCCGACAAGTCTAGCATTATAGACCGAAAATCAATGCCAAACTCAAAGTTTGACGTACTGGTACTCAATGGGGTTGGCATTGATCCCGCGATCCGGCGGCGCAATCCAGCCAGCCATCTTGCCCGGCTCGGTGACGCGATGCATCAGGCTGTGAACGAAGGATTTATCGGCATCGGTGGGCAACCACTGATCTTTTTTCGCTTCAAACTCTGCCGTGGTGATCGGTGTGCCTTGCGGGTCGGTTTTGAGACCGGCCCAGCTGCCCACGCTTCGCTGAAAGCGGGTCGATGGCAGTGCAAATTCGAAGTCGATTCCGGCGCGCTTAATACCCATATTCCAGCGCGTCAAGCCCACGTTGCAGTCTTTGACGTATTCCAGGCGGGTGATTTCGTTCATGCCATTGCGGGTCGAAATGCTCTCGGTGGTCATGCCACCTCTGCCGTCAGGCACATGGATTTGCATCTCGGTATCACGTTCCACGTGGTCAGCAAATTTGGCTTCGTCTGGGCGGCCCTTGATGCCGTTGGCAAAGTAGTTGGCAGCGTTGCTCGATGCCTCAGAGCCGAACAAATCAAGAGACGAGGTGAACCAGAAATTCATGAACTTCTGGACTGTTGGCAAATCAATCACACCGGCTTTACGTAGCGTGGCTATGTCAGAGGTGTCGAGTTCTTTCATCACTTCCAGCGTGCGCTTGATGACGCGGCCAATGCCGGTCTCGCCGACAAACATGTGGTGTGCTTCTTCGGTCAGCATGAAGCGCGTGGTGCGCGCCAGCGGGTCAAACGCCGATTCGGCGAACGACTTGAGCTGAAACTTGCCGTCGCGGTCGGTGAAGTAAGTGAACATGAAGAACGACAGCCAGTTGTCCATCGGTTCATTGAAGGTACCCAGAATGCGCGGCTTGTCGGCGTCCCCACTGTGGCGCATCAAGAGCTCTTCGGCTTCTTCGCGGCCATCACGGCCAAAGTGCGCGTGCAGCAAATACACCATGGCCCACAAGTGACGACCTTCTTCAACGTTGACCTGAAACAGGTTGCGCAGGTCATACAGCGAAGGCGCGGTGTGGCCCAGCAGCCGCTGCTGCTCAACCGATGCAGGCTCGGTGTCGCCCTGCGTGACGATGAGGCGGCGGAACGCGGAGCGGTATTCGCCCGGCACTTCTTGCCACACGTCTTCGCCCTTGTGGTCGCCAAAACCGATTTTTCGGCACTGCTCCTGGTCGGCCATGAAGATGCCCCAGCGGTAGTCGGGCATGGGGGTGTAGCCGTAGCTGGCCCAGCCGGATGCATCAACGCCAACGGCAGTGCGCAGGTAAACGTCTTTGGCCTTGAAGTCAGACGGCCCCATCTCGTCCCACCAGTTCAAAAAGGCCGGTTGCCAGTGCTCGAGGGCACGCTGTAATTGGCGGTTTTCGCCCAAGCCAACGTTGTTGGGAATCAGGGCTTGAAGGTCGATGCTGCTCATGGATTACTCCTACGGATGAAGTACAAAAATGTGTACAAATGAAATGAAAAATTTTAAACGTTACTATCAAAAAAGTAGCTGTTGACGCCCTTATCTATTGGGCTACAGCCATTTTTTATATTCTTTTCCAGTCAAATTTGGCCTTTTTACCGGTACCAAACAACTTCAGCGCACCGTCTTCACCGACGGCATTCGGACGAATAAA
>JBBRQQ010000002.1:0-141152 GCA_038226155.1 Burkholderiales bacterium
ATTTACCGCAAGCCATTGCCGCCACTGATTTGCAGCAATGGGAGCCACTGCTTGAATGGCTTGAGCCGCTGCTGTACCCACCGCAATCAGCGAACGACGCAGTGCAGGCAACTAAACCCGATGCCACACGTGTCAGCCGCCCGGTGGCAGCTTCGCTCACCAAGCTGCCAGAACATCGGACTGCCCCTACCGCTGCTACAACAGCCTCAACCCTGCCATCGGCGCAACGGCTCGGTAGCTCACTGCCCGGCAGCCTGAAACCAGCTCAAGAGTCCATGCTGCATGGCAGCCGTTTATCTATCAATGGCACTGGGAGGTTAAGCAGCGCGCCAGTCGTACAAAACGGCAAACCGGCGATGGCAAGAAACGTCAATTCGCCCGACGGGCTGCAGATTCCGCAATTTTTGAAGCGGAGCGGTTAGCCCCCACGCTCGTTCGCTTCGCGTAACTCTCTGCCCCCCGAGGGGCTAATTTTTCTTCGGAATCGGCCCGTCGAAAAATTACTACGACGTTGTTTCAATCTAACTGCTCTGACTGCGGAGTTGTGAAAGCCGTTCGGCGACTGCATCCAGATCGTTTGCACTCTCTACCTGCTCGAGGTATTTTTCAAGATCGGGGACAGCGCGTGCAGCATGACCCTGCACCGCCCAGGCCAGGCCACGGTCGCGATATTCAGTCCAAGCGTCGGGCTGCAGCACGATCAGCCTGTCTTCTACCGCAATCAGGCGCTGCCAGTCTTCCTGCGTCTTGTGGATTTCTTTCAGGTTGCGCAGCATGCGGTTGATGATGTCGCGCGGCGGAGCCGACTGCAGATAAAGCCCGATGGGCATGTCGAACTCGTCATCCAGACTGTTTTTTTGCCTGAATGGCTCCAGCCGCTCGGACAGTTCTTCGCGGCTCAATGACTGGCCGGTAAACGGGTCTATCACCACCTGCCCTTTCGGCAAATTGACCTTCACCATAAAGTGTCCGGGAAAAGCCACGCCGCGCGCATTGAGTCCCAGGCCAGCCGCCAACTCAAGCCATAAAACCGCTAATAAAATTGGTATGCCACGGCGGGTTTTCAGCACCGCATTGACGTAGCTGTTGTCGGGGTCGTAAAAATTATTAACGTTGCCGCCAAAGTTCAAATCATGAAAAAAGAACTGGTTGAGCAAGCGCAGCTTTTGCAGCGCCGACGCATCTGCGGGCAGGCGACGCTTGACGCGCGCCAGCAACTGGTCAACGTCTCCTAGCACCTGCTGTACGTCAAAGTCAGGGTACTCGTCCTGCGCCAGGCTGATGGCGGCCTCGAGCAATGGGAAATGCTCGTCGCTTTGCACCAGGCTTGCAAAATACTGCAGCGGGGTTGGTACGGCAAGATTTAATTCCATAACCCTACTTTCTCACAAATAAGGAACGTGGGGTTATTGGGGTCAGAGTCCAATTTGGGTTATTGGGGTCAGAGTCCAATTTCATTGCGATGCAGAGCATCCTACCCGGAGGGCGTGCCAAAGGCACGATGAATTTGGACTCTGACCCCAAAAACCCCACTTCAACGCCTGATCAGTTGCCGCAGCTTCAGTCCAAACACCCTGAGTGCTACAAAATAAATAGCTGCTGATGCAATCAGAACAATCGCCATAAGGCCTATACGCACAAGCGCGGCGCTCTTCAATCCAGTCCAGTTCACACTGCCGGCAGCCCAGATCAAAAACACCGCGAGCAATGCGCTGGCAACCATCACCTGCAATCCAAAGCGACCCCAGCCCGGCGCAGGCTTGTAACTGCCGCGCCGCCGCAGACCCAGCAAAAGCCACAGCGCGTTGATCAAGGCACCAATACCGATGGCCAGCGCCAGCCCGGCGTGCTGTAGCACCGGCACAAACGCCAGGTTCAGCAGTTGGGTAATGACCAGCACCACGACGGCAATACGCACCGGGGTTTTGATGTCCTGACTTGCGTAAAAACCCGGTGCCAGCACCTTGATGGCCACCAGCCCGAGCAAACCAACGCCATAGCCCATAAGCGCCGTCGTCGTCTGCAACACGTCCCTGTCGGTAAAGGCACCATAGTGGTAGAGCGTAGCTACCAGCGGCTGGGCAAACGTCAGCAAGGCCACTGCGCAGGGCACAGCCAGTAGCACCACAATGCGCAAGCCCCAGTCCAGCATGGCTGAGTATTTGTCGGCGTCATTTGCGGCCTTGGCAGCGGCCAGTTGCGGCATCAAGACCACGCCAATCGCCACGCCCAGCATGGCAGTGGGGAATTCCATCAGGCGGTCAGCATAGGTCAGCCAGCTCACACTGCCGGGTGTGAGGTGCGAGGCAATTTGCGTGTTGATCAGCAAAGAGATTTGTGCAACGCTGACACCCAGCAACGCTGGCACCATGAGTTTTGCTATGTTTTTTGTAGCTGGATCTGACCATGCGGCCTTGATCGCAGTCCAATTGAACCTGATTTTCGGCAGCAAACCAAGACTCATCAATGCCGGAATCTGCACGGCCAATTGCAAAATACCGCCCAGCATTACCCCGCCGCCCAGCGCATAAATCGGTTCAATGCCATGCGCCCTAAACCATGGCGCACCCGCCCAGGCAGCAGCAATCATGGCCAAATTGAGCAACACAGGCGTGGCCGCAGGCACAGCGAATCGCCGCCAGGTATTGAGCACCCCCGACGACAGCGCCACCAGCGACATGAAACCAATGTAGGGGAACATCCAGCGCGTCATGAATACCGCAGCCTCAAAACCGCGCGGATCCTGCTTGAGGCCACTGGCCATCAGCCAGACCAGCACTGGCGCGGCAGCCACGCCCGCCACGCAGGTGAGCAGCAGCGCCCAGGTCAAGAGCGTAGCAACCCGGTCGATTAACAGTTTTGTCTCAGCCTCGCCGTGCTGCGCCTTGCTGGCTGCCAGCACGGGTACGAAAGCCTGGCTAAACGCACCTTCGGCAAACAGGCGGCGAAAGAGGTTGGGAATGCGAAACGCGACGTTAAAGGCATCTGTCATGGCGCTTGCGCCAAAGGTCGACGCAATCAGCAGCTCACGCACCAGCCCGGTGATGCGCGAGACAAGCGTGAGAAGGGATACGGTAGAGGCGGCTTTGAAAAGTGACACCGACGCAGTTTAGGCGATCAATTGGAAGGAAGGCCCGCGAGATGTAGTAATGGGCCAGGTCAATGGAGCAGTTATCATCCAGCACGTCTTTCCCCGGAGGTGAACTGGGACCAGTAATCCTGTCTTATGCAGACGGCGCAGCAAGTCTCGCAATCAGTTTTCCCGGCGCGTTACCAACATAGCAACTCTTCATGACCCCCCACTACTACTACTGCGCCCGCTTTAGATTCCCACGCCGTGGCATCGCAGATGCTTGCGCGGTGGTGCTTGCGGCGGCGATAGTGACGCCCGCAGCCCAAGCCCAGGAAGAAGCAGGCAGGGCGCTAAAAGAAGTCGTGATCAGCTCCAGCCGGGCCGAGCAAAGTCGCTTTGATGCGCCGGGAGCCATTGATGCGGTGCAGGTGGACCCGTTTCGCTCCGCCTCGCCGCTTGTGAATTTGTCGGAGCTGATGGGTGCTGTGCCGGGGGTGCAGGTGCGCGATCGGCAGAATTTTGCCCAGGATCTGCAACTATCGGTGCGCGGCTTCGGCACTCGATCGACTTTCGGCGTGCGCGGCGTGCGCATCCTGATTGACGGCATCCCCGCAACCATGCCGGACGGTCAGGGTCAGGCCGCCACCGCCAGCCTGACCTCGGCCAAGCGTATCGAAGTATTGCGCGGCCCGATTGCGCAGCTTTACGGCAACGCGGCCGGCGGCGTGTTACAGGTCTTCACTAAAGACCCACCGGTGACGCCGATCAGACCGGACTACAGCTTGGCAGCCGGATTGGGCTCCGACAACCAGCGCCACCTCTCCGCCGGGATTGCAGGAGGCAGCGAAACGCTGGGCGGCCTGCTGGATGTCTCGCGCTATGCGACCGACGGTTTTCGTGACCATAGCGCGGCCTTGCGCGAGCAGCTCAATGCGAAAGCGGTTGCCCGACCATCGCCGGACACCACCATCACAGCTATCGCCAACCTTTTCAATCAACCTATAGCCCAGGATCCGCTTGGGCTGACACGTGCCCAGGTCGCACAGAATCCTCGCCAGGTGGTTACGGAAGCCAATACCTTCAACACCCGCAAGACCATCAGCCAGCAGCAGGGGGGCCTGGTCATTGAGCACAAGCTGTCGGCTGAAGACAGCTTGAACGCGCGGGTTTACGCAGGCGCCCGAAAGGTTGACCAGAAGCTCGCGTTTCAGACCAACGGCGTGGTAAACCTCGACCGGAGTTACGGAGGCGTTGGCGCGAGCTGGACGCACACCACGCAAGTCAACCAGCTCCCGCTGCGCTGGACGGTCGGTGTCGAAGCGGACCAGCTAAAGGAAACCCGCAAGGGCTTCGACAACATTGGCGGCAACAATGGTCCCCTGCGCCGCAACGAAGATGACACAGCGCGTAACACCGATGTATTCGGCCAGGTGGACTGGACTTTAGCACCCGACTGGCAGGCAATTGCCGGACTTCGCGCAAGCCGGGTACGCTTTCAGGTCGATGACCGCTTCAACCCGGCTGCGACCAATACCAGCGGCAGCGTGGAATACCGCAATACCAGCCCGGTCCTCGGATTGGTATGGCACGCAGCTGAAACCCTCAATGTTTACGCCAACATCGGTACCGGATTCGAAACACCAACTTTGGCCGAGAGTGCGTACCGCGCAGGAAATACACCCGGCCCCAACTTTGCCTTGAAGCCATCGAAAAGCACGCAAGCCGAGATCGGGGTCAAGCTGCGCAGCGGTCGGCATACATTCGATGCCGCACTATTTGAAGCCAGGAGCCGTGATGAAATCGTGTCACTGCAATCGACTGGCGGAAGGGCTGTCTTCCAGAATGCCGACCGCACAACCAGGCGGGGTGCAGAAGCTGCCTGGTCAGCGAAATGGGCGGGCATCAGCACGCTCCTGAGCTATACCCTGCTGGACGCACGCTTCACCGCACCGTATAACAACACACAGGGTACCGTGCCGGCAGGCAACCGCCTGCCGGGTGCGCCCATGCAGAGCCTCTACGCCGATGTAGAAGCGCGCCTCGCCGACACTTTGAAGGCAGGGCTGGAAATGCGCATCGACAGCAAGGCCTACGTCAATGACCTCAACACTGACGCGGCTCCAGGCTACGCGGTGTTCAACGCGCGCGTAAGCCAGGAGTTCCGCCTGAACGGCGCCAGGATGGTACTTTACGCGCGTGTCGATAACCTGCTTGCCAAGAGCTACGCCGGGTCAGTGATCGTCAATGACACCAATAGCCGCTTCTTTGAACCGGCGCCCGGCAGACGCCTGTTTGCTGGAATCCGGACCGCGTTTTAGCCCCCCCGTAAACAAAGCCATGCATCCGCCGCCGGGCACTCCACCGCCAACAGCGAGCTGTCCAGCTATCTAGGGCGCGGTCGTCGGCAAGCCAGCCAGGTATTCAGACAGTATGTCCATATCCTGCTCCGTCAGCCCCTGGGCAGCCGACGTCATCACGCCGTCCAGCTCGCCACGCGTAGAGGCCTTGAAACTGCGCAGCTGATCGCTCAGGTATTCCCTGCGCTGGCCCGCGAGCCGGGGAATATGTTGCTGACCCATCAGGTTGGCTGCGTGGCAGGCCACGCAATTGTTCTGAGCTGACAGGCGCTTGCCCTCGTTCATACTTGGCGCGCTGGTTTTTCCAGCTTCCTGAACGATGGCTTGCGCGGAAAAGTAAGCCGCCAGATCGTTCATGTCCGCGTTGCTCAGGTTGACGGCAAAAGGTGACATTTGATCGCTTTTGCGCTTGCCTTCGCGAAACTGGAACAAGGACGACACAAGGAACTGTTTGGGTTGCCCGGACAGGGACGGAATGCCAGGAAGCGCCGAGTTGCCCGTGGGGCCATGGCATCCGAAACAGGCTTGCGCTTTGGTACGCCCTTCTTCCACCCCTGCCAGAGCAGGCTGCGCAAACGTCTGGATCAAAACCAGTGCGACGATCAATCCCGCCACGCCAATACCGTTGGAGGAAACGCGGCGGGATTTCGTCATTTCTTGTAGCTGACGCGGTAAATGATGCCGTTGTAGTCGTCCGAAACCAGCAGGGCGCCATCTGGCATCTGCAACACATCCACAGGACCTCCCCACATCGGTGGATCAGCCTTCTCATCGGTCAGAAAACCTTCAAGGAAAGGCTCTGATTTAGCCTTCCCGCAGGCCTCTACTGTGACTCGAACGACGTTATACCCCTGTTTGATCGTGCGATTCCACGACCCGTGCTGGGCAATAAAAATGCTGTTCTGATACGCAGCTGGAAACATTTTGCCGGTGTAAAAACGCATTCCCAACGGAGCAACGTGCGCGCCCAGATTTAGCTTGGGTGGCGTGAACTCTGCACAAGAACGGCCTTTGCCGAACTCCGGGTCAAGGAAGTCGCCCTGGGAGCAGTAAGGAAATCCGAAGTGCTCGCCCTTGCGCGAGACAACATTCAACTCATCGGAGGGCGTATCGTCGCTGATCCAGTCGCGACCATGCTCGGTAAACCACAGCTGTTTGGTCGTCGGATGGAAAGCCATGCCCACACTGTTGCGCACACCCTGGGCATAGTCTTCAAGCACCCCGTTTTTCGGGTCAACGCGCACGATGGCCGCCTGCATATAGGTCGGCATGGTGACGTTTTGCGGCGAGCCGATGTTGAAATACAGTTTGCCGTCCGGGCCCATAGCAAGGTATTTCCAGAAATGGCCAGGTTGCTTGGTCGGGTCTAGGTTGTCAATCACGACGACTGGTGCTGGCGGGTTTTCGAGTTTGTCTTCGATACCGTCGTACCGCGTGATGCGGTGACGTTCAGCGACGTAGAGCGTGCCCTTGTCGAAAACGATACCGTTTGGACTATTCAAACCTTTCAACATGGTCTTGACCTCACGCTTGCCATCCCGCTCGACGATTGCGTAGACGTTGCTGAGATTGCGATTGCTAACAAAAACCGTACCTTTGTCACCAAGGGCGAGCGAGCGGGCCTCGGCGGCGCCTTCAGCCCAAACTTCAACCTTGAAACCGGGCGGTACCTTAAGATTGTTGATCGGAAGATCGCTCGATGGCCGGCCCGTAAGGTGCGGCGCGAAAGGATGCAGCGGGGAATCTGACTGTGCGCCCGACATGCCATGCCTCCATCAGGGTGGAGGCGCAGCCGCAGCAAGCGGGGCAGCGGGAGCTGCCTGCTGGGCAAGTACGACCGATGTGAATCCGACAAGCCACGAGATAACTCCTAGTTTCAGCAAATTTTTCATGAGTCTAGTCTCCTGTTTTTGTTTCGAGTCCGAATACCGACCCCAGCTGATTGTGCATCAGATTAAAAGGGAAAGGCATTGTCAAACTTCGCTGGCGCTCGGGCGTCAGGGGAAGTCACATGTCACGGTCGCTTTGCGGCGCAGCACCCTCGCCCGCCCGTTTATGGTGTGTCATATAATGGAAGACTTCGCTTGCAACATCCGCATACTCCTCCCCGGATCAAAGGAAATTATTTATGGCAACCGCCAAACCAAAGAAAAAGAACCCGCGCCTGGCATCAGGCCGCAAACGCGTCCGCCAGGACGTCAAACTGAACGCTGCGAACACCTCGCTGCGCTCCAAATACCGCACCGCCGTGAAGAACGTTGAAAAAGCCGTGCTCGCTGGTGACAAAGACAAGGCTAAAGACCTCTTCGCCAAAGCCCAGAGCATTGTGGACACGGTTGCCGACAAGGGCATCTTCCATAAAAACAAGGCAGCGCGCGACAAGAGCCGTCTGTCTGCCAAGGTGAAAGCTTTGGCACTGGCGGCACCCGTTGCCGCAAAGGCCGCCTAAGCAATTAGGCGAACCGCCCGGATGGCCTGCCATCCGCCGTTTTGTAGGGTGCGCTGCAAGTGAAGCAAAAAAGCCGTCGAAAGACGGCTTTTTTGTTTCACTTGCCAATGTCTGGAATCAAACAAGCCTCAGCAAACTGCAAATCATTGTCTTTGGCAAAGTTGATGGCAAAGTCCCAAGCCATCGGCTCGGCATCACGCAGCTCGGCGTTGACCACCACACATTTCACGCCGTTGATAACGGTGGGTACGCACCAAGGGGAATAGGTCAGGTGGCTGCCAGGTTGCGGAGCGCCCGGGCGGAACTGGCTCATCACACCGCACAACCTGTCTGCCCAGTCACTGGGCCTGAAGGTTTTGCCATCACGGGTGATGCCCTGAATGAAAACTTCTTTGGCGGAACTGGAGATCATCAGGGGGCCATCGGGTAGAGGGATTTTTAGGTAGTAGCGACTCGGGTAAAAAACCATGCTGCACCGCACCATGATTGTATCTTATATAAGACTTGGAGCAGCTTCCGTGCAAGCGTCAGGCCCGCATTGCTGTGATGCAACATCGGCACAAATACACGCAAACTCTAGGCCTAAAATCAGCTGCTTATCGCTAGAACAGCCACTGGCGAACCTTTTTTGCTTTTTCGTTTACCGCCCGGAGTTATCGATGACCGCTGCCCTGCCCCACCACATTGAAGCCGCCTCGCCCCATGTGATGAACACCTATGGCCGCTTGCCCATAGCGCTGTCGCACGGCCAGGGTTGCCGCGTTTGGGATGTCAATGGCAAATGCTACCTGGACGCGCTTGGCGGCATAGCCGTCAATACCCTGGGGCATAACCACCCCAGGTTGGTACCTGCGCTCCAGGATCAGCTGAGCAAAATGATTCATTGTTCCAACTACTACCACGTGCCGCTGCAAGAAACGCTGGCAGCCAAGCTGGTAGAACTGTCCGGCCTGGAAAACGTCTTTTTCTGCTCGACCGGGCTTGAAGCGAACGAGGCTGCGTTAAAACTCGCCCGTAAATTCGGCCACGACAAAGGCATCGAGAAGCCCGAAATTGTTGTCTATGAAAAAGCCTTTCATGGCCGCAGCATCGCGACGCTGAGCGCCACTGGCAACCCTAAAGTACAAGCCGGGTTTGGCCCGCTGGTAGAAGGCTTTATTCGCGTACCACTCAATGACATTGAAGCCATCAAACAAGCGACCGCCAACAACCCCAATGTGGTGGCGGTATTTTTTGAAGCCATTCAGGGCGAAGGCGGCGTACACCCGATGAGCGACGAGTACATGCGCCAGGCGCGTGCACTGTGCGACGAGCGCGACTGGCTGCTGATGATTGACGAAGTGCAATGCGGCATGGGCCGCACCGGCAAGTGGTTTGCACACCAGTGGTCAGGCATCAAGCCCGATGTGATGCCGCTGGCCAAGGGTTTGGGTTCCGGCGTACCGATTGGTGCGGTGGTCGCTGGCCCAAAGGCGGCGCATATTTTTCAACCTGGCAACCATGGCACTACCTTTGGCGGTAACCCGCTAGCCATGCGTGCCGGGGTCGAGACCATACGCATCATGGAAGAAGACGGCCTGATGGCCAACGCCGTCAAGGTTGGAGACCACCTTCGCGCCGGGCTGGCGCGCGAGCTGGCGGGCTTGACTGGCGTGAAAGAAATTCGCGGTCGCGGCCTGATGCTGGGCATTGAACTCGCCATGCCTTGCGGTGAAATTCTCAAGCAGGCGGCTGACAGCGGATTGCTGCTGAGCGTCACCGCCGACACCGTGATTCGCATGGTGCCCTCACTCATCATGACGACCGCCGAGGCTGATGAAGTCATCGCTATTTTGGTGCCGCTCATCAAGGCGCACTTGAAGGCCAAAGCATGAGCAGTCCAGCAACCCCGGCTAAAGCGATCAAACATTACCTGCAGTTCAGCGACCTGACTACGGCGGAATACTCGTACCTTTTTGAACGCGCAGCCCTCATCAAGAAAAAATTCAAGGCCTACGAAAAGCATCAGCCCCTGATTGACCGCACGATGGCAATGATTTTTGAAAAAGCTTCGACCCGCACGCGTGTGAGCTTTGAGGCCGGCATGTACCAGCTAGGCGGGACGGTTGTTAACCTGACCACCGACAACAGCCAGTTGGGCCGTGCCGAACCGATTGAAGACAGCGCCAAAGTCATCAGCCGCATGGTCGACCTGGTGATGATTCGTACCTACGAGCAAACCAAGATAGAGCGCTTTGCCGAACATTCACGCGTGCCTGTCATCAACGGCCTGACGAACGAGTTTCACCCCTGCCAAATCCTTGCGGACATCTTCACCTACATCGAATATCGCGGCTCCATCAAGGGTAAAACGGTGGCTTGGGTGGGTGACGGCAACAACATGGCGAACACCTGGCTGCAAGCCAGTGAGATTCTGGGCTTTAAGGTGCACCTCAGCACGCCGGGCGGCTACGAGGTGGACCAGTCAGTCGCGGGTATTCGTTCAACTGAAAGCTACACGGTCTTCAAAGACCCGATGCAGGCCTGCGCAGGTGCTGACCTGGTCACCACTGACGTGTGGACAAGCATGGGCTATGAGGCTGAAAACGAAGCCCGCAAAAAGGCCTTTGCCGACTGGTGCGTGGATACAGACATGATGAAGACCGCCAAGCCAGATGCGCTTTTCATGCACTGCCTGCCCGCGCATCGCGGCGAAGAAGTTGAGGCCGATGTGATTGATGGCCCGCAGTCAGTTGTATGGGACGAAGCCGAGAATCGTATGCATGTGCAAAAAGCATTGATGGAATTTTTGCTGCTGGGGAAACTGGACTGAAAAGGCAGTCTTAACCCCGCCCCACAAACGGCATCTTCGTTGCCATGATGGTCATAAACTGGACGTTGGTCGACAGCGGCAGCGCGGCCATGTGCACCACGGCCTCCGCCACTTCGCTCGCATCCATCATCGGCTCGATGGCGATCTCGCCGTTGGCTTGGGGCACGCCTTTGGCCATGCGAGCGGCCAGCTCGGTCATCGCATTACCAATGTCAATTTGCCCGCAGGCAATGTTGTACTTGCGGCCATCAAGCGAGATCGATTTGGTCAACCCCGTGATGGCGTGCTTGGTCGATGTGTAGGGTGCCGAGTTGGGCCGCGGTGCGTGGGCCGATATGGAGCCATTGTTGATGATACGGCCGCCCTGTGGCAACTGGTCTTTCATCAATTTGAAAGCGCCCTGGGCACATAGAAAAGAACCCGTCAGGTTGATGTTGACGATGTTCTGCCAGTTGTCAAAAGTGATTTCTTCAAAGCCGGTACCAATGCCGCTCACGCCGGCGTTATTGAAGAGTACGTCGATACGGCCAAACACCTCCTTGACCTTTACAAATAGTGCCGCCACTGATTCAGGTTTGCTGACATCAGTGGCAACTGCCAGCGCCCGGCTGCCAGCGCCAGATTCCAGGGCTACCGCCTGCAGCGGCCCGGCACGCCGCCCCGCCAGCACCACGCTATAACCTTCACGCAAAAATGCCAGCGCCACAGCCCTGCCAATACCTGTACCCGCGCCGGTTACCAGTGCGACCTTGTTGCCAGTTTTATCATTAGAAGTCATTGGATGGGTCTTTCTTTTGGATAAGCGTTGTCGATAAATCAGAATTGTGCCCCAGCGAAGGTGGTCGACGACCCGTGTGGTTTAGACTTTATTCTTGGCGTGCAATCTGGCTATTTTGGTGATCGAACACAAAGCCATCGCCCAACAGTCGACAATCCAGTCATTCGAAGCAAAGCGCAAGTAATTGAGACAAGCGCAACAAATCAAGGAGAACCCCATGGGCGCGCAATGGAAAGCAAAAGGCAAAGACCTGGCGGCTAGTGCTAAGGGCAAGGTATTTGGCAAGCTGGTCAAGGAGATCATGGTAGCGGCACGCAGTGGCGCTGACCCTGCCGCCAATTCGCGCTTGCGGCTGGTAGTAGAGCAGGCGCGCAAGGTGTCCATGCCCAAAGACACGCTGGACCGGGCGCTCAAGAAAGGCGCGGGTATCGGCACCGAGGCGGTTCACTATGAGCGCGTGATTTACGAGGGCTTTGCCCCGCACCAGGTGGCGGTGATGGTTGAATGCCTGACCGATAACGTCAAGCGCACTGCGCCTGAAATGCGGGTGCTGTTTCGCAAAGGGCAACTCGGTAGCTCGGGCTCGGTAGCCTGGGACTTTGACCACCTTGGCATGATTGAGGCCGCGCCCGCTGCCCCTGGTGCCGATGCTGAAACGGCAGCGATTGAAGCCGGTGCGCAAGACTTTGAGCCGGGCGAAGAGGAAGGCCAGACGCTGTTTTTGACAGAGCCGGCTGACCTTGACCTGGTCAGCCGAGCGCTGCCTGCACATGGCTTTACGGTTCAATCAGTCAAGCTCGGGTACAAGCCGAAGAACCCGGTTGATCCTGCGTCGTTAAGCGCGTCCGACCTGGCAGAGGTGGAAAGCTTTTTAGCCGCCATTGATGCGAATGAGGACGTGCAAGAGGTCTATGTAGCGCTGGCTGGCTAGGAGTTATTGGGGGTCAGCCACCAAAAACTCTCAAAAAAAATCAACACCTGTATCAACATCCATGAACGACGAAACTACCAAACCCGACCTACCCGACCACCTGTCCACCGACGAGCGCAGCTCGCACTTTGTGGCGGCTATCTTTGAGCATGACATCGGCATTCGCTTCAATGACAAGGAGCGTGTTGACGTGGCGGAATATTGCATCAGCGAAGGCTGGGTGAAGGTGCCTGCTGGCAAAACGGTTGATCGCAAGGGCAACCCACTGCTCCTCAAGCTAAAGGGTAAGGTCGAAGCGTTTTATCGGTAGAGTTATTGGACGTAAAACCGTACAGCCACGGCAGGTCCAGCAGCTTTTCACCCAGCAGCTTCATGGCCAGGTCTCGGCCCCAACGCATGGGGCCGCTGGCGTGAAAGATGTTGCCGTTGCGCGTGGCCTTCGCTTGCACGTGTGCGTTACGCTGCCAGCGGTTCAGGGCGTACCGTTGTAACAGGGTCGGTATATCGAAAGCCGGATCACGGGCCAGCTTGAGCACATGACCCAACTCCGCGGCGTCTTCAATCGCCATGCCTGCGCCCTGCGCAAGGTAGGGGCGCATGGGGTGCGCTGCATCGCCCAGCAAGGCCACGCGGCCCAGCGCGTGCTGGTAGGCGCCTTGCATAGGGGCGCGGTCGTGCAGCGCCCACAGTCGCCATTCGGGCATGGCTGCCAGCAAATTTTGCAACGCGGTGCAACTGCCTGTGGTTATTTTTAAAAGTGCTGTGGCGTTGGCCGTGCCATCCGGCTTGTGATCCCAGCTTTCAACATCGTCTGCCAGGCTGCCATGCACGATGGCTACCACGTTCAGCCACTGCCCACCGCGCACGGGGTACTGCACAACGTGCATGTTGCGGCCCAGCCATGCAGTGACGTTTTGGCTACGCAAATTTTCAGGCAGGTCTTGTTGCAAGACCAATGCGCGGTAGGCAAGATGGCCGGTGGCACGCGGCAGGCCGTCACCCAATAGCTGCTGGCGCACGCTACTCCACAAGCCGTCTGCGCCGACCAACACATCACCCCCAACATCCATGCCGCCATTTAACTGCACCGTGACGCTCTGCGGAGATTGGCTGAACCCCGTTACTGCCCGGTCAACGTGCAATTTGGCATCAGGGTATTGCCCGAGCGCTTTGAACAGCAAAGCGTGAAGATCGGCGCGATGCACCGTGAGGTAGGGTGCGCCGTAGCGCACCGCCATGTCAGCCCCCAGCCTTAGCTCACCGAGCAGATGGCCAGAGACGGCACCGCGCACCTGCAAGCGCTCAGGCGATGCAGCCACTGCCGCCAGCGCATCAGCCAGATCCCAGTCATGCAGCACGCGGGTGACGTTGGGGCCAATCTGTATGCCTGCGCCGACTTCGCTGAATGCTGACGCTCGTTCAAACAGTCGAACGTCCCAGCCAGCGCGGGATGCCGCCAGCGCAGCCGCTAGCCCACCAATGCCTCCTCCAGAAACAAGAATCTGCATTGACTACCCCCACGTTCACTCACTTCGTGTAGTTCTCTGCCCCCCGAGGGGGCTAATTTTCCTTGGGGCGGCCCGTCGGTAAATTGCATCAAGCCAATAGCTGCCGCAAAACATAGGGCAGGATGCCGCCGTTTCGGTAGTAGTCCACCTCAATAGGCGTATCGACACGCAGGATGACGTTGACCTCTTCACGCTTGCCGTCGGCGCGCGTGATGACGAGACGGGCTTCGCTCTGCGGTTTGAGCTCAGGGTGCGGAATCACGTCTATGACTTCATCACCCTTCAGGCCCAGCGTTTGCCACGACTCACCCGGCTTGAATTGCAGCGGCAGCACACCCATGCCGACCAGATTGCTGCGGTGAATGCGCTCAAAGCTGCGCGCCACTACCGCCTTGATACCCAGCAGCTGCGTACCCTTGGCGGCCCAGTCTCGTGATGACCCGGTGCCGTATTCCTCGCCCGCAAAAATAACGGTGGATGTACCGTCGGCGATGTACTTCATGGCTGCGTCGTAGATGAACATCTTCTCTGCCGCCTGACCCTCAGCGTGCTGGAAGAGCGTCACACCGCCCTCTTCGCGCGAACCGTCGCTGCTTGCTGGAATCATCAAATTTTTAATCCGCACATTGGCAAAGGTGCCGCGCATCATCACGTCGTGGTTGCCACGCCGCGCACCGTAACTGTTGAAGTCGGCTTTTTGCACGCCATGTGCCTGCAGCCACTGACCAGCGGGCGATGAGGCCTTGATTGACCCCGCTGGCGAGATGTGGTCGGTGGTGATGGAGTCGCCAAACAAGGCCATGATGCGGGAATTTTTGACTGAGAACGGGCTATTTTCAGTGTCATTTAGTGCCGTACCTCCCTGAATACTTGAGTTATCCGCTACGTTTTCAATAGCAAAGTCTTTAAAGAAAGGCGGCTCGGCGATGTACGTGCTGTTGGGCCACGTGTAGCCGTTGCCTGTCACACCTTTGATTTTTTCCCAGAGCTTGCCGGGCTCCGTCGTGATCTTGGCGTAGTTGGCGTGGAAGGCCTTGCCGTTCATGGCGTACTTCATCAGCGCGTTGATCTCGTCGCTGGTGGGCCAGATGTCGCCGAGGTAAACATCTCTTAATTTCCCATCTTTGCCTTTGCCCTTACCGACTGGCTCGGTCATCAAATCGCGCATCACCGTACCGGCAATCGCGTAGGCCACCACCAGCGGCGGGCTGGCCAGAAAGTTGGCTTTCAGGTTCGGGTGAATGCGCGCTTCGAAGTTGCGGTTGCCTGACAGCACGGCGGCGCACACCAGGTCGCTCTTGGTGATGGCCTCATTGATCTCGGGTGTCAGGTCACCCGAATTACCGATGCAGGTCGTGCAGCCGTAGCCAGCCAGTGCAAAGCCAAGCTTTTCCAGATAGGGCAGCAGGCCTGCCTCGGTTAAATACTCGGTCACGATGCGCGAGCCGGGGGCGAGTGAGGTTTTGATGTGCGCCTGGACCTTCAGCCCTGCCTCGACCGCCTTTTTGGCCAGCAAACCAGCCGCCAGCAGCACGCTGGGGTTGGAGGTGTTGGTGCAACTGGTGATGGCTGCGATCAGCACGTCGCCATTGCCGATATTGATGCCGGACTGATTTACAGGAGCTGAATTGACTGAAGCGTGCGTGCTCACCGCTGATGCCATTGTCGGGCGGCTGCCCTCCATCTCGACCACCATACGCGGCGCCCCTGGCGGCGTTGGCGGCACGCCGGGCAACGTGTCAGCATGGTCATGGTCAGTGTGGTGCAACTGGTGCCGCGTGCAAAGCATGGCGGCAGGTTGATTGAAACCGTTTTCAGCAATCGGTTTACTAAACAGCGATGCGAATTGCGTCGCCACATTGCCCAGCTCGATGCGGTCTTGGGGCCGCTTGGGGCCGGCCAGACTGGGTGTGACGTCGCCAAGGTCAAGCTTGACGACTTGCGAGTAGTCAATATCCCCCGCTTTTGCTACACCAAACAAACCCTGCGCCTTGAAGTAGGCTTCAAACGCTTCAATCTCGGCCTTGGTGCGGCCAGTGCCTTTGAAGTAATCAATCGTTTTTTCATCAACCGGAAAGAAGCCCATCGTTGCGCCATATTCAGGTGCCATATTGCCGATGGTGGCGCGGTCGGGCAAGGCCAGCGTGCGCGTGCCTTCACCGAAGAACTCAACAAACTTGCCAACGACTTTCTCTTTTCGCAGTTGCTCGGTGACCCGCAATACCAGGTCGGTGGCGGTAACGCCTTCGCGCAGGCTGCCGGTGAGCTCGAAACCCACCACGTCAGGCGTTAAAAAGTAAACCGGCTGGCCCAGCATGGCGGCTTCGGCCTCGATGCCACCACAGCCCCAGGCCACCACACCAATGCCGTTAATCATGGTGGTGTGGCTGTCGGTGCCGACCAGCGAGTCAGGGTAATAAACATCGCCCGCGGTCTTGTGTACGCCACGCGCAAGGTATTCAAGATTGACCTGGTGCACGATGCCAAAACCGGGCGGCACAACCTTGAAGGTATCAAAAGCCTGCATACCCCATTTCATGAACTCGTAACGCTCGTTATTGCGCTTGAATTCAAGCTTCATGTTCAGATCGATCGAATTCTTTTTGCCGTAGTAATCAACCATGATGGAATGGTCAACCACCAGGTCTACCGGCACCAGCGGCTCGATACGCTTGGGGTCTTTGCCGAGCTTGATGGCGACACTGCGCATGGCGGCCAGGTCAGCCAGCAGCGGCACACCGGTAAAGTCCTGCAACACAACGCGCGAGACTACAAACGGAATCTCCTGCGTTCGATGGGCGTTTGGCTTCCAGTTCGCCAGCTCGGCTACGTGCTCGGCTGTGACGCGTTTGCCATCGCAGTTACGCAAAACGGATTCGAGCACGATACGCAACGACACCGGCAGGCGCGACACATTCGGGAACTGTTTGGCTAGCTCTTGCAGTGAATAAAGCTTGCCCGCTTTGCCAGAAGAAGGGGTGAAATTTTTAAGGGTTTTGGCAAACGTGTGGGTCATGGCTAACTCCTTGACAGATGATGCTCGATTATTAACCTTCAGTCATTGTTACGTTGTCAGATTTCACGCCGCAAAGAGTGAGTTTTTGGGGTCAGAGCCCAAATTCCCCGAACCCAAGGCTCGCCCAGAGGGCGCGATGCGATGTACCGCAGCGAAATTGGTGTCTGACCCCAATAACTCTGAAAAACTCTTAAAAATCAGGCAGGTAACGCACGCCCAGCACGCCATCAATCGCCCGCAGGTCGTCCAGCACCGCATCACTCACGGGGCTTTCAACATCGACCAGTGTGTAGGCCATGTCGCCGCGCGACTTGTTGACCATGTTGTGGATGTTCAGGCCGGCCTTGGCCATGGCGGTTGAAATTTGCCCCAGCATATTAGGCACGTTAGAGTTGGCAATCGACACGCGGTAGGCTGATTCGCGGGCCATCGCAACGGCCGGAAAGTTGACCGCGTTGACCACATTGCCGTGCTCCAGAAAATCACGCAGTTGCTCGGCCACCATGATGGCGCAGTTTTCTTCGGCCTCGCGGGTGGAGGCACCCAGGTGCGGCAGTGCAATCACCTGCGGATGCTGGTTGATGCTGGCTGACGGAAAGTCGCAAACATAGCAGCCCAGTTGTTTGGCACCGAGCGCAGCCAGCACGGCGGCCTCATTGACCACACCTTCGCGTGAAAAATTGAGCAGCACCGCACCGCGCCGCATCAATGCAACGTTGTCGGCATTGACCAGATCACGGGTAGCAGCGACCAACGGTACATGCAGGGTCACAAAGTCGGAATTCTTCAGCACATCGGCCACGCTGGCGGCCCGCCTGACCTGGGCTGGCAGGCTCCACGCAGCATCGACCGTGATGTCGGGGTCGTACCCCAGCACCTGCATACCCAGCTTGATGGCGGCGTCGGCCACCAGACAACCAACCTTGCCCAGCCCGACGATGCCCAGCATGTGACCAGCCAGCTCGTAACCGGCAAAGTTTTTCTTTCCGTCTTCGACTGCTTTTTCCATGGCTGCCTCGGCCATGGCTGCATCCAGGCTGGCGACAAAGCGCAGCGCCGGTGCCACGTTGCGGGCCGCCAACAACATGCCTGTGAGCACCAGTTCCTTGACTGCGTTGGCGTTGGCACCGGGCGCGTTGAACACCGGCACGCCGCGCGCACTCATGGCTGCAACCGGGATGTTGTTGGTACCGGCACCGGCACGGCCAATGGCCTGCACGCTGGCTGGCACGCTCATCGCGTGCATGTCGGCCGAGCGCACCAGCACGGCGTGGGGCGTGACCACATCCTTGCCAACGCTGTAGCGCTCTGCGGGCAGCCGTTTGAGGCCGCTGGCAGATATCTGGTTCAGTACCAGTACCTCAAAGCGCGGCGTCGGCGAGGCGCCGGACTCAGCCATGACTTGCCTCGAACTCTTTCATGTAGGCCACCAGCGTCTGCACGCCTTCGACCGGCATGGCGTTGTAGATCGAAGCCCGCATACCGCCTACCGAGCGGTGCCCCTTGAGCTGCAACATGCTCTTGGCCTGCGCCCCTTTGAGGAAGGCATCGTCCAGCGATTCGTCTTTCAGCTTGAAGGGCACGTTCATCAGCGAGCGGTCTTCGCGCGCTACCGGGTTGTTGTAAAACGAGGTCGAGTCGAGGTAATCGTACAAAATGGCCGCCTTCTTGCGGTTGTGCGCTTCCATGGCTTTCAGGCCACCGAGCGACTTGACATGCTTGAACACCAACCCGGCAATGTATATCGCGTAGGTGGGCGGCGTGTTGTACATCGAGTCGTTATCGGCTTGCTGCTTGTAGTCAAAGACCGAAGGAGTTTGCGGCATGGCGTGGCCGATCAGGTCGTCACGAACGATCACGATGGTCAGACCCGAGGGGCCGATATTTTTTTGTGCACCAGCGTAAATCAGGCCGTAGCGACTGACATCAACGGGCCGCGACAACAGATTGGAAGACATGTCGGCTACCAGCGGCACTGCGCCGGTGTCGGGGGTCCAGTTGTACTCGACACCCCCTATGGTTTCGTTGGAGCAAATATGCACATAGGCCGCGTTGGCATCCAGCTTCCAGGTATTGAACTTCGGCACACTGGTAAAGCCTGTGGCCTCCGCAGTGGCAGCGATGTTGACCTTGCAGAAGTTTTTGGCTTCCTTGATGGTTTTTTTCATCCACTCGCCAGTGTTGATGAAGTCGGCACCCGCATGACCGCGCAGCAGGTTCATCGGCACGATGGCGTTTTGTCCCAGGCCACCGCCCTGCAAAAACAGCACCTTGTAGTTGGCGGGTATCGCCAGCAGCTCACGCAGGTCTGCCTCGGCCTCGGCGTGGATGGAAATGAATTCCTTGCCGCGATGGCTCATCTCCATCACCGACATGCCGGAGCCCTTCCAGTCCAGCATCTCGGCTGCGGCCTGACGCAGCACAGTCTCAGGAAGGGTGGCCGGGCCGGCGCTGAAGTTCAAAACGCGTGTCATGGAGAAGGCTTTCTTGGGAATATTGGAATGTGGGTATGGAGATGGGTTCTGTCTGGCAGGCCCACTGGGTAGCCCGACCGTACAGCATACAAGAAAGCCGGGCCGCCACTTGCGCCATCGCCTAAGCGTTTGCCCGACCACTGCAGCAAGACGGCGCTATTTATTTAATAGCTGGTCACGCCCGTATCTATTGGTTTTTGGCTATTTTTGGCAGTTAATTTTGGCCATTTTCATGGTTTTTGGGCAGGCTGGAGGCAAATTAGCGCGCATCAACATAACCGGATCGCTTTGTCGGCTCTTGCTGACACGGCCGTGGGCCTCAAGCCGATGATGCTGCGCAAACCTTCGGCCCATGATTAGTCTTCTTCAATCAACCAATGGACATCACCATGAGTAGCCACAAATCTGACATTGACTCTCTTTGGGAATTAATCAAGGACATCAAGTTCGGCATGTTGACGCATCGTCACGTCAATGGCGAGCTGCACAGCCACCCGCTAACGACGCAAAACAAATCTGCAGATGAAGGTTCAACCCTGTATTTTTTCATCTCACGCAAGAGCGAGCTGGCACAGCGCGTACAACAGGACGGCAATGTCAACGTGTCATATGCCGATCCCGGTGACGACAGCTATGTATCGGTATCAGGGCATGGCGCTATCGCAGAAGACATGGCCAAAAAAGAAGCATTGTGGTCTACGTTCGCAAAGGCGTGGTTTCCGGGCGGCGTTACAGACCCTGATCTGGCCCTGCTTCAGGTCAACATAGCCCATGCAGAGTATTGGGATGTGACTGAAAGCAAGATGGTGCAACTGGCAAAGATGGCCAAGGCAGCGATCACTGGTGAGCCGCCAAAAAACCTGGGCGAGCATAAGAAATTGAGCGTCTCTTGAGATCGCACCTAGCCTAGCGTCTGACGCAAGCAGGAAGTTAAATGACGTTTATTGCCTTTAACAAAGCCACCGACTCGACAGCCCCGGATGATCTGCGCATCAACCCGGAAGCAGTTCTTTATGTGGAAGCATCGAGGGCAGACCTGCTGGGCCAGACCACCATTCACCTGCTGGGCCAAGGCACGGTGGTCAATGCGGTGACCGAATCGGTTGGTACAGTGGTCAGCTCGATTGCCGCAGTTTTGGCAATAAAGAGACCCCTGCCCGGCTTGGTAGGTGCCGTGCGGCACTACCTTGCGACCACACCAGAAGACGGTGCCAGCACCGTTTACATCGCGCCCGGCAACGTGAGTTACGTGCGCCCGAATGTGCCGGAGACGCATGAGTTCTGGTACGTTCGGTTTGTAGATGGCTCCGAACTTCGGGTGATGGACCCGCTGCCAGACGGCCTGTAGTAAAAGCGTGTGATAGAAGCCTGTCGCTAAAAAATGCGTAAAAAAGTCCGGGGCCCGGGCTCGTTGTTCAAACCTTCGCCTTTCTGGCGAAAGGTATGAAAATCAGGACCGTTGCAGTGAGCACGGCAATCATCATCCAGGCGTCGTTGATGGCTAGGGTGAGCGCGGCCTTTTCGACCAGTGGCGTCAGCAATGTCTCACTCACGGCATCCAGAGGCCCGCCCTTGTGCGCCGTGAACATGTCGATTGGAATACCCACAAATCGGGCTGTCGAGACGTCACCCGCCATCAAGCGGCTGGTAACTTCACGGACGTGCACAGTTGATCGACTGTAAATGACCGTATCAATCAGCGCGAGTCCAATCGCACCTCCGAGATTTCGCATCAGGTTAAACATGCCACTTGCATCGGGCACCCGTATGAGGTTCAGGCCTCCAAGCGCTAGGCGGGTGGGTGGCAACAGGCAAAACATGATCGCAACGCCTCGAATGACCTGCGGCCAAAACATGTCGTCGTAATCGGTTCTGGGGGTCTGAAACACGCTGAACCCGAGACCAAGGGCAAACAGTGCAAATCCGCACGCTGAAAGCAGGCGCGCGTCAAGACGCCGCTCCAGCACCACAGCAACGGGCGCAATCGACAGTTGCGCCACGCCCGTGACCAGCATGATCATGCCGATCTCCAACGCGTTGTGTGCTCTTACAAAAGCAAGAAATACCGGCATCAGGTAGACGGAACCGAAGAGACCGATTCCCAATACAAAGCTCAACACGCAGCCGATAGTGAAATTGCGATCGGCAAATGCGCCCAGATCCACTACCGGATGACTGGCGCGCAATGTGCGCCGCACAAAACGGGACATGCTCACCAGACTTAACAGCAGCAGACCGGCCACCAGACCGGAAGTCCAGCCGCGCTGGGGCGCTTCCTTGAGCGCGATTTCCAGCGCTGCCAACGCTATCGCGATAAGTGCCAGTGACTGGAAGTCCAGCGTTCTCGCCTCCTGCAGGCGCAGCGGGGCTTTCGGCAAAACAATTCCTGCAATCGTTGCAGAGATGATGCCGGGCAAGATGTTGATCAAAAACAACCAGTGCCACGAATAGGTTTCGGTGATCCAGCCACCGACCACCGGGCCCACGGTAGGCGCCAGCACGGCCAGTACGCCGGCGAGCATGGTGGCGACGCCCTGTCGTGCTACCGGGAATAGCAAAAAAACCGCCGAGAAGACGGCGGGTATCAAGGTGCCACCAGCAAAGCCCTGCACGACTCGCCACGTAATCAGTGCCTGCAGGCTGTTGCTGGCTGCACAACCCAATGAGGCTAACGTGAACACCGAGGTGGCGATGACAAACAGGCGGCGCATGCCGAGCAGGCGCGTCAGAAAACCGGTGAGGGAAATCGCAATGACCTCAGCGATGAGGTAGGCCGTCTGCACCCAGCTCATCTGGTCGGGGGCGATACCGAGCGCGCTTTGCATCGCCGGCAACGAAGTCGCCACAACCTGCACGTCGAGAATCGCCATGAACATGCCGACGCACATCATGGCAAAACCGACCCAGGTACGGATCACGGTCTTGTCCGCCGAAACTGATTCAGCGGGCCCCAAGATCCCGCAACCCGATGAGCGCCGCATTCTCTGCGCGTATGCGAATCGTCAGAACTGCAGCATTTGCAAGTGAAAAAGCCAGCGCGTACCAGGGCAAGCCAAGACAGAGCGGCAACACTGCGATCTCGCCGACCACAACCACATAGTTGGGATGGGATAGCCACCTGTACGGACCTTTGGCGACGAGAGGAAGGCCAGGCTGCACGATGATCCTGGTCGTCCAGCGCGGGCCTAGCGTCGCCAGCACCCATACCCGCAGCACCTGCAGCAGAAGAAAGATCACCAGCCAGCCCAGGCTCAAGGAATGGTCCCAGCCGAGCATCCAGAGACCGGCCAGCCAGAAGGCATGCAGCAGGACAATCAGGGGATAGTGGCCCGGCGCAAATTCAAGCGCGCCTGCGGCCACCAGCGCTTTGGTATTGCGCCGGGCAAGCCAGAGTTCGGCCAGCCGTTCAAGAGTGACCAGGGAAAGAAGTACTACGGCAGGCGTCATGATGCTTTCCTGAGCGAGACGCAGCTTGCGGTGAATCCAGGCCCCATGGCAGTGAGCAGCGTGCGTGAAGGCAGCCCGGCCTTGATGACGCGGTCAAGAACGAAGAGGGCCGTGGGCGCCGACATGTTGCTGTATTCCGCAAGGATATCGCGTTCATGATCGAGCATGCCTGTTGCAAGCGAGAAAGCACGCTCCAATGCGTTGACGACTTTCTTGCCGCCAGGATGAAATGCAAGCCGGTCCACATCGTCCAGCGACAGCCCTGCGCGCGCGAGAATGCCCTGAACGGCGGGCGCCATGTTGGCTTCGGCAAATGGGGGTATGGCACGGTCAAAGATCACGCCCAGGCCTTGCGGGTCCACAGACCAACCCATGATGTCGAGCGTTCCAGGCCAGATGTGCTGGCCGCTCATTTCGATCTCTGCAATACCGCTGTCGCCGGTTCGCAGCACGCAAGCTGCCGCTCCGTCGCCGAACAATGCTGTGGCTACGATGTTGGCTTTGGTCAGCTCATCCAGCCGGAATGAAAGTGTGCACAGCTCGATCGCCACCACCAGGACGACGCTGCCAGGCCGGGCCTCTGCGAGGCGCGATGCAATTGACAAACCCGTAACGCCGCCAGCACAGCCCAACCCGAATACGGGTACCCGCTCGATGTCGGGGCGAAAACCCATCTGCGCGGCGGCGCGGGCTTCGAGGCTGGGTGTGGCAATACCAGTGGATGAGACCGTGACGACGGTATCCACGTCCGCACTGCGGAGGCCCGCTGCATCAAGCGCCTTCGACGCGGCATCGATAAATAATTTGACAGCGCCATCGAGGTAGGCCTGGTTGCGCTCAGGCCAACCCAGCGGTTCGAAGTACCACTCCAGTGGCCGCACTGCATAGCGCCGCTGGATGCCGGAGGTTTCGAATACCCGGGACAATGCCCTGTAAGCACCGTAACGTGACGCAAAGCCCTGGTGCGCCGCGGCCGCGACATCAGTTTGTTCAAGGCAAAAAGGGGGGACTGCGGTTGCAACCGAGAGAAGCTTTGCGGATTGAGGCATCGAACACTTTATGAAGGAAGTCAAGCTATCCGCTTGAGTTCAGATTTTTATTGATGTGCGCTATCAGGTCAAGACCTCTGCTTTGGTGTCAAGGCGATCCTGAACCGGCTGAGCCGACACCGCGTAAGGACAAGTCCGCCAACGCTGGATCTGGCTAGCGATCATGGCATGAACCGCTTCAGTCTACATGTAAGCACTCGTCTCCGCTTTTGGTAATCTTCATTCCACCCGGCGCATGAACAACGAAGGCACTAGGCTTGGTGCCGGGTGTTACATGCATTCTTTTCTTGACAAGGGTCGCTCCGGGGGCTAAGCCAATTCCGGCTCGGCACCCTCCGGAAGCGGGTACTGGTCAACATTGAGCGCCATGCTGACCAGCGTGTAGTAGCTCATTGTGCCCATCAGGTCTACCGCACCAGCTTCACCGAAATGCCTTATCAGTGCCGCATAACTTTCGTTGCTGACGCGCCGGGTCTGGAGCAGCTCATTGCAAAAAACATAAACCGCCTGCAGCTCGCCCGTCAGAACTGACGGTGGGCTTCCTGAAGCGATGGCCTGCGTTAATTCCCTGGGCAGCCCGGCCTCTTCGGCAATGCGCCTGTGTATCCACCAGACAAACTGGCAAGTCCAGAAGCGGGCAACCATCAAAATCGCCAGCTCATTTAGTATCAGCGGCAACGACGAATTAAACCGCGTGTGCGCACCAAACTTTTGCGCCAGATCACCCAGCTCGGGGCTGTGCAGCAAAACGTTGTAAGGCCCCTGCATGGCACCGCGCTTGCCAGCAAGTACATTGCGGGTCATGCCCTGCTGCACAGGTGTCATGGTGTCCCAGGTGAGCGGCTTGAAGCGGTTGCCGCGCAGCTCAAATTGCGGGACTGGATTAGCGGCAATGTTGTCTTGCATGCTTGGCTTTTCTGGTTAAACCGGCTTGTCGCCTTTAAGGGTGATGCGCTGCATGACGCGGCGAAAGCCGTGGTAATCATTAACCGGGTTGTGCTGCACGCAGCGGTTGTCCCAAAACGCAATCGCGTTCGGCGCCCAGGCAAAGCGGCAGGTGAATTCTGGCTTGACCTGGTGCTCGAATAGAAAGTGCAGCAGCGATGCGCTTTCTTCATCGCTCATGCCCTTGATGCCAGCGGTATGCGCCACGTTGACGTACAAAGCCTTGCGCCCGGTCTCAGGGTGGGTGCGCACCACGGGGTGCTCGGCGCGATACTCTTGCGGTGCGGCCTCTTTGCCGTCGGACTTGATGCGGTCTTCGCGGGTTTTGGACACGTCGGCCTTGGCCGAACTGCTGACGCCTATCAAGCCATCGAGCAAGCCCTTCATGGTGCTTGATAGCGCCTCATAAGCGTGATACTGGCTGGCAAACAGGGTGTCGCCACCGTAGGGAGGTACTTCACGAGAGAGCAGCATAGAGCCCATGGGCGGCACATCGAGGTAGGTGGTGTCTGAATGCCAGATACCGCCAAAATTGACTTTTTCATGCTCCAGCTTTTTCACTTCAATGATGTGTGCAAAGCCATCGAGCCCTTTGACGAAGGGGTATTCAACCGGTTCACCCATCGCCTTGGCAAACGCCAGAAACTGCTGCGGCGTGAGGTTCTGGTCATGCAGAAAAATGACTTGGTGATCGAGGAACACTTTTCGGATATCTGCCGCCAGCGGTGAGGGCACGCCTTTGGCAAGATCAACACCTGAAATTTCAGCACCCAAGGCACCTGCGATTTGCTTTACTTTCATCATTGACATGACTTTTCAATCTGTTTTCAGTCTGCTGTTGCACCTGAGCTTTTAACAACCGCTGCCCATTTTTTAATGTCTGAATGCAGGATGGCCGTGAACTCCTGCGGCGTGGTGTCATACGGCTCCGCACCGAGCACAGCGAATTTCTCCATCACTTCTTTGTCTGCCAGAATCTTTTTAATGTCAGCATTGATTTGCTGCACCACTGCGGGCGGCGTGCCTTTAGGCGCAAACAAACCAAACCACGGATTAATCACAAAACCGGGGTAGCCGGATTCGGCAATCGTCGGAATGTCCTTGAAGGCCTGCGCGCGTTTTGAGCCCGTCACCGCCAGCCCTTTCACCGTGCCCGCCCGGATGTGCTGGGCAATCGACGGCAGGCTGGTGTAGACCAGTTGAATCTGCCCGGCAATAAGGTCGGTCAGTGCTGGCGCTGCGCCTTTGTATGGCACGTGCAGCATCTTGATATTGCTGTTGGCATTGAACATTTCGCCCAGCAGATGATTGACCGAACCGTTGCCCGCAGAGCCAAAAGACACCGGATTTTTGGCGGCATAGGCGGCCAGCTCTTTCATGTTGCTAACCGGCAAAGCGGCATTGGCAGCGGCCACAAAAGGTACGTTGGCCAACGTGGCGACCGCAACAAAATCAGCTTCCGGGTCAAACGGCAGCTTCTTGTAGATGCTGACGTTGATGGCGTGTGAGCCGACGTAGGACATCAACAGCGTGTAGCCATCACCCGGTGCCTTGGCTACGACATCCATACCAATATTGCCACCCGCACCCGCCCGGTTTTCAATCACTACCGGCTGGCCCCATTTTTCAGACAGCTTTTGCCCGACGATACGCGCCAGCGCGTCCGAGGCACCACCCGGCGTTTGCGGCACGACGATGCGGACCGGTTTGGTCGGGAAGGTCTGGGCGTGAGCGGCGCTGACGGTAAAGGAAAGGCCAAAGGCAGCAGTCAATGCCAGCAGGCCGACCATCGCAGGCGCTTTGAAGTTCATGGGTATCTCCTGTTTATCTTTGTTGCTCTGGATTCTTACACAGCTAAGGATTATTTAGCCGGTCAGGCAGGTCCGAGATATTGGTGGATACGATGTTGCGCGAGCGCGTGGCAGCCTAATGACGACGGCTCTTCTGAAGCAAATGTAAAAGCGGCCCGAAAGCCGCCTTTTTATTCACGAGAAGCTAGCTCAAATCAGGCAGCAACCCCATCCTTAACCGTATCCGCCATGTCGGTGTAATCCTTCACCTTGTCGAAGTTCAGGTACTGGTAAATGGTGTCGCTGGATGCCGTCAACACACCCATGTCCGTCATGTACTCGGCCTTGGTCGGGATGCGACCGAGCTTCGAGCAGATGGCTGCGAGTTCTGCTGAACCCAAGTACACGTTGGAGTTTTTACCCAGGCGGTTGGGAAAGTTGCGGGTGCTGGTCGAGAACACGGTTGCACCTTCTTTGACCTGTGCCTGATTGCCCATGCACAGGCTGCAGCCTGGCATTTCCATGCGCGCGCCTGCGGAGCCTAAAACGCCGTAGTGGCCTTCTTCACTCAGTTGCTTGGCGTCCATCTTGGTGGGTGGTGCCATCCACAACTTCACAGGAATGTCGCGCTTGCCTTCCAGCAGCTTTGACGCCGCGCGGAAGTGGCCGATGTTGGTCATGCAGCTGCCGATGAAGACTTCATCGATCCTGCTGCCAGCCACGTCTGCCAGTGTCTTCACGTCGTCCGGGTCGTTCGGGCAGGCGACGATGGGTTCGTGAATGTCGGCGAGGTCGATCTCGATGACGGCGGCGTATTCAGCATCGGCATCGCCCTTGAGCAATTGCGGGTCAGCCAGCCAGGCTTCCATGGCCTTGATGCGACGGTTGATGGTGCGCACGTCTGAGTAACCCGTAGCAATCATCCACTTGAGCATCGTGATGTTGCTGTTGATGTACTCGATGATCGGCTCTTTATTGAGGTGTACCGTGCAGCCGCCAGCCGAGCGCTCTGCCGACGCATCGCTGAGCTCGAACGCTTGCTCGACTTTCAGATCGGGCAGGCCTTCGATCTCCAGAATGCGGCCCGAGAAAATATTGATCTTGCCCTGCTTGGCAACCGTCAACAGGCCAGCCTTGATGGCGTACAGCGGAATAGCATTGACCAGGTCACGCAGCGTGATGCCGGGCTGCAAAGCGCCTTTAAAGCGCACCAAGACGGACTCAGGCATGTCTAGCGGCATCACACCCGTGGCGGCACCGAATGCCACCAGGCCAGACCCTGCGGGGAAGCTGATACCGATGGGGAAGCGCGTGTGGCTGTCGCCGCCAGTGCCGACGGTGTCGGGTAGCAACATGCGGTTCAACCAGCTGTGGATGATGCCGTCACCAGGGCGCAGAGGAATGCCGCCGCGCGTACTCATGAAGTCGGGCAACTCGTGGTGCATCTTCACGTCGACCGGCTTGGGATAAGCAGCCGTGTGGCAGAAAGACTGCATCACCAGATCAGCGCTAAAGCCGAGGCAGGCGAGGTCTTTGAGCTCGTCGCGCGTCATCGGGCCAGTGGTGTCTTGAGAACCGACCGAGGTCATTTTTGGCTCGCAATACGTGCCAGGGCGAACGCCCTGCTGCTCGCCGTTAACCACGGGCAGTCCGACTGCACGGCCAACCATTTTTTGCGCCAGCGTGAAGCCGCGGCCATTGTCAGCCGGGTTTTGCGGCAATCGGAACTGCGTGGAAACCGGCAAGCCCAGCGCAAAGCGCGCCTTGGCTGTGAGGCCACGACCAACGATGAGCGGAATGCGGCCACCGGCGCGCACTTCGTCAAACAGCACATCGCTTTTAAGCTTGAACTCGGCAATAACCCTGCCGTCTTTCAGTGCCTTGCCATCGTAGGGGCGCAGCTCGATCACGTCGCCCATAGCCATCTGGCTCACGCCGAGTTCGATCGGCAATGCGCCTGAGTCTTCCATGGTGTTGTAGAAAATGGGTGCGATTTTGGAGCCCAGGCACACACCGCCAAAGCGCTTGTTCGGCACGAACGGAATGTCTTGCCCGGTAAACCACAGCACAGAGTTGGTGGCCGACTTGCGTGATGAACCCGTGCCCACCACATCGCCAACATAGGCCACAAGGTTGCCCTTGGCTTTGAGTTCTTCAATAAACTTGATCGGGCCGCGCTTTCCGTCTTCTTCTGGCGTGATGCCAGGGCGTGCATTTTTGTGCATAGCGATGGCGTGCAGCGGAATGTCTGGGCGGCTCCAGGCATCAGGTGCGGGAGACAAGTCGTCGGTATTGATCTCGCCTGCAACCTTGAAGACGGTGAGCTTGATGGACTCAGGCACCTCGGGGCGGCTGGTAAACCACTCGGCATCAGCCCAGCTTTGCAACACGGCCTTGGCGTATTTGTTGCCCTTGATAGCTTTCTCTTGCACGTCATGAAACTGGTCAAACATCAGCAGCGTGTTCTTCAAACCCGATGCAGCTTGTGTGGCAACGCTGTCTTCAGCATCGTCGAGCAGTTCGATCATAGGGCTGATGTTGTAGCCACCCAGCATGGTGCCCAGCAGTTGTGTGGCTTTTTCACGCGAGATCAGCGCGCATTTTTCAGTGCCGTGTGCAACGGCTGCGAGGTAACTTGCTTTGACCTTGGCGGCGTCGTCAACACCAGCCGGTACCCTGTGTGTGATGAGCTCGACCAGAAAAGCTTCATCGCCTTTTGGCGGGCTTTTGAGCAGCTCGATGACTTCGCCAGTTTGTTTGGCTGACAGCGGTAGCGGTGGGATGCCAATGACCGAACGCTCGGCGGCATGGTTGCGGTAGCTTTGCAAAAAGGTGGATGAACTCTCGGCTGACATGCTGGCTTCTCCTGTAATCAAAAATCGTGGCGCAGACCGGTGTCTTTTTTATTTGGTGGCGGACGCTGTTGCAGCCGGGATAGCCGCGGCGGTGGCAGAGGCTGCAGAGGCGGGCTTCACAGGCGCATCGAGCAGGCCGGGTATCGGATTTTTCTTGAGCTCATCGGCCAGCGTTATCTGCGCCGGGCTCATGCACTCGTCAGCAAGACGCGTGCCGAGTTTCTGGCTCATAAGCATGGATTTGTTGCCAAGCTGTATCCAGAGCGCTCCACGACGTGGATCTTCAAGGCGGATGGCGCCCGTACGCGCTTCGACCGGGTGCATGCTGAAACGTGCGCCCTTGGTCTGCACCAGAAAAAAGCCCGGACGCTTCTCACTGGGGGTGATGGTGACGCTGGCGCCGAGTTCGCAGGGGATGACTCCGACATAAACCTTTTTGGCGATTGCGAGGTCTGCATCAGTGAGCTTGACGTTCGGGTCATCGTCAATTGGCGTCACTTCTTCGACCGCCTTGAGAGCCGAGCGCCTGACGGCCGCAGGACTCTGTTTCTTTTTGGCAGTCGCAACAGTCCCGCCAGACGCAGAGGCCTTGGCAGTGGGCTTCTCGGCCGCCTTTGGCGGCGCGGCAGGGGCGGCGGTCTGCCCCAGAACTAAAGCAGGCGCGGCAAGAATCATCGCGGCGGTAAGAAAAAACTTCATGGGGTTCCTTGAAACAATCGACATAAATGGATGGATGTGTGAAGGCCTCAGGCGAAATAAGCCTGAGCCTCGTTGGGTAGTGTGCGGCCCGTCTGGTGCGCACGTTCAAGCACCTGCCAGTAATAACGGTAACTCGCGCGGTCGTGCAATTGGCCTTCAAAACTGATGGGCGCCCAGTCAACGCGGGCGGCAGCAACTATTATTTTTGTAGCAGCGTCAATCTCACCTTCGCTGGGCGAAAAAGCCTCAAGTATCGGGCGTATCTGGTTCGGATGAATGCTCCACATGCGGGTGAAGCCCAGCTCAAGCGCTGCCCGTTTAGCTGCACTTTTCATGGCAGCAGTGTCACTGAACTCTGTGACCACGCAATGCGACGGCACCTTGCCATGCGCGTGGCAGGCAGCTGCAATCTCTAATTTTGCGCGCACCACCAGCGGGTGCGTGAACTGGCCCTGGCTACTCATGCCGCCCGCAGGTATCGCACCGCCGTGGCTTGACACAAAATCAAGCAACCCGAAACTGATGGACTGCACGCGCGGATGCGCTGCGATCTCAAATACGTTGCGCACCGCCAGCGATGACTCGACCAGCACATGCAGCGGCAGCTTGTCTGCCGAAGCGGCGAGTAAAGCTTTTTCAGCCTTGATGACATCAGCTATTGACTCAACCTTGGGCACCATGATGTGGCACAAATGGCGCTCGAGCTTTCCGGCAATCAGCGCCATGTCGGCTTCGAAAGCCGGATGGTCCACTGGATGAACGCGCACCGCAACCCTGGCCTTGTCACTGGCCAGCGCCGCCAGTGCGACGACCATCGCCGCATGATCGGCTTCGCCGCCAACGGGCGCGCCGTCTTCGCAGTCCAGCGTCACATCGAAAACGCAGGCACCAAACTCTTGGATCATCTCGGCCTGCAATTGCAGGCTTTTGCGCATCCGTGCCTCGACACCACTGTAGTGATCACAGACTGGAAGCAAAACGCCACCGGCCTGCGAACCTAGCAAAACATCACGCGGGTGGGCCACTTAAAAATTACAGCAAGTGAGCAACACCGGCCTGCTCGCCCTGTAACTCTTCAAGCGTCTTGTTGATACGCTCCTGGCTGAACGCATCGATCTCCAGGCCTTCAACCAACTTGTATTCGCCGTTTTCAGTGGTCACCGGAAAGCCGAACATCGTGTCTTTCGGAATGCCGTACTGGCCGTCTGATGGAATGCCCATGGTGACCCACTTGCCGTTCGTGCCCAGCGCCCAGTCGCGCATGTGGTCGATAGCTGCATTGGCTGCCGAAGCTGCCGACGACAGGCCGCGAGCTTCAATGATGGCAGCGCCGCGCTTGCCAACGGTTGGCAGGAAGGTATTGGCGTTCCATTCCTGGTCGTTAATCATCTTGGCAACGCTTTCGCCCTTGATGGTGGCGAAGCGGTAGTCGGCGTACATCGTGGGTGAATGGTTCCCCCAGACGGTGAGTTTTTCAATATCGGCGACTGGCTTGCCCGTCTTGGCAGCGATCTGGCTGGCAGCGCGGTTGTGGTCCAGGCGCAGCATGGCGGTGAAGTTTTTGCGTGGCAGATCAGGGGCGCTCTTCATGGCGATGTAGGCATTGGTGTTGGCAGGGTTGCCTACTACCAGCACCTTGACATTGCGGCTGGCAACGGCGTTGAGGGCCTTGCCCTGCGCGGTGAATATGGCACCGTTGACCGCCAGCAGTTCGGCACGCTCCATGCCGGGGCCGCGTGGGCGGGAGCCGACCAGCAGCGCGTAGTCGGCATCCTTGAAGGCTGTCATCGGGTCGCCGTGGGCTTGCAGGCCGACCAGCAACGGGAAAGCGCAGTCGTCGAGTTCCATCATCACGCCCCTGAGGGCTTTTTGCGGGCCTTCAACCGGCACTTCAAGCAGTTGCAGGATCACAGGCTGGTCTTTGCCCAGCATTTCCCCGGAGGCAATGCGAAACAACAGGGCGTAACCGATTTGGCCTGCTGCACCAGTAACCGCAACGCGGACGGGTTTTTTGCTCATGATGAAAGGACTTTCAAGTTAGATGGATTGGAAATCTGGTGGATTCAGGTTGTGAAATGCGGCCGATATGCGGCTCTTGGCAGGTGCAGAACTGCCAGGCGAAAAGCTCATACAGCTAAAGATTTTACGCCGGAAAAAGGGTTAACGTCAATTTGTCTTATGTCTTATATAAGATATGATTGGTGGTATTCCTCTTCCACACTCATGGCCGCCGTTCCTCCCTCCCCGACCGCGCCCTCTGCCGATGCTTTTGCAGGGGCAACGCCCGCTTTCAGCCCGCTGTATCAGCAGATCAAGGGCCTGATACTGCAAAGCCTGCAGTCGGGCGAATGGAAACCTGGCGAGGCCATTCCCTCGGAGATGGAGCTAGCCGCGCGTTACCGCGTCAGCCAGGGCACGGTACGCAAGGCGATTGACGAGCTGACCCTGGAAAATCTGGTTGTGCGCCGCCAGGGTAAGGGCACTTTTGTAGCCACACATGCCGAGCAGAATGTGCAGTTCCGGTTTCTCAAGCTGGTGCCCGACACCGGCAGCCCAGGTAGCGAAGGCCCGGCAGAACGTGAGATTATTGACTGCAAGCGGATTCGCGCCAGCGCAGACATTGCCCGCGCGCTCGCACTGCGCACAGGCGATTCTGTGCTGCAAGCGCGGCGCGTACTCAGCTTTGCAGGCGTGCCCACCATTCTTGAAGATATCTGGTTGCCAGCCGCCCCCTTCAAAGGCCTGACGGCCGAGCGCCTGTCCGACCACCACGGCGCCATGTATGCGCTGTTTGAAACCGAATTTAACGTTCGTATGGTCAGGGCTGAAGAGAAAATACGCGCTGAGCCCGCCGTTGACGGACGTGAACTGCTACTAAAAGTAGAGCGCGGTACACCGCTGCTGAGTGTCGAGCGCATCGCCTATACCTACCAGGACGTGCCGATGGAGTTGCGGCGCGGCTACTACCGAACCGACACGCACCACTATCGCAACACGCTCAATTGATATGAGTTTCAAGGGCAATAAGGCATCCCTACCCAGCAAACCTTGTGTGGCTTGTGGCCGCGACATGACGTGGCGCAAAAGCTGGGCCAAAAACTGGGCTGAAGTGAAGTATTGCTCTGACGCCTGCCGGGCGGCCAAACCAAAAATAGCCGCGCCGCCGACAAAGTAATTCGACTCGCCAGACGCACAAAAATACCAAAGGGTATTTAATTGAGACCATGCAGCCTAAAAAAGAACCGTGTCGTCACATTTTATTGATACTTGGCGATCAGCTGGACGAACATTCCGCTGCGCTAAAGGGCGCAGATCCCGCGCAAGACGTGGTGGTGATGATCGAGGCCGATGAAGAGTCAACCCACGTTTGGTCGCACAAAATCCGATCCACGCTTTTTTTGTCTGCGATGCGTCATTTTGCCGAAAGCCTGAGAGAGAGCGGCTGGCGGGTCCATTACCGCGCCCTGGATGTAGAGGCCGACCAAACCCTCGCAGATGGCTTGCAAGCTGCCGTGGCACGCTACAACCCCGAGCGTGTGACAGGCGTCGAACCAGGCGACTTGCGGGTAAAAGCTCAAATCGAAAATGCTATTAATTCAGTAGCTGCTCAAGCCCATAAACAGGGCGTTACTGACCTAAAAGAACTCCAAAAACAGCCCAAAAAACCGATTTTGGAGTGGCGCGAGGACAAACACTTCCTGTGCAGCCTGCCGCAGTTCAGGAAATGGGCTGGCACCGCCAGCACCCTGCGCATGGAGTTTTTCTACCGGACGATGAGAAAGCAATACAAGATACTGATGAATGGCGACGAGCCGGTTGGCGGGCAGTGGAACTTTGACGCCGACAACCGCAAAAGCTTCGGCAAAACCGGACCGCAGAACATACCGCAGCCACCAGCCTTTAAGCCCGACCGCATAACCCGGGACGTTATCAAACTCGTCAACAAACGTTTCCCGGACCACCCCGGCAAGCTGGACGACTTCAACTGGCCCGTCACGCGAGCCGATGCACTCAGAGCGCTCCAATCGTTTATCGATGACCGTCTGCCGCAGTTTGGCCCGCATGAAGACGCGATGTGGACAGGTCTTAACTTTGGCTGGCATTCGCTGCTGTCCAGTTCACTCAATTTAAAGCTCATCAGCCCGCTTGAAGTGGTGCAAGCGGCCGAAGCGGCCTACCTCAAGCACGGTCTTGATCTGGCCAGTGTCGAGGGCTTCATACGGCAGGTGCTGGGCTGGCGCGAGTTTATGCGCGGCGTATATTTTCTGGATATGCCAGGGCTTAAAACTGCCAATCATTACCAGCACACCAATCCCCTGCCCAAGTGGTACTGGAGCGGCAATACAAAAATGAACTGCATGAAGCAGTCAATCACGCAAACGCTGGACAAAGGCTATTCACACCACATTCAACGGCTGATGATTACCGGCATGTTCGGCGTTACAGCGCAAATCAGCCCACAGGCGCTGTGCGACTGGTATCTGGCTGTTTATGTTGATGCCGTTGAATGGGTCGAGCTGCCCAACACCGCAGGCATGGCGCTGTTTGCCAATGGCGGTCGTTTCACATCCAAGCCCTATGTGGCCAGCGGCGCGTACGTCAAGCGCATGAGCAACTATTGCAGCAGCTGCAGTTATCGGCCCGAAGCCAGGGCGGGCGCAAACGCGTGCCCGATGACAACGCTTTACTGGAATTTTCTGGATCAGCACGAAAAAGCGTTTGCGGCTAACCCGCGTACTGCGCTGATGGTTAAAAACCTTCAGCGAATGACTGCAGAGGAGCGGGAACAAGTTCGCGCTGAAGCCAGCCATATGCTGACAAATCTCGATCAGTTGTAGAGCGGCGCCGCTTAAAAGATGTTTTCAGCCTGTGCAAAACTGTTTATCCGACAAAATTTAGCAGTCAAAACCCGGGTAGACCCTGATTGATGCTGCATTGCAATAGAATTTACAAGTCGAGCACTTTTAGCTGGTTACCAAGCAGTTACCAAAAAATACAGAAAGCCAAGCATGTCAGACACCGCGACAACCGTAGCCAAAAAACGGCCTGAGTTCCGCAATATCAATGCCTTCACCGACCTGCCCGGCTACCGCCTTCCGTTGGCAGGCATCGTGTCTATCCTGCACCGCATCAGCGGTGCCATCATGTTTGTGCTGATGCCCTTCATCATCTGGATGTTTGACACATCGGTGTCTTCCGAGATTTCGTTTGCCAGGTTCAAAGGCGCTTTCAATATTGGCATGTTGGGCCTGCCCGGATTCATCTGGAAGCTGGTCGCACTGGCCTTGATTTGGGCCTATTTGCACCATTCGATTGCAGGTCTACGCCACCTTTGGTCTGACACACACCACTCGGCGGTTACCAAAGAATTTGGCAAAACGTCGGCACTGGTTACCTTGGTGCTCAGCATAGGCATCGCCATCATCCTGGCGGCTAAATTATTCGGTATTTATTAATTTTTGTGGGGCATATCTTTTAGCTCTTCCCCCAACTGATCTGGAATCTTTTATGGCTGTAAATTACGGAACCAAACGCATCGTTGTAGGTGCACATTACGGCCTGCGTGACTGGCTGGCCCAGCGCGTGACCGCGGCACTGATGGCACTTTTTACCCTGGTGGTGTTGGCGCAAGTCATTTTTACCAAGGGCCCAGTCGGGTACGACCGATGGGCGGGCATTTTTTCATCGCAGTGGATGAAAGTTTTAACCTTTGTCATCATCATTGCCATGCTGTACCACGTCTGGGTGGGTATGCGCGACATCTGGATGGATTACATCAAACCCGTGGGTGTGAGGCTAGGCTTGCAGGTCTTCACGCTGGTGTGGCTGGTGGGCTGCGCTGGTTGGGCGATTCAAGTCCTTTGGCGGCTTTGAGAACCCCCGCCTCACTTCAGCTATTTTGCTGCGACTGATTTTCAAAAATTTCAATAATGACCTCAACAGCCAAACTCCCCAAGCGTAAATTTGATGTTGTCATCGTCGGTGCCGGCGGTTCCGGTATGCGGGCCTCGCTGCAACTGGCGCGCGCCGGCTTGAACGTCGCGGTGCTGTCTAAAGTGTTCCCTACCCGCTCACACACGGTTGCTGCGCAAGGCGGCATTGGCGCGTCACTGGGCAACATGAGCGAAGACAACTGGCATTACCACTTCTACGACACGGTCAAGGGTTCCGACTGGTTGGGCGACCAGGACGCGATTGAATATATGTGCCGCGAAGCGCCCAAGGTGGTGTACGACCTGGAACACATGGGCATGCCGTTTGACCGCAACCCCGACGGCACAATTTACCAGCGCCCGTTTGGTGGCCACACCGCCAACTACGGTGAAAAGTCAGTCCAGCGCGCCTGCGCCGCCGCTGACCGTACCGGCCACGCCATGCTGCACACGCTGTATCAGCAAAACGTGAAAGAAAAAACCAACTTCTTCGTTGAATGGCTGGCGATGGACCTGATTCGCGATGACGCTGGCGACGTGGTCGGCGTAACCGCGATTGAAATGGAAACCGGCGACGTGCACATTTTTGAAGCCAAAACCACGCTACTGGCCACCGGCGGTGCAGGCCGTATTTTTGCCGCATCCACCAACGCCTTTATCAACACCGGCGACGGCTTGGGAATGGCGGCACGGGCCGGTATTCCGCTTGAAGACATGGAGTTCTGGCAGTTTCACCCGACCGGCGTGGCTGGTGCCGGGGTGCTGCTGACCGAGGGCTGCCGTGGCGAAGGTGCGATTTTGCGCAACAGCGATGGCGAACGCTTCATGGAGCGTTACGCACCCGCCTACAAAGATCTGGCTCCGCGTGATTACGTGTCGCGCTGCATGGACCAGGAGATCAAGGAAGGCCGGGGTTGCGGACCGAACAAGGACTACATCAACCTCGACATGACGCACCTGGGTGCTGACACCATCATGAAGCGCCTGCCTTCGGTGTTCGAGATTGGCCACAACTTTGCCAACGTGGACATCACCAAAGAGCCGATCCCCGTGGTGCCCACCATTCACTACCAAATGGGCGGCATCCCGACCAATATCCACGGCCAGGTTGTGACGCAAAACGCAGACAACAAAAGCGAAGTCGTTAACGGGTTGTACGCGGTCGGCGAATGCTCTTGCGTCAGCGTGCACGGGGCTAACCGACTGGGCACCAACTCATTGCTGGACCTGCTGGTGTTTGGGCGTGCGGCGGGTAACCACATTGTTGAGTTCAACAAAACCACAACGCACAAGGCATTGCCTGCGGACGCAGCCGGCGCCACGCTGGCCCGCATAGCGCGTCTGGACAACGCTTCCGATGGCGAATACGCGCAAGATGTGGCGAACGACATCCGCAGCACCATGCAAAAGTACGCGGGCGTTTTCCGCACCCAGGCCAGCATGGACGAAGGCGTGGCAAAAATCGCCGAATTGCGCGAACGCGTAAATAATATCGGCCTGAAAGACAAGTCAAAAATCTTCAATACCGCTCGCATTGAGGCGCTCGAAGTTGAAAATCTGATTGAAGCCGCTCAAGCCACCATCGTGTCGGCCGCCGCTCGACACGAAAGCCGTGGCGCACATTCTGTGGACGATTACGGCGACACCGCTGCTAACCCCAACGGCCGCAATGACACCGACTGGCATAAACACTCCCTGTGGCACAGCGAGGGCAACAAGCTGACGTACAAGCCCGTGCAAATGAAGCCACTAACGGTCGAATCCATACCACTTACTGTGCGCACTTTCTAAAAAGGCAGAAATATCATGGCAAAACGTACTTTCAAGATTTACCGCTACGACCCGGATACTGACGCCAAACCCTACATGCAGACGATAGAGGTTGAACTGGATGGCAGCGAGCGCATGTTGCTCGACGCCCTGATGAAGCTTAAAGCGCAAGACCCGAGCATCACCTTCAGGCGTTCATGCCGCGAAGGCGTTTGTGGCTCTGACGCGATGAATATCAATGGCAAAAACGGCCTGGCTTGCCTGACCAATATGCGCACGCTACCGGGAACCATCACCCTCAAGCCACTGCCCGGCCTGCCGGTTGTACGCGACTTGATTGTTGACATGACGCAGTTCTTCAAGCAGTACAACTCCATCAAGCCGTACTTGATTAACGACAACGTACCGCCCGAAAAAGAGCGCCTGCAAAGCCCTGAAGAGCGCGACGAACTCAATGGTTTGTACGAGTGCATTTTGTGTGCAAGCTGCTCAACAGCATGCCCCAGCTTCTGGTGGAACCCTGACAAGTTCGTCGGTCCAGCCGGTCTGCTGCAAGCCTACCGCTTCATTGCCGACAGCCGTGACGAAGCCACCGCCGAGCGCCTGGACAACCTGGAAGACCCGTACCGCCTGTTTCGCTGCCACACCATCATGAACTGCGTGGATGTTTGCCCCAAAGGTCTGAACCCAACCAAAGCCATCGGCAAAATCAAAGAGATGATGGTGCTTCGCGCAGTCTGATTGATCTGGAATGGAAATTGCTGGCAAGCTTATTGGCGAGCGTGCGTTAAGCAAGCTCAAGTGGCGCTGTCGTCGTGGTCTGCTGGAAAACGATTTACTGTTAGAGAAGTTTTTCGCCCGGTACGACACCACCTTAACCGTCAGACAGGCTAAAGGCATGAATGATTTAATGGAATTGTCTGACAATGATTTACTGGATCTTTTGCTAAAAAGGAAAGAGCCCACCGAGCTGCTTGAAGCAGCTTCCCAAGCCCACGCATCTACTCCCGAAGCCCTGGAAGTTTTAAACCTGCTGCGTCCCGCCGCGACAGGTGCAGCAGTTGATTGATTTGATTAGAAAGAAGCAAAATGAAGCTAGCCGATAACAAAGCCACCCTGTCGTTCAGTAACGGTAGTCCCAGCATTGAAATGCCGGTTTACAAGGGTACCGTTGGCCCGGACGTTGTGGACATTCGCAAGCTGTATGCGCAGACCGGCATGTTCACCTATGACCCGGGCTTTTTGTCTACCGCTTCGTGCCAGTCGGCCATCACCTACATCGACGGCGACAAGGGCGAACTGCTGTACCGCGGCTACCCCATCGAACAGCTGGCCACCAACTGCGACTACATGGAAACCTGCCACCTGCTGCTACACGGTGAGCTGCCAAACGCAATTCAAAAAAACGACTTCACCAAGCTCGTGACCAACCACACTATGGTCAATGAGCAGATGCAGTTTTTTCTGCGTGGTTTTCGCCGTGACGCGCATCCGATGGCCATCATGACCGGCCTGGTCGGCGCGCTGTCGGCTTTCTACCATGACAGCACCGACATCAACAACCCTGAGCACCGCGAAATTTCGGCGATTCGTTTGATTGCCAAAATGCCAACGCTGGTCGCCATGGCCTATAAGTACACCGTGGGCCAGCCCTACATGTACCCAAAAAATGACCTCAGCTACGCCGGCAACTTTTTGCACATGATGTTTGCCACACCGTGTGAAGAGTACAAGGTCAACCCCGTGCTTGAGCGCGCGCTTGACCGCATCTTCATCCTTCACGCAGACCACGAGCAGAACGCGTCTACCTCCACCGTGCGCCTGTGCGGCTCGTCGGGTACCAACCCGTTTGCAGCCATAGCCGCCGGCGTGGCCTGCCTGTGGGGCCCAGCCCACGGCGGCGCCAATGAGGCGGCGTTGAACATGCTGGGTGACATTCAGAAAAACGGTGGCATCGAAAAAATCGGTGACTTCATCAAGCAGGTCAAAGACAAGAACTCCGGCGTCAAGCTGATGGGCTTTGGCCACCGCGTCTACAAAAACTACGACCCGCGCGCCAAGCTGATGCAGGAAACCTGCAAGGAAGTGCTGCACGAGATGGGCCTGGAAAACGACCCGCTCTTCAAGCTAGCCATGGCGCTTGAAAAGATCGCGCTGGAAGACGACTACTTTGTCTCACGCAAGCTCTACCCCAACGTCGATTTTTACTCCGGCATCGTGCAGCGCGCCATCGGCATCCCCGTGCCACTGTTCACCGCCGTGTTCGCGCTGGCACGCACCGTCGGCTGGATTGCCCAGCTCAATGAAATGATTGGCGACCCCGAATACAAAATCGGCCGCCCGCGCCAGTTGTTCACTGGCTCTACGACACGGCAGGTTATGCCGCTGTCACAGCGTTAAACAAAACACAGCCTGCAAAATTAAAAAGCCCGCCTGATGACAACATCGGCGGGTTTTTTTGTATCGCTAAAAACGTTCGTGAGCCTAGACTGGCCGCCTCACTTCATCAACCCGTGCCTGGCCAGCCACTGCTGAATCAAGGCGGCGCTATCGTCGGAGTTGCGGTCCATCATCAGCATGTGTGAATTACCCTTGAGCCCAGCATCGGGCAGCGCGATTTTGTCGGCTATGCCACCCGCTTGTGCGAGGTTGTTGCGAAACTTTTCCTGGCGCGCCACGATGGGGCCCCAGAACGGGTATTTGTCGAGGTTATCGCCCCACACCCACAGCATCGGTATGCCTTTGAGTTTGGCGAAATCGGTTTTGTCGGGGTCGGGTGAACCGGATGTTTCAACGGCCACGATGGCTTTGACCTTGTCGGGGTACTTCAGCGCGGAATTAAAAGCGAAGTTACCGCCCTGGCTGTGAACCAGAATCACGCAGGGGCAGGCCTTTTCAACATAGGCATCGTAAGCGGCCTGAATGCCTGCGTCGTTGGTGGACCAGCGCGGAATGCTTTGCTTGACGAACTGGTCAAACGCCTGCACCGGGAACTGCGTGCCGGGCAGCGCTTTGCGCTCTGCCGCATTGGTCACATAAGAGCCGTTTTCGCCAATGCGAAACAACTCCCAAGCCTCTTTTTTCGTGCGAAAAAACGGCTCGCTTTTGAACACTTCGGGGTAGCGCGACCATGAGGCGCGGCCACGTTCCATCGCATCGCTCACAAACACGTCGTGCCCAGCTTTTAAAAAGTAGCTTTCCCAACCGGGCTGGCCGTCAGGCTTCGTCTCAAACGTCACCCCGGCAAGGCCACCACCGTGCCACATCAGCAACGGGTATTTGGCTTGCGGGTTGGTTAAAAGCGTGAAGCGCGTGTACATGGCTTCAGCCTCAAAGTCGCCATTCGGGTTGACTTTTAACGGCGGCGCGCCGGGGCTAAAAACCAGCTCCTTCTCAGGCAAACCCGCCAGCGTGACAGCGCGGCCACCGACGTGGTAGCTGCCGACTTCTTTAACCTGCAAACTGCCTGGCGCGGTGCAGGCGGTCAGCAAAAGGTAGCCAGCTAGTGGGGCGAGTGCACGAAAAAATCTGGAAAACATGTTGAAGTCTCCTTATGTAGTGCCTGCATTGTGAGTGAGCACGGCATAAGCGCACCTGCGCAAAAACCCGAATGCCCGGTGGCATCGGGAAGTGCTTCAACTGGCAACAACCACCATTGAATGCTACGTTTTCAGTAGCTGCTCACGCCCGTATTCATTGGCTTATAGCCCTAAATGATGGCTGAAAATGGCCATTTTTGGTCAAAAATATCCAAGAACAGGCAAAACAGGTCTCGGCAGGATACCCTTCTCGGATGAAGATGACGACGAAGTGCCTTTCGCTGCAAAATGGCAAACATCAATCGCCAACCGCGATGATGAAGCTACCGAACATCCATCGCCCAGTGCCATGTCCATCAACAGCCCGGAACCCAACTTTGCACGCCCCTTCAATCGGCGGATAGACCTGACCTCGCTTCAGCTCTTTGTAGCGGTGTGCGAGCTGGGCAGCATTGGCAAGGCGGCGGAGCGTGAGTTCATTGCCGCATCAGCAGTCAGCAAGCGCCTGAGCGACCTTGAAGCAACCCTGAGCACCCCCCTGCTCTATCGCCACACGCGCGGCGTGCGCCTGACCCCGGCGGGCGAGAGCTTGCTGCACCATGCCAGATCGGTGCTGTTCAGCCTGGAAAAAATGCAGGGTGAACTGAGCGAATACGCCGACGGCGTGCGGGGCCATGTGCGGGTGCACGCCAGCATTTCTGCCATTGTTCAGTTTTTACCGGAAGACCTGGGCGCTTTTATTGGCCAACACCCGCAAATCAAAATTGACCTGGAAGAACACCTGAGCACCGAGGTGATTCGCGCCGTGCAAGAGGGCGCGGCCGACCTGGGCATTTGCAACGTGGCAGTAATGACCAAGATGGGCGTGGGAGAGCTGCAAACCAAACCCTACCGTACCGACAAGCTGGTTCTGGTTGTGCCCGAAGGTCACCCACTGCAGGCGCAAGCAGCGATTCATTTTGAAGCAGCGCTCGACTACGACCAGGTTGGCCTGCATTCCACCAGCTCGATTTACCTGGCCATGCGGCAAGCGGCTTTTGATGTGGGTCGCACCATCAAGTTGCGCATTCACGTCACCGGGCTTGACGCGATGTGCCGCATGATTGCCAACGGCCTGGGTGTGGGCGTGATGCCGCAGCGCGCGTTTGAGCTGACTCAGGGCGCGAGCAAACTAGCAGCGATTGGGCTGCTCGATGCATGGGCCACCCGGCATATCGACCTGGTGGCACGCGACTTTTCTACCCTGCCCGTTACTGCCCGCCTACTGGTGGAGCATTTAACGTCAACTACAGTCTCTTAAAATAAACCCAGACACAAAAAGGAAATCCAATGACCAAAACCCTCTACGACAAACTCTGGGACGAGCACGTTGTGCACACTGAAGAAGACGGCACGTCGATTTTGTATATCGACCGCCATCTGGTGCATGAAGTTACCAGCCCGCAGGCGTTTGAAGGCCTGCGTGAAGCCGGCCGTAAGGTCTGGCGCATCAGCTCCATCGTCGCCACCGCAGACCACAACACGCCCACCACGGGCTGGGAGCTGGGTTACGACGGCATCACCGACCTGGTCAGCAAAGAGCAGATCACCACACTCGACAGCAATATCAAGGAGTTTGGCGCGGCGGCGTTCTTTCCCTTCCTGTCAAAACGTCAAGGTATTGTGCATGTGATAGGGCCTGAGAACGGCGCCACGTTGCCCGGCATGACGGTCGTTTGCGGCGACTCGCACACCTCGACCCACGGCGCGTTTGGCGCACTGGCGCACGGCATTGGCACCAGCGAGGTCGAGCACGTCATGGCGACACAAACGCTACTGGCCAAGAAGCAAAAGAACCTGCTGATCAAGGTTGAGGGCACGCTGCCCAAAGGCTGCACCGGCAAAGACATTGTGCTGGCCATCATCGGCAAAATCGGTACAGCAGGCGGCACCGGCTACACGATTGAGTTTGGCGGAGCAGCGATTCGCGCCCTCAGCATGGAAGGCCGCATGACGGTCTGCAACATGGCGATTGAAGCCGGCGCACGCGCGGGCCTGGTGGCTGTGGACCAGAAAACCATTGACTACGTGAAGGGCCGTTTGCTCTCACCCACGGGGGTTGAATGGGATCTGGCCTTGAAGTACTGGAACACGCTGCAGTCCGATGCGGGCGCCAAGTTTGATGCTGTGGTCGAGCTGGATGCAAGCCAGATCATTCCGCAGGTTAGCTGGGGCACATCGCCTGAAATGGTGCTGCCCATCACGGGCAAAACGCCAGACCCCGAAAAGGAAAAAGACCCCAACCAACGCGATGCCATCGAACGCGCGCTGAAGTACATGGGACTGCCACCCGGCAAGGCACTCGACGATATTTTTGTCGACAAGGTCTTCATCGGCTCATGCACCAACAGCCGCATCGAAGACATGCGCGAAGCCGCCGCCATTGTCAAAAAGATTGGCCAGAAGGTTGCCAAAAACGTCAAGTTAGCGCTCGTGGTGCCGGGCTCTGGCATGGTCAAGGAGCAAGCCGAGCGCGAAGGTCTGGACAAGATTTTTATAGCCGCAGGTTTCGAGTGGCGCGAACCCGGCTGCTCGATGTGCCTGGCCATGAACGCCGACCGGCTAGAACCCGGCGAGCGCTGCGCATCCACCAGCAACCGTAACTTCGAAGGCCGCCAGGGCGCGGGTGGCCGCACCCACCTTGTGAGCCCGGCAATGGCCGCAGCAGCAGCAGTGCATGGGCATTTTGTTGATGTTCGTCGCTTCGTCTAATTTTCTTCCCGGAGTCCACCATGAAAAAAACGATCTCTTTGGTTCTGCTTGCACTGGGCTTAAGCTCAGTGCTGTTTTTGTCAGGCTGCAACACCATGCGCGGCATTGGCCAGGACGTACAGCGCGCTGGTTCTGCGGTAGAAAACGCAGCCAAAAAGTAAGGTTCACCATGCAACAATTCACCGCACACAAAGGCCTTGTGGCCCCGATGGACCGCGAGAACGTCGACACTGACGCGATCATTCCCAAGCAGTTTTTAAAGTCCATCCGTAAAACTGGTTTTGGTCAGCATCTGTTCGATGCCTGGCGCTACCTTGACGAGGGCTTTTACGGCAAAGACCCGGCCAGTCGCAAACCCAACCCTGACTTTGTGCTGAACCAGCCGCGCTACAAGGACGCGTCGATCTTGCTGGCGCGAAAAAACTTTGGCTGCGGCTCGTCGCGTGAACACGCTCCGTGGGCGCTGGACCAATACGGCTTTCGGGCCATCATCGCGCCCAGCTATGCCGACATCTTTTTCAACAACAGCTTCAAGAACGGCCTGTTGCCCATCGTGTTGCCCGAGGCGCAGGTGGCGCAGCTGTTTGATGAAGCGCTGGCCTTCCCTGGCTTTACGCTCACGGTAGACCTGGAGCGCCAGGTGATCGTCAAGGCTCAGGGTGAAGAGATTCCCTTCCCGGTGGAAACGTTTCGCAAGTACTGCCTGATTAACGGACTGGACGACATCGGCCTGACGCTGCGTCAGAGCGACAAAATCAAAACCTTTGAAGCCGAACGCCTGGCCACCAAACCCTGGCTGGCGCATACGGTATGACCACAGGCTACAAAAGCCGGTTGTTTATGTGGATGGTGCGCCACTGGGTATCTACCTACCTCGTGATGGGTATTGCGTTTGTGATGTTTGGCATGCTGTCGCTGAATATTGTCCAGGTGTTGTCTGCCAACATCCGCTTCCTGCTGGAATACGGCTTTCAAGCTGTGATGGATGGAGGCTTGGGGCAATTGCTGGAGCTGGTGCTCAGCGCTTATGGCGCCATCGCTTTTTACGTCGCTTTCAAGACTTGCGAGCACGCACTGGTGGAGCGTCTGGCGCATCACAACAGCAATAACCAGTAATATTTTCTGGCAACCCACCAAACGATAGCCTGATTTTGCTTTTCGCCACTCGGAAAGACGAAAAAACGCCCTTTTTGAGCCTTAAAAATGACTGCAGCCCAATGGATACGGGCGCGAGCAGCTATAAAAAAGATAGTAATTATGAAAATCGCAATTCTGCCGGGTGACGGCATTGGTACAGAAATCGTTGCCGAGGCCGTGAAGGTTTTGAGCGCACTAGATCTGAAATTTGAAACCGAGACCGCACTGGTGGGCGGCGCTGCTTTTGAGGCCTACGGCCACCCACTGCCTGACGCAACACTCAAGCTTGCCAAAGAGTCGGACGCAATTTTGTTCGGCGCAGTTGGCGACTGGAAATACGACAAGCTTGACCGCCCCCTGCGCCCTGAACAAGCCATTTTGGGCCTACGCAAAAACCTTGGCCTGTTCGCCAACTTTCGCCCGGCCATCTGCTACCCGCAACTGGTTGATGCATCGAGCCTGAAGCGCGAGCTGGTCAGCGGCCTGGACATTCTTATCATCCGCGAGCTGACAGGCGACATCTACTTCGGCCAGCCACGCGGCCGCCGGGTTGCGGTTGACGGGCACTTCCCCGGCAGCGAAGAGGCTTTTGACACCATGCGCTACAGCCGGCCCGAGATAGAGCGCATCGCGCACGTGGCGTTTCAAGCCGCACGCAAACGGGGCAAGCGTGTCACCAGCGTCGACAAAGCCAACGTACTGGAGACCTTTCAGTTCTGGAAAGACGTGGTCACTGAAATTGGGCTGCAGTACCCCGACGTGGCGCTTGACCACATGTACGTTGATAACGCCGCGATGCAACTCGTCAAGGCACCGAAGAAGTTTGACGTGGTGGTCACCGGCAATATGTTCGGCGACATCCTGTCTGACGCCGCCGCCATGCTGACCGGCAGCATAGGCATGTTGCCCTCAGCCAGCCTGAACGCCAAAAACCAGGGCCTGTACGAGCCCAGCCACGGCAGCGCACCAGACATCGCCGGCAAAGGCGTAGCCAACCCGCTGGCAACTATCCTCAGCGTGGCGATGATGTTGCGTTTTAGTTTGAATCAGCCCGAAGCGGCTGCGAGGATTGAAAAGGCTGTGGATGCGGTGCTGACGCAGGGGCTGCGTACGCCGGATATTTATAGCGATGGAACGACTAAGGTTGGGACTTTGGAGATGGGGGATGCGGTGGTGGGGGCACTTTGAGGTAATCCGCACTCAGCTTCTTGGGCAACCAACAGGGGCCGTTAACAGCGATGTCCCGTACCTGCGATTGGCAGAAGTCACTGCCTTCTGCATACCGCTAAATGAGACCAAAAATCCAATTATCAGGACACAAACGCACAACGCGAGCCAGCCCCAATTCAATCGATCTTGGCCTAGACTTTTATTTAGTAATAAAGGAACCAATACATACCCAGCTCAAGGCACCAAAAAAATTCTCGCTTGAAAAGTTGAGCTTACAAATAATATCCAAGGAATGGAAACTAAGAAGACGAGCCCGAAAGCAAATTTCAGAAACAAATACGTTCTATTGATATCGTAAATTTTCATAGCTTGGCACTAAATCCTAATTTCTAACACTGAAATTGTGGAGTAGTCCGGCAAAGACCCTTTAGCCTCAGCGCAGAATATTTTTATTCAACGATCAATCCTCAGCTGACTGCCGCATGGCTGTTACCTCGCCAAGGCTGAATATGCGCGATGGCCGAGCCTGCCAATGACTTGGCACAGTCAATGTCGTAGTTGCTTTGCAGGTTCATCCAGCTTTGCACGTCGGTAGCAAAGAACTGCGCCAGGCGTAATGCTGTGTCTGCGGTAATGCCGCGGCGCTCACGAACGATTTCGTTGATACGCGCTGGCGTGACTTCAACCGCACGAGCCAGTGCATTACTGGAAATGCCCAAAGGCACCATGAACTCTTCGCGCAAAATTTCCCCGGGATGAATGGGTTTTAATTTTTTAATCATGACTATTTCCTAGTTTTTGTCCACGATCTCGATATTCTGCGGACCTCATAGAAAAGTAGCAAACTCGTCATGATGCTATTTTTGATGCAAAATGGAACCAATACTGATTCACAAGACAAAAAAAGGCACATCATGCGAACAACCGTAACTATTGATGAAGCGCTCTACAGCAAGGCGATTGAACTGGCTGACCCCGGCACAGACAAGGCCGATATTTTTCGTGAAGCCATCAAAACGTTTGTGCGCGTTCAGGCCGGTAAGCGCTTGATTGCTTTGGGCGGCGCAGCACCCAATATGCAGCCCATAGCGCGTCGCCAAAGCAAGCCGTCATCTACATGAGTGTTTTGGTGGACACCTCAGTGTGGATAGGCCATTTTCGCAACCCAAACAACGCTTTAGTCCACCTCATCAGCCTAGACATGGCGGTGACACACCCGATGGTGATTGTTGAGCTGGCTTGTGGCACACCACCAGCCCCGCGCGCCCAGACGCTTGGCGATATGGCTTTGCTGGCATCTGCGCAACAAGCCACTCTGGGTGAAGTGCAGGAATTTATAGAGCGAGAAAAACTGTTCGGACTCGGCTGTGGGCTGGTAGATATTGCACTACTGGCCTCGGCCATCATCACACCCGACACGCAGCTATGGACCATGGACAAACGACTGAGTGACCTTGCGCTGAGATTCGGCGTGGCGTATCAGCCGAGTTTGCATTAGGAGTGTGAGGCGTAGATGGTCGTTTATAATTTTGAGCATATGAACGCACACGTGACTTCCGCCAACGCCGCCCAAGCTTTCGCTGTGGCTGCAGCTGCGCTCATGACTTCCACCAAAACGACAACCATTAAAGGCTAGCAAGCCTGGTTCGTCGTGCTCTACTGGCTCGATGAGCCGGGTCAAAAAGGGGCAACTCAAATGAAACACTCAGGAAATACCGTTGGTCTCGTCGGCTGGCGCGGCATGGTCGGCTCGGTGCTGATCGACCGCATGCAGGCCGAGGGCGACTTTGATTTGATCGAGCCGGTTTTCTTTTCGACCTCTAACGCGGGCGGCAAAGCCCCGGCGCAAGCGAAGAACGAGACCGTGCTGAAAGACGCGCACGACATTGATGCGCTCAAAAAGTGCGACATCATCATCACTGCGCAAGGTGGCGACTACACATCTGAAGTTTTTGCCAAGCTTCGCGCTGCTGGCTGGCCTGGCCACTGGATCGATGCAGCTTCGACGCTGCGCATGAATGACGATGCCGTTATCATTTTGGACCCGGTGAATTTGCCCGTGATTCAAAACGCTTTGGCAAAAGGCGGCAAAAACTGGATTGGCGGTAATTGCACGGTTAGCTGCATGTTGATGGGTGTGGGCGCTCTTTACAAAGCCGGGCTGGTCGAATGGATGACCAGCATGACTTACCAGGCGGCATCGGGCGGCGGCGCGCAGCACATGCGTGAGCTTCTCACGCAGTTTGGCACGCTGAACGCAGAAGTCAAAGCGCTTCTGGACGACCCTAAATCCGCCATTCTGGAAATTGACCGCCGCGTGCTGGCCAGGCAGCAGCACCTCAGCGCAAGCGAGACAGCCAACTTTGGCGTGCCGCTGGGTGGCAGCCTGATTCCGTGGATCGACAAAGATTTGGGCGACGGTTCAAGTAAAGAAGAATGGAAAGCTGGGGCGGAGACCAACAAAATTTTGGGCCAAGGCGCCGGTTTTGGAACGGCGGCTGTGCCGGTTGATGGTTTTTGCGTGCGAGTGGGCGCGATGCGTTGCCACAGCCAGGCCTTGACCTTCAAGCTCAAAAAGGACGTGCCGCTGGCCGACATTGAAGCCTTGATCGCCGCGGACAACCCTTGGGTCAAAGTGGTGCCGAACACCCGTGAAGCGTCGATCAAAGACCTGACTCCGGTTGCCGTGACGGGTACCATGCACATCCCGGTGGGCCGCCTGCGCAAATTGGCGATGGGGCCAGAGTATTTGGGTGCGTTCACTGTAGGAGACCAACTTTTGTGGGGAGCCGCCGAACCGCTGCGCCGAATGTTGCGGATTTTGTTGCCGGGTTGATGTAATCGTGCCGTTGCGCCGCCCAGAGCCACTATTGATGCGGAGTCAGCGATCGCCCGCATAATGACCAATAAGCGTAAGTAGCTGTGAGTAACCGTTGCCAACAGACCACAAATCAAACTTGTAAGCGCCGCATGACTAACTGTGTCAATACTTAAGTGACGTCTTAGCTTGTCAGCGTAATGCCTTGATGTTAAATTTGTTTTTCGAAAATTTGCAGTACTTGCATTAAGGTTTTTGTGCGCTTAAGCAGAATAAAGTTACAGGCAAACCGGGCATCGGAGGCTCAAAACCCCATGAATCAATGCGTTCGCTGGCAAACAGCAGCCGTGGCTTGCGTCGTAGCTATGCTGGGCGGCCTGGCAAGCCAGGATGCGCACGCCTTGTCATTAGGCCGCATAACGGTTCAGTCTGCTCTGGGAGAGCCCTTGCGGGCAGAAATTGACGTGCCTGACATCAGCGCCGATGAAGCGTCCAGCCTGCGCGCTGGCGTTGCCAGCGCTGCCGCTTTCAAAGCGGCAGGCCTTGAGTACACACCGGCAGTCATTGGCGTGCAGGTCACTCTGCAAAAACGGCCCGATGGCCGCTCCTACCTGCGTCTGAGCAGCAGCCGCCCAGTGGCAGAGCCTTTTGTTGACCTGGTGCTGGAGGCTAGCTGGTCGTCTGGCCGCATCGTGCGCGACTACACCATGCTGTTTGACCCGCCCAACCTGCGATCTGGCAGCGCAGTCGGTGCAGCGCCGATAACAGCCCCGGTTTTGCCGCGTCAGGCAGCTCCCGCCGGCATCCCTCCTGCCAGGGACATTTATTACCCGACCAGCCCGCCGCCGCCCCGTGCAGCGGCTGTAGCCCCGACTCCAGCTGCGACTCCAGCCCCGGCGAGGGCAGCGCTGCAGGAGTCCCGTCGTGCCAAAGCTCCTGCACCTGTACCTGCGGGCGAAAAACAGGTCGCCGTCAAGCCGGGCGATACGGCTGGCAAAATCGCCGCCCAAAACAAGCCCGCCAGCGTGTCGCTCGACCAGATGCTGGTGGCACTGCTCAGAAGCAATCCTGACGCCTTTATTGGTGGCAATATCAATCGACTCAAGGCCGGTAGCGTGCTGGAAATCCCTGGTGCAAATGATGCCGCGGCCGTTTCCCCGGCAGATGCGTCCCGAACCATCGTCGCCCAGTCCGCCGACTTCAACGACTTCCGCCGCAAACTGGCCGAAGGCGTGCCCACCACTCAGGCTGGCAGCGCCAGTCGCCAGGCTGCTGGCAAGGTACAGGCCAAAGTCGAAGACCGCGCGGCCCCAGCCCCTGCGCCGGACAAACTGACCCTGTCCAAAGGTGCCGTGCAAGGCAAAGCCGCAGCCGAGGACAAAATTGCCAAAGACGGTCAGGCAAAAGACGCATCGACCCGCGTCGCCGAGCTGACCAGAAACATTGCCGACCTGAACAAGCTGAATGGACCCCAGGCTGGTTCTGGCCCCGCCCCAGCTGCTGCAGCCAGTTCGGCTAAAAGCCCAGGGGTTGCCATTGCAGTCCCAAGCGTAACGCCACCCGCTGCAACGGTTAGCAGTGCGCCACTTACAGCTTCCAGCGCAGCGAAGCTTGCTGCTTCTGGTGTGTCGTCGGTCGTCACTGCAGCGCCAGGCGTGACACCTACCTCAACGACCGTCGCTACCGTGTCGCCCACGGTAGCGGCCATGACGGCTTCTGTGACCAGCACCATCAGCAGTTCAGCCAGTTCGACCAGTGCGACTGCAGCAGCTGCAACCGCCAAGCCGGCTGCGTCAGCTTCCAGAGCCATTGCCAAGAAAACAGCGGCAGGGCCGCCGCCGCCTGATCCAAGTCTGATCGACGAGTTGATGGATAACCCCTATGTTCTGCCGGGTGCGGGCCTCTTGCTGCTATTGCTGGGTGCTTTTGGTTTTTACCGCTACAAAAACAAACGCGGTGACGTGGCTCAGGTCGACAGCTCTTTCCTTGAAAGCCGCCTGCAACCTGACTCTTTCTTCGGTGCCAGTGGCGGTCAGCGCATTGACACCAGCGAAGGTGGTGCCACGGGCTCTTCTCTGGTCTACTCACCCAGCCAGCTTGATGCGGCAGGCGATGTTGACCCGGTTGCCGAAGCCGATGTGTACCTTGCGTATGGTCGTGACCTGCAAGCCGAAGAAATCCTCAAAGAGGCCATGCGTACCAGCCCGACGCGGGTAGCAATCCATGCAAAGCTGATGGAAATCTATGCCAAGCGCCGCGATACCAAAGCCTTTGAAGTGGTGGCCGCCGACGCTTTTAATCTCACCCATGGTCAAGGCCCTGAGTGGGCCTATATCAGCGAACTGGGCCGCGATCTGGACCCAGGAAACCCCATGTACCAGCCTGGCGGGCAGCCCCATGCAGCCAGCAAGGCTAGCGAAGAAAACGCGCGAGACGAGGCTACGGCGGCATTCGGCTCAAGCACGACTCCACAAATGCTCACGGCTCATCCGGAAGTCGCTGCAGCGCCGATGGACTTTGACCTCGATCTGGACTTCTCCATTGGGGATGAACCTGCCCTGACCGCTGCCCCAGTTCAAGCCCCTCCGATAGCCACTGCACCGGCACCAGCCCATGAGAGCGAGCCGACAATAGCCATGCAGCTTCCGCCAGACCCGATTTTTGACGGTCTTGAAATGGATTTTTCCCTTGACGACACGGTAGCCATCAAGCCCACGCCCGAAGCTCCTGCGGCTCCGGCAACATCACCACCGACACCTGCTGCCCCACCGGCACCCGTCGTCGCAGCACCCGATACCGGCATGCTGGAGTTTGACCTCGGCTCCCTGTCGCTTGACCTGGGCGGCCCGACCACCGAAAGCCCTTCGCTTGCAGCATCGGGGGCATCAGCCTTGTCGGTATCTGATGACCCGCTGGAAACCAAATTTGCGCTGGCTGAAGAATTCCATATCCTCGGCGATACAGACGGCGCACGCTCTTTAGCCGAAGAAGTGGCAGCCCAAGCCAAGGGGCCGCTTAAAGCCAAGGCCCAGTCCTTTCTTGCCTCTTTGTAGTGAATTGGGTTTTTGGGGTCAGAGTCCAAATTCGCCGAGCCTTTGGCCCGCCCCTAGGGTGCAGTGCTTGCACTGCAGCGAAATTGGTGTCTGACCCCAATAACCCGCGCTGGCCCTTTCCTGACATACCTTTAAGGCAGCTATTGTGCGCATGGCGCTAGGCATCAGTTACAGCGGCAGCGCCTACGAAGGCTGGCAAAGCCAGCTTTCGGGCAACACAGTACAAGACAAGCTGGAACGGGCCTTGAGCAAGTTTGCCGCCCAGCCTGTTCGCACCCTATGCGCTGGCCGCACCGACTCGGGCGTACATGCGCTGATGCAGGTCGTTCATTTCGACACCCTATTGCAACGCGAAACCGCGTCGTGGATACGGGGTGTCAATGCCTTCTTGCCGCCCGACATAGCCGTACAGTGGGCGCAAGAGGTCCCTGACACCTTTCATTGCCGTGGCAGTGCCATTGCGCGCCGCTACGCTTACGTCGTTCTTCAATCCCCTGTGCGGCCCAGCGTGGAGGCAGGCCGCGTCGGCTGGGTGTACCGGCCCCTGAACCATGCAGCCATGCTGGAGGCCGCCAGCCATCTGAAGGGAGAGCACGACTTTTCATCCTTTCGCGCCGCCCAGTGCCAGGCCAAATCACCGGTCAAAACCATCAGCAGGATTGATATTTCGCGGCGGCTGGCCGATGGCCTGGATACAAGTTACTGGCGCTTTGAGTTTGAAGCCAACGCCTTTTTGCACCACATGATCCGCAACATCATGGGCTGCCTGGTGACAGTTGGCCAGGGCACACAAGCGCCGGGCTGGGTAAAGGACGTTCTGGCGGCACGCAGCCGCGATGCAGCAGCGCCCACTTTTTCACCCGACGGCCTGTACTTTTTGGGCCCCGTTTATGAAGACCATCATGGCATCCCAAACCGCACTGCGGCCTATGATTGGCTTCCATGAATCCGTTAAATCTGCGAACCCGAATCAAAATCTGTGGCCTCACACGTGAGGAAGATGTAGACGCAGCCGTGGCTGCAGGCGCTGACGCGGTTGGTTTTGTGCTTTGGGCTCCAAGCCCGCGTGGCATCAGCGTGAGCCGAGCTACTGAACTGGCCCGCCGGTTACCACCTTTTGTCACGCCAGTACTGCTGTTTGTCAATGCCAATGCTACAGAAATAATAGCTGCTCACGCCCGTATTCAGGGCGCTTTGATTCAATTTCATGGTGATGAATCGCCTGAAAACTGTCTTGAAACCGGGCTACCTTTCATTCGCGCAGCCCGCCTACCGCTCAATGAAACCCCGGCAGCAGGTGTGGCCACGTTCGACCTCGTAAAATACGCTCAAGATTATTCAAAAGCCCAAGCCATCCTTCTGGACGCACATGTCGAGGGTTATGGTGGCGGCGGGAAAACATTCAATTGGTCACTTCTTCCTCCAAGCGTCAACGCTCACCTCGTTTTGAGTGGTGGATTGACGCCTGCAAATGTCATCGATGGCATTTTGCAGGTCAGGCCGCGCTGCACCACGCTGGCCGTTGATGTGAGTTCGGGCGTGGAGATTTCGAAAGGAGTCAAAAGCGCGGAGAAGATTAACCAGTTTGTCGCAGCCGTTCGCGCTGCAGACGAACAATTTGCCAAGACACCAAATCATGTACGAGTACCAGCAACCTGACGTTTCAGGCCATTTCGGAATTTACGGCGGCAGCTTTGTTTCAGAAACGCTAACCCATGCGATCAATGAGCTAAAAGCCGCTTACGCCAAATACAAAGACGACCCTGAGTTTTTGGCTGAATTTAACTACGAGCTAAAACACTTCGTTGGCCGCCCCTCCCCGATCTACCACGCAGCGCGAATGAGCCGCGAACAGGGCGGCGCGCAAATTTACTTGAAGCGCGAGGACCTGAATCACACCGGTGCGCACAAAATCAACAACACCATTGGGCAAGCGATGCTGGCCAGGCGCATGGGAAAGCCGCGCATCATTGCAGAAACCGGCGCTGGCCAGCACGGCGTAGCAACCGCAACCATTTGCGCACGCTACGGGCTGGAATGCGTGGTTTACATGGGCAGCGAAGATGTCAAGCGCCAAAGCCCCAATGTCTACCGCATGAAGCTGCTCGGGGCCACGGTGGTACCGGTGACCAGCGGCAGCAAAACCCTCAAGGATGCGCTGAACGAAGCCATGCGTGACTGGGTTGCCAACGTTGACAACACCTTCTACATCATTGGCACTGTTGCCGGGCCGCACCCCTATCCGATGATGGTGCGGGATTTTCAAAGCGTGATCGGCAACGAATGCCTGAGCCAAATGCCCGAAATGACTGGCGGCCAGCCTGATGCCGTTGTCGCCTGCGTCGGCGGCGGAAGTAACGCCATGGGCATTTTTCACCCCTATATCGCACATGAGAAAACGCGACTGATCGGCGTTGAGGCCGCTGGCGAGGGCATGGACAGCGGCAAGCATTCCGCGTCGCTGCAACGCGGCCTGCCGGGCGTGCTGCATGGAAACCGCACCTACGTGCTGCAAAACGAAGACGGCCAAGTGACTGAAACGCACAGTATCAGCGCGGGCCTGGACTACCCCGGCGTTGGTCCTGAACACGCGTTTCTAAAAGATATTGGCCGTGCGGAATACGTTGGCATCACCGATGCAGACGCCCTCAGTGCATTTCATTACCTGTGCCGTACCGAAGGCATCATCCCGGCGCTGGAGTCCGCTCATGCCGTGGCCTACGCGATGAAGCTGGCCAAAACCATGCGTACCGACCAAAGCATTCTGGTCAATCTGTCGGGTCGGGGCGACAAGGACATTGGTACGGTGGCCGACCTGTCAAATGCTGATTTTTTCTGCCGCCCGTCCTGCCAGGGGCAGGGCATCAAAGGAGCACCGGCTGTGGTGTCTTTCGTCAAATGAGCAGAATTCAAACCACGCTTGCCAACTTGAAAAATCAAGGCCGCCAAGCACTCATTCCCTACGTAATGGCGGGCTTTCCGTTTGCAGATGTCACGCCAGAGCTGATGCACGCCATGGTTGCGGGCGGAGCTGATGTGATTGAGCTGGGCGTACCGTTTTCAGACCCCAGCGCTGATGGGCCGGTGATTCAAAAAGCGGGCGAAAAAGCCTTGGGCTTGGGTATTGGTTTATTACAGGTTCTGGAGATGGTTCGGGTATTCAGGCTTGAGAACAGCACCACACCCGTCGTACTGATGGGCTACGCCAATCCGGTGGAACGTTACGACATCAAACACGGCGCCGGTTCAAACGCTGAATTGGGTAGTGCCTTTATTCGTGATGCCGCAAAAGCCGGCGTCGACGGCGTGCTGATCGTTGACTACCCGCCCGAAGAGTGCGTGGAGTTTGCCAAGCGCTTGCGTGCCGACAACATGGACTTGATTTTTCTGCTGGCACCTACCAGCACCGACGAACGCATGAAGCAGGTCGCCAGCGTTGCCAGCGGTTATGTCTACTACGTGTCGCTGAAGGGCGTGACCGGCTCAGGCGCGCTGGATGTCGATGCGGTCAGCGCCATGCTGCCGCGCATTCGCCAGCACGTCAGCGTACCAGTGGGTGTGGGCTTTGGTATTCGGGATGCCGCAACCGCCAAAGCCATTGGCAAGGTAGCCGATGCCGTGGTGATTGGCAGCAAAATCATTCAGTTGATTGAAAATCAGCCGAGAGATAAAGTCGCCGCCGTAGCGAAAGATTTTCTCAAAGAAATCCGTACCGCCCTGGACGCATAATCCCGACACACACTCGACTTAGTCTCGAAAAAAGGAACCGACCGATGTCTTGGCTGGAAAAACTACTGCCCCCAAAAATCACGCCCACCGACCCGACCGAGAGGCGCAGCGTTCCCGAGGGCCTGTGGATCAAATGCCCAAGCTGCGAGGCTGTGCTGTACAAAACCGACCTTGAAAAAAACCAGAACGTCTGCCCGCAGTGCAGCCACCACCACCGCATCGGCGCGCGTGCCCGGCTGGATGCTTTTCTGGACCCGGAAGGACGCTATGAACTGGGGCAGGAAGTCTTGCCCGTCGATGCGCTGAAGTTCAAAGACAGCCGCAAATACCCGGAGCGCCTGAAAGAAGCGCTGGAAAGCACTGGAGAGACCGACGCACTGGTCGTTATGGGTGGTGCGGTACACAGCATTGGCGTGGTTGCCTGCTGTTTTGAATTTGACTTTATGGGTGGCAGCATGGGCAGCGTGGTGGGAGAGCGTTTTGTGCGCGGTGTACACGCAGCTATCGAGCAAAAAGTGCCATTCATCTGCTTTACGGCAACAGGCGGTGCGCGCATGCAGGAAGGCTTGCTCAGTCTGATGCAAATGGCCAAAACCAATGCGTCACTGACCCGTCTGGCAAAAAAAGGCCTGCCCTACATCAGCGTGCTGACTGACCCGACCATGGGTGGCGTAAGTGCGGGCTTTGCGTTTGTGGGCGACATCGTGATTGCCGAGCCCAAGGCACTAATCGGCTTTGCCGGCCCTCGGGTGATCGAGTCCACCGTACGCGTGACCTTGCCCGAAGGCTTTCAGCGCGCAGAGTTTTTGCAGACCAAAGGCGCGATTGACTTCATCTGCGACAGACGCGAGCTACGCAGGAACATTGCCAACTCGCTGGCCATGCTGCTCAAGCAACCGGCTGACGCAGTAGCCTGAACCGGGTGAGCTGCAAGACACGAGATTGCTACTAAATAAATAGCTGTCTACGCCCGTATTTATTGGGTTGTAGCCATTTTTGATGCTAAACAAATGGATTTTTGAGCACTTTTGTGTCCTTTTTGGTGCTACAAACCAAAAACACAGTCCAGACACGGGGCAAGCGCATCGTGGGATGATTCAGTTATGTTTATTTAAGGCATGTTTCGATGTCTGATGCGCTCACCCTGTCCTGCCTCCCGCTCTTTCCGCTCGGCACCGTGCTGTACCCCGGTGGCTTGCTGCCCCTGCGGATTTTTGAGGTCCGCTACCTCGACATGATTGGCAAGTGCCATAAAAACGGCGCACCTTTTGGCGTTGTATCGCTCACGCAGGGTTCCGAGGTGCGAAGAGTAGAGCCCGGCAAGCCGAGCGGCGATGGCTTTGCGCTGGAAGAATTTAACGCGGTGGGTACATTGGCCACGATTACTGCGTTTTCGACACCACAGCCGGGCTTGATGGTGATTCGCTGTGAAGGGGCCCAGCGCTTCAAAATTTCGAACCGTGAAAAGCTCAAACACGGACTGTGGATAGCAGACGTGACCCGCCTTGACGAAGACCTGGTGGTGCCGATTCCTGAAGACCTTCAGCCGACTGCCAATGCGCTTGGCAAGCTTGTCCGCAGCTTGCAGCAGCGCAACGTTCCGGAAGATCAAATGCCAGTGATGGAGCCCTACCGGCTTGATGATTGCGGCTGGGTCGCCAACCGCTGGTGCGAACTGCTACCGCTGCCGGCAGAGTTAAAGCAACGCCTGATGGAGCTGGAGAACCCGCTGGTACGGCTGGAGCTGGTCAGCGACATTCTGGAGCGAACGGGTATCGCGCTCTGACATGAGCGCCTGGGCCCTACCCTGAGGCCTAGCCCTGTGCCTTGTATTCCGGCAAATGCCCGCACAGCCAAGCCCTGACATCGCCACTCGATGGCGCTGGCCCGGCAGCCTCAATCCAGTCAGTCACACCCTGAATGTAAACAGCCTGCTGACCTGAGGTTTTGGCAACGCGCAGTTTTGGATGGGGCGTTGGCTCGGTCGTTTCATCATCGGCAAGCAACTCTTCATAAAGCTTCTCGCCTGGCCGCAAGCCCGTGAAAGACAGGGGAATGTCGTGCTCAGTCTTGCCCGACAGCCGGATCATCATGCGTGCCAGGTCGGCAATTTTGACCGGCTCGCCCATATCGAGCACGTAGATTTGGCCGCTCTTGCCCATCAATCCGGCCTGCAAAACCAACTGCGCAGCTTCGGGGATCGTCATGAAGTAGCGCACGATGTCAGGGTGCGTAACCGTGATAGGCCCGCCAGCCGCAATCTGTTCGGTAAAGAGCGGCACCACCGAGCCGCTAGAGCCAAGCACATTGCCAAAGCGAACCGACACAAATTGCGTCGCAGGAAACTCCTGCGCCACGCTTTGCACCACCAGCTCGGCCATGCGCTTGGTGGCACCCATGATGTTGGTCGGGTTGACTGCCTTGTCGGTTGAAATCTGAACGAACCGGGAAGCCCCACACTCGCCAGCAACCTTGGCAACATGAAGGGTACCCAGGATGTTGGTGCGAATCGCCTCGATCTCGTTGTGACTCTCCATGAGAGGTACATGCTTGTATGCAGCGGCGTGAAAAACAACCGTCGGCTTGTAGGCCATTGCAATCGAGCGAATGCGATCAAGCTCTCTGATATTGGCCGTGAAATACAGACCCTGCATTTGCGGATAGGCATGCCGCAGTTCTTGCTCCAGTTTGTAAACCGCAATCTCGGACGCATCGACGCAAACCAGACGGGCTACACCCAAGCGGGCGATCTGGCGGCACAACTCAGACCCGATTGAACCGCCAGCACCTGATACCAGAACGGTCTTGCCTGAAAAAAGTTCTGCCAGCGTCTGCACGTCAAGCTGCACCGAGTCGCGACCCAGCAAGTCTTCAAGTTCGATCTTTCTGAGGCCGCCTTCGCCCGCACGCAACCATTCGTCAGCGCGCGGCATGGTGAGCGCCGGAAGGCCGGCCTCGCTGGACCGCAGCATCAACGCGCGGCGCTCGGGCGTGCCTTGTGGTGCGGCAATCAGCACGGCTTTGGAGTTTGTGTTGCTGGCAACGTCAGCGATATTGTCTGCAGTGCCCAGTACAGGAATCTGGTGCAGGTAACGTCCCTGCTCGGAGTCCAGCGGAGACACAATGCCGGCTGGATACCACTGGGTTGACTCTTTAAGGGCCAGCACAGCAGCAGAGGCATTTTGCAGCGTTCCCACAATCAATATCGGGTTTGCGCCAACCGTGGTGCGCTTCTGTTCAAAAAGTACCCGCCAGCCAATGCGTGCCGCGCCCAGAAACATCAGCACCAGAACCGGATGAATCAGGAGAACGGCCCGGGGGAAAAACGGAAACCGGAACATTAAAACAATGGCAACAGTCAGGAGCGATCCTGTGACGCATGCCAACACCAGCCGCCGCAGCTCCGGAATGCCCGTATATCGCCAAACCTGGCGATACATGCCGCTTAGTACCAGTGGAATCCCGTAGGCGACCACCACCACCAGCAAGGTGCTACGAATCAACGAATCAAACGACTCCGGAATATCCAGGTTGAAACGCAACCAGAATGCTACCCAGCAAGTGATGAGCAGAAGCACCACGTCCATTGAAAACATAAACAGGGCGGCCGAATGATAAGTGAATTTCTTCAAAATATTTTGTGCAAAGAGATGCTTGAGTTGTGACTGGAAATCAGTTGTGCCCTAAATACGATCAGGAATGGACTCAATAACCAATGGAGTTACGCCGTGGGAAGTAGATACTCCGCATTGAGGAGAACGTGGCGCAGATGATCGACGACGCGATTCTGTTGCTCTTCGCCAAGATTGGAACCAGATGGAAGACATATTCCGCGCTGGAAAAGGTCTGCAGAGATATCAACGCCGGGTTGATGCGAAAAATACGGAGCATCGTTAAATAGCGGCTGCAAATGCATGGGCTTCCAGACAGGTCTTGCTTCTATCAAGTGCCTCTCAAGCGCTTTCATGACCTGGTGGCAGCGTTCACTTGAATTTGGCTCATCCAGCGTAAAACAGGTTAACCAACGGGTAGAACGGTAACCGGAAGGCTCTGACATCCACTGCATTTGAGGCAGATCCGCAAATGCCTCAAAATAGCGTTCAAACACGCGGCGCCGTTGTGTCACACGTTGCTCGAGAACCCTCAGCTGGCCACGGCCAATTCCGGCAAGCACATTGCTCATGCGGTAATTAAATCCCATCTCCACATGTTCATAGTGCGGTGCAGGCTCCCTGGCCTGGGTTGCCAGTTTGCGCGCACGCATTATCAGGTCAGGGTCGTCGGCCACCAGCATGCCTCCACCGGAGGTCGTGATGATTTTGTTGCCATTAAAGGAGTAGACCGCCACGCGGCCAAAAACTCCGCTGGAGCGCCCCTTGTAATGCGCGCCCAGTGATTCCGCCGCATCCTCCAGAACAGGTACACCGTAACGCTCACAAATGGGAAGAAGAGCGTCCATATCCGCGCTCTGGCCGTAAAGATTGACCAAGATGACGCAGGCCGGCAGGCGATTTTCGCGCCGGGCCCAGTCAAACGCACGTTCCAGGGCAGCGGGCGACATATTCCATGTGGAGGGCTCGGAGTCAATGAAGACCGGCTTGGCACCACAGTAAAGAATCGGGTTACAACTCCCGACAAAGGTCAGGGAAGAACAGAAAACAGTATCGCCAGGCCTGACGCCCAGAAGCAGCAACCCGAGATGAATTGCAGCAGTACCCGAACTGACGGCTGCCGCATGGCCAACGCCGACATGTGCTGCCAGTTCAGTCTCAAACGCATTAACGTGGGGGCCCAGTGGCGCAATCCAGTTGGTCCTGAATGCATCTTCCACAAAGACTGTTTCTTCCTCACCAAGATGAGGTGAGGAAAGCCAGATACGCTGGGACAATTCGCGTCGGAAGATCATGTCAATGGGCCGACCCCGAGCATCGAGTACCGGGATGTGATCAATCTGGTGAAGGTCCATCAGATGAAGAACGCGAGCAGCATCGGCATCCTCGTTCACCGTGACGGACTCGAAAGCAGGCAAGCGCCCCAAAGGAAAATCATCCCCCGCGTGATTGATGATGGCGCGGCGCAGATCCCCGTCAGTGAGCGTCCGGGTCAGCGTGCCGTCATTTCCGACAACCAGCAAAATTCCCCGTGCGGTCTTATCCATGCGGAGCAAAGCGTCCCTCAACGTCACCTCGGGCGGTACACACAACAAGCCGAGGTCGGCTGAACTCATTGAATTTTCCTCACTGGAATTCCAGCATAAACGCCGGGCTCCAGCAAATCCCGGTTAACCACCGTTCCCGCACCAATGGTCACGTCATCACCTATGACCTTGAGCGGGAGAACCACCGCGCCAGCGCCGACCAGCACGCGCTGCCCCGTTTTGACATGACCACCCAAAGCCGCGTTTGGCGCGATGTGGGAGAAGGCACCCACCTCGACATCATGGTCAACAACAGCGCCATGGTTGATGATCACGCCGGTCCCGATGCTGGCGGCTGGTCCAACGATGGCGCCAGCGGCGACAAAACAGCCGCCCCCGACGGTAGCGAAAGGCGATACTGTGGCGGCGGGATGAACGACAGAGGCCAGCCGGTCATGCCCCCAGAAACCGGCCTCCTTTTGACGGGCAAAGTTGTTCCCGATGGCAACGTGCACTGCAATGCCTTCAGAAGCAGAGGCATCGACCGTTCGCAACGTGACACCCGGTAAAAGCTCCCCCTGGCAAGACGATGGATTCCCGTCAGAAGCAAACACATCGGTGCGCCCGCCGACCAGTAATGCAGCATCCGCAACAACGCGCCCATGACCACCTGCGCCGAAAATCATCAGCGAGGCACCAGCAGAGAGAGTTGAAGATGGGTACATGAGTTGAAAAATTCCGGGTTCAGTAGGCGTTGGTCTTCTCAAGTACAGATCGGTCCAGGGAAAATGCCATCAGCTTGTCTGAAATGCGCCGATCAGCGGATCCATCACCAAATCTATTGTTACATGGCCATTTTCCGTGCATCAGAGACTGCTCAATAGCTTCCCGGATGGCGTCTGCATCAGGGCTGACATCCTGTACGTTGCTGTTGCGCTCCCTCAACCTCTGTCGATCACCTATATTGACCACCGGCGTGCCAAATGACGCAGCCTCGATAATGCCCGCAGAAGAGTTGCCCACCATCACAACACAATGTTTCATGGCAGCACAAAACAGCGTCCGTTGAAGGTGGCGTATTCGGGCGGAGCCGTCGGGCAAGGCTACATCTGCCAAAGCCCTGTGAATTTCGTGTGAGCCCGCATCCGAGTTGGGCTCAATCCAAACAACTGGTAAACCTGTACGCTGCAAAGCCAGCAGGATCGCCCGGGTTTGGTCGTAAGCGTCGCCGGCCTGCTGGACAACCGGGTGAAATATGGCCAGCACGAAGGGTGAAACGGAAGGAAGCTTCAACGCCGTTGTGCAATCAGCCAGGGGAAGGTCGGCAAGCGCCATGATGCCGGCCAGACCCGGCGCACCAGTCACCTGTATTCGGGCTGGACTCTCGCCCATGCGGATCAGGCGCTCACGGGAGTTTTCAGTTGCAACGAGGTGATAGTGACTAAGCTTGCTGATCGCATGGCGCACCGGCTCGTCTACCGTGCCAGAGCGCTCGCCCCCGTGGATATGCACACAGACAATACCAAGATGCAACGCGGCAATCGCTCCCGCAAGCATTTCTCCTCGGTCCCCCAGCAGCAAAAGAATGTCCGGCCTCTCCCTTTGCAAAAGCGTTGTCATGCCAAGAATGCATTGTCCGATGCTGGTTGACATGCCTTCCGGTGTCCGGCTTGCAGTGTCGGTAGGTATCTCACCGCAGATACGCAACGAGGTGGCCCGAATCTCGTCTACCGTGCTCCCAAAGTCAGTATGAAGGTGCATGCCGGTCACCGCCACGCTGAGATCGGCAACGGATGCCAGCTGCTGCAACGTGGATTGCATAAGACCAAAATCCGCGCGTGTTCCACTCAGGTAGATGATCTTGCGGCCGTTATGCATGACCATCAGCGTGCAGGACATTCAATAAGCATATTCCATTGCAATGCGGAACCTGCACTGATCGCTGCAGCCGTCCGGCGTCCGTACAACTCGGGCAGATAACGGGGTGCTATGCCTGTGGCGGGACGTCGGCACATCAGTTTTTCTGCCGTGATGATGTCCCCCGCGGCGATATCCATTGCTGCCACCACACTGCGTCGGGCAACCCGGGCCGTGTCAAGCTCTTCCACTAGCGGCGCCTTGACCCCATCCCCGAGCATCGCACTGACACGCCGTATGCCGCTAACCATCTGCGCAAATTCGTCCGGCTCCAGGGACGCACTGTGATCAGGTCCCGGCAAATGGCGGTCAAGCGTCAGGTGTTTTTCGATGACGCACGCGCCCAGCGCCACTGCGGCCAGTGGCGCCTCAATGCCCAGGCTGTGATCGGAATAGCCTGTCGCGAGACCCAGGTCTGCAGCCATGCTGACCAAGGCCCGCAAATTCAGTGCGCCGTCCGGTGCCGGGTAGGCCGACGTGCAGTGAAGGACCACTACACCATTAAGGTGACCACGCGCAGCCTCGACCCAAGTGATGGCCTCGTTGATTTCCTGCATGGTTCCCATACCGGTCGACATCAATAGCGGCAGTTGCGTGGCAGCGGCATGTTCGACGAGGGCGCGATGCGTCAGCTCGCCGGATGAGAGCTTGAGTCGACGCACACCAAGCTTGAGCAGCATGTCCACCGCAGACAGTGAAAACGGCGTGGAGAAAAACTCAATCCCGATAACATCGCAATGCGCCTTGATGAGGGCATGATGGTCTGGTGACAACTCCAGCTTTTCAAGCATCAGGAACTGATCTTGGGCACCCGTCTGGCGCTCCTGGTATTTCGCTGTTGGGGTGCCCCGCACCACCAGGTCTTCCGCACGGAAAGTCTGGAATTTCACGGCATCGGCACCGGCGCCTTTCGCCGCATCACAAAGCCGCAACGCCAGCGAGATGTCTCCGTTGTGGTTAACACCTGCTTCAGAAATCACGAAGACATGTTCATCTTTCACCACGCGGTCCACCCTCCATCAACGACCAGGTTGTGCCCGGTCACATATTTGGCTGCGTCGCTGGTCAGGTAACGCATAGCCTGAACCATATCGTCTGCCTCCGCCATGCGGCCCAGAGGCGTGCGGCGTGAGTAATTCTCCACAAACGTATCGTTCTGGCCGCTGAAAACACCGCCCGGGGTGACGGCATTCACACGCACGCCACGGTGACCCCAATAGGCCGCCAGGTATTTTGTAAGGCCCCACAATCCAGCCTTGCTCGCGGCATAGATGGCCGGCGTATTGATCGCACGCCCGAGGTATTCAGAGCCTTCATAAATCCGCTGATCCGGGGCGACGATGCCGTAGATTGACAGCGTATTCACTATGCTGCCAGATGCCCGTCTCGCCATCGGAGTACCAAAAACTTGCGCGCAAAGCATGGCGCCAGTCAGATTGACTGACATCACGTCGTTCCACTCGTTGACGGGGAATGTCTCGAAGGGCTCAAAAAAATTCTCGGACTTGGTAGCAGCGTTGTTCAGCAGCGCGTCAGCTGTACCCCATTTCGATTCCAGCACAGCATGTGCCTGCACAAGCGAATCGCGACTGGCAACATCTGCCACGCAGGTGATCATTGACGCATGAGAAGTACCCAGTCTTTCCTGTAGCAGCCCTGCATCGCGATCCAGTGCAAACACTCGTGCCCCAGCCTCCACAAAGGCCTTGACTACCTGGGCGCCGATGATGCCTGCAGCACCACTCAGTACAACGACTTTGCCATCAAGTGAAAAAGCATCGCTCATGCAAGCCCTCTTTTTTTCATTAGCAGTTCTACCAGATCAAAATCAATCGGATGATCGATGTCAATGGATCTCTCCCGTGGCATCGGATGAAGCCTGATTCTGGGCGCATCCCAGAGTGAAGACGACAGTGTATGGCGGTGCCATGCATAAATCGACGCATTCATGGCATAGACCCTGGGCGCAGACTGCCTGCCCAGCACCTCGCTTACGGGCATGCAAATACGCTCAAAAAAACCATTTGGCTTAAGTTCGACCATATTGAAATAAGGATTTTTGTCGGCTTCGTAACCCGTTATGACCACATCCGTTTCAGTATCCAGCATCCTGAAACAAGTTTGAATGTCACTGATGTCCCGCAGCGGCGACGTCGGATCCAGATCAACAATGGTCGTTACCGGGCCGCGATGCGACTCCACCCAGTCGACCAGATGCTGGATCACGGGCAACTTACCCGCGCTGGCTGTTGCCAGCTCCGCAGGCCGCAAAAAGGGCACCTCTGCACCAGCAGCCCTGGCCACAGCGGCAATGTTTTCATTGTCGGTAGAAACGAAAACATGGTCCGCGGTACCGGCTTCCAGCGCCTGCCCTATAGTCCAGACGATCAGGGGTTTGCCGCACAGATGACGGATATTTTTGCCGGGCACACCTGCTGAGCCACCCCGGGCGCAAATGGTGATTATGTTCACGCGGGGGCCTCGTATATGTCCAACATCAGAGCAGCGCTTTCAAGCCCGTCGGCAAACGATGAGGTCAGCTTGCAGTCCGGATTCACCATGGCTGCCAGCCACTCCGCCATTTGCGATTGATAGGTTTGCGTAACGTCGAAATCCCCAGCCGTATCGTTGATGATTTTGCGTCCCTCGCCGGTATCCAGAACGATGGTTTTCGCCATCAGGTCAACGATAAAGGTGCCCGCCGTGGTCACAAAAGAGTACTTCCTGACAGGCGGCCGGGACACATAGTCGAGACTGACAACAACGGGAGCGCCCCGCCCTGTTTTCAGCAGGGCGACATGCACATCGTTCGATTCAATCGGCAGTGAACTGAAATGCCCCCCTGTGGCAGCGTGCAGCGTCAGCGGCCCGAGCAACCACCGCGCCATGTCAATTTCATGCACCAGATCAAACACCACGCCACCCCCCTGCGCGGCAAACGCACTGTAGCTGTCCTTGAGGTCGCGGCCCGGCCGCCACTGGGTCAACTCCTGCCCCACTTCCAGGTGGGCGCGCAAGACCCGGAATGAGGGGTCATGGATGAATTCCTGGCGGAGTTTCGCCAAGGCGGGAAGGTAGCGGAGATTGCAGCCCACGACAAGGGCCTGCGGGAGGGTATTTTCTTGTGCCAGCCGGCACAGCAAGTGCAGTTGGGCCCTGTCGGTGACCAATGGTTTTTCCACAAGGCAGGGCATTCCATGCTCAAGCGCCTGCGCAAGCTCCGATGCATGCCGGGACGAGATACTGGCAACTACAAGGGCGTGCGGCTGCCAGGCCAGGCCTTCAGCAATGCTCGACAGCACCGAGCACGGGCGAAAAACCGGATCGACATCACCCGTCGCAGAGATGACGGCGATATCCACACCAGGGCTCAGTTCCCTGAGGTGACGGACATGCCTTCTGGCGATGGATCCGCGTCCGGTAACAAGGACACGCATAGGGGTTAAAGCTCCAGGAATCCGGACAGAATGCTCAAGCCATGCGCGGCGCTGCGCTCCGGATGAAACTGGCAACCATAAATGGAACCCCGCGCCACTGCGGCGCAAATCCGCACACCGTCGTAATAGGTATCTGCAAGCCTGTGCTCTTCATTTTCCGGGACAGGCGCAAATGAATGAACAAAATACATGGGCTCACCTGGTATCACTTGGTCCAGAACGGTTTTCTGCCACGTGCTGCGCGCAGCGGGAACGGCAAGTGCGCTCCAGCCTATATGCGGAATGCGGTGTGGCTTGCCGTCTGCAGCCACGGCAGAGACCGGCATGACACGTCCCGGAATCAATCCCAAGCCGGCATGCTCGCCAAACTCTTCGCCCACATCAAAGAGCATTTGCGCACCGACGCAGATGCCCAAAAAGGGACGCTCCATTTGCGCATACCGTTTGACGAGGTCATCAAAACCACGGTTTTCGAGCTCCGCCATGCCGTCGGCAAAAGCGCCGACCCCGGGAAGCACCAAGCGGTCGGGCAGCACGGACACCTGCGCTGCACTGTCAACCACTGTCACATCAGCGCCGCAGTGACGCAAGGCCCTAACCACATTCAGCAGATTACCGATGCCATAGTCGATCACCATCACGGGCTTGCCGCCGACCGCGCTCACAGGCGAACCTCAAGTCCGTACTGCCTGGCCTGTTGCTTGATCTCGCCGACAGTGGTTCGCTGCCAGTGCAAGGCATCGGCCACCGCAATCGCCGAAATTCCCACATCACCGGCATGTTTCAAATCTGCAGGGTCACCAAACCCGCCGCTGGCGATGACCGGAACATTGACCCGGGCGTTCACGGCACGCATCAATTCGATATCGAGTCCCTTGCGGGTTCCCTCCTGATCTACAGCAGTGAGCAAAACCTCGCCTGCGCCCAGTCCAACAGCGCGGGCAATCCACTCCACGACATCAAGCCCGGTGTGCTCGCGGCCGTTGTCTGTATACGCCTCCCACTTTCCAGGCCCTGTACGTTTGGCCTCCACAGAAAGCACCATGCACTGCGAGCCATAACGGCTTGAGACCTCGGAGATGAGTTCAGGGCGGGCAATAGCTGCGGTGTTGATGGCCACCTTGTCCGCACCCGACCGCAGCATGGTGTGCACGTCATTGATGGAGCGGATACCACCACCCACGGTGATCGGGATGTAAATCTGGTCCGCAGCGCGCTGGATGATGTCGGTCAGGTTGTTGCGCTGGTAGAGGCTGGCGACGATGTCCATGAAGATGATTTCATCCGCCCCCTGCGCATAGTATTTAAGCGCGAACTCGTGCGGATCGCCCACCACGCGCAGGCCTTCAAGGCGTATGCCCTTAATAAGGTTTGCGCCCTTAACATCCAGACGCGGAATGATGCGCAGGCCTGCCATGTCTGGTCAGCCCGGCGTGTTAAATACCGAATGCCGCAGCTTCCACTGCCCGCCTTCATGTTTCCAGAGATGGGGCGACCTGAAATTGTCGGTAAGGCGGCTGAAGTAGTCCCGGTCCAGCGTGGGGCTCTCAAACATCTTGTGCGCCTTCGGGAACTCTTTTGCAGGAATACTCAGGTAGCGGAATATTTCGTCGGCAAAGCGCTCTGGAAACTCCCCGTCATAACGCTTGACCAGTGCCACGCCTTCATCGCGGTTGATGTCACTCGAACGGATTTCCTGCGCGGCATCGTACGTAGCGCGGCCTATGCCGAATTTGGTGAATGTCGTGTAGTAATGGAAATCGTCAATCCGGTCGTCAATGCTGTTGTATTTGCTGTAGGTCCCGGGTGTGCGCTCAGGCGAAGCTTCGAAGCCACCATGCTCAACCGCGTAGTAATAACAGCTCTGCGGATGCCACTTGAGGTAGTAGCCAAGGTAATGCACTTCAATCTGCTTTTTCTCTATCTGCACGGGATCGGCAGGGAGGTAGGGAAGCAGGTCCTGCTCTTCAACACCAAAATCGTCGTACAGGCTCTGGATGGCCGTCCCGCCCAGATGGATCTTCGACTTGTCATTGGATGTGAAATACGACCAGTCGCGTTTGGCGCTATTGGTGTCGCCAATCGGGTTGCCGTATTCGGCCTCATTTTCACCATAAATAACAAACGGAATGTCATGCAGTACGGCCATCTTGGGGGCCAGCGACTTCTGGCCGAACATGAAGGCCTGGAAGGGATGAAAAAGGTTGTCGACCGCTAGCCGCGTGAGCAAACGGTGCACGCGCCCGTTGGGCGTCATGAGGTAATTGTCAAAACCCGCATGCAACCATGCCTCGAAATTTTTCCAGCCCCACTCGGTGTACACATGGGGTGCCCAAGTCACCGTGAGGGGATGCATATTAAAACGCGTTTTGAGAATGTGCGAAGCATAAAAACTGTCCTTACCGCCGGAACCAGGCAAAAGGCAGTCATAGCCTGACTTGCTGCGAAATTTGTCGCACAGCGCCGCCAATTGGTCTTCCCGTGTTTTCCAGTCAATGGCGTTGTGTTTCTGCTCGGCAAACAGGCAGGCGTCGCAGATGCCTTCTTCACTAAAAGCGATGGTCGCTTTTTTGCTGTCCTTTGTGTGCTGGTATTCGACAGCTGAATTCGGCCGCTGGTTTGATATCACGCACTTTTTGCAGAAATGCACATGACGGGGCAAACCGTATTTGACCTGTGCATCATCGTCACTTGCAGAAAAAATACTTAAGTCAACAGGCGAGGGATTCTTGATAAGTGACATGGACGTCCGGAAGGTTTGGCTGGCGTGCTGCGGGCGGACCGTAACTACATATACCGATTATAGGAATCCACGGACGACATCCAGCACCCGGTCCGTCGCATTGGCGTGAAGTTGTTCCGGCTGGCGCCTCCTTTGATGCACACGGCGCGCCAGCGCAGCGCCGATGTCTGCCTCCGCGACGGCCTCATCGGCAATACCGTAGCGCTTCAAGGGCATGGCATCATCGAACACCGAACCCAGCACCTGCACGAGTGCAGTGCCTGCCAGGTGACCCTCAAGTCCGACCGTCGAGTTAAGCGTGACCACGAGGTCAACGGCTTGCAACAAGACAGGCAGACTTGTTTCCTGCCCGGCAAAGACGATCCTCGCGTCAGATGGCACGGCTGGTAGCGTCTCACTGGCGCGTGGCCGGATACAGAGGACGCAGTCATTGCGGGACAGGACCCACTCGATAACGCTGGAAAGCGCCCTCCGCGGCAGATCCACATCCCCTGGGGTGCCGTTAAAGGGATGGTAGGCTGGCTCGACCTGCGTTGGCCAGAGCAGCACGTATTTGCCATCCCAGCCCCGCTCCGCCCTCAAATGACGGCCTTTTACCGCGTGCGCCGCATCTCCAAGGGTGTCAAAAGCTGGGTTTCCGGTGGTCACGATCTGCTCTTGGCGCCTTCCGGCGGCGACGAGAAACTTCTTTACCGACTCATTGAGCACGCAGACCTGGTCCGCATAGTCGGCCTGGCCTATCCACTTCACCTCATCCAGGCAAAAAAGGTCCACCATACAAACGGACGGCAGGCCGAGCGTCCGCGCCGCCGTAATGGCTGCCCGTTCGGCGCGCGGGGAATTGGTCGCAACCACAAGTGTCGGTGCGACCTTCCTGACCATGCGCTCCAGTGTCTTCAAAGGCAAAAAGGCCTGGCGCCCATCTCTCTGATAAAGCCGCTCCGCTTCCGTAGGCCCCATATGGTTCACCAGCTCGGCATAACACAGGCCCAAATAGGCGATGCTTTCTTCCGGGTCGGAAACCGGTCCCTTCAGGTCCTCCAGCAATCGCTTGCCATAGTCAAGGGCCACGCCGTCTCCATCGATTAAAAAATCCTTGAACTGGACCATGTCCAGGCCTGTGGTCCGGACCACGGGCGCTGCAGTCGTCAGTGCGAGGATCAAAGGCCGCGCCAGGCCGCTGTCGGCCAGCGCACGCGCCACGGGAACCACCATGCGCACATGGCCGCTGCCATAAGTCACAAACAGGACCGTTTTCATGGGCAAAAAGTCAGGTCAAGCGGATGGCCGAACCAACTTGCAAACAGGCTAGAAAAAATCAATGTAGCGGCGAAATTCCGCCGGGGAAACGCTGAACAGCAGCTCGTCACATTCCGCGCGCTTGACCTTTGCAAACTCCTGCACAAAGTCCTCACCCAGACCCGCGCACAAGGCCTCATCCGCTTCCAGTGCATCCAGCGCGTCCGGCAAAGATGAGGGCAGACGCTTGATGCCGCGCGTGTCCAGTTCATCGCGATTGATCTGGTACAGGTTGTCGTTACACGGCTCACCCGGGTCCAGCTTGCGGCGTATGCCGTCCAGACCAGCGTGAATGATGGCGGCGGTGAGTAGGTAGGGGTTGGCTGCGGCATCGGGCACACGTAACTCGAGACGGCCACCCGGGCCGCGCACAAAGGCTGTGCGGTTATTGTTGCCATAAGCGATATTGATGGGCGCCCAGGTTGCACCGGAACGCGAGCCGCGCGAGATCAACCGTTTGTAGGAATTGACGCACGGCGCTGCAATCGCCGTGAGGCCACGCGCGTGCGCCATCAAGCCGCCGAGGAAGTGATAAGCGAGCGGGCTGAGGCCCAGGCCGCGCTTATCGGAGGCATCTTCAAATGCGTTGTGACCAAACTTTTTTCCCGCCGACATGTGCATGTGCAGGCCGCTGCCTGAACGCTCGATGAAGGGCTTGGGCATGAAGGAGCACAACATGCCGTGCTTCTTCGCAATCGCCTGCGCAGCCATCTTGAAGTAGGTCAGGTTGTCTGCCGTCTTCAGACCGTCGGCGTAGGTGAAGTTCATTTCAAACTGGCCATTCGCATCTTCGTGGTCGATCTGATAAACGTCGATGTCGGCGGCCTCCAGCGTAGCGTGCAGTTCCATCAGGAAAGGCGAGATCGATGACAGATGCCGGAAGTCGTAACAGGGTTTGTCGAGTGACTCGGATTCGGTGGCAACCACATAGTTACCACTGCCGTCTTTGCGCAGCAGGAAAAATTCAGGCTCAATTCCCGAGAAAAACTCGAGGCCAGTGACATCACGAAAATCAGCCAGCGCCCTTTTGGCAATCACCCGCGAGTCGAGCGGGTGCGGCTTGCCCTGCACATGGCCATCACAGGTCACGACTGCGGTACCCGGCATCCAGGGCACAGGGCGCACGTCCTTGCGATCACCAACGGCCATGAACTCCTGGCCGTGCGGGCCCAAGCCCATGCCTGCAATCGCAAAACCGGCAAAGCCTGCACCGCTGGTAAAGATCATGTCCCGATGTTTGCCAGGTACCAGCTTGGCCTTGGGCCGGCCATGGATGTCAACAAACTGTGCCAGGTAGTAGTCGTATTCAACTTCGGGTTTGCTCATGTAGCTCCTCTTTATTTTTTTGTTTTGTGGTGCTCAGGCAGGGAAGAATTCCTGCAACCACAGTTTGGTCATCAGCAGGGTGCGCAGTTGTTTGGTGTGGTTGTGCAGGCCGCTGCGGTGTTCCTCCAACATGACCTGTAATTCGTTGTTGTCAAAGCGCCCGCCGTCAGGCAGCGCCAGCGTGTCACGCGCCCACTGGTAGAGCGGGCCCTTGATCCACTCGCCGATAGGCAGTGTGGGCATGGTCTTGGGGCGAAACACAAAGTCGTGGTCAAAATAGCTGGCCGCTGCCTGCTTGAGGAATTTCTTGCCGATGCCTTCGCTGAATTTCGAGGTAATGGGCAGTCGTGCAAACATCTCGCTGACGCGGTGGTCAAGAAAAGGCGCGCGGCCTTCTATAGACCAGCAGGCACCCATGCGGTCGCCCTTGACCGAGTTGTTACCCGGCATCAATGAGTTGAGCTCATACGCTGCCACCTGTTCGGCTGGCTCCAGGTCAGCAAACGGTTCGATGATCTCTGTGAACTTGTCGAGCGCGCCCTGGGTGTGCGGAAAAAACGCCGGGCTCATCATGCGCTGGCGGTCCTTTTCGGTGCTGTAGCTGATCAAATCAAAGTAGCTGCGCATGGCGAAATTGGTACGCGTCATACCTGAGAAAAACTGCTCGTTGTGGCGAAAACCAAGCATCACTTCGTCAGGACCGTCACCGGTGAACATGACAATCTTGCCCTGCTTGTGCGCCTCGCGCGCAAGCAGGAAGAAAAGGAAAAACGAAAAGTCACCGTGCGGCTGCTCGGCGTGGCGCACCACGTTGCGGGCGATCTCGGGAATGTCCTGGGGCTTGATATCGAGCGGCTTGAGGTTGATGTTCAGCTCCGAGGCGACACGCTCGGCGTAGGAATATTCAGAAAAACCTTTGTCCTCGATGCGCAGGCCGATGGCATCGAGCTGCGGGCGATTCCACTGCGGCACTAGGCGGTTGGCGATGACAGAAGAGTCAACACCACCGGACAGGAACAGGCCGCCATCGACATCAAAGCGCATTTGCAGCTTGATGGCTTCGTCGAGTGCTTTCTCAAGGTCTTGCTGAGTCGCATCGACACGCGGGCCGCTGAGCGGCCAGCTCCAGTAACGCACGGGCTCGGAGAACTTGCCGGCGCCATAACGCATGAATGTGCCGGGCGGTAAGTGGCGAATACCTTCAAAACAGGTTTCAGGCGGTGGGCAGTAGTTGAAGGTGAAGACATTGCCGAGAGCTGACTCATTGACCTTGCGCTCGAACTTCGGCAGCGCGAGGAGGGCTTTCATCTCGCTCGCAAATGCGAGGCCGCCCTGATACGGTGCGTAAAAACACGGCTTGATGCCCTGACGGTCTCGCGCCAGCATGCCTGTTTGGGTGCGCTGGTCCCAGATAAAAAAGGCAAACATACCGACCAGATCGTCGAGCATTTTTTCGCCTTTTTCGCACCACAGGTGAACCAGCACCTCGGTGTCGCAGCGCGACTTGAATTTATAACCTTTGGCCTTGAGCTGCTCGCGCAGTTCGATGAAGTTGAAGATTTCACCGTTGAAGATGACCCAGACCTTACCGTCGGAGCTGCACATGGGCTGCATACCGTTTTCAGGGTCCACCACTGCCAGCCGCGCATGGCCAAGTACCGCGCCGTTCAGGTCCTCAACGCCCTGTTCATCGACGCCGCGGTACTTGATGCAGTCGATCATCTTCCAGACGTCGTCTTTGGTCACGCCCTGGGCATTGACCACGCCAGCTATTCCACACATGGCAAATCCTTGTTCACTTGATTTTTCAAATCAATACGGGCCGTCTTGCGGCTGACAGGCGCGCTCTCCACCAACGCCTGATCGTTCGTATCTTCATCGAAGACGCGCCGGAAAATCTCGACCTGGTAGTCCAGACTGGCCTTGGTTTCAGTTTCGGTCGGCTCAATCAGCATGGCCGATTTAAGGTCGCCGGGAAAATAAACACAACCTGCACCGACAAGGGTGGGCGGGTGAATGCCGTAGTCGATCAGGCGCTTGGCAAACTGCCGCGCTGAAGTGTTGAGCTTTTCACCGGACAGCAGGGTTTCGTGTTTGCAGAACTGGTTGTAGACCGGCGGCAGCATGGGTGCCAACTGGTGCTGCAGGTAGTTCGCATTGAGCACGGCGTTCTCGGACGCCTCGCGCAGGCCACGTGCGCCCATGGTGCGCAAGTAGCCATAGGCACGCAGCAGCACGCCAACATGGCCATGGAAGCTTTTCATGCGACCTATCGACAACGGCTTGTCAGCGTCGCGCTGCGCCACCCTACTGGCATCATTCAGACGCACAGCCACCGGGCTGGGCAGGTAAGGCGCCAGAGCGGCCTTCACGGCGACTGGCCCGGCACCCGGCCCACCACCACCGTGCGGTGTTGAAAAAGTTTTGTGTACATTGACATGCACCACATCAAAACCCATGTCGCCGGGGCGCACGATGCCCATCAAGGCGTTGAGGTTTGCACCGTCGTAATACAGCAGCGAGCCGTTGGCATGAACGGCATCGGCAATCTCCACAATCTGGTCTTCAAACAGGCCCAGCGTGGACGGGTTGGTCAGCATGAAGGCGGCAACGTCGGGCGTGAGCATTTCGCCCAACGCCACCAAATCCACACGACCCTTGAGGTCGGACGGCACAATGCGGCAATCAAAGCCCGCCATCGCGGCCGATGCCGGATTAGTGCCGTGTGCCGAATCGGGCACCAGCACAATGGGGCGGCGCGCTCCTTTGCCCGATTTATTCAGATTTTTAAAGTGCGCGCGAATGATGAGCAGGCCAGCCAGCTCGCCGTGCGCGCCAGCAGCAGGGGCCAGACAGCAGGCATCCATGCCAGTGACTTCGCAAATCATGGCTTGCAGACGCTCATACATTTCCCAGACGCCGCCCAGCGTGTCGGCATCCTGCATCGGGTGCGCGTCGGTAAAGCCTGAAAGCTGTGCCAGTGCATCGTTACGCTTGGGGTTGTATTTCATTGTGCAGGAACCCAGCGGATACGGCCCGTTGTCGACCCCATGCGACTCCTGACTGAGGCGCGTGAAGTGGCGCACTACATCAACCTCGGCAACTTCGGGCAGGCCTATGCTGACACGCTGGCGCGCGAACGATGGCGGGGCAGGCAGCTTGCCCGCCATCCCTTTGGCGGCAAATACGTCACTCGCGGCGCCCGCACGATGCAGCTCGATGATGGTTTGTGAAGGTGAAGTCGCGGCCATATCAGGCTTTCGTCAAACATGGAGCCGCATGTTTTGCGTAAGCTTCAAGGTCGGCCAGGGTTTTGGTTTCTGTCACCGCAATGAGCAAGCCACGCGCATGGCCTGCAAGCGCTGCGTCAACCGGTACACCGGCAAATACATTGTGCTCGCGCATATTGGCGCAGAACAAAGCGGCATCCAGCGGCAACTCAATAGCAAACTCGTTGAAAAACACGCCGCTGCGCAAAGGCTTTATGCCAGGTATTGCCAGCAACAAATCACGCAGCGTATTAGCGTTGGCGGCATTGGCTTGCGCAATGTGCATGAAGTTGGCCTCGCCGAGGCACGACAGATGAATCGCTACCCGAATCGCATTGAGCGCCTGGTTGGAGCAGATGTGGCTGGTGGCCTTGTCGCGCGCAACATGCTGCTCACGGTCTTCCTTGACCAGCGCATAACCCAGCTTGCCGTTCAGATCATGCACACGCCCGACCAGGCGTCCTGGTAGAAAGCGCTCCAGCGGTTTGGCACAGGCAATGATGCCGACATAAGGCCCGCCAGAGCTCAGCGGCAAGCCCAGCGGCTGACCTTCACACACCACGATATCCGCACCCAGCTTGCCCGGCGCGTCCAGCCAGCCGCAAAGCAGCGGATTGACGCCGGCAGCCAGCAACACACCGGCCTGCTTGCAGGCACCAGAGACAGCGGCTATATCTTCAATCACGCCCAATGCATTCGGGCTTTGCAACACGAGACCAGCCACATCACCAGCACCCAGCAATACAGTGATGGCGTCCACATCCAACAACCCGGTCTGCGGATGCTGGGCAACGTAATTAACCGTCACTGCGCGGGGTTCGAGGTAGGTGGTCAGCACTTCGCGGTACTGCGTCCACAGGGCTTCGGCCACGACGACGCGGCGCTTGCCACTGGCCGAGCACATCATCCAGCAGGATTCAGCCAAGGCAGTAGCACCGTCATACACCGAACAGTTCACGCAGTCCTGGCCCAGCAGACGGCCGACCAGTACCTGAAATTCAAACAGCGCCTGTAGGAGGCCCTGGCTCATCTCGGGTTGGTAGGGTGTGTAGGCGGTAAGAAACTCGCCGCGCGAGACTATCGCGTCAACCACGGCGGGGATGTAATGCTCGTAGGCACCGCTACCCAGAAAACTGGAATGCGTCAGGGTGGTGCTGTTTTTGGCAGCCATGGCGCGTACGTCGCGCATCAGCTCCCATTCGCTCAAGGCGGGCGGCATATCGAGCTCGCGGCGCAGACGCACTTGTGCAGGCACATCGGCAAACAACTGCTCTATGGAATACAGCCCCATGGTTGCCAGCATGGCCTGGATGTCGGAGCCGGTATGGACGTTGTAGCCAACAGGCTTTTGCTCCATGACGGATTCATTTTGTCTTTGATTCACGTATGTCCAACTCGTTAAACTCACCATTGCAACTCAATGACGCAACTCTGTTTTCAGGCTGTTTTGAGAGACCGCTCAAGCGTCAAATTATAGGCTTGGCCGCTCTGCCGGGAGCGAGCCGAACCCCAAAAGCAAGTATTAGTTGGCATCCCTGCCACTCAATTTCCCAAGCGTCAGCCACATGATGTGGATGTCCTGCCAGACTGACGCGCTTTTGGCGTACTCAAGGTCGAAGGCGAGTCGCTGCTCAAAACTCATCTGCGAGCGCCCTCGTACCTGCGCCAGACCGGTAATTCCAGGCCGTACGCTAGAGCGCAGTTGCCAGTCTTCCGGGCGGTACAGCGACTCCTGGACTGGCACATCAGGCCGCGGCCCGACCAGGCTCATGTCGCCCTTGAGCACATTGATGATTTGCGGCAATTCGTCAATGCTGGTGCGGCGTATGAAGTGGCCGACGCGGGTGATGCGTGAGTCATTGGCTGCAGTGAAATAAGGCCCGGTGGTGGCCGCATTGGCTGCCATGCTGCGAAACTTCAACATGCCGAATTCGCGTCCGCCTCTGCCCACGCGAGTCTGGCGAAAAAACACGGGAAAGCCGCTGTCCAGAACAATCGCCACGCAGACCGGCACCAGCAAAGGAGAAAGGGCAACCAGAGCCAGCAATGAAAGCGCAATGTCAAGGACACGCTTCACGCCATCACCTTTGGGCCTTCTCTCAAACTGTCAGCCTTCTGGCCATCGGCCAGATTGGCAATCAACCCGGCTACGCGCACGCGATCTTGCTCCACTTCAAGCGTCGTCCGGAGCCCAAGCTCAGTCTCCGCCAGTCGCAGCGCCATCACGGCATGTTCAAACGATTTTTTTTCGTCTGGCCGGTTAAATGTACGTGACAAGATGACCGCTTGCGAGCCCAAGCGCAGGTGCTCGCCAAGCACATCCCGGCCCGGTAGCACGCCTTCATTCATACGCGCAATACCGCCAAAGCCAAACCGCAGGCCGCGCAGTTTTACCGCTTCAGCCACCCGATCAACATGTCCCTGCAAAAGCGGCTCAAACATGAAACGACAACCCAACGAAAGATGCAGATCATTCAGCCCGACAAACACCTCGTAGATACCAGGCGTGTCCAGCCACTCATGAAGCGAGTTAAGTGCATCAGCGGTTTCCAGCAGAAGCACTACAGGCACACGCCTATCCACCATTTCACAAAAAGCCTTCACTTGCCGCGCCTCAGCGAACATTGGCAACATGAGCAAATCAGCTCCTTGCGCCAGTACTTCATTGACCTCGCTCTTGCTTGTCTCTGGACTTTGCAACCGGAAAGGATTAACCCTGACCATCAATGACGAGTGCTTCAGGACAGCCTTTACGCGCCCCACATCTTCCACATGATGAGTGCTGATAAACGTGTCGTGACCCTTTTGGCGTTCGGCTTTACCGTCGCACTCAAGATCGACGAAGACCCGCATACCCGCGATCTGGTCACAGCGCGCCGCAAGTTCTGGCTGGTTCGTAATGGTCAGTAAATCAATCATGAGTCAAAAGAAGGGCTGAAATAATTTGTCAGGTGTCAAGGTGTCAAGGCGGTTGGACTACGTCGTAGCATCCCAAGCAGGAGGCTACGCAACAACGAACTTGCCAGCACCGCACTAGACAGAACCAGCAGCGCGTAAACGCCACACATGATCATAGTAAACGGCAAGCTCAAGCCAGCAAACCATGGTTTAAGCAAGACCAACAGAACGCATGCCAGCAATGGAGTGATGCAGTCTTGCCATGGAAACGACCTCCTCAAGCTACGCCGTTCAGTCACCAGTAGCACCATCGCAACGGTTGCCAGCACAGCATCAAGCATCCACATGGCAAAAGCCCCGCGTGCGGCAACACCCGCAACACTGAACGTCCCAAAAATCACAAGTGCCACCAGGGCTGCGCAATACACCCAAACCGCTACATGCATTCGATTGGAAATAGCCATCACGGTTAACAAAACTGCAATCACCGCCTGCGCCAGCAATGACCACACGCCAATAGCACTCCACTCCGCAATAAAAGCCAGTTTGCTCGCATCCATCTTGCCCCAACCGAACAGCAGGCTCGCCAGCGGAAATGAAAAAGTAGCGACCACGGCAACCGCAGCGCAAGCCAGCGACCAAGCCAGCAAAAAAGCCACTTGCAACGCCCGTTCGCGCTCCGGCGTGCCAGCCTGGGTGCGGGTAATCGCCGGGAAGGCCACGCTGGCAACCAATTGCACGGCCAACACAAGGGGTAGCTCAATGAGCTTCCAGGCGTAGTTAAAGTTAGCCAGTGCCCCCTCCCCCTCTTGAGACGCTATGCTGCGACCCACAATAGGCAAAATGAGCAACAAGCCAGACGACAGCGCCGCCCAAACCCAGACACTTGCGCCCGGCAAACTGCCCGTACCGCGCAGGGCGTAGGAGTCACCAAGCGGTCTGTCCGACTCGCCCACGACCCCCTGGCTCTGGCGCCGGCGAACCCGCCAAGCCAGCCAAGCCAGCCGCAGCACCATGGCCAACAGTAAAAACAAGCCCAACATCGTGGTCATGTGATCGAGTGTTCCGGCGCCGCCACCTGCGGCATTCGCCATCAAAAACAGCGCCGCCACCAGCACCATATTGACCAGCAAATTACCCGCATACATGCCAATAAAATCACGTTCATGTTGCAAGCGCGTGGTCCACAATGCGGCCATTGCAGCCAGCGGCAGCCCTGCTGCGCTCCACACCAGGGAAGACTGGCCAAGCGCCCTCATCTCGCCCGTCAGGCCGGGCGCCAGCGCCGCCACCAAAAAGCCACGCACAAGCCAAATCAGAAATCCAGCCGCCACACCGACCAGCAGCAAGGTGCAGGCGACTTTTTTCTGGCTCGCATTTTGGGTGGTAACGCTTTGTCCAGCCCAGTGCGGCAACAACACATAAGCGAGCGCCCCACTTAAAAAGATACCCACCAGAAGGTCAGGCAGCGTGAACATCACAATCACCACATCGCCCACGCCAGTTGCACCAAAAGCGGCTGCTTGTACCGATTCACGGGCTAAACCCAGCACCCGGCTGAGCAGCAATAACCCCAGTGAAAAAAAACCGGCACGTAAATACATGCTGTGGATTATCCGGGCATAAATGCGGTGCCTTATCGAAGTACCGGAGGCTGGACAAGCCGAACGGCCCTCGTAAAACTAAAATGGGGTGATTATTCGCACTAAACAGCTCCTCAATTGCCCTTTAACCGCATTCACCCGCAGCAGCCCAACCACATTCATGACCACGAACACGCCAGCAACCCCCTCCCCCGCCCCGCAAGACGAAAACCAGCTCATCATCGAGCGACGTGAAAAGCTCGCGCACCTGCGCAAAGCCGGTATTGCCTTTCCCAACGACATCAAGCCGCAGCACAAAGCCGAAGCGCTGTTTGCGCAGTACGACCACCTGACTAAAGAAGAGCTTGAAACGCTGGCGGTAACCGTGCATGTCGCTGGCCGCATGATGCTCAAGCGCGTGATGGGCAAGGCCAGCTTTGCGACGCTGCAAGACTCGTCTTTTGGCCCATCGGGTGGCCGCATACAGCTCTATATCAACAACGAAGGCGTGGGTGAAGACGTTCACAGCGCCTTCAAGCACTGGGACTTGGGTGACATTGTGTCAAGCACCGGCACATTGTTCAAAACCAAAACCGGTGAGCTGTCAATTCACGCCATAAGCATTCGCTTGGTCACCAAAAGCCTGCGCCCCCTGCCCGACAAGTTTCACGGCATGGCCGACCAGGAAGTCAAATACCGCCAGCGCTATGTGGATCTCATCATGGACGAGGCAGCGCGCAAGCGCTTCATGTCGCGCAGCAAGGCTGTGACCAGCATTCGCGAGTTCATGGTTGCCAATGATTTTCTCGAGGTTGAAACGCCGATGCTGCACCCGATACCAGGCGGCGCCAACGCCAAGCCTTTCAAAACCCACCACAACGCACTCGACCAGGAAATGTTTTTGCGGATTGCGCCCGAGCTGTATTTAAAGCGCCTGATTGTGGGCGGCTTTGAGCGCGTGTTTGAGATCAACCGCAGCTACCGCAACGAAGGTATTAGCGTTCGTCACAACCCTGAATTCACGATGATGGAGTTTTATGCCGCGTGGTGGAACTACCAGGACTTGATGACCTTTACCGAGGCACTGATACGCGACGTGGCGCAAAAAATCTGCGGCTCACTGCACCTGAGCTACGCCGACAAGCCGGTTGATTTGAGCCAGCCGTTTGAGCGCCTGACGATTCGCGAAGCGATTCTGAAACACACCGACGCCGACATTGGGGTGGACGATGCCGTGTGGCTGACCGATGCACTGAAAAAGCTCGGCTTTAACGAACAGAAAGACCGCCTCTCAACGCGCTCGCTCGCCAGCCTGCAGGTGATGTACTTTGAAGAACTGGTCGAAGAAAAGCTCTGGCAGCCGACCTTCATCATGGAACATCCGACCGAAATTTCACCGCTGGCACGTGCCAACGATGCGCGCCCGGAAGTCACCGAGCGCTTTGAGCTCTACATCACCGGCCGCGAGTTCGGCAACGGTTTTAGCGAGCTGAACGATGCCGAAGAACAAGCCGCCCGCTTCAATGCGCAGGTGGCGCTCAAAGACAGTGGCGACATTGAGGCCATGTTCTACGACCACGACTTCATCCGCGCCCTCGAATACGGTATGCCACCCACAGGCGGCTGCGGCATAGGCATAGACCGCCTGATGATGCTGCTAACCGACAGCCCCAGCATTCGCGATGTGATTTTGTTTCCGGCATTGCGAAGAGAGGCTTGAAGTTTTGGTGTGTTTTGGTATTTTGAGGTTCAAAAACCAGTTTTTGAGGCATTTTTGACCCCTAAAAATGGCTGCAATCCAATAGATACGGGCGTAAGCAGCTACTAAATTTGTAGCAACTCAATCTAATTGGAGTCTGACCCCAATTCTTCTTCAGCTTCAAATACCGACTGGCCTACGTGGTGGGCAGCATGTGCGTGCTGCGCTATGACAACGAAGCTGGCAAGGGCGACCATTGCCACTTTGACAGCGTCGAGAGCACCTACACGTTCACCACGCCGGATAAGCTGATGGCTGATTTTTTTAACGCTATTGAAAGGTGGAATCATGAACATCATCACGATTGACGTGCGCTCGCTGGCCGATACTTTGGCAGCCACAGCCAGTGCCATGAATACGGGCAAGGCCAGCGCCCCACGCTTTAGCTTTGCCACGCCTGAATTGCTTTGGGCAACCCTCACGGCCAAGCGCTGGGAACTCTTGAAAGCACTGGCTGGGGCTGGGGCTGTGTCAATCCGCGAAGCCGCCCGCCGCGTTGGCCGTGACGTGAAGGCTGTGCATGGTGACGTGCAAGCCATGCTGGGCTGCGGCCTGTTGCGCAAGACAGCGGCGGGGATTGAGTTCCCGTATGACGCGGTGCATGTGGACTTCATGCTCAAGGCGGCCTGAGCGCCATGTGGCTGAGAGAAAATTGGGGTCAGAATGATGCTGCTAACCGACAGCCCCAGCATTCGCGATGTGATTTTGTTTCCGGCATTGCGGCGGGAGGTTTGAGCTGTTTTGCCATTTTGGGTTTCAAAGACGGCTTTTTAAGGCGCTTTTGAGGTCAATTTGATGCTGCAGATCAAGCATTACGGGCGTGAGCAGCTATTAACTTTGTAGCAACTCGATTTAATTTAAGACCCTCACCGCATCGCGTCCAGCAAACAGGCACCGCATCAGCGGTTTGGTTCAACGGGTTGATGCTGCCCTGGCTTGCGCCTGCGGGTGCTCTAACAGACGGATGACCTCTTTGACGATGCCAAACATCAAGGCACACTCAACGCTGGGGTGGTCGGAGTAACGCACCCGTGTCCCGCCCAGTGTCGCGTGCTGGGCGTCGGGGTCAAAGCGGATGTCGAGGCCAAAGCGCGCAATCAGCGGCCCGCAGGCTTGCCAGTCGCGCGTCCACTGCGGAAGGCGCTGCGTCTGCTCCCACAGCACACCTGCGCTCTCGTAGTTTTCCTCAATCTGATGATGACCCAGCAAGTGCGCCAACTGGCGTTCTTTGGCTACGCAACTACGGAAATACTCTTGATCGCTGTGCATGACACCCTCCTGCAAGTTTTGCATGTTCAATAGCGCCGCCTCCATCGCCGCCGCAGTGGCCAGCGGTTGCTACCATAGTAAACAGGTAGGAGCCGTCCAGCATCATGATGCGGCGCTTGATGACTTTGGCCGTCAGGGCCAGGGCAAATCGGAGTCAGGATCCAATTAAATCAATCGCTACAAATTAAATAGCTCCGCACGCCCGTATTGATTGGGCTACAGCCCTAAAAGCGAATATAAACTGCCTCCTGAAGCCTCGCAAAACAGCTTCACAGGCATTCAAACCGTAAAATACATTCAAAAATCACGCTCGACAGCATCAAAAAATGGCTGCAATCCAATAAATACGGGCGTAACCAGCTATTAAATAAATAGCGTTCTAAACGCCTTGTGAAGCACGAATGAAATACCTGAGCGCCTACCCAGCCGACCTGCAAGCACAAGTGCAACAGTTGCAAACGCAAGGCAAACTCGGCGAGTGGCTGGTCAAAAAATACCCGCGTATCCACGGCGTGCGTACCGACAAGGCGCTGTACGACTACGTGATGGCGCTTAAAAACGAGTTTTTGCGCAGCTCTGAACCGTTGTCAAAAATCGCTTTCGATAACCGCTTGCAAGTCATCGCCCATGCCCTCGGCACCCACACCACGATCTCACGGGTGCAGGGCAACAAGCTAAAAGCGAAACGCGAAATCCGCGTCGCGTCGCTCTTCAAGGAAGTACCGCTTGAGTTTTTAAAAATGATTACCGTGCACGAGCTTGCCCATATCAAGGAGCGCGAGCACGACAAAAACTTTTACAAACTCTGCACCTACATGGAGCCGCAGTACCACCAGTTTGAGTTTGATCTGCGGGTGTATTTGACGCACGTGGAGGCGGCTGGGAAGATTGAGTGGGCGGGTGGCGTGCCGCCCTGAAGATGTTGAGTTTCCACCTACCAACGAGGTTGGCAATAATGCCGCCCACATCCCCAGACCACCGTGCTCGCAGAACAGGGAAATAAGGCGCGAATGATCAGTGCAGCTCTTTGGCGTGGTTGATCGAGTATTTGGGTATCTCGACAATCACGTCGGTCTGCGCGAGGATAGCCTGGCAGCTTAGACGGGAGTTGGGCTCGAGGCCCCAGGCGCGATCCAGCAGGTCTTCTTCTGTTTCGTCGAGTTCGTTGAGTGACTTGAAGCCTTCACGCACCACGACGTGGCAAGTGGTGCAGGCGGCGCTCATGTCGCAGGCGTGCTCGATGTTGATTTTGTTGTCGAGCAGCGCTTCGCATATAGATGTGCCCGCGGGTGCGGAAACTTCGGCACCGTTGGGGCAGTACTCGGGATGCGGCAGGATTTTGATGATGGGCATGATGGTGACTCGCCGTAATAGCTTAAATGGCTTAGATAGCTTCGATATTCTTGCCTGATAAGGCTTTTTGTATGCCACGGTTCATGCGCTCAGCGGCGAAGGCTTCTGTACCGTTAGCCAGGGCTTTTGTGGCGGCTTCAATGGTGGCTGCGTCGCCGTGCTCCCCGGCATCTTCAACGCTGACCATGAGGCTATCGATCTCTGCGCGTTCGTTAGGGCTTAACAAATCAGCGTCGACTGCGAGCGCGCTGCGGGTGGCCAGCAGCGTACGGTCTGCATCGACGCGCGCCTCGGCCAGGGCTCTGGCCTGCATGTCTTGCTGGGCCGTTGAAAAGCTGTCTTTCAACATGCGGGCGATCTCGTCATCACTCAGGCCATACGATGGTTTCACATCAATCATTGCCTCGACACCGCTGACCTGCTCTTTGGCGTTGACGCTGAGCAAACCGTCTGCATCCACGGTGAAAGTCACGCGGATGCGCGCAGCGCCTGCAACCATGGGCGGGATGCCGCGCAGCTCGAACCTGGCCAAGCTGCGGCAATCAACCACCAGGTCGCGCTCGCCCTGCATGACGTGCAGGGCGAGTGCGGTCTGGCCGTCGTTGTAGGTGGTGAAGTCTTGCGCCATTGCGGTGGGGATGGTCTGGTTGCGCGGCACGATGCGCTCGACCAGGCCACCCATGGTTTCAATGCCCAGCGACAGCGGGATCACGTCAAGCAGCAACAGGTCGGCGCCTGTGTTGTTGCCCGCGAGCTGATTGGCAGAAATGGCTGCGCCTAATGCAACCACCTCGTCGGGGTTAAGGTTGGTAAGGGGCTCTTTGCCAAAGAAGCTGGCAACCACCTTGCGCACCTGCGGCATACGGGTTGAGCCGCCGACCAGCACCACGCCTTTAATGTCTTCTTTAGTCAGCCTGGCATCACGCAGCGCCTTGCGTACAGCGGTGAGGGTGCGCTGCGTAAGGTGGGCGGTGGCGGTTTCGAAATCTGCAGCCTTCAGTTCAAAATTGACAAGCGCCTTGGCAAGCTGAACACTGAACGGCACGCCGGGATTGCCTGATAGCGCCTCTTTGCTTAACCGCGCTGCGCGTTGCAAAGCGGCTTTGTCTGTGGGTGTGAGTGTGTCGGCTGCAATACCAGCCTTGGCCAGCACCCACTCGACCAGCGCGCGGTCGTAGTCGTCGCCGCCCAGGGCGGAGTCGCCACCAGTAGCCACGACTTCAAACACGCCTTGCGTCAGGCGCAGGATGGAAATATCAAACGTGCCGCCACCCAGGTCGTAGATGGCGTAAGTGCCTTCGCTGGCGTTATCGAGGCCATAGGCAATCGCTGCTGCGGTCGGCTCGTTGATAAGGCGCAGCACGTTCAGGCCTGCCAGCTGCGCGGCATCTTTGGTGGCCTGGCGCTGTGCATCGTCAAAGTAGGCGGGCACGGTAATGACCGCGCCGTAGACATCGTCGTCAAAACTGTCTTCAGCCCGAAAGCGCAGCGTGGCCAGAATTTCAGCGCTGATTTCGACCGGGCTTTTTTCGCCCGCTACGGTTTGCAGCGTGACCATGCCAGGCTTGTCAATCAGCTCATATGGCAGCTGCGCACGGTTGCCGATGTCATTGATGCCACGGCCCATCAGGCGCTTGACGGACGAGATGGTGTTGCGCGGGTCATCAACCTGCGCGGCCAGCGCGTCAAAACCAATCTGGCGCTTTTCTGCATCAACGTAACGCACCACGCTAGGCAATATCACGCGGCCTTCGGTATCGGCCAAGCATTCAGCCACGCCACTGCGTACGCTGGCCACCAGCGAATGGGTGGTGCCGAGGTCAATGCCAATGGCGATACGCCTGGAGTGCGGGTCTGGCGTCTGGCCGGGTTCGGAGATTTGTAAAAGTGCCATGTGACTTCGGTAATTCGGGAGCTTGGGCTATTGTCCCAGTTGATCGATGCGTGCTTCGACCTCGCTGGCAAAGCGCTCGATAAACATAAGGCTTCTGACCTGGGTAGCAGCGGTAGAAAAATCCTTAAGCACATCAATTGACTGCTCTATTTTTGATAGCTGATCACGCCCGTATTTATTGGCTTCAAGCGCTATTTGATCCATTTTTTCGACTGTTTTTGCATCATCAAGCGCCTCGCGCCACTCCATCTGCTGCATCAGGAAGTCAGTCGGCATGGCAGTATTGTTTTCAGCATTGATGGGCGCGCCATTGAGTTCGCACAGATAGCTGGCGCGCTTTAGTGGATCTCTCAGCCGCTGATAGGCCTCGTTGATGCGCACCGACCACTGCATGGCCACGCGCTGTGCTGCTGCGCCTTGGGCCGCGAATTTGTCGGGGTGGGCTTCACGCTGCAGGTCTTTCCACTTTGCGTCGAGCGTGGCGCGGTCTTGTGCAAACCCGCTAGGCACGCCAAAAAGTTCGAAGTCGGTGGATTGGAGGTTCATGTCGGTAAAAAGCCGCCAGCACTTTGAGTGAGGGCGGCTTTGTCGCAGTTGCGAAACGAAATAGTTAAACGCGAAACGATTCCCCACAGCCGCAACGGTCACGCTCATTGGGGTTGATAAATTTAAAACCTTCATTAAGGCCCTCACGCACAAAGTCGAGCTGGGTGCCATCGATGTAGGCCATACTTTTGGGGTCAACCAGCACCTTCACGCCGTTGTCTTCAAACACCACATCTTCCGGTGCAATCTCGTCGGCGTATTCAAGCTTGTAGGCCAGGCCCGAGCATCCTGTGGTTTTGACACCCAGCCGCACGCCCACACCCTTGGCGCGCTTGGACAGGTAGCGGGTCACGTGGCGGGCAGCAGCGTCGGTGAGGGTTACGGACATGACTAGGGTTTGTTTTATGCCGCGACTGCGTGCCGCGATTTGTAGTCATTCACAGCCGCCTTGATGGCATCTTCAGCCAGGATGGAGCAGTGAATCTTGACCGGCGGCAGCGCCAGCTCTTCAGCTATGGCGCTGTTCTTGATGCTGGCCGCTTCGTCCAGCGTTTTGCCCTTTACCCACTCGGTAACGAGCGAGCTTGATGCAATGGCCGAGCCGCAACCGTAAGTCTTGAAGCGCGCGTCTTCGATCACGCCAGTGACGGGGTTGACCTTGATTTGCAGCTTCATCACGTCGCCGCAAGCAGGCGCACCGACCATGCCGGTACCTATGGTTTCGTCGCCCTTTTCAAAAGAGCCAACGTTGCGGGGATTTTCATAGTGGTCTACGACCTTTTCGCTATATGCCATTTTGTGTACCTCTGGAATTTCTAAATGCAGCTCAGTGTGCTGCCCACTGGATGGTGGACAAATCCACGCCATCCTTGAACATTTCCCAAAGCGGGGAAAGTTCGCGCAGCTTGGCAACGTTTTCCTTGATCGTGCCCACCGCGTAGTCAATTTCCTCTTCGGTCGTCCAGCGGCCAATCGTCATGCGCAGGCTGCTGTGGGCCAGTTCGTCGCTGCGACCTAAAGCGCGCAGCACATAGCTGGGCTCCAGGCTTGCAGAGGTGCAGGCAGAGCCACTAGACACGGCCAAACCCTTGATGCCCATGATGAGCGACTCGCCCTCGACATAGTTAAAGCTCATGTTCAGGTTGTGCGGCACGCGTTTGTCAGCGTGGCCATTGAGGAAAACTTCTTCAACATCTTTCAGGCCATTGAGCATGCGTTCATGCAGGGCGCGAATGCGTTTGTTTTCTTCATGCATCTCTGCCTTGGCGATGCGGTAAGCCTCGCCCATGCCGACGCACTGGTGCGTGGGCAGCGTGCCGGAGCGCATACCGCGCTCGTGGCCACCGCCGTGCATTTGCGCCTCCAGGCGCACGCGTGGCTTGCGGCGCACGAACAGCGCGCCAATGCCTTTGGGGCCATAGGTTTTATGCGAGGTCAGGCTCATCAAATCGACCGGCAGAGTGGTCATGTCGATGTCGACCCGACCCGTGGCTTGCGCCGCATCAACGTGGAAGATGATGCCTTTTTCACGGCACAGCGTACCAATCCCCGCAATGTCCTGCACCACGCCGATTTCGTTGTTCACGAACATGACGCTGACCAAAATCGTGTCTGGCCGAATCGCGGTCTTGAGTGCGTCAAGGTTGACCAAGCCGTCAGCCTGTACATCCAGGTAAGTGCATTCAAAACCCTGGCGTTCCAGCTCACGGCACGTGTCCAAAACGGCCTTGTGCTCGGTCTTGACGGTGATGATGTGCTTACCCTTGGATTTGTAAAAGTGCGCAGCGCCTTTGAGCGCGAGGTTGTTGGACTCGGTTGCGCCGCTGGTCCAGACGATCTCGCGCGGGTCAGCGCCTATCAGTTCGGCAATTTGCTCCCTGGCTTTTTCAACGGCAGCTTCTGCCTCCCAGCCCCACGCATGACTGCGCGATGCTGGGTTGCCGAAATGCTCGCGCAGCCAAGGGATCATGGCGTCCACCACGCGCGGATCGCACGGGTTTGTGGCGCTGTAGTCCATGTAAATCGGGAAGTGTGGGGTTTCCATCTGGCTAACTCTTCAAAAGTTTGGCTGGTTTGGCGAAATAGCTAATGTTGGCAAGCGCGCAGGCGCGCCAAGCCATCACAAAATACGTATCAGGATTTAGAAAACGCATTACCCAGCGTGCCACCCAGGGCAAACACCGAATTGGGTGCGTTCACGCGCATGGGTTTGGCCATGGGCGATGTGAAAATGGCCTTTTTAACCATGGGAGTGTTCTCTACGACCAGTCCCTTGGCGAGCTGGTCATCGACCAGTTTTTGCAGCGTGACGGAATCCAGAAACTCGACCATGCGGCTGTTCAATGATGCCCACAACTCGTGCGTCATGCAGCGGCCGCCCTCACCCATACAGTTTTCCTTGCCGCCGCACTGGGTGGCATCAATCGGCTCGTCAACCGACACAATAATGTCAGCCACGGTGATGGCGGATGCCTTGCGGCCCAGCGTGTAACCGCCGCCAGGGCCACGGGTGGACTCAACCAGCTCGTGACGGCGCAGTTTGCCGAAAAGCTGCTCAAGATACGACAGCGAAATTTGCTGACGCTGGCTAATGGCTGCCAGCGTTACCGGGCCACTGTTTTGGCGCAGGCCCAAGTCAATCATTGCAGTGACCGCAAAGCGGCCTTTGGTCGTGAGGCGCATAACAAGCTCCTTTTAAGTTGGCTTGACTATCGTTTTTGCCCTGAAAAATTATGTTTTCAGGTCATTTCTCCCTCTAGCTACCCTGGTCAGTCAACCGGTCGTCTCGGGGCGCTTTTATGAATTTTTCGTGTTTCCGACTGAATTCGTCAAGTATAGCACTTTTCGCGGGTTTACCCATAAATCAAACTCAAGGGTAAAAAAAGTTACCGCTCGGTAATTTTCAGTCTAGAGCCTTGTAGCACCAGCAGCCGAGATGGGCACCACGTTGTCAATTCCCGGCGCGCCAAAGGCTTGGCTCTTCAAAACATGCAGCTGGTCGCGCACCCTGGCGGCTTTTTCGAATTCGAGGTTTTTGGCGTGCTCCACCATCTGCTTTTCAAGCCGCTTGATCTCGCGTGAAATATCTTTCTCGCTCATGTCTTCCACCACGGCCCGTTGCAGTTCGGTTTGCATGGCCAGCTTCTCGGCTTCCTTGCCTGACTTTTCGCTGTACACGCCGTCGATCAAGTCCTTGATGCGCTTGACGATGCTCTTCGGCGTGATGCCATGCTCCAGATTAAAGGCGATCTGTTTATTGCGCCTGCGCTCGGTCTCGCCCATGGCTTTTTGCATCGAATCCGTGATGCGGTCCGCATACAAAATCGCGCGGCCATTGAGGTTTCGCGCAGCGCGGCCAATCGTCTGAATCAAACTGCGCTCTGATCGTAAAAAGCCTTCCTTGTCGGCATCCAGAATGGCGACCAACGACACCTCGGGTATATCCAGCCCCTCGCGCAGCAAATTGATGCCGACCAGCACATCAAAAGCGCCCAGGCGCAGGTCACGCAGTATCTCGACGCGCTCCACCGTATCGACATCGCTGTGCAAATAGCGCACCTTCACGCCGTTGTCGGTCAAATAATCCGTCAGTTGCTCGGCCATGCGCTTGGTCAGCGTGGTGATTAACACGCGCTCGTTCTTATCCACCCGGATGCGGATTTCACCCAACACATCATCAACCTGATGCGTGGCAGGCCTTACTTCCACTTCGGGGTCCACCAGACCGGTGGGCCGTACCAGTTGTTCGACCACCTGTCCTGCGTGCTCTTGCTCATAGGCAGCGGGTGTAGCGGACACAAAAACGGCCTGTCGCATCTTGGCTTCAAATTCTTCAAACTTCAGCGGCCGATTGTCCAGCGCACTGGGCAGCCGAAAGCCGTAGTCCACCAGGTTGTTTTTGCGCGCCCGGTCACCGTTGTACATGGCGTTGAGCTGGCCGATCATGACGTGGCTTTCGTCCAGAAACATCACCGCGTCTTTCGGCATGTAGTCGCACAGCGTTGAAGGTGGCGAGCCAGCGGGCGCACCGCTTAAGTGGCGCGTGTAGTTTTCAATGCCTTTGCAATGACCGATTTCACTGAGCATTTCCAGGTCAAACCGGGTGCGCTGCTCGATGCGCTGCGCCTCGACTAATTTGCCTTGCGACACAAACTGCGCCACGCGCTCGACCAGCTCTAACTTGATGGTTTCAACCGCCATCAACACCTTGTCGCGCGGGGTGACGTAATGGCTTTTCGGGTAGACGACAAAGCGCGGAATCTTCTGGCGGATGCGCCCGGTCAGCGGGTCAAACAGCGACAGCGTTTCGATCTCGTCGTCAAACAGCTCAATGCGAATCGCCAGCTCCGAATGCTCCGCCGGAAAGACGTCAATTACATCGCCGCGCACGCGGAAGGTGCCGCGCGCGAAATCCTGGTCGTTACGGCTGTACTGCATGCGGATCAGCCGCGCAATCACATCGCGCTGGCCCATCTTGTCGCCAATGCGGGCGATGAAACGCATCTGGGTGTAGTCCTCGGGTGCACCTATGCCGTAAATGGCGCTGACCGTCGCCACAATGATGGTGTCGCGCCGCTCCAGCACGCTTTTGGTGGCCGACAGCCGCATCTGCTCGATGTGCTCGTTGATGGCCGAATCTTTTTCAATGAACAGGTCGCGCTGCGGCACATAGGCCTCGGGCTGGTAATAGTCGTAGTAGCTGACGAAATATTCCACAGCGTTCTTCGGGAAAAACTCGCGGAACTCGCTGTACAGTTGCGCCGCCAGCGTCTTGTTGGGTGCAAACACGATCGCCGGTTTGCCGACCCGGGCAATCACGTTGGCCATCGTGAAGGTTTTGCCAGAGCCGGTCACACCCAGCAGGGTCTGGAACACTTCGCCGTCGTTGATGCCTTCGACCAGTTTGTCAATCGCCTGCGGCTGATCGCCAGCGGGCTGGTAGGGCATGAAAAGCTCGAACGGCGAATCCGGGAAGCTGACAAACGTGCCAGGGATTGCTCCCTCGGCGGCGCTGCCTGCATCTGCCGTATCGGTCATGACTTCCAAAGCATCTTGCATAAAACTCCCGCAATCTGTACGTCAGGCCCCGTTAAAATCAGGGCAACCGAACAGCATACGACATCCGGGCGAAAACGGTGATTGCAAGTGCGCGATGCCCTCTTTTGCCTTTGGTCACGTTTTGTTTTGCTACCTGCTTTTTTACTTTTTGAGGATTTTTCATGTCTTTGCCCGCCACCCTGTTCAGCGCCGTCGAAATGGCCCCCCGCGACCCCATCCTGGGTCTGAATGAACAGTTCGCTCTTGATGCCAACCCCGCCAAGGTCAACCTCGGCGTAGGCGTGTACTACGACGACAACGGCAAGCTGCCCCTGCTCAAATGCGTGCAGGTAGCTGAAAAGCAGATGATGGAATCACCCAAGCCCCGCGGCTACCTGCCGATTGACGGCATTGCCGCGTACGACTCGGCGGTCAAAGGCCTGGTGTTTGGTGCCGACAGCGAGCCCGTCAAAAGTGGCCGCGTGGCAACCGCCCAGGGTATTGGCGGCACCGGCGGCTTGAAGATTGGCGCTGACTTTTTGAAGAAGCTTCTGCCGAACGCCAAAGTGCTGATCTCTGACCCAAGCTGGGAAAACCACCGCGCCCTGTTCACGCAAGCCGGCTTTGTGGTTGAAAGTCACCCCTACTACGATGCGGCCAATAAAGGTGTCAACTTCGACGGCATGCTGGCCGCCCTGAACGCGGCTGCCGAGGGCACCATCATCGTGCTGCACGCCTGCTGCCACAACCCGACCGGCTACGACATCACCAGCGCGCAGTGGGACCAGGTCGTTGCCGTCGTCAAAGCCAAAAAGCTCACGCCTTTTCTGGACATGGCCTATCAGGGCTTTGGCTATGGCATCCAGGAAGACGGTGCGGCAGTCGCCAAATTTGTCGCCGCTGGCCTGTCGTTTTTCGTCTCCACCTCGTTCTCGAAAAGCTTCAGCCTGTACGGCGAGCGCGTCGGTGCGCTGTCGGTGCTGTGCCAGAGCAAAGAAGAAGCCGACAAGGTGTTGTCGCAGCTCAAACTGGTGATCCGCACCAACTACAGCAACCCGCAGATTCACGGCGCTACGGTGGTGGCAACGGTACTCAATACCCCCGCCTTGCGCGCGCAGTGGGAAGAAGAGCTGACCGAAATGCGCGTGCGCATCAAGGCCATGCGCCAAAAGTTGGTCGATGGTTTGAAGGCGGCTGGCGTGAAGCAGGACATGAGTTTCATCACCACGCAGATCGGCATGTTCAGCTACTCAGGCCTCTCCAAAGATCAGATGGGGCGCCTGCGCAGCGAGTTCGGCATCTACGGCACCGACACCGGCCGCATGTGCGTAGCCGCGCTGAACAGCAAGAACATCGACTACGTTTGCGCTGCTATTGCCAAGGTGATTTGAGACGCCCGCTGTTTTAGCGACAACCAGTAAAAAACCGCCTTTTTATGCGGTTTTTTTACTTTTTTGAGGGCTAAAAATGGCTGAAAACCAATAGAAACGGGCGTTAACAGCTACGAAATTAGTAGCAATCCATCACATGACATCGGTCCACTTGCTATCACGCCATAGCCATTTCAACCTTGCGCCCTGCCCTTGCGGCCAGCGTGATGAGCATGTCTAGGCTGAACTTGTCCCACTTGCCGCGCAGCAAGTCACTCACGCGCGATTGGGCGATGCCAAAGCGTTCGGATGCCTCGGCCTGCGTCCAGTGCTCGGTTTGCACCAGCAGCCGCGGCCGCGCCATCAAATCCGCACGCAACGCCATCACAGCCGCCTCGCCGGGGGGAAAGCCCAAGTCCAAAAATACGTTGCCACTGGACACCGTGACCACGGCATCGGCATCTACAGGGGTAACAGGTTTTGTAGTTTGATTCTTGTTCATTCAAACTGCAATCATTTCAAAAGCGCCGGAAACTGACTTTGCAAGAACTGGCGCGTATGGGCAAGCAAGACCTCGGCCTGAATGATGCATTCGCGTACGGCCGCATCGCTGACCGGGTCACCTTCATAGTCATTGAGGTTGCGCTGTTTGCGCAGGGCATCCAGAACAATCACGATGTCGTTGGGCAAACCCATCGTGAGCGGTAAAGCCTGTAGCGCCGTTTGGTGATGGCCGGACTGGCTGGTGGATGTGCGATAGCCCTGGGCCCACAAACCCAGCATGGCGCATTGAAGTATGCATTTGTAGGCGACGTCAAATCGGGTTTCAGCACTGAGCTGCGCCACCCTGGCATCAGCCAGATTGCGCTTAGCCGATGCCAGAAGTTGCTGCACGCCTTGTGGTGTGGCGTTAAAGGTCAGGAGGCGTTGAATTGCCAATAAGTTGGCCAAGGTCATGTTCATTTCCCATTAAAAAAATCTTGGGCGTACCAAGCAAATTCAGCACAAAAGAGTCTTGCTTTTGCACGCGACGCTTGAGTTCTTTAGCGCTGTAGACAACCGGATTAATTTCGCGGCCCAGCTCGGCTTGCGCGGGATAAATTGCACGCACCACATCAGCAAAGCTTGAGCCTGTAATCACCAGCAGGTCTACATCGCTACTTGCAACCTCGGTGCCGCTGGCGACCGAGCCAAAGATCAGTGCGAGCGGAGGATTAAGTGATGTGAGTGCCTCGGCAATAGTTTGGGCAGCACCTGTCGTTTTACGCAGCAGGCCAGCCAGTTCGGGGAACACCGGGGACAGCCGGTTGGCCTGATAGCGAACCTGGTTACCCTGCTCCTTGCGCAGCAGCAGGCCAGCCGTTGCAAGCCGTGCCAGCTCTTTATGCAAGGTGCCTGGTGAGGTGCCAGTTTGACGCGCCAGCTCACGAACGTGGTAGTCCTCATCGGGGTGCAGTAGCAGCAGCCCAAGGACTTTTTTACGGTAGCTTCCAAAGAGAAGGTCTGCGAGCATATGTAGCTTTTTATGCTTCTATTGTAGCAAAAAACGCTACGAATCAGCCTACTTTTTAAAATACAAGTGTTTTTTGGCCATTTTCATACCTGAAAATGGCTAAAACCCAATAAATACGGGCGTAACCAGCTACGAAATCAGTAGCATTTCATTTTCTGCCAAGCTCATCCCCACACCACAGACCGCATCGAAATCGACCCCATCTGAAAGCTGGTGTTGAAAAACCGCATGTGCTCGCCGCTATCAACCGCACCGGCGGTGTACAGCAGCGGCAGGTAGTGCTCATGGGTGGGCTGGGCCATATTCGCGACCTGGCCCAGCTTTAAAAACGTTTGCAGCGCATCCAGATTGCCTTGCTGAATGTAGCCGCCAATCGTCTGGTCGAACTCCAGCGCCCAGTCAAAAGCCTGGTTGCCGGTAGCGCCGCGCTGCATCTGGCGCAGGTTGTGGACAATGTTGCCGCTGCCCACAATCAGCACGCCTCGATCCCGCAGGCTTTTAAGTTGCCTCGCCAACGCGTAGTGGTCTTCAGGCGGGCGGCTGTAGTCCATGCTGAGTTGAATGACCGGGATGGCCGCTTTAGGGAACATCGGCTTTAGCACCGACCAGGTGCCGTGGTCCAGACCCCATTCAGTCATGTCCAGACCCAGTGGCTGTGAGCCGCGCTGCTTGATCAGCTGGCTGATGACCTGCGCCGCTGCCGCATCGCCGGGTGCCGGGTATTGCTCATCAAACAGTTCCTGCGGAAAGCCGCCAAAGTCGTGGATGGTTTTGGGCTTGTCCATGCCAGTGAGCCACCAGCCTTCGGTCAGCCAGTGCGCCGAGATACACAGTATCAGTTGCGGCATCGGCATTTTTGAGCCAAACTCAGCGCCCAACGCCTGCCAGCTGCGGCGGTATTCGTTGTCGCCAATCGCGTTCATGGGGCTGCCGTGCCCGAGGAAAAACACGGGCATTCTTTCAGATTTTTTAAGCGCGACAATGCTGTCAATTGAGGCAATAGCATTGATATCAAGCATGGGCTGGTTTTCCTTGGGAATTACCTGGACTGAGGCGAACGGTACCAGTGAAACTTGCGAGAACTTTGCTTATATTGGTGGTTATCCTCAAACATTCAACCGCCGCGCCTGTTATATTGCACTGCACCATTTGATTTTATATTGACACTGCCAAAAGGCCATTCCAAGGTTCACCCATGCTTTATCAAGTCTATGAAACCCAGCGCACGCTGATGGAGCCCTTTGTTGATTTTGCACAAGCGGCTTCAAAAATTTATAGCAACCCACTATCGCCGATGGGCCAAAACCCGTTTGCCCAGCGCGTGGCAGCCGGTTACAGCCTGATTTACCGCCTCGGTAAGGACTACGAAAAACCATCCTTTGACATCCGGACGATTGATGTTGACGGCACCAGCATCGCCATCCATGAGCGGGTTGAAATCGACAAGCCGTTTTGCGAGCTGCGCCGCTTCAAGCGCTTCTCTGACGATACCAACACGCTGGCCAAGCTCAAGGGCCAGCCGGCGGTGCTGATTGTTGCACCGCTGTCGGGCCACTACGCCACGCTGCTGCGCGACACGGTGAAAACCATGCTCAAAGACCACAAGGTCTACATCACCGACTGGAAAAACGCACGCACCGTGCCGCTGTCTGACGGCACGTTTCACCTCGACGACTACGTCAACTATGTGCAGGAGTTCATTCGCCACCTGCAGGGCAAATACGGCAACTGCCACGTTATCAGCGTGTGCCAGCCCACTGTGCCGGTCTTCGCAGCGGTGTCGCTGATGGCTTCACGCGGCGAGACCACGCCCCTGTCGATGGTGATGATGGGCGGCCCGATTGATGCCCGCAAATCGCCAACCGCCGTCAACAACCTGGCCATGAACAAACCCTACGAGTGGTTTGAAAATAATGTGATCTTCCGGGTACCGAGTAACTTCTCCGGCGCAGGCCGCCGTGTGTACCCCGGCTTTTTGCAGCACACCGGCTTTGTGGCCATGAACCCCAGCAACCACGCCAACAGCCATTTCGACTACTTTAAAAACCTGATCAAGGGCGACGATGCCAGCGTCGAAGCGCACCGCAAGTTTTACGACGAGTACAACGCCGTGCTCGACATGGATGCCGACTATTACCTGGAAACCATCAAGACGGTGTTCCAGGAATTCAAACTGGTCAATGGCACGTGGGATGTGCTGTCGCTCTCGGGAAAAGCCGAGCGCGTCAAACCCGGCGACATCAAGACCACAGCGGTTATGACGGTTGAGGGCGAACTCGACGATATCTCTGGTTCCGGTCAAACGCAAGCCGCGCTCGATATGTGCAGCAGCGTGCCTGCAAACCAGAAAAGACACTTTGAAGTCAAAGGTGCTGGTCATTACGGCATCTTCAGCGGCAGGCGCTGGCGCGACATGGTCTACCCGGCGGTCAAAGCTTTTATTCTTGACCACAATAAGGCTGCAGCGCCCAAAGGACGGGTACAAGCAGCTACTAAAGCGATAGCAAAACCTATAGCGAAACCGGCAGCAAAGCCAGTCGCCAAGCCTTTTGTGAAGGTGGTTGCGAAGCCAGTTGTCAAAACTGTAGCCAAGTCGGCGGCCAGGCCAGCGACCTCGCGCGCAGCGGCGAAGACAACGCGCAGAAAATAATGTGATCCTGGCCAGCCGCATCCTGGACGCATTGCCACAAACGCAATGTACACGTTGCGGCTATCCCGACTGTGCTGCTTACGCTGACGCAGTCGCATCAAACACTGCCGAGATCAACCAGTGCCCACCCGGCGGCGAAGAAGGCATTGCGCGCCTCTCAGCCATCACCGGGCAGCCAGTGCTGGCCCTGAACCCGGTGAACGGCAGAGAAGGCCCGCGCTCGGTAGCCATCATTGACGAAGAGTGGTGCATAGGCTGCACGCTGTGTCTCCCCGTCTGCCCGACGGACGCCATCCTCGGCAGCAACAAGCTGATGCACACCGTAATCGAGCCCTATTGCACCGGGTGCGAGCTGTGCATACCGGTTTGCCCGGTTGACTGCATCAGCCTGGAGAACATCACCGGCGAGCGTACCGGCTGGGCTGCGTGGCCGCAATCAGAGGCTGATATGGCTCGCAGTCGCTATGAATTTCATAGCTTGTCGCGCCCGAATGTATTGGGCGACAGCCCTAAAACACCTTTAAGTACAGCTAAACAAGAAGCGCCGGCCGCAAACAACAAGCGGGCTGTCATTGAGGCCGCGCTGGCGCGTGCGCGGTCTGCACGGCAACCAAAAAGCTGAGGAAATCCGTGCCTGGCCAGTTCAAGCCGGCAGCTCTTTCAGCCCCAGCACTTCGGCTTCATAGGCATGCAGCGAAGGCGCACCACCAGTGTGGATGAACAGCACGTTTTCGTCCTTGCCAAAAATCCCCTTTCGCGCCAGGCCGATCAGGCCGGCCATGATCTTGCCGGTGTACACCGGGTCGAGCAAAATCGCCTCGGTACGGGCCAGCATCTGCACTGCCTCGACCATGGCCTGGTTGGGCACTGAATATTTGGGCCGCCACCAGTCGCCGTAACTCACCACCGCCTCACGCGGCACCGTGATACCCAGGCCGAGCAAATCGGCCACCGCCTGCGCCTCTTTGTGGACCAGCGGGTCCTGGTCGGCCGGGTCGCGGCTCACACCGATGCCGATGATGGGAATGTGGATGTGGTTACCCAGAAAACCCGCCAGCAAACCGCCATGCGTGCCCGAGCTGCCAGAGCCGACGATGATTTTGTCGATCTGCACGCCCTGCTCAAAAAACTGCTGCTGCAGCTCCTGCGCGCAAGCTACATAGCCCAAGCCACCCATCGCGTTCGACCCACCGCCCGGCACGATGTAACCCTTACGGCCTTCTCTGGCCAGATCCGCAGCCACCTTCTGCATGGCCTCCAGCATGTTGGTGCCACCTGGCACGACGGTGATGGCTTCTACCCCCATCAGGCGGAACAGAAAGTTATTGCCGCTGGCGTTGATGTCATAGCTATTGGGCACTCGCTCTTCAATCACAAAGCGGCACTTCATTCCTTCCTTTATCGCAGCCGAAAGAGTGGCGCGGCAATGGTTGGACTGCGGCGCGCCGCAGGTGATCAGCGTGTCCGCTCCTTTAGCCAGCGCATCAGCTGCAAGAAATTCAAGCTTGCGCGTCTTGTTACCGCCGGGACTCAAGCCCAGCATGTCGTCACGCTTGATCCAGACGTTCGGGCCCTCACCGTTCGGGCAGGTAGCAGCAAGTGCTTTCGTGAAGTGGGGCAAAAACTCCAGTGGCGTGGCGCCCTGGGTGTAGCGGCGGCGGGGGAAACGGCTCAGATCCATCAACAATGCTCCGGGTTAGTTATTTCAAGGTATTCATCTCACTCGGGACGGGCAAGCCACTTCAATGCGAACTCGGCAGCCGGCATCGGATTATTAAACAGCCGGCCCTGACACTGGTCAGCCTTGATTTCCTTCAGGAAGGAAAGCTGCCCTGCAGTCTGGACGCCTGTTACGACACAATTGATCAAGAGTTCGCGTGCCAATGCCAGCGTTGCCCGCAGCACTGCTGCGTTCTGCGGGCCAGCATCCATTTTCATAAAGCATGCGTCCAGCTTGATTTCATCGAGGGAAAGACCGCTTAAATCGCTCAATGTTGCATCAGCGGTGCCAAAATTGTCCAGCGCTACACGAAAACCCCATTCCCTCAATTTCAAGGTCATGCGGCTCACGGCCTCGGCATCGTCCAGAGCGGACAACGAACTGAGCTCAAGGCATAAGAATTTAGCCTTCGCACCCCGGATCACGGCCACCGAGACTACTTCCATGATTTGCGGCACCGTCAGTACCCGGAGCGATAATTTGATGCCAAGCGGCACCATGGATAGGCCTGCTGACTGCCAGTGAGCGGTTTGTCTGGTGGCCTCCGCAAGCATCCATTCTGTGAGCGCTATAGCCATGTCGGATGTAGAGGCCATCCGGAATATCTGGTTGCCTTCTATGACCGTACCATCGGTTTGCGTCCACCTGAGCGAGGCCTCGGCACCCATTAAAAACCCTGTTCCGATGTCGATTTTCGGCTGGTACAACATGCTCAGCTCGTTTCTCACGAGCGCCCGGCGGATGTCGGCACCGATCAGCAATGCCCGAACCGCCCTTTCCTTCAGGTCGCGGGTGAAGAATTCATAGGTGTTACCGGTCAGCCGGGCATGCCTCATTGCAAGGCTGGCGTTTTTTGTCAGCTCCGCCGGTGTGTCGCCGTCAAGCGGATAAACCGCCACACCGAGGCTCGCCGTGACGAATATTTGATTACCGCCAATCTTGACGCGTGTTGCCGTCGCTTCCATCAGGCTGGTAATCAAGCCCGCCGCCGACTCGATCTCATCCAGGAAAGGCACCACCACCGCGAATTCGTCGCTGTCAAACCTGTACAGGCGCGGGTACTGCTCCTCGAGTTGCCCGAGTTCGCCGCCCTGCGCACCCTCGACGCAATACCGAAGGCGTTTTGCCATGCGCTGCAGCAGGATGTCCCCGGCCACGCGGCCCATCGCATCCTGCAGCTGCGAGAGACGATCAACCCCGATATGCAGCAGTGCGCAACCGTGGTGGCGCAACGCAGCCGTTTTCACGGCCCGCTCGACCTCGCGAACGTAGGATGGCCGGTTGGGAAGTTCAGTCAGCGCGTCATGGTTGATCAGGTAGTCCCGATGTGCGGAAGCGGCCAGTGTGTTTCTCAGACGCAGTGCCAGCTCACTCGGGTCTACCGGTTTAGCCAGGAAATCCATCGCGCCGAGGCCGAGCGCCTGCAGCTTGGTCGGGCCATCCGCGCTGCTGGTCAAAACGATTACCGGAATGTGCCGCAATTGCTCGTCTTCTCGCAGCGCTGCCAGGATCTGAATCCCCCCCACCTTGGGCATGCTCAAGTCGAGCAGCAGAACGTGCGGCGGATCGCGCCGCATCAATTCGACAGCGTGCTCGGATTCGTTAGTGGAAATGAAACGGCTATAACCGGCTTCCTGTAGAAATGCCTGGGTCATCTCAATATTCAAAAGCTCGTCGTCCACGATCATGATGACGGAATCGACTGCCTCAAAGCCCGACTTCGCTGGAAACGAATCTCCCGTGATGGAGAGTTTTTCCATGGCCGTTCCGGTCAATTTCTGGCGCCCACGGAGAAAGGTTATTCCGGGGCCAAAGGGATCGCTGCTTGCGGTCATTGCTGAATTTCCTCTTCCTGGTTTTTCGCTGTCGGCGGCATCGGCGTGCTTGCCCCGGCGGGTGGTTCTATCCGGTTTGCCATCTGGCGCAACTGAACCATCATCAGGCTCACGCCGGCGGTGTCGCCGCTCAGCGCAAGCTGTTCAAGTTCCCGCGCTGGCCCGGTAAATGCGTCATAGCCCACAGTGCCCGCGGCCCCGACAAGCCAGTGCGCGAACGTTGCGATTTCCGCACGGTCGCCACGCTCGGCGGCAAGCTCCGCCGGGATGATCATTTCGTCAAGCCGCGCGGCAAACTTTCTAACGATGGGCGCAAAGAGGGCGTTTTCCGCCAGGCGCGACTTTATTCGCATGCTTTGCGGTGCTGACGGCTCGAGCGCATTGAGCTCAGGCCGACCGGGTTGCTGCGCTAGGGAGGCAGCAGTGATCGGCGTGTCGTCAACTGCATCAGCGCGAGACCCGCCAAGTAACGCAGCCAGTTTAGCCATCAGGACATCGATATCGAGCGGCTTCGTAATATAGGCAGTGCAGCCGATTTGCAAAATCTGCTGCTCGAACCCGACCATGGCGTTTGCAGTCAGTGCGACGATCGGGATGGTCACACCGCGCTGCCGCAGTATTTGCGTCGCTGCAAAGCCGTCAAGCACTGGCATCTGCATGTCCATCAGCACAAGGTCAAAGCCGCCTTGCGCGACCTTGTCCAGGGCTTGTTGTCCGTTTTCAGCTTCCTCCACCCAAAGCCCTTGCTCGGCCAGCACAAGGGAAATCAGCTCGCGATTTTCAACGCCGTCATCGACAACCAGTATTTTTGAGGAGGGAATATTCCAGCGGACATCCACCGCCCTTTTGCCGCCGTCGACCATAACCATGAGCTCATCAAAATTTTTCCAGTCGGCTCCGGACAGTCGGCCAACGTTAAAGGTGAGCGTCATTACGCTGCCCTTGCCCGGCTGGCTCGCCGCCTCGATATCACCACCCATGGCTCGGGCAAACCGGCGGCTGATGGTCAGGCCAAGCCCGGTGCCGCCAAAGCGCCTTGTGATCGAGGCATCGGCCTGCCGGAAAGGCTCGAACATCAGATCGAGCTGACTTGCATGCATGCCGATCCCAGAATCGTGAACCTCGACCGTGTAGATCTCTTCACCATCCGTCTCCGTGCAGGCCAGCAATACTTTTACGCCGCCTTTCTCGGTAAATTTCACGGCATTGCTTAACAGGTTGAGCACTATCTGCCTCATGCGTGCCGGATCCGACTGCACCGATACCGGCAGCCGTCCGCGCCCCTCCAATGCCAGGGTAATGCCTTTTTCGCCCGCCTTGACGGCGAGTTCAGCAACGGCCTGCGCCACCACGACGTGGGGAGCGCAAGGCAGCTTTTCAATTTCCAGGTGGCCCGCCTCGACTTTCGAAAGATCAAGAATGTCATTGATCAATTCAAGCAAGTGTTTGCCGCTGCTGTGAATGGTATTGAGATACCGTGTCGATTCGCGCTCACTTTTGCTGTAGCCGCGCTTGAGCAACTCGGTAAACCCCAGTATTGCGTTCATCGGGGTACGAATCTCGTGGCTCATGTTGGCAAGGAACTCGCTCTTTGCGCGGTTGGCTGCTTCGGCCTCGTCCCGCGCACCCTGGAGCTGAACCTTGCTTTCCTCAAGAAGCGTGATGTCCTCGAGGCTGATAAGAACGCCGCCAGGGCGTCCGGCCGAGCCCAGAACTGGCGAACAATTGACAACAAAAGTGCGGGTGCGGCCGTCATGACCGGCGAGCGAGAGAACGCTGCCTTGCTGAACCTCGCCAAGCTCAAGTGCCGCCTCCCAGGGCTGCGCACTGACAACCAGCGGTGTCCCGCTGCCATCGAGCCATGCAATAGCCGAGGCTGACTTGCCCATTAGCTGTTCGTTCGACTGACCCACGAGCTTCACGAATGCCTCGTTCGCGAGCACGATGTTGCGCTTCTGGTCGACCACCAGCAAGCCTTCGGTCAACGAGTCCAGCGCTGACCGCACCCGCGCCGGGATCGCCTGAGACGGATCCAGATGTCTGAGCACCCGGTTGAGATAAACCAGGAAACCAAGCAGACACAGCGTTGAACAAAATGCAATAAGCTGAAGAACCGGAATCTCAAGAAAGCCGAATATGCCGCTGCCAGTCAGCGGTTTGAAACGAAATTCCAGCTGTCCCCACGGCTGCGACCCAGCAAATACCGGAACCGCTATTTGCGACGACGACGATCCGCTGGAATCCATGGGAACCCAGCGATTGAGGTGCGGCCCAATCGAAAGCGGTACCCTCCCATCCTGAGCTCGCAATGCCACTGAAAGCAACTGGTCATTTTGCTTGGCGATAAACCTGAGCAAGGACTCGACGCGGGTGGGGTCGTTACTGCTGAGCAATGCGGTGCTTCCGGCTGCCGCTGATTCCGCCAGCGCAAGCCGGCCCTCGCGCTGCGCGGCTACGCGATCAGGTACCAGGCCGAAAAAAGATGCGGCCAGAAGTGTGCTGCTGACTATCGAAGCGAGCCCCAGAGCGATGTACGTTCGCGTGCTGAAAAAACGCCGCATCAATATCCCCGCAAACTTTGAAGGGGATCGTCCGCATGATCCGAAAGGTCATCGGGCAAATCATCGTCATCTTGCGTGGGATCCTTCAAGCGTTCCAGCACGGGCAACGGGTCGAGCACCTGCCACGCGGGCAATGCAGAAAGATAGCTACCCATCAAAACGCCACCGCGGATCAGCCATAGAAGATAAATGACCGAACCTCCCAGCGTGGCGCCTGCGGCGGAAATCGCAACTGTGCTGTCAAGGTTAAGTTCCTTGCGTATGTCTTCGCGCATACGGTCCATCTGCTCGAGAAAAACCGGCGAACGCAAGGTTCGTTCACCTTCCTGCGGTGACAACCCAAGGACGCCAGCCTGCAAGTTGAATAGCGAAAACTCAGGTTCTGCAATGACCTGCGGTGACAAGACAGCATCCCGGCGTTCAGCCGAGACAAATGACACCGGAGAGAGCTGCACGGCAGCCGTAGCCGATATTTCGCTGGTGCCACGGGCAATAACAGTAGACGGAACGTCGCCGCTTCCACCATCCGCTTGCGCGCCGCCAGCCCTCGATCCGGTCGCGGGGTCGCTACGCGCTGCAACTACTGGAACCGCTACAGGCACGGGTACCGCAGCAATCAATGCGGCAACTGGTAACGCTTGCACCGACGGCGGCAAGACAATTTGGGCTTCCGTTATCGGTAGCGTGGCGGATGTTGCGGTTGGTGTCGGCGTTGCGGTTGGTGTCGGCGTTGGAGTCGGCGCTGGTACCGTTACCGGTGCGGCTGTCACCGTGACCGTCAGCGATTGGGCCAGGGTGTTGACGCCGCCGTTGGCAGTGCCGCCGCTGTCGGTGACGCTCCAGCTGAAGGTGGCCGGTCCGCCGTTGGCGTTGGCTGCAGCGCGGAACTGCATGCCTTGCAGCTGCGCCAGGCTGTAGCTGCTCGCTGCGCTGACCACCGTGCCTCCGTTGGCCAGCACGATGTCGCCCAGGCTTGCCGCTGGCACGGCAGTCACGCTGTAGCTGATAGTCTGCCCCGCTTCGTCGGTGCCGCCACCGGGACCATATGCCAGGCTGCCCAGCCCGAGTGAGGTCAGGCCGCTGCCTTCGAGAACTGTCAGGTTGGCGACTGTGCCGGCGCTGCGCACCGGGGCGTCGTTGACGGGGGTGACGTTCAAGGTCCAACTACGTACGGTCGGGTCCAGATCGATGCCGGAGTTAGTCGTGCCGCCATCGTCCTGCACCTGAAAGTTGATGCTGACATAACCATTACCGTTGGCATTGGCTACTGGCGTGAACACGAGCTTGCCGGCGCTGATGTTGCTGGCACTCACGAACTGCCCGGCCGTCACGGCCACGCCGCTAAGCGTGAGGCTTCCAGCAGCGGGCAGCGTAGTGATCTTTACAGCCAGCAAGGCGTTTGCCGGGGCATCACTGGGGTCGCTGAAGCCGAAGTCGGCAGCGGCGAAGGTATAGGCCGTGTCCTCAAGCTTAGTGACAGTGGACGAGGTGCCGACCGGCGCATCGTTGACGGCGGTGACGCTGGTGCCAAGCGAGACGGTGGTCGCACTGACAGGGGTAATGCCGCCATTCGAAGACACATCAACTGTGGCGCCAGAGACCACTGCCGATGAATTGTCAAGCAGTCGTACCGTCAGGCCGCCGGGCGTGCCGTTGTAATTGCTGGCCGGCAGGAAGCGCAGACGGTCTGTCGTCGCCAACGACACGGCAGTGATGTCTGACAAGGTGCCAAAGCTCGACCAAGTGGTACCGGCGTCGGTGGAGAACTGCCAAGCGCCCTGGCTGGCCAGTGCGGACTGCGCAACCACGGCCACGCCGGCCAACTGGTTCTGCGTCGGGTTACCCGAGTCGGCGGTGTTGGAGAAGTTGGCGCCGAACAGGCTGGTGATGGTTGCACCAGTCGGTGTGGTGGCGTCTTCCAGCACCGCAGTCAGCGTTGCACTGCCACTGGCTACTGGCGCATCGTTGACAAGCGTGACGGTGATGGATGCAGCAAAACTGGCGCTGCTGAAAGCCAGGCTTCCACCGCCGATGCTGGCATCAGCAGTGCCACCGGCAGTGCCACTGGTCTGGTCCCAGGCGCGCAGCGTCAGGCCACCAGTCACGATACCGTTGAAGTTAGCGGCCGGTACGAAGCGCACCAAACTCAACGCATCCGCTGCCAGCAGCCTGGCGCTGGTTGCGCTGACTCCGCTGCCGAAGTTCAGCCAGGTGCTGCCACCATTGCTGGTGTACTGCCAGCTGCCATTCGTATTGTCTACAGCGGTGACCGCAATGCCCGCTATAGCGCCGGCGTCCGGGTCACTGACCTTGCCGGCCAGTAGCACCGATACCAGCGTACCCGGGTTGGTCGCTGACAGGGTTCCAGCGTCCTCGTTGATGGTGGCCACGTTGTTGGTGCCTGAAAGAACCGGCGCGTCGTTGACTGGCGTTACCGTCAGACTTAGGCTTTTCACGGCGCTATCGGCAATGCCATCGTTGAGCGTGAAGCTCAGCGTGCGTGTCGCCGTGGAGGGGGCCTGGCTGGTGTTTTGATAAGTCACGCTGCGCAGCGCCGTTTGCCACTGCGTCAACGTTGCCGTAGCGCTGGCTGAACTCAGGCTCAGCACACCGCCGCTGTAGCTGGCCGTGATGTTGCCGGTACCAGCGCCGGCAGTGAACGCCAACTGGTCTTCAGTGCCAGCGTAGCCAGCGCTGATGGCAACACGTGCGCTGGCCAGTGTGGAGTTGTCGGCATCGGCTACCGCCAGACCGGCGTCAACGATCAATGGCGTCGCGCCTTCAACCGCGGTCACCGAACTCTGCGACAGCGTGATCACTGGCAGCGCGTCGGTGCCGACCGTGATGGCGATCTGCTGACTCGCCTGCTTCGCGCCCCCGCTGCCGGTGTTGCCGAGATCGTTCAGCACCAGGTCGATGCGCGCCGCACCTGTCGCAGTGGCCGAAAAGCTGAGCGTATTAAGCGCCGCGTTCAACTGCGCCAAGGTGCCCTGCAGCGTCAGATCCGCACTGTTATTGGCGCCGGCAAACACAACGGTGCCATTCAGCGCACCCACAGCCAAGGTGCCGTTTCCGATGGTTGCCGTGCTCAGAGACAGCTGTACGACGGCGCTGCTGGCGTCGACGTCAGCCACGCGAATGGCGTTGCCGTTTGCGGTTGAGAAGGTCAGCGGTGTTGGCTGCGGCGTGCTCTGGGAACCAGGCACTGTCAGAGTTGGCGTCTGGTTCACGGCGTTGACGGTCACGGCCAGCGTCGCATTGGTGGTCAGGGCGCCACCACTGCCGGTGTTGCCCAGGTCGTTAACGCTGAAGCTGATGGTGTCGGTGCCAAAGTAGTTGGCAGTCGGCGTGTAGCGCAGACCCGACAGTGCGGTGTTGATGGCCGAAAGTGTGCCATTGAAGGTCATGCTGGCGCTGCCTGCCGCGTTACCAGTCACAAAGGACAGACCTGCCGATCCGTTCAGTGCCAGCAGGCCATTCACTGCACTAAGGGTGGCCTGCACAGACGCGCTACCCGCGTCAACATCGCTAACCACTGGCGCGCTGGCACCAGCGAGCGTTAGCGTGGCGTTTTCATTAACGTTGACCGGACCCGGTAACGAAATAACCGGGGCGTCGTTGACCGGGGTCACCGTGATAGTCAGCGATTGGGTCAGTGTATCGACGCCGCCATTGGCGGTACCGCCGCTGTCCATGACGCTCCAGCTGAAGGTGAAAGGGCCGCCGTTGGCGTTGGCTGCCGTGCGGAACTGCATGCCTTGCAGTTGCGCCAGGCTATAGCTGCTCGCTGCGCTGACCACTGTCGTGCCGTCGGCCAGCACGATGCTGCCCACGCTGGCCGCTGGCACGGCGCTGACGGTGAAGCTGATGGTCTGGCCCGTCTCGTCGGTGCCGCCGCCTGGACTGTAGGCCAGGCTACCCAGCCCAAGTGAAGTTAGGCCGCTGTCTTCGGCCACTGTCAGGTTAGCGACCGTGCCGACTGTGCGCACCGGGGCGTCGTTGACGGGAGTCACCGTGATACCGGCGCTGACTATGCCGCTACTGAAGGCCGTCGTTCCCCCGTTGCTGGTGGTGCTGGCGGTGCCACCAGCGGTTCCGCTGGTGCGATCCCAGGCCCGAAACGACAGACCAGCGGACACCGTTCCAGCGAAATCCAAATTTGGCACAAAGCGAACCCGCGTCAGTGTGTCCGATGCCAGCAGCGTTGCCGCCGCGCTGCTAGGAGCGCTAAATGCGGTCCAACTGGTGCCATTGTTGAGCGAATACTGCCAGGCACCGTTTGTAGTGACCAGTCCAGTGACGGCGATACCAGCTACCGCGCCCGCATCAGGATCAGTGATTTTCCCTGCGATAAGCGCCGATACAAGAGTTCCAGGATTCACTGTCGGGTCTTCCAGAACGCTGGCGAGCCCGTTGGCAGCGGCGATGACCGGAGCAGTGTTGGGAACAAGCGTGAAACTTACCACGACCGCATCAGTTCCGCCTGCTCGCGACGGCTGAGCCACACCTGCTGTCGACAGTCCGCTGGTGGTGGTCGAGCCAACAAAAACAGCCTTGCCGCCGGAAACCGCCACTGAGCCAGTGGCGCTTGCCTGCCCGAAGAATGTGCCGTAAACGAGATCGCCAGAGCCGCCGCCAGCCGGGTTAAGAACCACAAGGAAGGTGGCCCCATCGGCTCCAGAGCTGGTGTTGGTCGAAGAATATGCGTCAGCAGTGACCGGGAAATCGGACGTATCCGTACGTCCGACAATAACTGCGCGGCCTGAAGCATCGATACCGATGCCAGTCGGCTGGTCTCCGTTACCGGGACCGGTCGCAGTGACGCCCCCGAGGAAGGACGAATATAAAAGCGAAGCCGCGCCACTCAAACCGGTATCGTAAACACGTAAAAAGCCGGACTGCTTGACGCCAGAATTGCTGGTCTGAAAAGCGCCTGACGTGACCTGAAACTGCGTGTTGTTTTTGCCTTCGGTGGTGCCCGTGACATAGGCCTTCCCGCTCGCGTCCACTGCAACTGAAGTAACGAAATCCTTTTTAGTTCCGCCTATGAAGCTGGAGTACAACAACGAATTACCGGCGGCATTGATCTTGGCGATGAAGCCCTCATCCAGCTGTGTGACAGTGTCGTTCGCGTTCACCATCGGTAAATTGCCTGAGTCGCTTTGCCCAACGATATAGGCATTGCCAGAGGTATCGACCGCGATGGCGACGCCTGCGTCCGTTCCGGTACCGCCGAAAAATTGCGAGTACTGTACCGCGCCTGAAGTGTCGTACTTGATGGCGAAAGCCTCATCGCCGGTTAAGACTGATCCTCCAAGACCGGTAAGCACCGGTACGAGTGCCTGCGAACGCTGACCTGTTGCGTACACGTTACCTGCCGTATCGACCGCGATGCCCGTGCCCTGGTCCGTGGCCGAGAGGCCCCCGAGAAACGTCGAAAACGCAAGGCCCGAACCGGCCGCGTTGAGCCGGAAAACGAACGCATCTTGAGAGCCCGATAGCGCGGCCTGGGATGCCACTACTGTGGGGAAATTGCTGGACTGTGTCCAGCCTGTCACCGAGGCGTTTCCGGAACTGTCAACAGCGATTGAATTACCCTGCTCATCGCCGGTCCCGCCGATTCGGGTCGAGTAGATCAGCGTAGTCAGGTCAGCGCTGAACTTGGCCACGTACACATCTCCACTACCACCCGCACCGATGAGCGAACCCAGAGCGCTGGTTGTCCGTCCTGTGATGTAAACAGCGCCTGTTGAGTCCACCGCAACGCCAAGCGCAGCCTCATTCCCGGTACCGCCAAAATAGCTTGCATAGCTGAGCACCGGGTCGATGACGAGCAACCGGGCATGGTCATATTCGCCAAGGGCAAAACCTATCGACCCGTCGGCATTGAGCTGGTAGCTACTGGCCACTCCCTGCCGGCCAAGCGGGCCATCCTGGTAGCTGACAGGTGCCTTGAAACGCAGCGTCTCTGCCATGCCGTCGATAGCCAGAATCAGGTCCCCGCCCGCGTCGACGCTGGCCTGGGCTCCGCTGAATCGCAAACGTATCTGGTCGGCGTTGGCGCCAGGCGCGACCAGGAAGTCGTACTCAAGCTGGCGCTGGGTGCCGTAGTAGCGAACGTCAATGCCGTCATAAACGTTGTGGTAAGCCACCGCGCCGTAATTGGCAATGCCGGTGCGCCACGCTGCACTGTCGTTGCCGACCAGGTAATTGCTTTGCGCGGCCAGCAGCCCCTGCGCATCCGCAGGACGGTCACCATTGCCGCCGTCAAAACCCAGCTGGACCGTGGCGGTAGCGCCCCCCCGTGCCAGTCGGAGTTCAACAGATCCGCCAGATAAGGAAATGTCGTAGCCGCTGCCCTGCGCGACAAAATCCACTTTTGGGCTGGCCTGACCTGCATTGGTTTCAAAGCTGAGCGCGGCGGCTGCATAGGCCACTGCGACGGTCTGCGCGTTTCGCACGACGGCCAGCGGGGCTGCCGGCGCAACCGTTGCCGTAGCTACCGACGCTGGCGCCGAAACTGCCTTGTATTCGCCCCTGACATCAAGCGTACGCTGCTCGGCTACAGCCGGTTGGCCGGAAGCCAGCATCAGCCCCCCGGCAATATCGGCGGAATATAAAATCCGCGGCTCCATGATTTCGGTTACAGAACGCATACCGACGCGCCGGGATTCGGTTTTTCTAAATCTGGCGGGCCACCACATTGCTGTTTCCCTTACCCGCGCCGCTCAGGGCTTGGGCGCTTTCAGAAGGGACAGGGCGGGTTCCATGCGCAACGAAAGACCCGAGTCAGCAGATGCGCGCGAAGCCCGGGCACTGGAGGGCAACATGGAGGGCGGCGGCGCAGCCGATGCGGCACCTGCCACTACGACAGACGCCAGGTCGGCCTTGCAGCGCAGGCCTGCAGGCAGGGTCAGCCCAGGGTTGGGAAGCTCAAGCCGAACCCTGAATGTATTGCTTGCGCCATCAATCAGCTTGTCAACCAGAATGACTCGCGCCTGTCGCACGCCGGCGCCTGCAAATTCCGGGGTGATGCTCATGGCCATGCCTTCCCGCAGAGTGCCATAAAGGTTGGACGGGAGCACAATCTCGACCCGCAACGGATCGACTACAGCAATGCGGAACACTGCCTTTTCCTCAACACGCTCGCCGGCTGAAAGATAGCGATCTGCCACCACGCCATTGGTTGGGCTGCGCACGGTGCGCAGCGCCAGCTGGGCTTGTGCCAAAGTATGCTCGCCCGCCAGCACGCCCCGCTGTTCGCGCGCCTGCGCCAGGCGATTGATGGCGATTTCGGACTCTGTGTTGGCCTGCTCGAGGGCCTGGGGAGAAATAAATTGCTGGTCGGCCAGGTATTTGGCTCTTACGAGCTTTTGCCTGGCAAGTTCGGCATTGTTCACGGCGGCGTTGTAGTCACCCAACGCTTGGGCCCGGTTGTATGCCACGCCCACTGCCGCGCGTTCGACGTCGGCCCGCAATGTAGCCAGCGCCTGCCCTTTCACGACCCTGTCACCGCGCTCTACCTGCACGCTTTCGATAACGCCTGTCACAGGGCTTCCAACGTCGGCAACGCGAAAAGGTTCGATCAGGCAGCCCAGCGGTTGCGCTGCCATGGCAACCGACACCATGCAGGGAAATGCGCCCAGCCAAACTATTTTTTTCGGTGCAACAATCATGAAAATTTTTCGCGGTTGAAAAGGAGATCCCTCTCTATTTCTTCGTCGGCACGCCATAAGAATTGCCTCTGCCTGATCGTAGTGTAAGCCGTTGTAAATTGCGAAACAACTGCCAACAACCTCAGAAAACAGATGGGTAGCGATGTTGCCTTCCGCCGCACCCCGGTCGGTAAAAATCGACCTAAGAGGGGGAAATCAAGCGCCAGCATGACCTGCGTGCTGCCAGGCTGGCCCTGGCGCGCGGCACGGCCAAGGAACTGCCGGTCGATGCGGGACGACACGTTGTGCTGGCAAAGGATTACGTGCAATCCTCCCATGGCCAGCACTTCTGGACCCAGCCTGATGTCGGTACCCCTGCCTGCCATGCTGGTTGCGACGGTAATGCGGCCCGTTTCACCGGCGGTGGCAATGATCCTGCTTTCAGCCTCATCCTGGCGGGCGTTGAGCACCGCGGGCGCCAGGCCCGCCTCGGCAAAAAGGGCGGCGAGACGGTCCGAATCTGAAACAGAGGCAGTGCCGATCAAAACCGGCCGGCCCGTGCAGTGAATGGCACGAGTCTGGGCCAGCACCGCAGCCCACAGCGCATCGGTGTCCGCGTACATGGCAAGCGGAAACTCCCTGCAGAGGCGCGGCAATCGGGGCGGTACGATCACAAGGGACAGGTTGTACACGGCACCCAGCTCATAGGCGCTGCCAGCCACAGTGCCGCTCATGCCGCACAAATGAAGGTAACGAGGAAAAAACCGCTGGTATGTAATGCGGGAGACGGTATCGTTGCGCCCGGTAAGCCTGCAGCCTTCCTTGATCTCAACCAGCTGGTGCAAGCCACGCGACCAGGCGCGACCTTTCGCCGCTCGGCCCGTGGTTTCGTCGATGATGATGATGCTGCCCTCCAGTACGACATAGTCGCGATCTCGCTGCAGCGTATGCAGCGCGGTGAGAGCAAGCGTGACGGTGGCTTCGCGATGCCTGCTCTGGCTGTGCAAGGCATGTCGGCCCTGCGGCCAGTCGGACAAACGCTGGCGGCCAGCTTCGGTCAGCAATACATCGCGTGAGGTAGGGCGGCGGCTAAAGTCACGGCCTTCCTGCATCGCGGTAGCCTGCGCAATAGCCTCCAACATAAAGTCGTGTTCGGGCGCAAGTGTGCGTTGCTGTGAGAGCACCAGCGGAACGCTGGCCTCATCGATCAGCACCGTGTCGATCTCATCCACAATCGCCATGCACAGCCCGCGCAGTAGCGGCGGTTCCGTCTGAGAGCCACCTGCCAAGCGGCGAGCCCGGCTCTCCAGGTCGGCGAGGCCAGCCCTGCGCACCAAACCATCGCGCAGGTAGTCGAACACAAGCTCTTTGGCAGTGCAATAGGTGATGCTGTTTGCCCATGCGATAGTTCTGCTGGCCTTGTCCAGCGGCTGCGTGACTGCACCCACGGTCAGTCCGAGCGCGGCGTAAAACGGTGCCATCTCCTGCGCATCCCGCGCAGCAAGATAGTCATTTGCAGTGACCACATGCACGGCCAGGTTTTCAAGCGCTGCTACCGCAGCGGCGATGGCAATGGCGACGGTCTTGCCTTCGCCTGTAGCCATTTCCGCGACCCGGCCATCAAGCATGATTCTGGCGGCCATGATCTGTGTCGGATATGCCTTGAGCTTCAGGGTTGCATAAAGCACCGCACAAACATGGGCAAAAACGCTGGCCAGCCTGTCGTCGCCTTTGGAACCACTCACAGCGCTGCGGCCTGCTGATGGTCGAGGCCCCAGGATGACTCCGCTGCTGCGAGAAAGCCCGTCGTTTTGGCTAGACGCAAGCTGCTTGGCGACCTTTGACGCAAATTCCCGGTATGGCGATATGCCGGGCTTCATCACAACCGCTAGCAGGCCCTGCCACACTGAAAGCCACGGGCCGGGTGGCATGTCATGCGCCGACGCACTTCGGTGATCAGTGAATAATAAATGGCTTTGTTTTCGCATGCACCAGGGCAGTACTAGGTCTGGCCGAGCGGGTTGAAATCGTGAAGTAACAGTTGCCGCGCGCGCCTCAGAAGTTGCAGGCCTGCGGGCTCAAAACCGAGGTCAAAACGTACCAAGGCGCGGCCGCCTATCCGGTCAGGCGTATAGCCTGGTATTTTTATATCAACCAGAAAGATCGGTGTGATCGTGCGCAAGCCTTCTTTGTCAGCCGGATCGACAAGCACGTCTCCTCCATGCTTTTCACCAAGGGCCGAACTCGGCAACTTTCGGGTAGCGGCGGGCACCTCGTTACCGACCTGTCCTGCCATCGGCTGGGTTGGGAGGTCTGCCAGCCGCACTTCAACTTTTCTGATGCGGTTGCGTACCAGCAGAATATTTTGCTCGTCCAGCACAACGCGCACGTTGGCGGCATCGTCGCCAACGATATAGCCCAGCATCGCACCACGCGCCGCGTGGCTGCCGGGAAGGTCGTCCAGAGACGACAAAACCAGTCGGCCCCGGCTCTGGCTGCGCACCATCAGCTGCGCCAATTGCTGCTCCGCACGCGCGATCTCGGCCTCGCTACGCGCAATATCTTCAGCTATGTCAGCGGCTTTGACAGGGTCCTTCATAAGCGCCAGATATTGCTGGGCCTGCAGCCCGGCCAACTGGCTCACCCGCCGGTCACGTTCAGCAGTCAGGACCGGGTCGGAAAGGGTCAGCAGAAGGTCACCGGGCTGAACCACGGTACCGTTGGCGGCTGGCGTCTGGGTGACGATACCGGCCATTTCAGGGCGCACCTGCGCGCCTTCGGGCGGCCAGACCACTCCTCGCGCGACAACGATACTGGGCACCGGCAAGACAAATAAAATCAGTACCAGTGCAAATACGGCCAGCGCTGCCCATGCAAGAGCTGCAGCGCGCAAGCGGGAAAAGCCATCAGACAACTTCAAAACAAAGGATGAACCTTTAAGCACCATCCAGCCAAACACCCCAAGCGCGACTGTCCACCCAAGCAGCCACGATTTACCTCCGACCCAGGTTACCAGCGCAAAAAGCAGCCCAAGCCGGAACAGCCATGAGGTGGGCGAATACAGCACCAGCCACTTCAGTTCTCCCGCGGCAAGCGTGGCAGGAGGCACGGATTGTTGTCCGCGCGCCAGCCGGTAGGCCCATGCCGTCCACCATGCATTGCTTCTCGCGGCGAGGTTGGGCAGGTCCAGCGCGTCACTGAGCACGTAGTAGCCGTCCATTCTCAAAAGCGGGTTGCCATTGAACAGCAAAGTGGAAACCGAGCAGATCAGCAACGTCGCAAGCGCCAGATCCCTGACAACACCCGGCTGCACCGCCAGCCACTCGGCAGCCGCAAACGCCGCGATCAGCAGCTCGGTCATGATGCCCGCAGCGCTGACGACAACCCTGTGGCTGCGGCGCACGAACGAGTTGGCGGCCGACGCATCTACATAAGGAGCGGGCGTGAGGAACATCAGGGTCAGGCCTACTTCGTGCACTTCGCCTCCAAAGCGGCGCACTGCAAGTGCATGGCTCAACTCATGAATCGCCTTGATGACGGGAAAAGAAAGCCAGGCCAGCCACAGCATTTGCGGTGACGCGGCGCGTGCCAGCGCTTCTGACCTGAGCTGGGGAAAGTTGACGAGGCATAAAAAGGCTCCCGCTGCAACACATACTACCCAGGCAAGCAAGCCGGCACGACTGAACAAGGGGCGCAGCCAGGGCTCGATCCGGTCCAGTAGCCGCGTAGGGTCAAACAGCCTCATTCGCAAAAGCATGGGGTTTATCCATAGCTTGCCGGCTTTTTTCCCCTCCTTGTCACGCTGGGCAAACAGCATGGACAGATGGGGCGCCGCATCGAACTGCACCATGCCATGACGGTAAAGCTGCGCCAGCATTCGAAGCACATCGTCCTGAGTAGGCGCATCTTCGCCCAGCCGCTCCAGCAGCAGCTCCCACAATTCGGCTACGGTATGCGTCCCGTCGCAACGGCCACCAAATTCCCAGGCGACCGGATTCAGCCGAATCTGCCGCCCCGACTCTGCCTCGACGAGCACGTGCCAGACTTGATCACGCACAGGCTGGCGCACGATCTTGAGTTGTTGCGCAAGCCGCGGCTTCAATGACGAGACCCGATACCAGGCATCGCTGAACATGGGTTGCGGCGCTACCATCCGAGTGACCAGAACATCAGCCGAAGCGAGTTAAAAAGTCGGTGAGTCGCCATCCACCACAGGGTTCTCTGGCCGGCATCGATGCGGGCGACACCACTGAGGCCCGGGCGCAGGCTGGCACCCTGCGCGTCCAACGCGGCCTCGACCTCGAAATAGTTGCGCGAGTCCGTCGAAGCGGCAAAGGGCACCACGCGTCGGGTCGTGAACGACAGCGCACGTTCGGGCACCGCGGCGAGCGCCAGTTCCCCCTTTTGCCCGGGCACGATGGCAGCTATGTCGCTTTCGTCCACCTCGACGATCAGGCGAAAGCTGTTGTTGGGGGCAATCGTCAGCAAGACCTCGCCGCGCTGCACCGGCGCACCCAGCGTTTGCGTCAAATCGCCCTTAATCACAATTCCGTCGAACGGCGACTGAATGCGGGCGCGCTCGATCTGACTGTCGGCCAAGGCCAGCATGGCCTGTGCTTCGCCGGCCCTCGACTGGCTGATGACCATCTGGGCACGGTCGTTACGCGCCTGCGCAGCGCGGTAGGCATTTTCATGCTGGCTCAACTCGCTCTCCCTGCGGCGTCGCTCCAGCTGCAAGTCCTGTGTGGCCAGTTCCGCCAGCACCTGTCCCTCGCGCACCGAATCACCCGCCCTCACATTGGCCTGCTGCAGGAACCCATCGGTTGCGGCCACGATGACGCGCTGTACCGATCCTTCCAGCCGGGCCGGCGCGCTGACCCGATAGTTGAACGGGAGCACCGCAACAATGGTCAGCAGCACCACCAACGCCCCAAGGGCGAGGGCAACGCCCGGTTTGCCGGAAGCCCGTGCGCGGACCTGCATTGCAGTGGCAGCGCGCCGCCACCACGCAAGCTGTAGCTGCTGCTTGAGTTCAAGCACCGGCCCTGAAAAGCTGGCCAGGTCGTCACACAGGGATATCTCCGCATCGGTGAACCCGCCAGAAGTGCGCTCCAGTGTGATCGCCCCCACGACAAGGGCTGCGCCACGGACCGGAACACTGCAGATTGAATCGCCTGTCAACCGGGCCAGAGACTGATGGGCCATGGTGACCTTGGGGTAGGTGTCGTTGGCTGGGACCGGGAAACAGACCGAGGTGGACTGGTCGATGGCTTCATGCATCGCGGCACCGACGGCAGCAGCTGCGTCGAAGCGCGGATTGACCGCCCCCCCGCGGGATGTTCCTGCAATAGTGACTAACCGGCCCTGCAGCATCCCGACGCTGACGCGGGCGCAGCCCAGGGCCTGCGCCAGTTCAACGGCCAATGCCGTCGCGGAATTTTCCAGCCCGATGTGCGAGAGCAGCGCGGCCTGAGCACGCAACACCACGCCGGCCGCACCCACCGATTCGGCGGGGTCTGCGCCGACTGGGCGAGCCGCTTGATTCAGGGAAGGTTCTTGTATCGGCGCGTCGGGCATAAGTTTTATTATGCCCAGACCAAGCCGATCGCCTCAAGCGCCAGCATCAAGAAGGGCAAAGGCCTTTATAACTTCCGGCGGTGCCTGTACCATCTCAATCAGCACGCCCTCACCCGCAATCGGAAACTCATCGTTGGCCTTCGGATGCATGAAGCAGATGTCAAAACCCGCCGCACCCTTGCGTATACCGCCCGGCGCAAAGCGCACGCCCTGCACCGTCAGCCATTCGACGGCTTTGGGCAAGTCGTCAATCCACAGACCCACGTGGTTGAGCGGCGTGGTGTGAACGGCGGGTTTCTTCTCGATGTCCAGCGGTTGCATCAAATCAACCTCCACCTTGAAGGGGCCGCTACCCATCGCGCAGATGTCTTCATCGACGTTCTCACGTTCGCTGACGAAATTGCCGGTGACTTCAAGGCCCAGCATGTCTACCCACAGCGTGCGCAATTTGTCCTTGCTCGGCGCGCCTATGGCGATTTGCTGAACGCCCAGGACTTTGAAGGGCCTGCTCATGCCACCGTGACCTGACGGCGTCCGACCAGATAAGACACACCAGCTGGCGCGTTTTCATGGTGAGGCTTGCCTGCTGGAATGCGAAAGATGTCACCGACTGCATAAGTCGTTGAAACGCCATCGACCAGAAGCGAAATTTCGCCAGCCGTGATGAGTGCACAGGCATCAAACGGGTGTTGATGCTCGCCCATTGCATAGCCTGCCGGCTTGTCGACGCTGGCAATCTCGCCGTAGCGATCGGCTTTCAGTCCTGCTTCGAATTCTTCGGTATTCATACAAGCTCCTTCAAGGTTTATGCTTATCTTCGTATTTATGCAAACTCGACAATCGGCTGGTCCACGCTAAGCGATTCACCCTTCGCCGCCAGCACCTTGCCCACCACACCATCGGCGATGGCGAACAGCACATTCTCCATCTTCATCGCCTCAATCACCGCCACACGTTCACCAGCCTGCACCTTCTGGCCGGGCTGTACAGCCACTTCAACCAGCAGGCCCGGCATGGGCGACAGCACAAAGCGGCTCATGTCAGGCGGGGCTTTAAACGGCATCAGGGCATGCAGCGCGGCTGCGCGCGGTGATAACACCAGCGCATCAAGCCGCGTGCCGTTGTGCGCGATACGAAAGGCCAGTGGGTTGCGGCCCACACCGCGCTCAACCTGCGCGGTAAACGGTTTGCCATTCACTGTACCTCGAATGCGCGCGCCCCCCAGATGCCAGTTGCTACATATTTCATAGCTGCTTACGCCGATATCTATTGCGCTAGAGCCGGTTTTTGCCTCGTAGTCACGAACTGCGACAGCCTTGTGCCTATTTTGACCACCTTGCCCAAGGCTGATGACCACAAACTCCTCACCCACTTCAACACCGTGCCCCGGGAGTTGCCCACTGATACCCGCCGCACGCCCTAACTGGCGGCGGTTGACGTAAGCCGCCAGCGCCACCAGAAAGTCCGGGGCGTCATGCGGCACATCTTCTGCCGAGAAGCCCTGGCTGTAGTTCTCGGCAATAAAGCCAGTATTGAAATCACCCGCCACAAACTTCGGGTGCGCCAGCAAGGCCGACTGGAACGGGATGTTGCTGCTGATACCGCGAATCACAAAACCATTGAGCGCCTCGCGCATTTTTGTAATCGCGTCCCGCCTGTCCTTGCCGTGCACGATGAGCTTGGCAATCATCGAGTCGTAAAACATCGGTATCTCACCGCCGTCCTGCACGCCGGTATCAACACGCACACCGTGAAGGTGTGCTGTGTCAGATGCAAACATCGTCTCTTTCGGCGGCTGAAAGCGCACCAGCCTTCCCGTCGACGGCAAAAAGTTGCGAAACGGGTGTTCGGCATTGATACGGCACTCGATAGCCCAGCCATCGCGCTTGACCTCAGCTTGCGTCAAGGGGAGCTTCTCACCCGCTGCTACGCGAATCATCAACTCCACCAAATCCAGCCCGGTAATGCATTCGGTCACGGGGTGCTCGACCTGCAGGCGGGTGTTCATTTCCAGAAAGTAAAAGCTCTGGTCTTTGCCGACCACAAACTCCACCGTACCGGCGCTTTGGTATTTCACCGCTTGGGCGAGCAACACGGCCTGTTCGCCCATGGCTTTGCGCGTGGCATCCGTGATGAAGGGGCTCGGCGCTTCTTCAATCACCTTTTGATGCCGACGCTGGATCGAGCACTCGCGCTCGTTCAAATAAATCACATTACCTTGGCTGTCACCGATGAGCTGTATTTCAATGTGACGCGGCTCTTCAACAAACTTTTCAATAAAAACGCGGTCATCGCCAAAGCTGTTGCGCGCTTCGTTGCGGCAGGACGTGAAGCCCTCATACGCTTCCTTGTCATTGAACGCTACGCGCAAACCCTTGCCACCGCCGCCCGCGCTGGCCTTGATCATCACCGGGTAGCCAATGCTTTTGGCAATTTCAACCGCGCGTTCAGCCGTTTCAATCGCATCGTTAACGCCAGGGATGCAGTTGACACCAGCAGCACCCGCGAGTTTTTTAGATTCAATCTTGTCGCCCATGGCAGCAATTGAGTAATGCTTGGGGCCAATGAAGATGATGCCCTCTTCTTCAACCCGCTTCGCAAAACCCGCGTTTTCGCTGAGAAAGCCATAGCCCGGATGCACAGCTTCCGCGCCAGTCTGCTTGCACGCCGCGATGATTTTTTCAGCCTGCAAGTAGCTGTCACGGCTTGGAGCGGGGCCTATATTGACGGCTTCATCAGCCAGCTCAACATGGCGCGCATCCTTGTCGGCATCAGAATAAACCGCAACAGTCTTAATGCCCATCTTGCGGGCGGTAAGTATGACGCGGCAGGCGATTTCGCCGCGGTTGGCGATCAGGATTTTGGTGAACATATTTGTACTTCCAATCGATATTTATTTAGGAGCGGGCTGCCAGGGGCTTTGCGGAGGTCAAGGAGGAGGCCAAAGGTAGGAGCACACGAAGCAAAGCGCTCGGGCAGCTCGATCCCACGCAAAACAAAGTCATCGAAGAGCCCACGCAAATCACAGCGGGATATTCCCGTGCTTACGCCAAGGATTCTCAAGCTTCTTGTCCTTGAGCATGACGAGCGACCGGCAAATACGTTTGCGGGTTTCATGCGGCAAGATCACGTCATCGACATAACCGCGCGCACTGGCTACAAACGGATTGGCAAAGCGTGCCTTGTACTCGGCCTCACGTGCAGCCAGTTTGACCGGGTCGCCCTTGTCTTCGCGGAAGATGATTTCAACCGCACCCTTGGCACCCATCACGGCAATCTCGGCATTCGGCCAGGCAAAATTGACGTCACCGCGCAAATGTTTCGATGACATCACGTCATACGCGCCGCCATAGGCCTTGCGCGTGATGACGGTGATTTTTGGTACGGTGCATTCGGCATACGCATACAACAACTTGGCGCCGTGCTTGATGATGCCGCCGTACTCTTGCGATGTGCCGGGCATGAAGCCGGGCACATCGACAAACGTGATGACAGGAATGTTGAACGCATCACAGAAACGCACAAAGCGCGCGGCCTTAATGGATGATTTGATATCCAGGCAACCGGCCAACACCAGTGGCTGATTCGCGACGATGCCGACTGTCTGGCCTTCCATGCGCGCAAAACCGATGACGATATTCTTAGCATACTCGGGCTGGATCTCGAAGAAGTCACCGTCGTCTACCGTTTTGACAATCAGCTCCTTCATGTCGTAAGGCTTGTTGGCGTTTTCGGGCACCAGCGTGTCCAGGCTCAAGTCCATGCGGTTGGCCGGGTCGGCACTCGGGCGTACCGGGGCTTTTTCGCGGTTGTTGAGTGGCAGGTAGTTGTAAAGACGGCGCAACATCAGCAGCGCTTCAACATCGTTTTCAAATGCCAAATCTGCTACGCCGCTCTTGGTGGTGTGGGTAATCGCGCCGCCCAGTTCTTCAGCGCTGACTTCTTCGTGTGTCACGGTTTTAACAACTTCAGGGCCAGTGACAAACATGTAGCTTGAGTCCTTGACCATGAAGATAAAGTCAGTCATCGCCGGTGAATACACTGCACCGCCCGCGCTCGGTCCCATGATCATGCTGATCTGCGGAATCACGCCGCTGGCCAGTACGTTTTTCTGGAACACATCGGCGTAACCGCCGAGTGATGCCACGCCCTCCTGAATGCGCGCGCCGCCAGAATCGTTGAGGCCAATCACGGGTGCGCCGACCTTCATGGCCTGGTCCATGACCTTGCAGATTTTTTCAGCATGCGCTTCGGACAGCGCACCGCCAAACACGGTGAAGTCCTGGCTAAAGACAAACACCAGGCGGCCGTTGATCATGCCGTAGCCGGTGACTACGCCGTCGCCAGGGATTTTTTGTGTCTCCATGCCGAAGTCGGTGCAGCGGTGTTCAACGAACATGTCCCACTCTTCAAACGTACCCTCGTCCAGCAGCACCTCCAGCCGCTCACGCGCCGTGAGCTTGCCCTTGCCGTGCTGCGCATCAATACGCTTTTGCCCGCCGCCAAGGCGTGCTGCGCATCGCTTTTTTTCCAACTGTTCAAGAATGTCCTGCATGGTTTGCTTCTCTGGTTTTTTCAAGGGTTTTTGGGGTCAGAGTCCAAATTCATCGTGCCTTCGGCCCGCCCGCCGGGTGCGATGCTCTGCATCGCAATGAAATTGGCGTCTGACCCCAATAACCCCGCACGTATTTGTTGGGCTGCAAGCAGATTTCGTGCTGCTGTAGAGGCTGGAAGTTGTCCGCTGACAACTCCGGCGATCATTTTTGGCAACAAGCTAGCTACTGCTGGGTCTTGCCTGAAAGCCTGTTTCAATCCGGTCTCAACGCGCTCCCACATCCAGCTCAGTGCCTGCTGCTTGCGGCGCTCTGCGAGCTTGCCGTTGGCTGTCTGTAGTGTTTTGAATTGCGTCACCGCTGCCCAGAACGCATCAACGCCCTTGTTGTGTAGCGCGCTGAGTTGTAGCACCTGTGGATGCCAGAAGCTGTCGAACGCTGCTGCCTGCACCTGCCCCATCGCGTTGTTGACGAGGCCAAACAAACGCATCGCGGAGGTAATCTGTACCTCGGCCCGCGTCGCTGCGTCGGCATCAATGTCGGCCTTGTTGATGATGACAAGATCGGCCAGTTCCATCACGCCCTTTTTAATCGCCTGCAAATCGTCACCTGCATTGGGCAGCTGCATCAGCACAAACATGTCGGTCATGTTGGCAACTGCCGTCTCTGACTGACCGACACCTACTGTTTCAACAATCACCACGTCGTAGCCAGCCGCTTCGCACACCAGCATGGCTTCTCGCGTTTTTTCAGCAACGCCACCCAGCGTGCCGCTGCTGGGGCTTGGCCGAATGTAAGCACGTTCGTGCACCGAGAGCATTTCCATGCGCGTTTTGTCTCCCAGAATGGAGCCACCTGAGACCGTGGAAGACGGGTCAATCGTCAGCACCGCGACGCGATGGCCCAGCTTTATGAGATACAGGCCCAGTACTTCAATGAAGGTTGACTTACCAACGCCGGGTACGCCGCTGATGCCGAGGCGAAAGGATTTACCGGTGTGCGGCAACAAGCTTGTGAGCAACTCGTCGGCTTGCGCGCGGTGATCGGTACGCGTGGATTCAAGCAGCGTGATGGCTTTGGCAATGGCGCGGCGCTGGGCCATCGCCTCCCCTCTCAAAACCTCATCGACCAGACCGGATGAAATCACTTCAACGCAGCCCGAATCTGCTCAAGCACATCCTTGGCACTGGCTGGTATCGGGGTACCCGGGCCATAAATGCCCTTCACACCGGCCTCATAAAGCATTTCGTAGTCCTGACGCGGAATCACGCCGCCTACAAATACGATGATGTCATCAGCGCCTTGTTTTTTCAGCTCTGCAATGATGGCCGGCACCAGCGTCTTGTGGCCTGCGGCGAGGGTTGAAACGCCGACGGCATGCACGTCGTTTTCAATCGCCTGGCGGGCGCATTCTTCGGGGGTCTGGAACAGCGGCCCAATATCCACGTCGAAGCCAAGATCCGCAAAGGCAGTCGCGACGACTTTGGCGCCGCGGTCATGGCCATCCTGTCCCAGTTTTGAAATCATGACGCGCGGTCTGCGGCCCTGCTCTTCGGCAAACTTGTTGATTTCGCTCTTGAGGGTTTCCCAGCCTTCGGCGGAGTCGTAAGCAGCAGCGTACACACCAGTCACCTTTTGTGTATCGGCGCGGTGGCGCCCGTAAACTTTTTCTAACGCATCACTCACCTCGCCGACCGTGGCGCGCAGGCGCATGGCGCTGACGGTAAGCCCCAGCAAGTTGCCGCTATTATTTTCGGCAGCATCGGTCAGCGCGCTGAGTGCGGCCTGTACCGCTGCACCGTCACGCTTGGCTTTGATGGTTTTAAGCCGTGCAATTTGCCCGTCGCGCACGGCTACGTTGTCGATGTCGCGCGTCTCAATCGCGTCTTCGGTTTTCAGCTTGTACTTGTTGACACCCACAATCACGTCACGGCCAGAGTCGATGCGGGCCTGCTTGTCGGCTGCAGCTGCTTCAATCTTGAGCTTGGCCCAGCCATTGTCAACGGCCTTGGTCATGCCGCCCATGGCTTCGACTTCTTCAATGATTTTCCAGGCGGCGTCGGCCATGTCCTGCGTCAGCTTTTCCATCATGTAGCTGCCGGCCCAGGGGTCGATCACATTCGCGATGTGGGTTTCTTCCTGGATGATGAGCTGGGTGTTACGGGCAATACGGCTTGAGAATTCGGTCGGCAGCGCAATCGCTTCATCGAACGAATTGGTATGCAGGCTTTGGGTCCCGCCAAACACCGCTGCCATCGCTTCGATCGTGGTGCGCACGACATTGTTGTAGGGGTCCTGCTCGGTCAGGCTCCAGCCACTGGTCTGGCAGTGGGTGCGCAGCATTAATGACTTTGGGCTCTTGGCATTGAAGCCCTTCATGATGCGGCACCACAGCAAACGGGCAGCGCGCAACTTGGCGACTTCGAGGTAGAAGTTCATGCCGATAGCCCAGAAGAAGCTCAGGCGACCGGCAAAACCGTCAACGTCAAGGCCCTTACCGATGGCGGTCTTGACGTACTCTTTTCCGTCGGCCAGCGTGAAGGCTAGCTCCAGCGCCTGGTTGGCACCGGCTTCCTGCATGTGATAGCCGCTGATGGAAATGGAATTGAACTTCGGCATGTGCCTGGCCGTGTATTCAATGATGTCGCCGATGATGCGAATGCTGGGTGCAGGGGGGTAGATATAGGTGTTGCGCACCATGAACTCTTTGAGAATGTCGTTCTGGATGGTGCCGCTCAATTTGTCTTGCGCCACTCCCTGCTCTTGTGCTGCCACGATATAGCCCGCCAGCACCGGCAGCACCGCGCCGTTCATGGTCATGGATACGCTCACGGTATCGAGTGGGATCTGGTCGAACAGTATCTTCATGTCTTCAACTGAATCAATCGCCACGCCGGCCTTGCCAACATCGCCCGTCACGCGCGGGTGGTCGCTGTCGTAGCCACGGTGGGTAGCCAAGTCAAACGCGACGCTGACACCCTGCCCGCCTGCGGCCAGGGCCTTGCGATAAAAAGCGTTCGATTCTTCTGCCGTTGAAAAGCCCGCGTACTGGCGAATCGTCCAGGGCCGGACCGCATACATGGTGGCCTGCGGGCCGCGAATGAAGGGCTCAAAGCCCGGCAGCGTGTTGGTGTACGGCAGGTCCTTGATGTCTTCTGCGGTGTACAGCGGCTTGACGGCAATGCCGTCGGGCGTCTGCCAGTTGAGCGCGTCTACGTTGCCACCGGGGGCAGACTTGGCGGCGGCTTTTTTCCAATCGGCGAGGTTTGACGGTTTGAATGAGTTGCTCATGCGTTCGAGTTTACCCTGATTTCAATTTTATAATTATAAATTCAGAATTCAGTTTCGTGTAAACTTGGGGGCATTGAAATAGCCAACATGAACGCCCCTACCCTGCCACAAAACCTCAAGCAACGCGCCCTGTATGAAGAGGTGGCCGAGCTGCTGCGCCAGCGCATCTTCAGCCGGGAACTGGTGCCCGGCAGCTGGATAGACGAGCTAAAAATTGCCGACGAATACGGCATCAGCCGCACGCCCCTGCGCGAAGCGCTGAAAGTATTGGCGACCGAGGGACTGGTGACGATGAAGGTGCGGCGCGGTGCCTACGTGACCGACGTCAATGAAAAAGACCTGACAGACGTGTACCACCTGCTCAGTTTGCTGGAGGCCGATGCCGCTGGCGTGGTGGCAACCCAGGCAACGGACGCGCAAATCAAGCTGCTGCAAGACCTGCACAGCCAGTTAGAGAAAGCCGTGCGTAACCGCGAACGGTTTTTTGAAATCAACGAAGCCTTTCACATGCAGCTTTTGGCCATTGCCGACAACCGCTGGCGCGACCAGATGGTGGCCGACCTGCGCAAGGTGATGAAGCTCAACCGCCACAACTCGCTGCTTAAAACCGGGCGCATTGAAGAGTCACTTGCCGAACACAGCGCCATCATGGCTGCACTTGCAAGCCGCAATGCGAAAGCCGCCATGCAGCGTATGCGCGAGCACTTTGCCAACGGGCTTGAGGCTGCGGCCTGACAACGAAGAAAAGGAGACGAACTCATGCACAGACATACCAATCATCTTTCCATAAACTACCCACGGCGCAGCGCATTGGCGTTGGTCGCAGCGCTGGGAGTAACGGCCCTGACCATGCTGCCAACCGAAGGCTGGGCGCAAAGCGCGTACCCCAGCAAGCCGATTCGCCTGGTCGTGCCATTCACGCCTGGTGGCGTAACGGATACCAGCGGCCGGCTGATTGCGGAGCAACTCTCAAAGCGGCTGGGCCAGCAGGTGATTGTTGACAACCGACCCGGCGCATCGGGCAACATCGGCACCCAGCAGGTCGCCGCTGCGGCACCCGACGGCTACACACTGGTGCTGGCGTTTGACGGCACCATGGTCATCAACCCGCATGTGTTTGAAAAAGTCGGGTTTGACACACTGAAAGACTTCTCCCCAGTCGGCAAGATTGGCGATGCAGTGTTGATACTGGTAGCCAACCCTTCCGTACCCGTCAAAACCCTGCAAGATGTGATCGCGCTGTCTAAAACCCAGGCGGGCGGTTTGTCGTATGGCACATCGGGTACGGGTGGTACGCCGCATATTGCAGGCGAGCAGCTCAAGCTGCGCACGGGTGCCAATCTGGTTCACATCCCCTACAAAGGCGGCGGGCAGGCCATGACAGACGTGCTGGGCGGCAACATTCCCCTGGTCTATACCGCAGTAGCCGGCGCACAGGGCCAGGTCAAGGCAGGCAAACTAAAGGCGATTGCCGTGTCAAGCGCACAGCGCTCCAAATCACTGCCCGATGTACCAACGTTTATGGAAAGCGGCGTGGCAGATTTTGAAGTCAATTCATGGGTCGGCATTCTCGCGCCGGCCAAAACGCCCAAAGCCATCATCGACAAGCTCAACGCTGAACTCAACGCGGTCTTGAACGACCCTGAAGTCAAAGAAAAACTCAATATCATGGGTATCGCAGCTACACCCGGCAGCGCAGAAAAATTTGGCGAAGAGATGAAACGTGACCTGGCGCGCTATGGCCCTGTGGTGAAGGCAGCGGGCATCAAGGCGGAATGAAATGTAGATGGAGCTACACCACCATCGGTATCAGTGCCCCATCCATGGACAAAATCGCACCCGTGATGTAGCTGGCCCGGCTTGATGCCAAAAACACCACTGCATCTGCAATCTCGCGTGGTTCGGCCAAGCGGCCCAGTGGCTGGCGTGCATTCGCAAGACGCAAGGCCTCGTTATAGGCAAGGCCCTGCACTTTGGCATCTGCCTCAAGACCCTGCTTTAAACGATCGGTCAATGTCAGTCCCGGGTTGACCACATTGACGCGCACACCGCGGGGCCCAAATGCGGATGCCAAGCCCGCACTAACCAGCATCAGCGCTGCGTTCGCTGCGCCGCCAGCCAGATGCGTTGCGCTGGCGACCTTGCCACCAGTACCAACGATATTGATGATGACGCCTGCCCCGCGCCCGGCCATGCGCTGCACCACCGGGTCAATCATGAAGATGTAACTGAAATACTTGGCCTGCATGGCGTCAACCCACACCTTGGGTGCCAGCTCATGGGGTGGCGTGCGTTTGGCGGCCCCGGCGGAATTGACCAGCACATCTACCGCGCCGCCAGCAGCTTCAGCCTTGTCCAGCACGGCCACGGCAGCCAGCGGGTCCGTGAGGTCAGCAGCAAAAGTGGCGATGCGGTTGGCTGCTTGCGAGTAGCTCGCCAGCAACGATGCGCAACCAGCAGCCAGGTTGTCGGCACTGCGTGAAACCAGCGTTACCCGTGCGCCCTCATCTAAAAAGCTTTTGGCGCAGGCCAGGCCTATGCCTTTGCTGCCGCCAGTTATCAGTACGTGTTTGTCAGTCAGGTGAAGGTTCATGGGTGTGTCTAGTGATATTTGAAAGCTAAAAATAATTAGACCACTTATAAAATAATTGGAGATATCTGACCTGAAAATATAAAACCCATACAAATCAAGAATTTGCAGAATTAACCTAGAAACAACATAAGGTTGACGTAGGACTACTCCTTCAAGTATCCTGCAGGTCATGCGTTTCACAGCCCCTCTGCTCACCCTTGCCACAGCTGTGCTGTTTGCCTCAGGCGTCCATGCGGCTCCCGCTGGTGATGACCTCGACAAGCTGCTGGCGGACAAAGGCTTGCTGACACAAATCGACCAGCAAATTGGGCGTATGGGCCAAGTGACCCAAAACGTCAGCAGCAAGGCTTCCGAGCTGGTTTTCAATGCCATGGGGTTCATGGGTGTTCCGTACAAGCGCGGGGGCAACAGCGCCGATACCGATGGCGGCTTTGACTGCAGCGGTTTTGTGCGCGCCATGTATGAGCAAACCATTGGCCTTTTATTGCCGCGCAAGGCAGAGCAACAAGCCGCCGCTACCCAGAACATAGACAAAAACGAGTTGCAGCCGGGTGATCTGGTTTTTTTCAACACCATGCGGCGGGCGTTCAGCCACGTTGGCATTTACGTGGGCAATGGCAAGTTCATACACTCGCCCAAGCCGGGTGCCGAAGTGCGGGTTGAAAGCATGTCCACCTCCTACTGGGATCGTCGTTTTGATGGCGCGCGGCGCGTTGCGACCAGGTTAGACGAAGGCATCGCCGCTGCACTACCGTTGCAATCAGCTGCGGCCAGGCAGCAGCTTTCACAGGCTCAATAAGTCGTATCACCCACCTAAGGTTGATTGAAGCGGTACCATCCGCCACCGCCCCCTCAGTTGGCGGCACACTGAATCTTGAATATCCACATTTACACTGATATCGATACGCTATTCGGCAGAGCGTGCCGAATCTGGATGGACGTGCTGCTCGGTGCCGGGCACGAAGTTGAGTACATTGACCTGGGCACAAGCACAAGCGCCCCGCTGCCCAATGTGGGCCATAGCGATATCAACTTGCTGATTTGCGGCATTTACGCGTTCGAACGTTTTGGCCATCATGGTGTTCCCAAAGGTGACAAAAACATCCTGTGGATGCTGGACCCGCTGACCAGCGATAGCGCCGCACACGTACACAACCCGAAGGCTGGGCTGTTTGATGCGTTTGCGAACCAGCTGGATGCCGTCATCGCGATGGACGCCCAGATTCAACGCTACCTGAACCAGCGCTACCCCGGCGTTGCCACGCTTCGAATTCCCTATATGGTGGCTGAAAGGCACATACGCACGCCGGCTCCTGGACTGGACAGAACCGGCCGCGCAATTTTTATGGGCGGCACCAGCCCCAACCGGGCGCGTGCAGAGCAGCTCTTCAACGCTGCCAGCGTGCCGGTTGACTTTGTCTGGGCAGGTCTTTGGGGAGCGGAGCGCGACGCGCGCCTGCACCAGGCTGCGGTAGCACTCGGCATCCACGCTGACAGCGCACACACCTACTTCGACCAGTTTCGCGCGCTGGACGCCTGGGCTGCGGGTACCGCACTGCTGCTTGAGACCACAGACGGCCTCAATGTGCATGGAATTGAGCCGGGCGTTCACCTGATGATGGCTGACCTTGCTGATATGCCCCAAGCCTGCGCGGCCCTGCTGAAAGACGCTAACAAGAGGCACGCTATGGTCACCCACGCACAAGCGCTGCTGCGGGAAAAGTTTTTGCCGCAGCATTGGTCGCAAAAAATGCTTGAGGTACTGGCCGTGGTGCAAGACATGCGCTGACGGGTAGTGGCCCCGCAAGGGTTAACCCGAGCACTGTGCCAGCCTCGCGCTCAGGTATGGAAACAACTGATGCACTTGGGTGCAAGCAGGACTAATATCTGTGCGGTCACCACACCAATTTATTACCCCAACGAGGAGATTTGAATGGCGCAACTGAACGTGAACGGAAAAGTCCGTCAATTTGAGGCAGAAGACGACACCCCTTTGCTATGGGTCATCAGGGAACAACTCGGGCTGACCGGCACCAAATACGGCTGCGGCGTGGCGCAGTGCGGTGCCTGCACGGTCCACATTGATGGCGTACCGACACGCAGTTGCGTGCGGCCTGCATCAACTGTCAGTGCCACCGAAAAAATTATCACCATTGAAGGTCTCTCGCCCAACGGCTCGCACCCGGTGCAAAAAGCCTGGGTTGCGCTTGATGTGCCGCAATGCGGTTTCTGCCAGTGTGGCATGGTCATGGCGGCAGCGGCGCTGCTCAAGAGCACACCGCATCCCACCGACGAGCAGATTGACCAAAGCATCACCAACATCTGCCGCTGCGGCACCTACAACCGCATACGCGCGGCCATCAAATCAGTCTCACAGGGCGGCAGCACCAAAAGCGCCGGCCTGGCCATCACCCACACCGACGGGAGCGTGTCATGAGTGCCGTTCTCACCCCCCCCATCGCTGGCAAAGCAAAGGTCTCGCGCCGCGGTTTCCTAAGCACCACTGCAGGCACCGGCCTGGTGGTCGCGTTCCATATCCCCTTTGCGGGCTCAGCACTCGCGCAGGACGCTGCCGCCCCGATACCGGACGAGATCAATGCCTGGGTTGTCGTCAAACCCGATGACACCGTCATCATCCGCATCGGCCGCGTTGAAATGGGCCAGGGCACGCTGACCGGCCTGGCGCAACTGGTTGCAGAAGAACTCGACTGCAACTGGGCCAACGTCAAAACCGAATACCCCACGCCCGGCCAGAGCCTGGCGCGAAAGCGCGTCTGGGGCGACTTCGGCACTGTAGGCAGCCGCGGCGTTCGCCAGTCTGAGGCATACATGCGCAAGGGTGGCGCGGCAGCAAAGTTGATGCTGGTCCAGGCTGCGGCCGATAACTGGAAGGTTTCCCCGGCCGATTGCAGCGTCGCCAATGGCGTCATCACCCACGGCTCGAGTGGTCGCAAGACGACCTACGGCAAGGTAGCTGTCGCCGCAGGCAAGCTGCCTGCGCCCGATGTCGCCACCATCAAGCTCAGGGACCCCAAGGACTGGAAGCTGGCTGGCAAACGCCTGGCACGCCTGGACACGGCCGACAAGGTCACGGGCAAGCAGGTCTATGGCATGGACATCGTGCTGCCTGGCATGCTCAACGCAGCCATCAAGGAGTGCCCTGTTTTTGGCGGCAAGCTCAAAAGTTTTGATGCCGCAGCCATTGAAAAGCGCCCTGGCGTTAAAAAGGTGGTGCGGGTGAGCGACAGCGCGGTCGCTGTGGTGGCAGACACCTGGTGGCGTGCAAAAAGCGCATTGGCAGCCATGCCCATCGTGTGGGACTACGGGCCAAACGAAAAAGTCTCCAGTGAAAGCATCGCAGCCATTCTGAAAGCTGGCCTGGACGCACCTGAAGCTGCGGTTGGCAGCTCCAGCGGGGATGCACGCACCGCCATTGCAGGCAGCGCACGCAAGATCGAGGCGGTGTATTCCTATCCCTTCCAGAACCACGCCACAATGGAGCCGATGAATGCCACGGCGAAGTGGACGCCGACACGCTGCGAAGTCTGGGCACCGACCCAAAATGCGGAAGCCGCGCTGGCCGCCTGCTCCGAAGCGGCCGAGCTCAAACAGAACCAGTGCGATGTCAACCGCATGCACCTGGGCGGCGGCTTCGGGCGCCGCAGCATGACCGACTATGTGACGCAGGCCGTTCGTATCGCCAAACAGATGCCAGGCACTCCCATCAAGCTGATCTGGTCACGTGAAGAAGACATGACCCAGGGCCGCTACCACCCGGTCACGCAGTGCAGGATGACGGCCGGCCTGGACGATCAGGGCAATATCACAGGTGTGCACATGCGCATCTCGGGTCAATCCATTCTTGCCACCGCCATTCCGCAGGCAGTCGTTAATGGCAAGGACCCCGCTGTCTTCATGGGCCTGAATGCTGGCGGCCCCGAAGGCTCCATCGGCTACACCTTTCCAAACCTGCTGATAGACCATGCCATGCGTAACCCGCATGTGCCGCCAGGCTTCTGGCGCGGCGTGAATCTGAACCAGAACGCGATTTACCTCGAGTCCTTCATCGATGAAATTGCGGTGGCAACGAAACAGGACCCGCTGGCGCTGCGCCGCAAACTGATGGTCAACCATCCCAAACACCTGGCGGTGCTTAACGCAGCCGCCGAGCGCGCAGGCTGGGGCAAGCCACTGCCAAAAGGCCACTCCCACGGCATCGCGCAGATTATGGGTTTTGGCAGCTACGTGGCAGCGGTGGCCGAGGTGTCGGTCGCCGACGACGGCAAGCTCAAGATACACCGCATCGTGGCTGCGACGGATTGCGGTTACGCCGTCAACCCGCAGCAGATCGAGGCGCAGGTCGAGGGCTCGTTTGTCTACGGCCTGTCAGCCGCGCTGTACGGGGAATGCACGGTGAAGGACGGCCGGATCGAGCAGGAAAACTTCAACACCTACCAGATGCTGAAGATGGACGAAATGCCAAAGGTCGAGACTGTCATTGCAGCATCCGGCGGCTTCTGGGGCGGTGTGGGTGAGCCCACCATCGCCGTAGCAGCACCGGCGGTACTCAATGCGATTTATGCAGCCACCGGCAAACGCGTGCGCGACATGCCGCTTAAAAATACCAGCCTCAAGAAGGCATGAAGAAGGCATGAGCCTGCGACTGCGCCTGGCGATCATGGCAGGAGTCTTCTGGCTCCCGCCCATGACGGCCACGGCGCAACCGTCCAACACCCCGGTCAGCATCATCGGTGACACCATTCCCGCACCGTTGACGGCCTCGCCCGGCGACGCTGCGCGCGGACGCGCCATAGTCGCCAACCGCCAGGTCGGCCTTTGCCTGCTCTGCCACACCGGGCCTTTTCCAGAAGAGCGTTTTCAGGGCAACCTCGCGCCTGATCTGTCGGGCGCAGGTGCGCGCTGGTCCGAAGGGCAGCTGCGCCTGCGGCTGGTGGATGCCCGGCGCCTCAACCCGCAAAGCATCATGCCGACGTACTATCGCAGCGACGGCCTGACCCGCGTCGGCGCGGCCTGGCAGGGGAAGACAATACTAAATACACAGCAGATTGAGGACGTGCTGATTTTTCTGCTGACCCTGAAGAACTGAACAGAATTTGATGGATTAAAACCGGACCACGATGGCCAGGATTTTCATGCGACAGACAACAAACCTCACACCGACGCGCCGCACGGTGCTGGCCAGCGCCGCGGCGCTGGTTTCCAGCGCTGTGCTGCGCCCTGCTGCAGCCGCTGCCGGCGACCTGGAAGTGGCTGTTGCCACTTACACAGCCCGCGCGCCGGTTACAGCAGGCAAGGTAAAGATAGACATTGCCGATCTGGTGGACAACGGCAACGTTGTGCCCATTAACATCACGGTCGCCAGCCCCATGACGGCAGCCGACCACGTCAAAAGCATCGCCATCTTCAACGAGAAAAACCCGCAGCGTGATGTTGCGCGTTTTGAGCTCGGCCCGCGCGCTGGCAAGGCCAGCGTCAGCACACGCATGCGGCTCTCAGCCACGCAGAAACTGGTGGCGGTGGCGCATATGAGCGATGGCAGCTACTGGTCGCACACCGTTGAAGTCATCGTGACGGTCGTCGCCTGTGTAGAAGGGGAAGCCTGACCATGAGCCCCCACGCTTTCCTCTTCGTTTGGTTCGCTGCCCCCCCAGGGGGCTGGCCTTGCTTGGGGCGGCCCAGCGCGGCGGCCGTTAACTCCTATTGGAAGAACTAAAAGTGGCCCGCACCCTCATCAACATCCCGCCAACCGCCAAGCGAGGCGAAATCATCGAAATCCGCGCGACCATAGGCCACCCGATGGAAACCGGCTTTCGCCCCGGCGATGACGGCAAAACCCTGCCACGCAACATCATCCAGACCTTCAGTTGCAAATACAACGGCGAGGTGATCTTCAGCGCCGAGTTGTTCTCGGCCATTTCGGCCAACCCCTACATCGCCTTTCACACCATCGCGACCGACAGCGGCACGCTAGTGCTGAACTGGGACGGCGACAACGGCTTCACGCAGACCGAGAGCGTGAACATCACTGTCACTGGCTGATGTTGAATTTCAGGCGCTTGAGTGTTGGGTTAATTGGGCTCCTTAGCCCGCTTTGCCTGATTGCATTGACAGCGAGCGCCCAAACTACAGCACGTCAGGATATGCGCAAGTCTGGCTTCGAGTTCATGGGGCCATCAACCCAGGCCATGCAGAAGGACGACACACTTAACCCAGGCATGCTGTCGGTCAAGGACGGAGAAGCCTTGTGGCAAAAGCCGGCAGGCCAAAGCAATAAGGCATGCGTCACTTGCCACGGGCCGGCGAGCAGCAGCATGAAAGGCGTGGCTGCACGCTACCCGGCTTTTGACGATGTACTCAAACGCCCTGTCGGTTTAAGCCAGCGCATCAACCAGTGCCGCGTACAGCACCAGCAAGCCACACCACTGCGAATCGAAAGCGCAGACCTTCTGGCGCTTGAAAGTTACGTTGCCCTGCAATCACGCGGCCTGCCGATATCGCCGCCCAACGACCCACGGCTGCTGCCGTTCAGGTGGGCTGGCGAGCAGCGTTTCATGCAACGCATGGGACAGCTCGATTTGTCGTGTGCGCAATGCCATGATGCCAACGCAGGCAACAAGCTGGGCAGCAGCGTCATTCCGCAAGCCCATCCGATGGGTTACCCGGTGTATCGGCTCGAATGGCAGGCCATGGGCTCGCTACAGCGCCGCCTGCGCAACTGCATGAACGGCGTACGTGCCGAGCCGTATGCCTACGGTGCGAACGAACTGGTCGAGCTGGAGCTGTACTTGAATGCGCGTGCCAAAGGCATGCCCAGCGAGACACCGGGTGTGCGGCCCTGAACGCCCTTTCCTGAAAACAAGACAGGGCGGGATATTGGGTATGCGAGTTTGATTCGTGTGCTGATGGTGTTGCGTGCGTCAGCGTACAGACAAGGCCTGCCATCCCCCTCAAAATTAGTTTGATAGGGATGGGTGTACTCTAAGGGATAGGTTCGTCCTGCTTCATGCCGCATTTTCGGCCGCGCCAGTTCACGAAAGACCACCATGGGATCGTTCGACGCCATCTCCCTCGCCCGCATCCAGTTTGCCTTTACCGTCAGTTTTCACATCATTTTTCCGGTGTTCTCCATCGGTCTGGCGAGCTATCTGGCAGTACTCAATGGCGCGTTTTTAGTCACCGGCAAACCGGTGTTCGAAGGGCTATTCAACTACTGGAAAAAAATCTTTGCCGTGGCCTTTGGCATGGGCGTCGTCTCGGGAATTGTCATGAGCTACCAGTTTGGCACCAACTGGAGCGTGTTTGCTGACAAAACGGGTCCAGTGCTGGGGCCGTTGATGGGCTATGAGGTGCTGACCGCTTTCTTTTTAGAGGCGGGTTTCCTGGGCATCATGCTGTTTGGCCTGCAGCGGGTTGGGCCCAAACTGCATTTTTTGGCCACCTTGATGGTGGCGGCTGGAACCTTCATGTCGGCCTTCTGGATTTTGTCAGTTAATAGCTGGATGCAAACCCCGGCGGGTTATGGCTTGAATGCCGTCGGCCAGTTTATTGTGCTGGACTGGTGGGCAGTGATTTTCAACCCCTCTTTGCCTTACCGTTTGGTCCACATGGTGCTGGCCGCTTACCTTACTACAGCCTTCGTAGTGGGAGGCGTGGGGGCATTTCATCTGCTTAAAAACCGTGCCAACCAGGCTGCACGCACCATGTTTTCGATGGCCATGTGGATGGCGGCTATCGTCGCGCCGATTCAGATCGTCGCCGGTGATATGCATGGCTTGAACACGCTCGAGTACCAGCCCGCCAAAGTAGCGGCCATGGAAGGGCTTTTCGAGACGCGCAAGGGCGCGCCGCTGGTTCTTTTTGGTATTCCCAACGCCAAGGAAGAACGCATCGACTATGAGGTGTCCGTCCCCAAACTGAGCAGCCTGATCTTGACGCACGACCTGAATGGGGAGGTTAAAGGTCTCAAGGCATGGCCCGTTGACAAGCGACCGCCTGTGGCTGTGGTGTTCTGGAGCTTTCGCATCATGGTTGGCATTGGCAGCGCGATGCTTTTGGTTGGCCTTTGGAGCCTGTTGATGCGCTACAAAAAACGTTTGTATGAAGCGCCCTGGCTGCACCGCGCTGCCGTGCTTATGGCACCTAGCGGGTTCGTCGCTGTTTTGGCTGGCTGGATCACCACCGAAGTGGGCCGCCAGCCGTACACCGTGTATGGCTTGCTGACCACGGCGCAATCGGTGTCACGCATTGACGCATCAGCTGTTGGAGCGTCGCTCGTTGCTTTTATCGTGGTGTATTTCGCGCTGTTTGGCGCAGGCACTTTTTACATTCTGCGCTTGATGAAAAAGCCACCTGACATCAACGAACCAGAAATATCCAAAGACGAGCCCATCCGCGCTGCGGGTATCACCCCCGGCCCGGCGCTGGACGCAGGTGGCAGCAAAGCGCGTGGGCAAAAGAAATCGGACGACGCCACCCCTTCTGCCGGACCAGGCGACAAGTTTGGCCTTAAAGGAGCACCAGCATGAACCTTGATCTACCTCTTATTTGGGCCGGGCTGATTGCCGTGGCCGTCATGGGCTACGTGCTGCTGGACGGGTTTGACCTGGGTGTAGGCATCCTGTTTCCATTCTTCAAAACCGAGGAAGAGCGCGACCAGATGATGAACACCGTAGCCCCGGTATGGGACGGCAACGAGACCTGGCTGGTGCTGGGCGGTGGAGGTTTGTTTGCGGTGTTTCCACTTGCCTATGCAGTCATCATGCCGGCCCTTTACGCGCCCATCATCGCCATGTTGCTGGCTTTGATTTTTCGCGGTGTCGCGTTTGAATTTCGCTGGAAAACCCGCCAGGGCAAGTTTTTATGGGACTGGGCCTTTGCGGGTGGCTCCATCGTTGCGACCTTTGCACAAGGTATTGCTCTGGGCGCGCTGGTGCAGGGCATTGCAGTAGCCGACCGGGCTTATGCTGGCGGCTGGTGGAGCTGGCTGACGCCCTTTAGCTTGCTGACCGGCGCGGCGCTGGTCGTGGGTTATGCGCTTTTGGGCGCCACATGGCTGGTGCTAAAAACCGAAAATGCCTTGCAAGCCGCGATGTACAAAATAGCGCTTAAAACTGGGGTGGTGACGCTGACGCTCATCGGTGTAGTCAGTCTCTGGACGCCGTTTTTGAATGCTAATTTCATGACCCGCTGGTTCACCTGGCCGCACATGCTGTACGCGTCACCTGTGCCGGTGTTGGTTGCCCTGTGTGCGTTTATGCTGTTCAGGGGCTTGGCTAAAAAGCAGGAATTAACACCATTTTTGGCAGCGCAAGGCCTGTTCGTGCTGTCGTTTGCAGGTCTGTGCCTGAGTTTTTATCCCTACATCGTGCCTTCGTCCATCACCATCTGGGATGCTGCAGCGCCCGACAACAGCCTGGCGTTTTTACTTGTAGGTGCCTGCGTGTTGCTGCCGCTAATCCTGGCCTACACCGCTTACGCTTACTGGGTGTTTCGCGGCAAGGTGGGCACTGTGGCGGCTTACCATTCATGAACCGGCAAACTGCTGTTGATAGACCTCCAGTTATTGTCAAAGCTCCGCCAGGGCTAGGCGCACGGCTGGTTTGGTTCGCCCTCATCTGGCTGGGCAGTGTGGCAGCTTTGGGCGCAGTGGCGATGCTCATCCGCTGGGCGATCAAAGGCTGACGCTGCTGGCGGAAAACCGTCAGCCCATTACTCAGTCTGGCGTGACGCCCGCATCCTTGATCACCTTGGCCCACTTGGCGGTCTCAAGCGTGATGAAGGCATCAAACTCTTCAGGCGTGCTGCCAGCCGGGAAGGTGCCCATGGTGTCCAGCCGGGCTTTGGTTTCATCCAGTCGCATGATTTTTGCGACCTCTTCCGACATGCGTTTGACAATATTGGGCGGCGTACCCGCTGGCGCCAACATACCGGCCCAGGTGCTGCCCGTAAAACCTGCAAAGCCCTGTTCAATGAATGTCGGCACCTCGGGTATAGCAGGCAATCGCCTGTCGCTAGCCACACCAATCAGCCGCACCCTGCCCTGCTTGCCCATGTTGATAAGGCCGGTAGCCGCGTCAAAGAAAAGCTGTATCTGCCCGCCCAGCAAGTCGGTCAGCGCAGGTGCTGCACCCCGATAGGGAATGTGAACCATATAGGTTTTGGTGAGCGACTTCCACAGCTCACTCGTCAGGTGCGCAGCCGAGCCATTGCCCGACGAGCCAAAACTGACTTTGCCGGGGTTGGCACGCGCATAGTCAATCAGCTCACGCGCCGTTTTGAAAGGCGCATTATTGTTAATGGCTGCCACCAGTGGCGAGATACCCATCAGTGACACACCCACCAGGTCTTTCTTCGGGTCGTAAGGCAGCTTGTTGGTGGCCGTGTTGTACAACGTGGTGTTGGCTGCGTAGGCGGCAATCACCACACCAAACGTGCTGCCATCTGGCGCGGCCTTGGCAACAGCATCAACCCCAATGATGCTGTTGGCACCGGGTTTGTTGTCAACGGTGACGGTTTGATTCAGGCTCTTCTGCAGACCGAGTTGAACAATGCGCGCCATCTGATCGGTAAAGCCACCCGGTGTGTAGGGCACCACAATGCGAATCGGTTTATTTGGCCAGGCACTTTGCGCCCAGGACGGCAGCGCAACAGAAGCTGCCCCGGCGGCCAGCGCTAGAGTGACACGGCGACGCGTCGGTTGTAATCGCTGACCGGAGTGCGCTGGTGTACCTGCTGGGTGTGCGGGCTGGTTCATGTTGTCTCCTGTTTTAGTGTGCGCCTCTAGGCTGCTCACAGTCTAAACGACGCCTATCCGTGAGGGCATCCAAAACACGCCGATCACACTAAAGTGACTATCGAAATGCTATTAATTCAGTAGCTGCTCGCGCCCGTCCTGATTGGTCTACAGCCATTTTTAGTACTCCAAAATGGCATTTTCAAGCTCCAGACTGGCCTTGAAGGCAAATCACAAGCCAGCACGCATCAGTTCCAAGCAAACCACTACAGTTACAGAATCCGGGATGAGCGTGAGTGATCGGTGGTCCCTGTCATTCCCGCGCTACCGTTTCCCACTGCCCGCCGGGCACGTAGCGCCACACGCCTTCGTCGTCGGCCAGGCGGAACACCGTCAGCCACTCGTGGTCAAGCAGGTGGCGCACGGTGGTGTGCTTGGCGATGATGGCGTCGATCGGGTCTTGTGGCGCCTGGATGAACACGCTGAGGCGCAGCGGGGTGTGGCGGAAGTTCTCGCCGTCGTGCAGCGATTGCATCGGCAGTCCGATACGCAGGTCGCCACCGTTGCCTTCGAACACGCCAACGTTACCGCCGACCACGTTGTGCAGCACCTTGTTACCACTGCCGTAGCGCCGGTTGTCCACCGTGCTGGCGTGGTACTGCAGGTTGATCCAGTTGGTCACCACCATAGGCGCGGTCATGATCAGTTCCAGCACCCCGAAGCCCGGGTCGCGTTGCCACAGGTAGTCGTGCAGGAAGCTGCGGCCAGCCAAATTCAGGTGCTGGCTACGGCTGCGCGGCGCGACAATGAAAGCGGCACAGTCGGCCAGCCCCCACTCGGGCCGCACCTGGGCCCAGTCGGTGGTCCGGGCCTTGACGGCTTCGCGCAGCGCATCGGCGTCAGCGGCAAGCGGTGCCAGACCGAGCGACGCCGCACGCTCGGCGCGCGCGCGCTGCCCGGCATCCTTCAGCCAGCCCGTCAACGTGTTCAGGTCCGCCGAGTGGCTGCCCGGTAGCAGGTCGGTGTCGAACAATTGCATCTCGTCCGTGGTGGTGTTGTGCAGGCCAGCGAGAAAGCAGGTGCTGCCCGGTACCAGCAGGCCGCGGGCGTGCAAGCCTGTGCGCACCGCAGGGTCGTTCAGTAACTGGGCCAGCATTCGCGCGTTGACCTCTCCGGTCTGGCCGCCACAGGCCCCGCAGTCCAGGCCCGCAGCATGCGGGTTGTTGGCGCTGGTGCTGCCGTGGCCCGCCATTAATATCAGCCGCGCGTAGTCCGTGGTCAGCCCCATCGCACCGAGTGCGGTGGCCGCTAAGCTGATACGCGCCGCAAGGTCAGGTCCACCGCTGGTGGGCAGGCGCGGGCGTAGTTGGCCGAGTGCGTTTGGCGGCAAGCCGGTGTGCTCAATGGTTGAGGGTTTGGCCTCAATGCCCAAGCTGCGCTTGAACAACTTGCCCGCGTACAGCAACCCGCAAGACTCGACGAACGAAAAAGTCGAACCAGCGCCGCTGCGAAAAGCCTGCCACTGCTGGCGCCAGAGCAGATTTTTCTTGCGCCGTTCGGCCAATACCTGCCCCAGGCCCGGCGTATCGCCCTCGTCGCCCTCGTCGCACTCGTCAGTGACGCAAAGCGCAGGCGCCAGCAGGCCTGGCAGTTGCGGGCGTACCAGCTCGGTGCCCAGCGGGCGGTATTCGACAAACATCGCAAAGAAGCCCGCAAAGCCCAGCGTCTGCACTGCCGGGCTCGCGGCTTCTAGGGCGCGGCGGTAGACCTCGGAGCGCACGTCGATGCAAAATACGGCCTGTACAGCTGGCGCAACAGCGGTGGGCATTGGCGCCGGGGCGGTCATCAGGCCTCGGCACAGCGGCGCCTGGTAGCTGCGCTCCAGCGCAGCCTGCCATAGCCAGTCGTGCTGCAACGCCGTTTCGGCAACCCGGATCACGCCATCGCTGGCACGCCAGGTTGCGGCCAGCTTGTCGGCTACGTCGAGTGCCGGGTGGCCTTCATGCAGCAGCCACTCCCAGGCCAGGCGCACCGCCAGCAGGTGCACGATCTGCGCGTCGTCGCGCTGGGCCAGCCGCGCCTGCCAACGCTGGTAGGCGCACCACGATGACCAGCCGTTGACGCTCATCAGCAGCGCCGTGAAGTAGGCCTCGTGCGCTTCGGGGGGCACGTTCAGGGCGCGCAGCGCCGACTCGATCAACGCCGTCGGCTCGGTGGGCAGCGTGGCCAGGCGCTGCGTAAAGCCGCTGTAGCCCATCAGCATCGCCGGGCCAAAGTCGTGCGCGGACTGACGTAGCCAGCTTGGGTAGAGGCCACCGCTATGGTCGGGGCCCCAGTCAGCCTGGCCCTGGTCGAAATAAGCACCACAGGTCTGGCTGATGTGGTGGGTGATGTAGTCGCGCCAGGCCATCGCATGGCCGAGGTCGCGCTGGGCATCGACGATGTCGGTGGCCAGCTGCAGTCGCGCTGGCATGGCAGGCTCGGTGTTCAGGCCATCAACCAACTCGTCAACGCTGACCGGCGCACCAGTTGCAATGATGGCGTCCTGCAGGTGCTGGCGGACAATACGGCCGGCCCGCCACTGTTGGCCATACCAGAGGCGCGGCATCAGCATCGGGCTGCCCGACAGCCCCGCCAGTTGCGCCGCGGCGGCGGCAATCGGCCGCTCAAGCTGGCCCCAGTAGGGATTGACGGCGATGAAGCGGTCGAGCGGCCAGGTTGGTGCAATACGCGCGCAGGCGGCGTCAATGGCGATTTGCACAGCACTAAAGGCTGGCGCTACGGGTTCGTGGGGTTCGGAGGGTACGGCAAGGGTGTTCATCACAAGTCTCCAGAGGTGTGGCTGTTGGCGGGGGCCACCGGCTTGGCCAGCGTGCCGGGCGTGGCCGGCTCGTGTGAGGGCCACAGCCGGAAGGTCAGGCGGGTGAAAAGCTCATCAAGGTACAGGCCGGCAAACAGCCATGGGTAAAGGCCGCGGGCCAGCACGCCTTGCGGCCTGGCCCGCACAGCGCCCTGCACCACAAACAGCAATCCAAAACAGCCTAGCACCCAGGCCACCAGCGCCGCGCCAGGTGCGGTGCCTACACCGTCGCTGCCAAGCCATCCGCTGAAAACCGCGTGCAGGCCGAAGTAGGCCAGCGCAACGGCGAAAGCACCACCGAGCCCAGCCAGTGGCCACCAGCCACCGGCGCGCAACACGGGCCCGGCTAGCAAAGGGGCCAGCGCCAGCGACAAAATGCCGCCCAAGGCCCACAGCGCAGGCGCCTTTGCGGGGTTGAAGCCCCAGACCAGCGCCGCAGAAGCCACCAGCCCCATGCCGGCCAGCGCGCCGAGCAGCCAGTGGCTGGCCGACAACGGCGGTGCCGGTGGCGTCATCTGCTGTAGCCGGTTTTGCTCCACCGCACCACCCGCGCCGAGGAAGGCGTAGGCCTTGTACAGCGAGTGCGCCACCAGGTGCAGCAGCGCCAGGTCGTACAGACCCAGGCCGCATTGCATCATCATGAAGCCCATCTGTGCGCAAGTCGACCAGGC
>JBBRQQ010000003.1:0-105189 GCA_038226155.1 Burkholderiales bacterium
ATAGGTTGCCGAGCCTGTCAGGATGAGCAGCGGCCAAAAGCTGTCGACGATGCTGACATCATTGTTGCGCAAGCTTAAAAGCCATGCGCCCAGCGCCAGCAAAACGATGGGCAGCAAGCCTTGCAGCGCTAAAGTCAGCATATCGTGTAGGGGGCGCCCAGCGCGACGCGTGATCGGAAGGCCCTAGCCATCGTCACTTCGGCATCAGCACCGCATCGACAACGTGAATCACTCCGTTGGTGCAGTCGATGTCAGTCTTCGTGACGTGTACGTTGCCGTTGAGCTTCACGCCGTCTTTGACATTAATCTTTAACTCAGCGCCATTAACCGTCTTGGCGGTCTTGCCGTCCATCTTCAGCACGTCGGCGGCCAGAGTCTTGAAGTTTCCGGCCGCAACGGCCGTATCGATAATATTGTGCATAACAGGTGTCCTGGTTCAAAGTGGCCGCGCGTCGGGGTGTCGAACATGGCCCTAGCACCGGAGCGAAGCACTGAAACCATCCATGTTCGCTGCTCACGCACCACATGTCCGTTCGGTAGCGCACAGTTAGACCATATTTTCAGTAACAATTTGGTTGCCGCCTAGAGCCGTAGTTGCGTTGCCCGCAATTGGGACGGTGAAAGCTAGGCACCCCATCTGCAAGATCAATGTGCGAAAAGCGGAATTGCAGCCAACCCATTTGAAGCCACCCTCAAAGGGCGCAGCGCCCAGGTGGTGGTGACTATGGGCATGCCCGCATTGGTGTATCGCTGGTACTTTCGCGCCCACAGCCTCAAGTCCCTGGAGCGAAACGTGCTGGGCTTTGTCGGCATGTCCCCCGTGCGCCATACCTTGGTGGGCAGCGTGGAAGGGCTGGGCGAAGCAGGTGTCCGCAAATGGAAGGCCAAACTTCGCACCATGGGATCTTTAGCACACTGGCTCACCTCCAGCCTCGTGTCGCCTGTCGCGCCGCAATGCACAACAGGCTGGTCGATTGCGCCCGTTCCGGGAGGTGAAGGCGTCCACCCCCTCATCGCCGATCCGGCGGCAAGAGCAACTCGTCGCGATGGGCCGCCACGAATTGTGCAAATTCGATCGGCTTGCGGCCCGTCAGTTCCTCCACCGTGCACGTTACAGGTGGCGTGCCCGGAAATCGCGGCAGCATGTGGCTATCACAGCCGAGCCGACTTGTCCGGTGGCACCAGTCACGAGGATGCGTTTCATTGCCAGACAATCACAACCGCACCGGATGATGTGGGCATTGCGAAGGCCAGCATCGAGATGACCTTCGCTTTGTCATCTGCGCTGCCATGCACCACAAGCAGGTATTTATGGCCTAAACGGTCTGCGAGGTCTGCTTGCATAAGATTTCATTCGGTGAGCTGAATCGGAGTTCCATATTGCTTGTATTGCGCGGTAACTTCTGTTCGCCAGCGCATCGTGCATCCGTATTCCAGGTAAGTAAATATCACGGCTTTACCGGCAGGGGCGACCAGTCGGGTCGCTCTGATCGTTCAGAATCAACTACTACCATGTAGCGGCCTGGAGTGGCAGTTGGCGTGCGGTCTTTGCGAAGAACCCAAAGATGCTCACCCCTTGCAACCGATCGCTCATAGTCTTCATCGAGCAGGCCGTGAAGGTCCATGAAGGCATTGAGGGTTGCCGGGATACGCACGCAACCTTCTGACTGCGCTGTACTCAACTTCTGCTCGGCCAAGTCCGGGTCTGTAGCGTGCATCTGCAAGCGCAGCACACCCATGCCGCCTTTGCCCCAGCCACGCGGTGAATCAACCCAGCCAAAGTCATAGATGCGCAGGCCTTTACGCCCGTAGCCGCGAAAGCCAAGTTTGTTTTTAGTACCTTCAGCCCGAAAATCTGGGTTGGCCATCGAGTGGTCAAAGACGCCCAACGGCGTCAAAAAATGCTCATACCGCCCCGGCAAACCGGTTGACACAGGCGTAGCGCCAACCAACGTCCAGCCGCGTACAGCAGATCCGAAAAAGAGCAGTGCAGCTTGCACGCTGGGGCTCCGATCAACCAACACAACAAATTGCTCAGTAGCCAAGGGCAACAGGGCGGCATCCAGTGCGCGTTGCAGACGCACGGCGTAGGCCTGCGCCTCGGTCGCTGGCAGTGCAAGACGTGGGGAAACATCACGTTCAAACTCCGCTGCAAGTGGCGTTGCGCTGGCAGCCACCAGGGAGTCGGCTGTACTGCTTGATGCCCACACCGCTGTACTTGATATGGTCGCCATGACAGCAACGACCAGCACGCTGAAAAGACCCCGGCAAGCTAGCGCCAAAGCAAGGGCCAGCTCACCCACGCAGGGGTTCCATCGCGCCCAGGCTGCGGGAAGCACGGAGGTCACACTGCGCGCTGTGCAACTGTGCCTCCAGCCCTGTGATCTGGTTTAAAAACATCAGGGCCAATGCAAACCCATGGCTATCGAGCGCCAGGTCTTGCCGCATCAACGCAGCGCGTTGCAACTTCATCACACAGTCAATATCAAAAGTGCGCGGTTCACTTTCTGGCGCAGCGGGTGTGAGCACACCGTATTCGATCAAGCCCAACAAATCAGCCTCACTGACACCCGACAACTGCGCGGTTTGACCAATCGACAGCAGCGTCGCGTCGGGGTGGCTCTGATCGGCTGATGGCGCAGGGCGCTTGGGGGTTTTAATGTCGGATTTCATGCTTCACACGATGCGCCTGAACCGTCACGCCTGTCCGTACGCCAGCGCACGTAAGCTGTGAATTTTTAAAAGGTAGATAAAACGACAAGGCTCATTGGGTCGAAGCCGGGCGTTGCTACGAACGCTTTGCACTACACGCCGTTTTGATTTGAATGCTATTTATTTGGTAGCTGGTCTCGCCCGTACTTATTGGGTTACAGGCACTTTTAGCCTTCACAAATGGCGTCTTTCAGGCTTTTGGGGGCCGTAAATGGCGAATCACGGTGAAACAGCGGTATCTACCGGGTCTGACCGGATCCACGTCCATCGGAGTGTGGCGCGGTGACTATCCAACCCTCCAAGCCGTCGATGTCTGATGGCAAGCCGTAATTGGCTGCGCCTTCTTCGTGTCGCTGTTGCGCCCAAGAGGCTTGCATGAGGCACAGCACGGCATCCAGGCTGTCGCCCTTGGCATCGCCTGTCAGCAGGTCTCGCTGGGCATGCGTGAGCTTGAGGCGCAAGCCAAGGCGGGTATGGCCCAGCTCTAGTGCGGTGATGAGGTCTTTGCGTGCAATAAGCCGCTCTGTTGTCTGCTTGAGTTTGTCGTCACTTTTGTATGGGCGCTTACCCAGAACCTCACGCGCCAGCAAACCGGGGTAGCCCTCCAGTGCAACTCGGGCAGGGTCACCTGCGTGCAAGCCTGGCAGATGCACACCAGCAGCCAGCAGGCGCGGCGCGCCCGCATGGAGCATGTAAGCCACGGGAGGGTTGACCCACTTCATCGACGGACTGGAACCCGCAGGGCCATCGGTGGCGCGGTGCGCAAATTTACCGCCCACGGGCCTTGCATCACAAAACGCGGCGAAGGTGCTGCGAATGTCAGCGCGGCTGAGGCTGGCGTAGTGCGCCATCAGCGCTGGCCAGGCAGTCGGCCAGCCGAGCTGCTCGACCAACTCGCGCGGCAGACCAAACGGGAGGTCAAACGCCCCGACCCAGCTACTGGATTTGTTCAGCCAACTTTCAAATCCATCCAGCGATTCGATGAACTCGATTTTAGTTAGCTGGACGCGCCCTTTGAAGCCACTGCCAAGCGCTATAACAATTGGTTTTTGGCGACTCGGTGCGCTGGAAAAGTCGCACCCGACGAGCAACATGTTGAATCAGCTGCGGCCAATGATGGAAGCTGTCGCCATCAACTCCTCGAGTAGCGCGAGCGAAACCTTGCCCGACACCGAGTACGGGTCAAGCACAGGCGTTTCAGAATATTTCAGCAAAAGCGACGGGTTGAGCTTGGCCATGTTGACCTGCCCCATGGTCCAGCCGGAATAGCGGCGCTCCGAGATTTCTTCGTAGTGCAGCAGCACAATGTCTTTATGGCGCACATCTTTTTGAATGTGCCCATACAACTCGCTGACCTGATTGCGGCCACCCTCAAGCGCCTGCAAAAAAATACCGCCACCGTAGCAAAGAATGCCGGTGATGCCGCAAGCCGGGTTATGGCTACGGGACTGCGAAAGAATGGCGTCGGTTGCAGAGGCACTGGGGTCAGCCGCGCGGCTGGCATAAAGAAGGCGAACTAGCATGTGGAGTAATAACCTTACTGACCGTTGTTTTGTTTTGGGATTAGAGATAGAAACTCGCGTCGCAGATTGGCATCTTTCAAAAAGACGCCGCGCATGACGGAGTTGATCATCTTGCTGTCGAGGTCTTTCACGCCACGCCAGCCCATGCAGAAATGCGTGGCCTCCATGACAATGGCCAGCCCGTCAGGCGAGGTTTTTTCCATAATCAGGTCTGCCAGTTGCACCACGGCTTCTTCCTGGATTTGCGGCCTACCCATCACCCACTCGGCCAGACGGGCGTATTTCGACAAACCAATAACATTGGTGTGCTCATTGGGCAAAACGCCTATCCAGACCCTGCCAATAACAGGACAAAAGTGGTGCGAACAGGCGCTGCGCACGGTGATGGGCCCTACGATCATCAGCTCATTCAAATGCTCGGCATTTGGGAACTCGGTGACAGCAGGACTTGCAACATAGCGGCCTTTAAACACCTCATTAAGGTACATCTTGGCAACACGGCGTGCAGTGTTGTTGGTATTGTGATCTCGCTCGGTGTCTATCACCATGCTGTCAAGTACGCCCTTCATCCTGCCTTCAACTTCATCGAGCAGTTTTTCAAGTTCACCGGGCTCGATAAACTCTGCAATGTTGTCGTTGGCATTGAATCGTTTGCGAGCAGCCATGATGCGTTCGCGGATTTTGACAGAGACCGGAACGCCTTCTTCGGTGGCATCCGTCAATGAGGTGTCTGATTTCATAAGCATGGCAAGATATTAACAGCCCTGCTCAAAATTGACTTTGCATCAGTAGCGTTGACCGGCGATGAAAACACCGACCCGCATCAATGCATAGGCTATGTGATCAAGCAGGCGTTGGCGCAGTGGACGCTGGCTGTAGGCCACAGGGTCCAGGCGGCGCCCGTGGTTGGCTATCGCAGCAGACAAGCTACTGCGCAACTTATCTGCAAACACCTTGTCTTCAACCACAATATTGGCCTCGCGCGCCAGCAGCAGGCTCAAGGGGTCGAGGTTGGACGAACCCACCGTGGCCCAGTGGCCATCAATGACGGCTACCTTGGCGTGCAGAAAACTGGCTTCGTATTCATGAATCTCCACCCCCGCCTTGAGTAGCGCGCCATAGACCGGACGCGCTGCATGGTACTGCATGAAATATTCGTACTTGCCCTGTAACAGCAGGGTCACCTTCACGCCGCGTCGTGACGCATTGATGAGTGCGCCGCGCAGCTTGCCGCCCGGCACAAAGTAGGCATTGGCAATCAGAACTTCGTGGTGCGCTTGACCAATCGCCCTGCGATAGACCCTCTCGATGCTTCGGCGATTACGCAGGTTGTCGCGTAACACCAGCGCAGCTTTGGAACCCGGCAGCGGCGGTGGCTCAGAAGGCACGGCTGCTGCCTTGCTTGACAGCCGCGCGGCTACGATGCGCACCCCATAGCCTGCAGCCTTGAACTTGTCCCAGGCCGCGACCAAATGGTTTTGCCGTGCGCTGTAGCCCGCCTGCACGCGCCACCACAAAAGCGCCATCGCCTCACTGGCTTCTAGCGCAAGCGGCCCGGTCACGGCCACCGAAAAGTCAAAGCGCGGTGCCTTGAGCTCGCCGTAATTGGGGTCGTAAAAATCATCCAGTACATTGATGCCGCCGCAAAAAACCGTTCGCTCGTCCACCACGCACAGCTTGCGGTGCAAGCGGCGCCAGCGGTCGGGGACCAGCAGACCGAGGCCACCCAAACCCCAAAAGCCCGCAGCCAGCGGCGAGTAAACGAACCACTGAACACCCGCATCGCGCATTTTTTGTTGCCACTCTGGGGGCAGCGGCTGGGACCCAATACCATCAACCAGCACCTGCACTTTTATACCGCGCTGCGCAGCGTTGATGAGCGCTTGGGCAAGCTCGCCAGCCGCGCCATGTACATCGAAAATGTAAGTTTCAAGCTGCACCCACGAGGTCGCAGCGTCCACGGCCCTGATGAGCGCGGGAAAGTATTGCTGGCTACCTTCAAGCAGTTCAAGCGCGTGGGATTTGTGCAGCAGGTACATACCCCAGCTTATTCGATGAAACCCGGCAGCAGCAAAATCGCCTCGGCATTCGAAGGCGAAAAACATTTGTCAGCCGCCTCAAGCAGCGGCAGCCATTGCCAGGCCGTGTGTTCAAGCGGACTGAGCTTGACGGCCACCTCACGCGGCACGCACAGGCTGAAAACATGCTCGGTGTTGTGCGTGATACCTGGCGCATAGCGCTTGCGCCAGGCTGGGTAAATTTCGTACACGTTGGACAGCGCCCAAGCCCGAAAACTGGCAGCATCTGCGGCAATGCCGGTTTCTTCAAAAACCTCACGCACAGCCGTTTGCAAAAAAGGCTCGTCAATCGTGTTGCGTGAACCCGTCACACTTTGCCAGAAGCCGGGGTTGTCGGCCCGCTCCAGCAGCAGCACTTCCTGCTGGAACGTGTGTATGACCACCAGGACCGACTCAGAGATTTTGAAGTTTGACAGTTCAGACACCGGAGACAACTGCGTCGATTGCATCAGACAAGACGCTGGCATCACGCTTTAAGTCAACCACGGGAGAGCGCAACAATCGCGCCGGAATCGCACCGCAAAGATGCGCGCTAAGAAACAATTTTTCGCCAGCCACTTCAACAGTCTGAGCGAGTCTTTTAGGAATTCTTAACGGCGGGTGTGGCAATCTGGCCAGTGGCATCACAAACCGGGTGGACTGGTAGTCAAGCTGGTCACTCTGCAAGACAACAATGAACGGAAAAGCAGATCGTTGTGCACTATTTGGGTTTTCATAAACGTCGTATTGAGCCATCAATAATCACCAGACCCGATATTCTTCGCCAAACACGCCGCACTTTGCAACCAAATCGTTTTGCATGTCCACCCAGTCTTTGTACTCGCTGTAAAACTTCTCGCCGGGCGTTTGATGGCCTGGTACTCCTGGTACTTGAGGCGCTTTGGCTACAAGCTGGTCGTACTGCGCGGCAGACATCAATACACCGCGGCGGCGACCTGCTTTTTTGATGATGACGGGGTGATGCTGGCACTCATCAAGCATCTGCCCAAACTTGTTTTTGGCTTCGGTTGCAGAGACGAACATGGCTAAATTCCTTTGACTAGATTGGCTATTTTAGCTATTTTTGGGACGTGTTGCGCGATAAAAAAAGCGCTCCTGAGAGCGCCCTTCTTGCATTCAGTCAGCTGGCTTAAACGGGCAAAGGATTGCGCAGCCGGATATGCAGCTCGCGCAACTGCTTTTCATCAACCGGGCTGGGCGCATGGGTCAGCAGACACTGGGCGCGCTGGGTTTTGGGGAAGGCGATCACGTCGCGGATCGACTCTGCACCCGTCATCATGGTGACGATGCGGTCCAGACCAAAGGCCAGGCCACCGTGAGGTGGCGCGCCGTATTGCAGGGCGTCTAACAAAAAGCCGAACTTTTCCTGCGCTTCTTCAGGGCCAATCTTGAGGGCGTTGAAGACCTTGCTTTGCACGTCGGCCTGGTGAATACGCACTGACCCGCCACCGAGCTCCCAGCCGTTGAGCACCATGTCGTAAGCCTTCGCAATGCACTTGCCGGGGTCGGTGTCCATCCAGTCTTCGTGGCCGTCTTTCGGCGCGGTGAAGGGGTGGTGTACCGCCGCCCAGCGCTGGTTTTCTTCATCGTGCTCGAACATAGGGAAGTCAACCACCCAGAGTGGCTTCCAGCCAGTGGTGAACAAGCCTGCCTTTTTGCCAAACACGCTGTGACCAATCTTCAGGCGCAGCGCACCAATACTGTCGTTGACGATTTTGGCTTTGTCGGCACCGAAGAAAATAATGTCGCCATTGGCTGCGCCGGTGCGCTTCAAAATCTCAAGCAGGGCAGCGTCGTGAATGTTTTTCACGATGGGGCTTTGCAGGCCCTCGCGGCCCTTGGTCACATCATTGACCTTGATCCAGGCCAGGCCCTTGGCACCGTATATCTTGACGAACTCGGTGTACCCGTCAATCTCGCCGCGGCTCATTTCCGAGCCACCCGGCACGCGCAATGCAACCACACGGCCACCCGGTGTGGTGGCGGGTGTGCTGAACACCTTGAAGTCGACACCGGCCATCAAATCGGTCAGTTCGGTAAACTCAAGGCTCACGCGCAGATCGGGCTTGTCGGAGCCGTAGCGGTGCATGGCATCGGAGTACGCCATGACCGGGAACTCACCGAGATCGGTTGCGAGAACCGTCTTGAAAATATTGATGATCATTCCCTGGAACAGGTCTCGAATTTCCTGCTCGCCCATGAAGGAGGTTTCAATATCAATCTGGGTAAATTCGGGCTGGCGGTCGGCACGCAAGTCTTCGTCACGGAAGCACTTGGTAATTTGATAGTAGCGGTCAAACCCGGCGACCATCAGCAACTGCTTGAACAACTGCGGGCTTTGCGGCAGCGCGAAAAAATTGCCTTCATTGACGCGGCTGGGCACCAGATAGTCACGCGCACCTTCTGGTGTGCTCTTGGTGAGCATAGGGGTTTCAATATCAATGAACCCATTGGCATCTAAAAACTTGCGGGTTTCCATGGCCACGCGATAACGCAGCATCAGGTTGTTCTGCATGTAGGGGCGGCGCAGGTCGAGAACGCGGTGTGTCAGACGTGTGGTTTCTGACAGGTTGTCGTCGTCCAGCTGGAATGGCGGTGTCACGCTGGCGTTCAGCACGATCAGCTCATGGCACAGCACTTCGATCTTGCCGCTTTTGAGGTTGTCGTTGATGGTGCCTTCTGGCCGTGCGCGAACGACACCTTTGACCTGCACACAAAACTCGTTGCGCACGCCTTCAGCGGTGTTGAACATATCAGCACGATCCGGGTCGCACACCACCTGCACATAACCCTCGCGATCGCGCAGGTCGATAAAAATCACTCCGCCGTGGTCACGCCTGCGGTTGACCCAACCACAGAGGCTGACGGTTTGCGCCAGCAGGGCCTCGGTCACAAGACCGCAATAAGTGGTTCGCATTTGGGAAGTCATTGGCATAAAAATCGCTTATCGATACGAAAATACTACGGTAATACCGATGGCGCGTTGCGCCTCGGCAGCTCAGATATGGGGAGGACTGTCGAGTCGCGTCGGCGCGGCGTTGCCGGGCTTGCCAGGTTTGAAATTGGCACCACTACCGGGCACCACAACGCCCATGGAAATCACATAGGTTAGCGCTTCATCAACACTCATTTTGAGTTCGATGCAGTGCTCGCGCTTGAGCATCACAAAATACCCGCCAGTAGGGTTGGGCGTGGTTGGCACATAAACACTCAGGTAGTCGCCAAGCAAATGGTTGGCCACATCGCCGCCCGGCGTACCGGTCTGGAAACCAATTGTCCACACCCCTTCTCGTGGCCACTGCACCAGCAGCGCTTTGCGGAAAGCATTACCGTTCTCCGAGAAAAGAGTGTCAGAAACCTGCTTGACGCTAGAGTAAATCGAGCGAACGATGGGAATGCGGTTAAGCAGCAAATCCCACCAGCTCACCAGTTTTTTGCCGAAAAAATTGCTGGCAATGGCACCTATCAGCAACACGGTAGAGAGCGCCAGCAACACCCCAAAGCCGGGGATATGAAAACCAATCAATTTGTCTGGATGCCACGAGCCAGGCAGGATGAGCAAAGTCTGGTCAAGCGTGGCAATAATCCACTCAAGCACCCAGATCGTGATGCCCAGAGGCACCAGAACCAGCAGGCCAGCCAGCAGCCATTTGCGTACTGCAGCCATCACGAACTGGCCTTTGGTCCGGCTGGCGCTGCTGCAGGTGCGGGGGCAGGTGCCGGTGATGGCGCGGCAGCAGTGGAGCCTGCAGCGGGGGATGTTGTAGGAGCGGCCGCAGCAGGCGTGGATTCACCCGACTTGCCGTCGCCACTCGATTCAGCAGCCGGTGTGCCCGAGGGCGTACCGCCCCGAAAGTCCGTGACATACCAGCCGGAGCCCTTGAGCTGAAAACCGGCTGCAGTGAGCTGCTTTTTAAAGGCTGGCGCGCCGCACTGTGGGCAGTCGGTCAAAGGTGCATCCGACATTTTTTGCAAAACGTCTTTCGCATGACCGCAGGACTCGCATTTATAGGCGTAGATTGGCATGGCTCTGGAGGTTTTTCAGGTAGGACGCAACTCGCGAATGATGCAAGAGGCAAAGCCCTCCATTATAGGCGTTAGCTGGGCAACTTAAAAAAGCCGCACCCGCAAAACCACTTGCATGGCGATCAAGCCCAAAACAAAGCCCAAACCACCGTAAATAAGGCTTTGCAGCAGTTTGTTGGTGCGCTTTTGCTCGGCGAGCAATTCCAGAAGCTCGCGCTGGTTTGAACCATGCCGGACTTTCAGAAACTGCGACAGCAGGCGCGGCAAACCGGGCAGCAGCTTGGCGTACGCCGGGGCTTCGGCCTTGAGTTGCGCGAACAGCTTTTCAGGCCCGACCTGCTCGATCATCCATTTTTCAAGGAATGGCTTGGCGGTGCTCCACAGGTCCAGGTCCGGGTCGAGTTCACGACCCAGGCCTTCAATGTTGAGCAGGGTTTTTTGCAACAGCACAAGTTGCGGCTGGATTTCGACATGAAAGCGGCGCGAGGTCTGGAACAGCCGCATCAGCACCAGACCCAGCGAAATTTCTTTCAAAGGCCTGTCAAAGTAAGGCTCGCAGCAGGCGCGAATGGCGGCTTCCAGCTCGTCGACGCGAGTGGTCGACGGAACCCAGCCCGACTCAATATGCAGCTCGGCCACGCGCTTGTAGTCACGGTGAAAAAACGCGCTGAAGTTTTGTGCCAGGTATTCCTTGTCAATCTCCGTCAGCGTGCCAACGATACCAAAGTCGAGTGAGATATAGCGGCCAAAGGTAGCCGCCTCCAGACTGACCTGAATGTTGCCGGGGTGCATGTCGGCATGAAAAAACCCGTCGCGAAAAACCTGGGTGAAGAAAATCGTGACTCCATCACGCGCCAGCTTCTTCATGTCCACGCCAGCGTCGCGCAGGCGCTGAATTTGGCTAATCGGCACGCCCTTCATGCGCTGCATCACCATCACGTCAGGCATGCAGTAGTCCCACACCATCTCGGGGATCATCACCAGCTCAAGGCCTTGCATGTTGCGGCGCAGCTGGGCTGCGTTAGCGGCTTCACGCAGCAAATCCAGCTCGTCATGCAGGTATTTGTCGAACTCGCCCACCACTTCGCGCGGTTTCAGGCGCTTGCCGTCATCAGATGCACGCTCCACCCAACCCGCCATCATGTGCATCAGGGCCAGGTCTTTTTCAATCGCGGGCAGCATGTTGGGGCGCAACACCTTGACGGCGACTTCACGGCCTCCAGCAGCATCCGGCAAGGTCGCAAAATGCACCTGCGCAATCGATGCGCTGGCCACAGGCGTGCGCTCAAAGGTGGCGAAAATCTGTGCCAGTGGCCTGCCAAAAGCCTTCTCGATGATGGCAATGGCTATTGCGGAATCAAACGGCGGCACGCGGTCTTGCAATCTGGCCAGCTCATCCGCGATATCAGGGGGCAGTAAATCGCGACGAGTAGACATCACTTGCCCGAACTTGACGAAGATTGGTCCAAGACGCTCAAGCGCCAGGCGCAGGCGCTCGCCACGCGGTGCCCTCAAATTGCGTCCGACTGAAACAACCCGCCGCAAGAGCCTGATCCACGGTTTTTGAAAACCCGAAAGTACCAGCTCGTCCAGGCCAAAGCGCAGCACCGTCCAGATAATGAAAAAGCCCCTGAAAATCCGGCTCATGAAGCTGCCTTGGACATATCTGGAACTGCGGCTGTAGCCAGAGGTGACGTTGTTTTAGCAGCCAGGAATTGCTTCAAGCCAGCGAACACTCGCCGACCCATATCGCCAAGCGCATGGGCAGGTATGTCGCCAAGGATGCGCGACAAGTCTTCTTCAACATCCCAACGCAAATTTTCAGCCAACCAGCCGAGTTCAGCAGCGAGTTGGACGTCGCCTTCAATCTTGACAGGGGGCGGCTTGCTGGCCAGAACGGATTGCAGCACCACTATGGGCGAATCGGCAGCAACGGCCACCAGCAGGTCGGGCTTCGCAGCGGAAGATGCCCGGTCCAAAAGTCCAGCTGGTGTGATGAGCAAGTCAAGCCCAAACAGTCCCCAGCGAACGTGAATAACACTCCCCTTCTTGCGTGCCAAGCGATCCTGCGCTTCTTTTTCCTGCATCAAGACATGGTTCAAAAACAGCACCAAGCGTTGTTGCCCCTCATCAACCACCCACGAAGGCGGTTGGAAGCGGCTGGCGAGGGATTCTAGAAATGAAAAAGGGGACGTAGTATTCATACGCCCCCGATTTTCCTCGATAAACCGAACTTCGATTTATCTGGACTCGAAACCCCGCTTATTGCAACGCTTGTACGCCTGCAACCAACCAGCCACCGCTGCCGTTGCGTGGCTTGGTCATGTTCCACACTTCACGGAACGGGCTGGCACCGGCTGATGCGTCTTCGCGGATCATGCCCGAGAACTCAACACTGGCCATATACACATCGCTCAGCTCTTCAATGCCCAGCAATTGGGCCTCCAGCATCACCACGTCGGTTTTGTTGGCACCGCCGCCGGTGTGCGACTCACGCTCGGCCAATTGCACCTTGATTTGCTCAAGCATGTCGTCGGTCATCATGGCGCGCAGGTTTTGAATGTCTGAGCGATCCCATGCATCTTGCAGCGTCAAAAAGTTGGCCTTGCACGCTTTGAGAAAGCCTTCCGCATCAAAGCCTGCAGGAACGCCCCAGTTCTGCGAACCCGCCAAACCAGAGCCGATCATGGAGCCAGTACCTGCCACAGCGCCCCCCGCACCTTTGTTGGCTTCAAACGCCATGCCGTTGCGCTCCCACGGCCGTGCTGATGCGTCGTTACCAACGTTTTCAGGGCTGTAGTTTTTAGGTGTGGTTGCTGAAGCTACGCCACCCGCCCCTTGAAAAGCAAACGGACTGGAGGACTGCCCGCCGTTGCCTTGCCCATCGCCTTGCCCCTTGAACTTGCGCATCACAAATCCGATAACGACCATCACCACCAGCGCCAGCAAGGCAAACATAATGATCTGGCTGAATGCACCGCCGAGGCCAAGCGAAGACGCCAGCCATGCGAGACCCAAGCCAGCGGCAAGACCGCCCAACATTGCGCCCCAAGGCCGCTTGGGTGCAGCAGCTGGGGCTGCTGCCGGAGCGGCAGGTGCAGCGGCTGGCGGAGCCGCCTGGCGCTGCGTCACATTAGACGACTGCTTTCCGACTGAGCCGCCACCACCCAGGCGCTTGGCTTCTGCGTTTAAACCCGCAAAACTCAGCGTGAGCGCAAGCATGGCGGAAAAAATAATAGACCAGATTTTCATGATGTCTCCTTAAACAAACTGTCTTTGACTAAAGCCAACAACTTTCAACACTTGATTCCAACATGCAAAGCGACCACGCCGCCAGACATATTGTGATAGTCCACATGGCCGAAACCACCTTTTTGCATCAGGGCCTTTAACTCTTCCTGCCCCGGATGCATGCGGATTGACTCGGCCAGGTACTGGTAGCTGGAGTCGTCATTGGCAACCAGCTTGCCCAGCCGGGGCAAGACCTTGAAGGAATACCAGTCGTAAATTTTCGCGAGGGGCTTGGCGACCTTTGAAAACTCCAGCACCAGCAGCTTGCCACCGGGTTTGAGCACACGATTCATTTCACGCAGGGCATCTTCCTTGTGCGTCATGTTGCGCAGTCCAAAGGCCACGGTGACCACATCAAAATGCGCATCCGGAAAAGGCAGATGCTCGGCATCACAAACCAGCGTTGGTACGCTGACCCCGGCATCCAGCAGGCGACTGCGCCCCTCGCACAGCATGGCTTCATTGATGTCGGTGTGTACCACCAGACCCTCGGCACCGACCTTGGGCGCAAACGCCATAGCCAAATCGCCGGTACCACCCGCGATGTCCAGCACTTTTTGGCCCGGTTTGACGTTGGCAACCAGCACGGTATAGGCCTTCCACGCACGGTGCAGGCCGAGAGACATCAAATCGTTCATCACGTCATATTTGGGCGCGACTGAATCGAACACGCCGCGCACGCGACCAGCTTTGTCTTTCTCGTCAACTGACTGGAAACCGAAGTGAGTACTCGTCATAAGCGCAATGCTAGAGGTCAAAGCCCGGATTGATGGTGACAACCCTTTTTGCATTCAGGGCATTACGGGGATATATCGGGTTCCCTGCTTGAAAAACAACAGTCAATGAAAAAATCAGTGACTTCCGCAGCCGTGTCCGCCAGCCACCACCATAGTCGCGTCACGATTTGCCCGCGCAGCTTGCAGCCTGCGGTTGTAGTCAGCCCAGAGCTGGTCCTGGTCAGCGCCCAGGTGGTAGAGGTAGTCCCATGAAAAAATGCCGCTCTCATGGCCGTCGGAAAACACGGGCTTGACGGCGTAGTTGCCAATCGGTTCCAGCTCCACCACCCCGACCTCACGCTTGCCGGTCTGCAACACTTCCTGACCCGGGCCGTGGCCCTGCACTTCGGCTGAAGGCGAATAAACACGCATCAGCTCAAACGGAATCTTGAACGCTGCGCCATCTGAAAATGCCACTTCAAGAATGCGCGACTGGCTATGAACTGTCAGTGCCGTAGGAGTAGGTGAATCGGCTTTAAGACCTGCCATGGTGATGCCTCGTTATTTTCTAATTGAAATCTTTTGCAAACACGCGTGGACTAAACCAGCACCCGCTCAATACCGCCATGGTTAGCCGCAGCTACATAAGTCGGCAGCCATTCCTTGCCCAGAATCTGGTTTGCCATTTCAACCACTATGTAGTCGGCTTCCAGCAGGCCATTTTTCATGTCATCTCCGTAACGCGACAGGCCTTGCAGGCAGCTTGGGCAACTGGTCAGTATCTTGACGTTTTCTTTTTCAGCTATCGCGCCAGAGCCTCGCAGCTCTGCCTCGCCTTTTAGCAATTCTTCTTCCTTGCGAAAGCGGATTTGCGTCGAAATATCGGGCCGCGTAACGCCCAGCGTGCCGGACTCGCCACAGCAGCGCTCGTTTTTGAGCACGTTATCGCCCAGCAGCGCCTTGACGGTTTTCATCGGCTCCTGCAACTTCATCGGGCTGTGGCAGGGGTCGTGATACAGATACCCTCCACCGTCGCCATTTTCAGGGCGCAGCGTAATGCCTTTTTCAAGCAGGTATTCGTGGATGTCGATGATGCGGCAGCCTGGGAATATCTTGTCGAACTCATAGCCCTGCAACTGGTCATAGCAAGTACCGCAGCTCACCACCACGGTTTTGATATCGAGGTAGTTGAGCGTATTGGCGACCCGATGGAACAGCACGCGGTTGTCGGTGATGATTTTCTCGGCCTTGTCAAACTGGCCACTGCCGCGCTGCGGGTAGCCACAGCACAAATAACCCGGCGGCAAAACGGTTTGCACACCCGCATGCCAGAGCATGGCCTGCGTTGCCAGGCCAACCTGTGAAAACAGCCGCTCTGACCCACAGCCGGGAAAGTAAAACACCGCTTCGGTCTCGCTCGTCGTGCTTTTGGGGTTGCGAATAATCGGTACGTAGTCTTTGTCTTCAATGTCGAGCAACGCGCGAGCGGTTTTCTTGGGCAGCCCGCCAGGCATCTTTTTATTGATGAAATGAATCACCTGCTCTTTGACTGGCGATGGGCCTACCGTAGCGGGTGGCCGGGTTGTCTGTTTGCGGGCCAGGCGGCGCAGCAAATCGTTCGCCAGTCGCTGCGCCTTGAAGCCAACATCAACCATCGCGCTGCGCATGAACTTGATGGTTTGCGGACTGGTAGCGTTGAGGAAAAACATGGCCGCCGCATTGCCGGGTCGAAATGTTTTTTGCCCCATCTTGCGCAGCAGGTTGCGCATGTTCATCGACACTTCGCCGAAGTCTATGTCCACCGGGCACGGGCTCAGGCACTTGTGGCAAACCGTGCAATGGTCGGCCACGTCTTCAAACTCTTCCCAGTGACGGATCGATATGCCGCGCCGGGTTTGCTCTTCGTACAAAAACGCCTCCACCAGCAGCGAAGTGGCCAGGATTTTGTTGCGCGGGCTGTACAGCAGGTTGGCACGCGGCACATGGGTGGCGCAGACCGGCTTGCACTTGCCGCAGCGCAGGCAGTCCTTGACGCTATCGGCAATTGCGCCAATGTCGGACTGCTGCATGATGAGCGACTCATGGCCCATCAAGCCGAAACTGGGCGTGTAGGCGTTTGTAAGGTCAGCCAAAAGAGGCTCTTTTAGGCCGTTTTTACCACTATTTTTAGCCTCCAGACCAATAAATTCGGGCGCAAGCAGCTCCTGATTGCGTAGCAACTTACCTTTGTTAAAACGCCCCTCAGGATCAACCTTGGCCTTGTAATCGGCAAACGGTTTCAGCTCAGCATCGGTCAAAAACTCCAGCTTGGTGATGCCGATGCCGTGCTCGCCAGAAATCACACCGTCGAGCGATCTTGCCAGCACCATGATGCGCTCCACGGCATGGCGTGCGGTTTGCAGCATCTCGTAGTCGTCACTGTTAACTGGGAGGTTGGTGTGTACATTGCCATCGCCCGCATGCATATGCAGCGCCGCCCAGACGCGACCTTTGAGCACGCGCTTGTGCGTTGCGACACACTCGGTAAATATGGGCAAAAACGCACCGCCCGTGAAGATAGCCTGCAAAGGTGCTTTAAGTTGCGTCTTCCAGCTGGCACGCAGGGTATGGTCTTGCAACTGGTCAAACAGCACATCGACGTTTTGCAACCAACCGGCCCACAAGCTGCGAACTTCTCCAACCAAAGCCAGCGCCTGAGAAACGCGGTCTTCCAGCATCTCGGGCGAAGGCACATCGCTGGCATCTTCAGACTTGCCCAGCGGTAAATTGCCTTTGATCAAAAAAGCCTGAAGCGCGTCGCAAAGCTTGATCTTGTTGGCCAGGCTGAGCTCGATATTGATGCGTTCAATACCGTCGGTGTACTCGGCCATGCGCGGCAGCGGAATCACCACATCCTCATTGATTTTGAAGGCATTGGTGTGGCGCGAAATAGCGGCGGTTTTTTTGCGATCCAGCCAGAATTTTTTACGCGCCTCCGGGCTGATGGCAATAAAGCCTTCACCGCTACGCGAATTGGCAATGCGTACGACCTCACTAGTAGCTCTTGCGACTGCGTCTGCATCATCACCCGCAATATCACCAACCAATACCATCTTGGGCAAGCCGCCGCGTTTGGATTTGGTGGCGTAACCGACGGCGCGCAGATAACGGTCATCAAGGTGCTCAAGTCCCGCCAATACCACTTTCGAGCCAGCTGCTTCGCTGCGCTTTTGCTCGGCAAACATGAAGTCCTTGATATCAACGATGCTGGGCACCGCGTCTTTGGCGTTCCCAAAAAATTCGAGGCAGACCGTGCGGGTGTGTACCGGCATGCGATGCACGATCCAGCGGGCGCTGGTGATCAAGCCGTCGCAGCCTTCTTTTTGAATGCCGGGCAAGCCGCTCAAAAACTTGTCGGTCACGTCTTTGCCCAAGCCTTCCTTGCGGAAGGTTTTTCCGGGAATGTTGAGGGTCTCGGTTCGGACGTGCGTCTTGCCGTCAGCTTCAAAATATTTCAGCTCAAACAAGGCCATGTCAGCATCGTGAATCTTGCCGAGGTTGTGGTCCATGCGCGTGACCTCTAACCACTGCGAATCGGGCGTGACCATGCGCCACGATGCCAGGTTGTCGAGCGCCGTACCCCAGAGCACGGCCTTTTTACCGCCAGCGTTCATCGCGATGTTGCCGCCGATACAAGAGGCCTCGGCGGATGTTGGGTCAACGGCAAAAACAAAACCGCCGCGCTCGGCGGCGTCGGCCACACGCTGCGTCACCACGCCGGCTTCAGTCCAGATGGTCGGTATTTTTTGTGTGTGACCGGGCAGACTGACCATTTCAACCTCGGTCATCGCCTCCAGCTTTTCGGTGTTGATGACGGCTGACTTCCACGTCAGCGGAATCGCGCCACCGGTGTAGCCGGTGCCGCCGCCACGCGGAACAATCGTCAGACCCAGTTCAATGCAGCCCTTGACCAGACCTGCCATCTCGACCTCGGTATCCGGCGTGAGCACCACGAACGGGTATTCGACGCGCCAGTCGGTTGCGTCGGTGACGTGCGACACGCGCGACAGGCCATCAAACTTGATGTTGTCCTTTGCCGTCAGCTTGCTCAAGCGGCGCTCGGTCAGCCGCCTGAGGTCGTACATGTCGCTGAACGAGGTGTAAAAACGGTCGACCGCGCCCCGTGCGGCTTGCAGCAGTTCGCCGACGATGGCGTCGCGCTCTGCATCGGCATCCGGTGTGCGCCGTTTTTCCACTTCCGAGAGCCGGTGCTGCAGGGCGTCGGCCAAGGCCTTGCGGCGCTTCGGGTTGTCCAGCATATCGTCTTGCAAATAAGGGTTGCGCTGTACCACCCAGATATCGCCAAGCACTTCGTACAACATGCGGGCAGAGCGACCCGTGCGGCGCTCGCCGCGCAGCTGGTTAAGCAAGTCCCACGCACGCACGCCCAGCAGGCGAATGACAACTTCACGGTCAGAAAACGAGGTGTAGTTGTACGGAATCTCGCGAATGCGGGCCTCACCAGCCGTCGCGTCTGTGAGCAGATTGTTCAGTTCTGGAAAGGTAGTAGGGGCGTTCATCGTGCAAATTCAGTGGAGTTGACGCTCTCGGCAAGTCAGACCGGATCGGGTCGTCATCAAAAATAGATGCCTTGCGCTTTTGTTCTGTGGGTGACGCTAATTTTACTGCAGGGCTTTTTTTGCCAATGAAGTCGCTGCAAACAGCCCTATGGAAACCCCGCTTGTTAAAAACCCGGCAAATCGTTTAAATCAAATAGTCACAAAAAAGTCATACGCTGCACTTCACGATCGATCCAGCAACTTCAGGAATACCCATGAAAAACCCCCTGCCCACACTCAAATTTTCAAGCCTCGGCCTGGCCGCAGTGCTGCTGCTGGCCCCGGTGATCAGTAAGGCCCAAACCGAGGTGCAGTGGTGGCACTCGATGGTGGCCGTCAACGGGGAGTGGGTCAATGACCTGGCCAAAGACTTCAATGCCAGCCAGAAAGATTACAAGATTGTTCCGGTTTTCAAGGGTAGCTATGACGAGTCCATGACCGCCGCTATTGCCGCCTTCCGCGCTGGCAACGCGCCACACATCCTTCAGGTATTTGAGGTCGGCACCGCCACCATGATGGCCAGCAAGGGTGCCATCGTGCCCGTGACGCAAATCATGAAAGACGCAGGCTACAAGTTCGACCCCAACGCTTACGTAGCCGCTGTGGCGGGCTACTACACCGCGCCGAATGGTCAGATGTTGAGCTTTCCGTTTAACAGTTCCACCACCGTTTTTTATTACAACAAAGATGCCTTCAAAGCCGCTGGCCTGCCCACTGACAAGGCACCATCGACCTGGCCAGAGGTGGCTTTGGCCGCAGCGAAGCTCAAGGCCTCGGGCCACAAATGCCCTTTCACAACGGCATGGCAGGGCTGGACGCAACTGGAGAGCTTTTCGAGCTGGCACAACGTCGAGTTTGCGACGAGGTCCAACGGTCTGGCTGGTCTGGACGCGCGCATGAAAATTGACTCACCACTGCACCAGCGGCATATCGAAAATCTCGGCAACATGGCCAAGCAGGGCCTGTTTGTCTACAAGGGTCGCGGCAACGTGCCCGAGGCCAGCTTTATCTCCGGCGAGTGCGCCATGATCAATACTTCTTCAGGCTTTTACGGCAACGTTGCCAAGAACGCCAAGTTTAGCTACGGCCTGGCCCCGCTGCCTTACTACCCGGACGTACCAGGTGCGCCGCAAAATACAGTGATTGGCGGTGCCAGCCTCTGGGTGATGGCGGGCAAAAAGCCTGCCGAATACAAGGGCGTTGCCGCTTTCTTCAATTACATCTCCAGCCCCGAAGTGCAGTCGGCCAGCCACAAGCGTACCGGCTACTTGCCAGTGACAACGGCGGCATACCAATTGACTGAAAAGTCGGGCTTTTACAAACAAAACCCGGGCACCGACGTGGCGGTGACGCAGATGATCCGCAAGGTCACCGACAAAAGCCGGGGCATTCGCCTGGGCAACTACGTGCAGGTGCGCGCGATTGAAGACGAAGAACTTGAACAAGTCTGGAGCGGCAAGAAAACCGCTAAAGAAGCGCTTGATGCCATCGTCAAACGCGGCAATGAGCAGCTAGAGCGGTTTCAGAAGGCTAACAAGAGCTGATTTTGGTTAAAAACACCAAAAACACTGTTTTAAAGCCATTTTTAACCCCTAGAAATAGCCACAGCCTAATGAATACGGGCGTTAATAGCTCCTAAATAAATAGCAGGCAAGCCGTTGGAAAAGCGCGTTTTATTCAAATCAAGCTGGCTGCCCTGGGTGCTTCTTGCGCCGCAGGTCATCGTCATCAGCGTGTTTTTCTTCTGGCCTGCAGCGCAGGCAGTGTTGCAATCTTTTCAATTGCAGGATGCGTTTGGCACGTCGTCTGAATGGGTTGGCTTTGATAATTTCAAAACGCTGTTCAACGACGCAGGCTACCTGGCATCATTCAAGACAACGGCGGTTTTTTCAATCCTCGTAGCGGTGCTGGGTATAGGCTTGTCACTGGTGCTGGCAGTATTTGCCGACCGTATCATCAAGGGTGCGCTGTTTTACAAGACGCTGCTGGTTGTGCCTTACGCCGTAGCGCCTGCGGTGGCGGGCGTGCTGTGGGTTTTCATGTTTTCGCCGTCGCTGGGTGTGGTGGCTTATGCGCTGGGGCAAATCGGCATCAATTGGAACCACCTTCTTGACGGCGGCCATGCCATGACACTCATCGTCGCTGCTTCGGTGTGGAAGCAAATTTCGTACAACTTTTTATTCTTTCTGGCGGGCCTGCAGTCGATACCCAAATCATTGATTGAGGCTGCAGCCATCGACGGCGCGCGGCCTTGGCGGCGCTTCTGGACGATTCAGTTCCCGCTGTTGTCGCCAACGACTTTCTTTTTGCTCGTCATCAACATGGTTTACGCCTTTTTTGACACCTTTGCGATTGTTGACGCTACCACGCACGGCGGGCCGGGGCAAGACACGTCCATTCTCGTTTACAAGGTTTACTACGACGGCTTCAAGGCGATGGACCTGGGCGGCTCGGCGGCGCAGTCGGTGGTGCTGATGGTGATAGTGATTGCGCTAACAGTTCTTCAATTTCGGTACGTTGAGAAGAAAGTGAACTATTGATAGTGACTTCACATGGTTGAGCGCCGCGCCACCCTGGGCATCCTGGCTCACGCCGTGATGATCATCGGCGTGCTGATCGTTGCGTTTCCTCTGTACCTGGCGTTTGTGGCGTCAACGCATACGGCACAAGAAATCGTGCAAGCGCCCATGCCGCTGCTGCCGGGCAGCAACTTCTGGGCAAGCTACAAGGCAGCGCTTTTTGGCAACGTTGACGGCCAGGGCTCGACTGCGCCAGTGGCCCGCATGATGTGGGTCAGCCTGGTCACGGCACTCGTTATCACCTTCGGCAAAATCGCCATCTCTCTGCTGTCGGCGTTTGCGATCGTTTATTTCCGCTTTCCGCTCAAAGGGTTTTTCTTCTGGGCGATTTTTATCACACTGATGCTGCCGGTTGAAGTGCGTATCGGGCCAACCTACAAGGTAGTGTCTGACCTGGGAATGCTCAACAGTTATGCAGGTTTGACGATTCCGTTGATCGCATCAGCAACGGCCACGTTTTTGTTCAGGCAATTCTTTTTGACCGTGCCCGACGAGCTTGTCGAAGCCGCACGCATGGACGGTGCAGGGCCGATGCGCTTTTTCTGGGACATCCTGTTGCCGCTGTCAAAAACATCCATGGCGGCACTGTTTGTGATCCAGTTCATCTATGGCTGGAACCAGTACCTGTGGCCGCTGCTCGCCACCACGACCGAGGACATGTACCCGGTGGTGATTGGCATCAAACGCATGATTGCCGGCGGTGATTCGCAAAACGAATGGAATGTGGTCATGGCCACCGCCATCCTCGCCATGCTGCCGCCCGCGTTTGTTGTGGTGCTGATGCAGAAGTGGTTTGTCAAGGGCCTCGTAGACACTGAGAAATAAGAACGAAAAATTATGGCGTCCATTTCATTTAAAAACATCACTAAACAATACGGGGTCGGTAAAACCGCAATCAAGGTGCTGCACGGTATTGACGCCGAAATCAACGACCATGAATTCATCGTCATCGTCGGCCCATCGGGTTGCGGCAAGTCCACGCTACTGCGCATGGTGGCGGGCCTTGAGGAGGTATCAGGCGGCGAAATCTGCATAGGCGGCAAGGTCGTCAATAGCCTCGAACCGTCAGAGCGCGACATCGCCATGGTGTTTCAAAACTACGCGCTGTATCCGCACATGACGGTGTTTGACAACATGGCTTATGGCCTGAAGATCGCCAGGGTGCCCGTAGCCGAAATCAAGGCGCGCGTCGACAAGGCCGCCAAAATTTTAGAGCTGGGCGCGCTGCTGGATCGCAAGCCACGCGCCCTGTCAGGTGGCCAACGCCAGCGCGTCGCCATGGGCCGCGCCATCGTACGCCAGCCACAGGTGTTTTTGTTTGATGAGCCTCTGTCCAACCTCGATGCCAAGCTGCGCGTACATACCCGGCTGGAGATTCAGAAACTGCACCGCGAGCTCGGCATCACATCACTGTTCGTCACACACGATCAGGTCGAGGCCATGACGCTGGCACAGCGCATGATAGTGATGAATGCCGGCCGCATGGAACAGTTCGGCACGCCAGAAGAGGTCTACAACCGCCCTGCCACAACTTTTGTGGCGAGCTTTATGGGCTCGCCTCCAATGAACCTTTTAAAGCACGCCCCCAATGCGGACTTTGGCGGCAAGCCCGGCGCAATTCTGGGCATACGCCCCGAGCATTTGCAAGTCGCCAGCACGGGCTGGGCCGTGCAGGTAGATACGATCGAAATGCTCGGTGCCGAGCGCCTGGTGTATTGCCGCATGGGTGAAGAGACCCTGATTGTGCGCACCGATGAAAGCTTATCCAGCGCCCCCGAGCTGGGAGCAACGATCCACGTCGCGCCACGTGTTGATCGGCTGCATTGGTTTGATGCTGATACCGGGAAGCGACTAGAGACTGCTTGAAAATTAGTCACGGATATTGCTGGCGAGAATGCAGTATTCGCAAAATATCAATCACATCATCGCCGACCTGATAGACCACGATGTAGTTTGGATGCACGACATGTTCACGTGTTCCGGGCACGCGACCAAGACGGAAAAGAAAAGGCATGAGCTGAAGGTTCTGCGCCGACTGCACGATGGTAGAAAAAAGACTCTGTGCTGCCGGCTCGTTTCGCTGCTCTATGTAGTCAATGATTTCCACCAAATCGGTGGTTGCCTCGTCAGACCAGCGAACTGTTTGCACGGGCTTTGCGGCGCTCTTCAAGCATGGCCTGCACCTTGACCATGGCGGCATCGTGCGGCAAACGCGGTTTTTTGCTGCGCATGGCTTCCTCAACCTTGGCACGAAACCATTGGTCGTAACTGGCCGCCTTTTCTGCGGTCTCGAACTCGGAAACAATGGGCGATAGCAAAGCACTCATGCCTCAAAGCGTAGCACAATGCCGACAGGTCGCCAACCCTTTCCAGATGGCACCCGAAGCGGCTCATCACCGCACCACTATTCACTCTTACATGCTCATGACCCCCTGGCCATACCCCCGCTGGATAGCCCACAGAGGCGCGGGCAAACTCGCACCCGAAAACACGCTGGCTGCCTTCAAGCTGGGCGCAAGCCATGGTTACCTGATGTTTGAATGCGATGTCAAACTCAGCAGCGACGATGTGCCGTTTTTACTGCACGATGCCACGCTTGATCGCACCAGTAACGGCCAGGGCGATGCCAGAGACATGCGGTGGGAAGGCCTTGCAAAGTTAGATGCGGGCAGTTGGCATTCACCCGGCTATGCAGGCGAGCCGCTGGCAAGCCTTGAGGTCATTGCCCGCTACTGCCTGGACAACAACTTCTTTCTGAACATCGAGATCAAGCCAACTCCGGGGCTGGACGCTGAGACCGGTACAGCGGTGGCCGATGCTGCCGCCAGGCTCTGGAAAAACGCGGCCACACCGTCGATATTGCCGCTGCTGTCGTCCTTTCAGCAGGCTTCGTTACGCGCTGCAAAGCAGGCCCAGCCACAACTGCCGCGCGGCTTGCTATTGGACAAATTAAGCCCTGGCTGGGTTGCTGTCGCGCTTGAGCTCGACTGCGTAGCCGTGATCTGCAATTTCCGACTATGGAATCAGGACACGGTACGCACTGCAACGCTAGCCGGGCTGCGTATGCTGGCCTATACCGCCAATGACGAGGCGACGGCGCATCGATTGCTTGAGTTGGGTGTCGACGGCATCATCACCGACCGCGTGGATTTGTTCAAGCCTTCCATCTCTACGTCCGGCCTTACTTCCGACGTTTACCCAAAAGCCACTGGCAAGTAGCCGCCGCCAACACCAGCACGGCATAGGTTGCCATCCTGCCGTCGTTACCAAACAGCACCAGCCCGGCGACGAGCACCACCAGATTTACTATGAAAATAATAGCTGCTCGCGCCCATATTGATTGGGCTACAGGCGTTTTAGCCCCTGAAAATTGGCCAAAAAAGCTGGCTAGTAGCGCCAATATTAGTGCCACCACTGCAGCAGGGGCTACCAGGTTAAGCAGGTGGTTAGTGAGCAAATAGGCGGTCATTTAGGTGGCGTGGTTCTTGTGGGACGCTTAAATTTTATAATTCATGAATGTCTGTCTGGGCCCTTGGGCTAAACCATAACACTGCACCGCTCGATTTGCGCGGGCGTTTTGCGTTTTCTATGGACCAGATGGAGCCCACCCTGAGCGGCTTGCGCCGGTCGCTGGCACGCCAGCCCGAGGCCACCATTCTTTCAACCTGCAACCGCACCGAGATCTATTGCGCAGGCGACCAGCTTGAGGTGGAAAGCACGCTCGAATGGCTGGCCCACAGCGGCGGCGTGTCCCCTGCCCTGCTGCGCTCGCACGCCTACACACTTGAAGGCGATGAGGCCGCACGGCATGCCTTTCGGGTTGCCAGCGGGCTGGATTCGATGGTTCTGGGCGAGCCGCAAATTCTGGGTCAAATGAAAGACGCGGTACGTGCCGCTGAAGAAGCCGGTGCCATGGGCTCTACCCTGCACCAGCTGTTTCAACGCTCGTTTGCCGTCGCCAAAGAAGTGCGCAGCAGCACCGAGATTGGTACGCACAGCATCAGCATGGCAGCAGCAGCCGTGCGGCTTGCCAGCCAGTTGTTTGAAGATCTCGGCGAAATCAAGGTGCTGTTTGTGGGCGCGGGCGAAATGATTGACCTGGCCGCTAACCACTTTGCAGCACGTAAACCCAAAGCCATGGCGATTGCCAATCGCTCACTCGCGCGCGGCGAAAAGCTGGCTACCCGCTTCGGTGCCGAAGTGATGCGCCTGGGTGACCTGCCCAGCCGCCTACATGAGTTTGATGCCGTCATCAGTTGCACAGCCAGCACGCTGCCCATCATTGGTCTCGGAGCCGTGGAGCGTGCCCTCAAGCTGCGCAAACGCCGGCCGATGTTCATGGTTGATCTGGCGGTGCCGCGCGACATTGAAATTGAGGTCAAGGCGCTACGCGACATTTATCTTTACACCGTGGACGACCTGGCCCAGTTGGTGCAGACTGGCAAAGACAGCCGCCAGGCCGCCGTCGCTGAGGCCGAGGTCATCATTGATGCAGGGGTGCAAAACTTCATGCACTGGATGCAGCAGCGTGGCACGGTACCTTTGATCCAGCAGATCAATGCGCAGGCTGACGAATGGCGCGCGCTTGAAATTGCCCGGGCCAAAAAACTGCTGGCCAGGGGCGAGCCGATTGACGCGGTGCTTGACGCACTGGCGCGCGGCCTGAGCCAGAAAATGCTGCACGGCACGTTAGCCGAGCTGCATGCGGGCGATGCAATCAGCCGCAAAGCGACGGCGCAGACAGTGTCCAAGCTGTTTTTGCGCGGCAAGCTGCCGGGCCATGGCACAGGTAATAACGAGCTTTAGCGACGCATCACTGTTGCCCCGGTTTTGTCATTGCGGACTTGATCCGCAACCCACAAACCGGAACCCCGAACACGCACGAAAAAGTCATGGATCCCGGGATCGAGTCCGGGATGACAAACCGATAGAAAACACCCTCTCATGAAACCCTTTCTCCGCCAGACCCTGGAACGCCAGCTTTTACGACTGCACGAACTCGACGCGCTGCTTTCAGCCAGCGACGTGGTGAGCGACCTGGACCGCTTTCGCAGCCTGACGCGCGAGCACTCGGAAGTCAGCGTGGTGGCCGAGCAATACCGCAAGCTCACCAGCCGCGAAGCCGATTTGGCTGGCGCCGGGCAGATGCTGCAAGAGAGCAAAGGCGATGCAGAGATGACAACGATGGCCGAAGAAGAAATCACCAGCGCCAAGGTAGATATCACCCACATCGACGAAGCCCTGCAACTGATGCTGATCCCCAAAGACCCGGACGACTCCAGGGCCGCATTTGTAGAAATTCGCGCCGGTACCGGTGGCGATGAATCGGCTTTGTTTGCCGGCGATTTGTTCCGCCTATACACCCGCTACGCCGAGCGCAGCGGCTGGCGCTGCGAGATCATCAGCGAGTCGCCCAGCGAGCTGGGTGGCTACAAAGAGGTGGTGCTGAAAATTGACGGCGCACTTGATGGAACTGGCGTAGGCGTTTACGGCAAGTTGCGATTTGAATCTGGCGGCCACCGGGTGCAGCGCGTACCGGCCACCGAGACGCAGGGCCGCATTCACACCAGCGCCTGCACGGTCGCCGTGATGCCCGAGCCGGACGAAGCCGTAGCGATACAAATCAACCCGTCAGACCTGCGCATAGACACCTACCGCGCCAGCGGTGCGGGTGGCCAGCACATCAACAAAACCGACTCCGCCGTACGCATCACGCACCTACCCACCGGCATCGTCGCTGAATGCCAGGACGGCCGCAGCCAGCATAGCAACAAGGCCCAGGCACTGAAAGTGCTGACAGCACGCATCGTTGAAAAAGACCGCTCAGAACGCGCCGCCAAAGACGCCGCGATGCGCAAGGGGCTGGTTGGCACGGGTGACCGCAGCGACCGCATTCGCACCTACAACTTCCCGCAGGGCCGCCTGACCGACCACCGTATCAACCTGACGCTGTACAAGCTGCTCACCATCATGGAGGGCGACCTGGAAGACGTCATCGTCGCGCTGCAAGTCGCACGCGGGGCGGAGCAGTTGGCCGAGCTTGAAAGCTCAAATCAATAAATGAGAATGGTGTTTGCCTGTGATTTGCCCAAATTTGAACCTTGAGTGCCAAAAAATGCCCTTTTTGAGTGCCAAATCGGGCTATAGCCCAATGAAAACGGGCGTGAGTAGCTATGAAATAAATAGCATTCAAAGTTTCTCCCCATGACCGCGCTGACCTGCGAGCAAGCACTGCAGATGGCCCGTACGCTTGGCCTGGACAGGCTGGACGCGCAACTGCTGCTGCTGCACGCGTTGAGCAGGCCAGACAGTGACCGTGCCTGGCTGCTGGCCCATGATGGCGATACGCTGGCCGAACCGAGCGCCATCGCTTTCCAGCAAATCGTGCTCAGGCGGGCAGCCGGTGAACCGCTGGCCTACATCGTCGGCTACAAGGACTTTTACGGCCTCAGGCTGAAGGTGGATGCCAAGGTGCTGGTGCCACGGCCCGATACTGAAACCCTGGTGACATGGGCGCTGGCTGTATTGCTGGCACCGGGTTTTGCAGAACACCCAAGACTTCTGGACCTCGGCACCGGTAGCGGCGCGATTGCGCTAGCGGTGGCGCACGGCCTTCAGGTGGCAGAGAGGGCAGCCCATGTGTTGGCCGTTGATGCGAGCAGCGATGCACTGGCAGTAGCGACTGAAAATGCGCAAGCCCTGGGACTAACTGTTCAATTTTTACAAAGCAATTGGTTCATTGAAGTAAGCGGGCGCTTTCACTTGATCGCAAGTAACCCGCCATATATCGCCAACGCCGATCCGCACTTGACCATACTGAGCCATGAGCCCCTGGAAGCATTAACTGCGGGCAGCGACGGGCTGGACGACATCAGGCAAATCATTGAAAACGCGCCTGCGCACCTGGAGAGCGGCGGCTGGCTCCTGCTGGAGCATGGCTACGATCAAGCGGCGAAGGTGCGCGATTTGCTGATTGCACGAGGCTTTGGGCAAGTGCAAAGCCGACTTGATTTAGCCGGGATTGAGCGCTGCACAGGCGGGCAATGGCCCGGTTAGGGGCCAATCGGCAAAGAGCAGGATAATCTATCCATTGAATTGGAGTTATTGGGGTCAGGCGCCAATTTCATTACGATGCATAGCATCGCACCCGGAGGGCGTACCAACGGCACGATGAATTTGGACTCTGACCCCAAAAACTCCTCCCCCCACCCAAAGGATTTCACCATGAGCAACCTAGACCCGACCCAGCAACGCATTGACCAGATCGTCAAATCCGCAGACGTTGTGCTGTTTATGAAGGGTACAGCGCAGTTCCCTCAGTGCGGCTTTTCGGGTCGCGCGATTCAGGTGCTCAAGGCCTGCGGAGTCAGCAAACCGGCAACCGTCAACGTGCTGGAAGATCCGGACGTCCGTAACGGTATCAAGGAATACAGCAACTGGCCGACCATTCCCCAGCTTTATGTCAAGGGCGAATTCGTTGGCGGCTCCGACATCATGATGGAGATGTACGAAAGTGGTGAATTGCAGCAGGTGCTAGGCAGTCCTGCCGCCTGATCGACTGACGGCTAACTGGCGTAGCCGCTACACGCGCCTGCATTAGGTGCACCCTTGCATTCGCGCTGAAGGCGGGTGGCGCGCTCTTTTACCGTCTCTTGTGATCCTGGCAGAAATCTTGATTTACTCGCCCTTACCGATTTGGCCGATTTCTTTTTGGCTTTGGTTTTGATTGGCGGGTTTAATACTTCTGGCGCCTGGGCATAGGCAGCGCCCATGCTGAGTACACAAGCGGCGATGACAACCACGCTAGCTGAGATAAATTTTTGAAGCATTGCCATCCTGTTGTTGGGTTTGGTATTTGAGTTATTGCAGCTTCGGGTCGGCGTAGGCGTCGCCATCAGGCTGTGAATCAACCGCCATGCGAAAGCTCTCGCTGGCCCAGGCACCCAGGTCCATGTTCTTGCAACGCCCGCTGCAAAATGGCCGAAAGGCATTGCTGGGGCCATAAATGCTTTTGCCTTTGCAGGCGGGACAAACGACCACTTTGGGTCGCGGTTTTTCAGGTGATTGATCTGGCTTCATTGGATCAAAGCAAACGCTTCAGGAGCAAAGCGTCAGCTCGAACGAGGCATCGTCGGTACAGGCATGCAGGCGATCATCGCCCTCGTGGCGCATCAGGCGCACCGACACCATCAGGCGGTTGCCGCTGATTTCGGGAATCAGCCCCATCGCCGGGTCAATGCGCAGGCGCACTAATTGAAAGGTCCGTCCTTGCGGCAGGTTTTGTTGATACTGCCCGCCAGACGCGATGACTTTTTGCGCTGCGCCAGAGTCGCGCAGTAACTGCAACAAAAGGCGAATCGACTCCGCCAGAGGTACCAGGGTGGCTATCCAGCGCTGCAGGTCTTGATGTCGGGCCTGTGGGTTGAGGTGCTGCCACGCAAAGTAGGCCGGCAAGTCAAATTCACAGGTACCGCCGGGTATGCCAACCCGGCTGCGAATACTCATCAGCCAGTCGTTTTCAGTCAGCGTCTGGCCGGCTTTGCCGGGCAGGCTGTTCAGCGCCGCAAAGCAGGCTTCAAGCTGCCTGGTCACGTCGTCGAGTACGGCCTCGGCGATGGCCGGGTTACCGCGGTAGCTGTTCAATATCTGCTTTTGCTTTTCAAGATCCTTGAGCACATCCATCTTCAGGTCGGCCCTGGCCGCCACATCCATGACTTCAAATATCGTGGTGATGGCGTAGTGGTGGTCTATGGGGTGCTCGCGTGCTACCAGTTCACTCAGGCGGCGAAACAGCTGCTCAAGCCGCAGATAAGTGCGTATTCGTTCGTTGAAGGGATACTCGTAAAGGATCACAGGGCTGGCTTTATCGGGTGGTTAGTATGGGGCATGGGGGCTGATCAGGAATCATAGCCCGAAGCGCTGCGCTGCCTGCGTAACGACAATGCGAAGTGCTGATAACGACAGGCCATCGTTGTATATGCAAACATCGGCTGCGGCGCACCTGGCAGCGCGGCTGGCCTGCCCGGCAATGACTTTTTGCACAGTCTGCGCTGTCCAGCCAGCATGGCGACTCACTTCGCGCGCAACGACACGCGCTACCTGGGTTTCTTCTGTGCAATCGACCACCAGCACGTTGTCAAACTGCTGCCGCCACCGGCCTGATTCGACCAGCAAAGGAATATCAAACACAATGCAGAGGCTGCCAGACTGTTCGGCCAGCGCCGACTGGCGCGCTGTCTCGGCGCTTACCAGGGGGTGAATAATTGCCTCCAGGCGTAGCCGAGCAGCGGGGTCGCCAAACACCAGGGTGCGCATGGCATCACGGTCCATCGCGCCGTCTGCCGTAATGGCCTGCGCGCCAAACTGGGCGGCTATGGCGGCAATCGCTGCGCCGCCGGGCGCGGTAACCTGGCGTGAAATCGCGTCGGCATCAATCACACCGGCACCGCAGTCAGCCAGCATGCCGGCAACCGTGCTTTTGCCGCTGCCTATGCCGCCAGTCAGGCCTATCCGCTGCACGCGCGGGATTGTGGTGATGGGCACGGCCTGCATGGCTGCTACAAACCCGTCAAACCCACGAAACGGAGTATGGACTGCGGGCCAAAAATCATGGCGGTAAAACCGGCCCCGGCCAGAAATGGCCCGAAGGGCACATAGCCGCCCTCACGCAGGCCGCTTGAGAACTTCATCGCAATGCCAATGACAGCACCAATTACCGAGGCCATCAAAATAATCGGCACCAGCGCTGTCCAGCCAAACCAGGCGCCCAGAGCAGCAAACAGTTTGAAGTCGCCGTAGCCCATGCCCTTTTTGCCTGTTACAAGATAGAAGGCCCAATAGACCAGCCATAGGGACAGGTAGCCCGCAACCGCACCCCACAAGGCATCTGGCAATCTGACGGCCGGGTTGAACTGCAAAGCAGCGACGATAAGCCCAGCCCAAAGCAACGGCAAGGTAATGTCGTCTGGAAGCAGCGTGGTGTCCCAGTCGATCAGCGCGAGGGCCAGCAGCGCGCCAGAAAATCCGCACCAGGCCAATGCCGTGCTTGAAGCGCCCCAACGCCAGGCACAAAAGAAAAACAGCAGCCCGCACACCAGTTCAACCATCGGATAACGCAACCCGTAAGGCGTAGCGCAGACCGAGCATTTTCCTCTTAAAAACAAGTAGCTGATGACAGGTATGTTTTCATACCAGCGCAGGGTGTGACCGCAATTGGTGCAGCGTGAGCGCGGCACCAGCAGATTAAAGGGCTCGGCCGCTTCAAGAGCAGCTGCGCGCGTGGGCGTGACGCTGCCGCCTGTGAGTTCTTCGCATTCAAGCACCCACTGCCGCTCCATGATTTTTGGCAGGCGGTAAATAACCACGTTCAAAAAGCTGCCGACCAGCAAGCCCACGATACCTGCCAGGCTGGCCAACGCACCCGTTGGCAAACTACCCAATGCGTCCAGCATCAGACGACTTGGCCCAGCTTGAAAATAGGCAGGTACATGGCCACCACAATGCCGCCTATCAGACCGCCCAGGAACACAATGATGATGGGCTCCATCAGGCTGGACAGACCGGCGACCATTTCGTCTACTTCGGCTTCAAAAAAGTCTGCCGCCTTGCCGAGCATGTGATCGACCGAGCCAGACTCTTCACCAATGGCGGTCATCTGCAGCACCATGGACGGAAAAAGATTGGCATTGGTCATGGCCGCAGTCAGGCTGGTACCGGTAGAGACCTCCTGCTGGATTTTTTCAGTCGCATCGGCATACAACGAGTTGCCCGATGCGCCGCCCACGGAGTCGAGTGCCTCGACCAGAGGTACGCCTGCGGCAAACATGGTTGACAGGGTTCGCGTCCAGCGGGCAATGCATGACTTTTCAATCAGCGCGCCAAATACCGGCACCTTAAGCAAGACGCGGTCCATCACCCGCTGCACCTTTTCGCTGCGTTGCCAGGCCTGGAAGAAGAAGTAAAGGCCACCACCAATACCGCCAAAAATAAGCCACCAGTAGGCGACAAAAAATTCGCTGATGGCAATCACAAACAGGGTTGGCGCAGGCAGATCTGCACCGAACGACGAGAACACCTGTTTGAAGGCCGGAATCACAAAAATCATGATCACCGCAACCACCACAAATGCCACGATGACCACTGATATGGGGTACATCAGCGCGGACTTGATCTTGGACTTGATGGCCTCTGTTTTTTCCATGTAAACAGCCAGGCGGTCCAGCAGCGACTCTAAAATACCAGCTTGCTCACCAGCTTCGACGAGGTTGCAATACAGCGCATTGAAGTAAAGCGGGTACTTGCGAAAGGCGGCACTCAGTGAAGTGCCGGTTTCAACGTCGGTACGCACGTCGTTGAGCAGCTTCATCACGCTGGCGTTAGGGTTGCCGCGCCCCACAATGTCAAAGGCCTGAAGCAAAGGCACACCGGCTTTCATCATGGTGGCCAACTGGCGCGTGAAAAGGGCAATGTCCTTGGGCTTGATTCTCTTGCCCGAGCGCATCCTGCGCTTTTTGATCTTGCTCGGCAACACACCCTGGCGACGTAAAGCAGCCTTGACCTGGTTCTCGCCAGCCGCCCGGATTTCACCCCTGACTACCTTGCCGCCACGGTCTTTTCCTTCCCATTCGAAAACGAACTCTTGAACGCCCTTCAATGCTGTTGCCATGATGCTTTCTCGTTTTGGAAGAGTTGAGAGTTATCCGGCAGTCGATCAAACATTGGTACAGCCCAAAACTTCTTCGACCGATGTCATGCCAAGTTTAACTTTATGGAGCCCTGACTGGCGCAAGCTCCGCACGCCCTCGGACGCCGCCTGCGCAGCAATCTCAAGTGCGCTGCCATCACGCAGGATGATTCTCTGGATTTCCTCGGTGATAGGCATGACCTGATAAATGCCAACCCGGCCCTTGTAGCCGTTATTACACATCGAGCAGCCGACGGGACGGTAAGGGGTCCACGAGCCGTCAACGTCTTCTTCCAGAAAGCCTGCCTCCAGCAGAGATTCACGCGGAATATCCGCCGGTGTCTTGCAGTTCGGGCACAGGCGCCTGGCCAGGCGCTGGGCGGTAATCAAGATCACGCTGGACGCGATATTGAACGGCGCGATGCCCATGTTGCGCATCCGCGTCAGGGTTGTCGGCGCATCGTTGGTGTGCAGCGTGGACAGCACCAGGTGACCAGTCTGCGCGGCCTTGATGGAAATATCGGCGGTTTCAATATCGCGAATCTCGCCCACCATGATGATGTCCGGGTCTTGCCGCAGAAACGCCTTTAGCGCGACCGGGAAGGTCATGCCGGCCTTGTCGTTCATGCTGACCTGGTTGACACCGGGCAGCGTGATCTCGGCCGGGTCTTCTGCGGTGGCAATGTTGACACCCGGCTTGTTCAGGATGTTCAGGCAGGTGTAGAGCGACACCGTTTTGCCAGAACCCGTCGGCCCCGTGACCAGCACCATGCCATAAGGGCGGCCAATCGCAGCCATAAGACGCGCTTTTTCTTCCGGCTCATAACCAAGTGCTTCAATGCCCAACTTTGCACTGCTTGGGTCGAGAATACGAATGACGATTTTCTCGCCGTACATGGTGGGCAAGGTGCTGACCCGGAAATCAATCACCCTGTCAGGCCCGATCTTGAGCTTCATCTTGCCGTCTTGCGGTACGCGCTTTTCTGAAATGTCGAGCTTGGAAATCACCTTGATGCGCGCCGCCAGCTTTTCCTTGATGGCGACAGGTGGAGACGCAATCTCGCGCAACTCGCCGTCAACCCGAAAACGCACCCGGTAGGTGTGTTCAAACGGCTCAAAGTGCAGGTCTGAGGCGCGCATGCTGAAAGCATCGAGCAGCATTTTTTGTAAAAATTTGACAACCGGCGCGTCTTCAACTTCCGAGGTGCTGGTGTCGTTACTCTCAGTCGCCAGTTCGGCGCTGGACTCGTCAAATTCAAAATCATCGCCAATGATGCTTTCCATCGCCTCGGCGGCGGTGGTGGTGGACGCCTCAACCAGCTTTAACAGCTTGTCATATTCAGCAATGACCCAATCCACGCCCATTTGTGTCGAGAACTTGATCTTTTCGGCGGCCTCCTGGTCAGATGGGTCTGCAGTTGCGACGATCAAACGGTTGTTGCGCTTGCTGAGGACCACAATGCGGCAGGTCTGGCAGATTTTGCCGTCCAGCAAACCTTTGGGCAGGCGCTGGACATCAATCGCATCCAGATCCAGCAGGGGCGCTGCAAACGCAGACGACATGGTGTGGGCCAGGTCGGAAGCCGAGACCGCACCGGAACCAGTCAGTTCGGCTATGAAGCTGGTGCGTCCGCTTTTGGCCTTGCGAAAAATGTCCTCAGCGGCTTTTTGACCCAGTTTTCCGGCAACCACCAAGGCTCTGCCCAAGCCGGGAAGAGCCATGGAAGGTGCATCGTTCGTCACGGTTTCAACAGCCGCCATAGTCTCTTAAATCCTGGTTACATACGTATCATCGCCCATAGGACGACAGGTGTAAATCTAAAACGGAACTTCCACCCGCCCCGGTGTTGGAACAAGGAGAAGAGTCTGCCAGGAATGCCTAAAAATACCTGCCCCATAGCGTCACCAGCTACACCCCGCTTTGGCAAGAGTTATTGGGGTCAGACACCAATAACCCTCAAGCACGTCGTTCGAGCAGCTGGGAAGCCAGTTGCATCAGGGTGTCACTGTAAAGGTTTTGCGGCAATATCCGCAAGGCCTCCAGCGCACGTCGCGCCTCCGCAGCAGCCGCCGCGCGGGTAGCCACCAGAGCGCCGGTTTTTTGTACGATCTCAATGATTTGTGCCATGTGCGCCGTGCCGCCGGTCTCAATCGCCTCACGGATAAGGCCGCATTCGGACGGGGTGCCGCGCTGCATGGCAATGATGAGCGGTAGCGTCGCCTTGCCTTCGCGCAAATCGTCGCCGAGGTTTTTGCCCATCTCCTGCACATCGCCGTCATAGTCCAGCACATCGTCAATCACCTGAAAAGCGGTGCCCAGCGCCTGACCGTAGTCGGCGCAGCTTTTCTCGACGGCAGGCGTGGATTGAGCCAGCAGGGCAGCCAGGCGCGCACTGGCCTCAAAAAGCTTCGCGGTTTTCGAGCGAATCACCAGCAGGTAGCCCTCTTCGGACAGCGACGCGTCGTGCATGTTCATCAATTGCAACACTTCGCCCTCGGCAATCACGTTGGTAGCCTCGGCCAGGGTTTGCATGACACGCATGTCCCCGGCATCGACCATCATCTGGAAAGCGCGTGAATATAAAAAATCCCCGACCAGCACGCTTGCAGGATTGCCAAACATTTCGTTAGCAGTGGCCCGTCCGCGGCGCAGGGTGGATTCGTCCACCACATCATCATGCAGCAAGGTAGCGGTGTGAATAAACTCGACAACCGCTGCCAGGTTGAAGCGCTGCTCACCCTTGTAGCCCAGCGCTCCACACATCAGCAGCAGCAAGGCCGGGCGTAGCCGCTTGCCACCAGCCGCCACAATGTACTGCGAGACTTGGCTCACCAGAGGTACTTCGGACTTCAGGCGACGGGCTATGACGCTGTCCATACCCTGCATGTCGCCTGCAATCAGGGCGAGGGCGGCGGCGGTGCTTGAGGAATTGGCAGACAAGAGGCGATCCAGACGGGGCGTGTGAGTAAAGAGGGGCAGCAGGGCAGGAGTTTGGGCAGATTATAGGAAGGCAGCCCAGCCCGGGCTTGCCCAGAAACACCCGCTTTCACCCAAAATCGCAGCAAAGCCGCCGATCTGGCTATCTTTACCCCATCGTGGTAGACTATAAGGCTCTGCGGAAATCCGTCTGCAGAACTCAAATTACGAGGTCTTACATGTACGCGGTCATAAAAACCGGTGGCAAACAATACAAAGTTGCTACTGGTGAAAAAATTAAAGTAGAACAGATTGCTGCGGACGTAGGCCAAGAGATTGTTATTGATCAGGTTTTGGCTGTCGGTACCGGCAGCACAATCACGGTCGGTACGCCCTTGGTGTCCGGTGCTACTGTTACGGTTACGGTTCTGTCGCAAGGCAGGCATGACAAGGTTCGCATTTTCAAAATGCGCCGCCGTAAACATTATCAAAAACGTCAAGGCCACCGCCAAAATTACACCGAGATTCAAATCGGCGTGATCGCAGGCTAAGCACGTTAAATTGACACCAAGAGGTATCTAAAAAATGGCACAGAAAAAAGGCGGCGGCTCTACGCGAAACGGGCGTGATTCACAGCCCAAAATGCTTGGCGTCAAGAAATTTGGCGGCGAAGTCATTAACGCAGGCAGCATCATCGTGCGCCAGCGCGGCACCAAGTTCCATCCGGGCGTGAACGTCGGTATTGGCAAAGACCATACCCTGTTTGCACTGGTTGACGGCGCGGTATCATTTGCAATCAAAGGTGCGTTGAACAAGCAAACCGTGAGCGTGACGCCGGCCTAAAAACATCACGCAAGTGATGCCAAAGCCCCGCGTAGACGGGGCTTTTTTGTTCTTAATTCTTAAAAAAGCGACGGGCCGCCCCAAGCTCTTTTTACTGAAAAATCTGGTAAAAAGTATCGTGCGGAGCGCAGCGTAGCGAAACTTTTTACCACCCAATGAAATTTGTAGACGAAGCCTTTATTGACATTGCCGCAGGCGATGGCGGGGCGGGCTGCGTCTCGTTCAGCCACGAAAAATACAAAGAGTTTGGCGGCCCCAACGGTGGTGATGGTGGTCGCGGCGGCCACGTGTATGCGCTGGCTGACATCAACCTCAACACCTTGGTGGACTTCAGGTTCTCACGCCGCCACGATGCCAAAAACGGCGGCCACGGCATGGGCTCGGACATGTTTGGTGCCAAGGGCGACGATGTCATTTTAAAAATGCCGGTCGGCACCATCCTGACTGACTCCGAGACTGGCGAAACGCTGTTCGAGCTGCTGGTACCCGGCGAGCAAATCCTGATTGCCAAAGGCGGCGATGGCGGCTTTGGCAATCTGCGCTTTAAAAGCTCGACCAACCGCGCACCGCGCAGCAAAACACCGGGCTGGCCGGGCGAGCGCAAAAGCTTGAAGCTTGAGTTGAAGGTGCTGGCCGATGTCGGCTTGCTGGGTATGCCCAACGCTGGTAAATCAACCTTCATCTCGGCTGTATCCAACGCCAGGCCGCGCATTGCCGACTACCCTTTCACCACCCTCCACCCCAACCTGGGTGTGGTGCGCGTTGGCCCCGAGCAAAGCTTTGTGGTGGCCGACTTGCCTGGCCTGATCGAAGGCGCGTCTGAAGGCGCTGGCCTGGGCCACTTGTTTTTGCGCCACTTGCAACGCACTCGATTACTGCTGCACATTGTTGATCTGGCACCGTTTGACGAAGGCGTCGATCCCGTCGCACAAGCCAAGGCGATTGTGGGCGAGCTTAAAAAATACGACGAAGCGCTGTATAAGAAACCGCGCTGGCTGGTGCTGAACAAGCTCGATATGGTCGATGCCGACAAGCGCGCTGCCATCGTGAAAGATTTCGTCAAGCGGTTCAAGTGGAAGGGGCCGGTTTTTGAAATCTCGGCGCTCACGCGTGAAGGCTGCGAGCAACTTATCAAAACAATTTACAAGCACGTCAAGGAAGTGCAAAAAAGCGAGCAACCCGAGGAAGATGTTGACCCGCGCTTCGTAGTTCTGCCGCCTGAATAGCCACATGGGCCGTGGTTTCAGGTAGACTAATTCGCTATTAAAACAGTAGCTGCTCGCACCCGTGTTGATTGGGCTGTGGCTATTTTTTGCCCTTAAAAAGTACCTCAAACAGCTCAAAAACGCTTAAAAATGCAAAAACAGCCCGACTCAACCGCTGCCAGCTCTAGCGTGCTGCTCAATGCCAAACGCATTGTGGTGAAGGTCGGCTCCAGTCTGGTCACCAATGAAGGCCGGGGGCTGGATGCCCAAGCGATTGGCAACTGGTGCGGGCAGCTCGCAGGCCTCGTCAAGGGCGGGCGTGAAGTCATCATGGTCAGCAGCGGCGCCATTGCAGAGGGCATGAGCCGACTGGGCTGGACCACCCGTCCCAAAGCAATCCATGAGCTGCAAGCTGCAGCTGCCGTCGGCCAAATGGGCCTCGTGCAAATGTACGAGACCAAGCTGCGTGAAAGCGGCATCGGCAGCGCGCAGGTTTTGTTGACCCACGCCGACCTGGCCGACCGCGAACGCTACCTCAACGCCCGCTCAACCCTGCTGACGCTCTTGAGCCTGGGGGTGGTGCCAGTTATCAACGAGAACGACACCGTCGTCAACGACGAGATCAAGTTTGGCGACAACGACACTCTGGGCGCGCTGGTGGCCAACCTGGTCGAGGCCGATGCGCTGGTCATACTGACCGACCAAAAAGGCCTGTATACCGCCGATCCGCGCAAAGACCCCTCGGCCACCTTCGTGCACACTGCCAATGCAGGCGATGCGGCGCTCGAGGCCATGGCAGGCGGCGTAGGCTCAGCCATCGGCAGCGGCGGCATGATCACGAAAATCCTCGCAGCAAAGCGCGCTGCAGGCTCAGGCGCGTCAACCGTTATTGCCTATGGCCGTGAACCTCAGGTGCTCATGCGCCTGTCTCAAGGTGAAGCCATTGGCACGCTACTGGTAGCGCAAACGCAAAAAAACCAGGCCCGCAAACAGTGGATGGCCGACCACCTGCAAATGCGCGGCTCCGTCACGGTTGACGCCGGTGCGGTGGCCAAACTCCAGGGGGAGGGCAAGAGCCTGCTGCCGATTGGCATGACGGCCGTGCAGGGCGAGTTTTCGCGCGGTGATGTGATTGCCATCAAAGGGCCCACCGGCCTTGAAGTGGCGCGCGGCCTGGCCAATTATTCAAGCGCCGAGGCGCGGCTGATCTGCCGCAAGGCATCCAGTGAGTTTGAAAAGCTGCTGGGCTACACCGGCGAGCCAGAAATGGTGCATAGAACCAATCTGGTTTTAACGCGCTGAGTTGCTGCGCTGGCTTGCGGTTTTTAGGCTTTTAATAAAGTCAGAAGCTGTCTCGGTAGACACCCGCGTTTTTCAGCTTGTAGACAATCTCCCGCACTGACGTGGCCGGGGCTGCTGCGTCACAGGCGCCCAGCTTTGCAAATGCCAGCGCATGCATCGACGGCTTTTTCTCGAACACGGAGCGCCACTGCGGGTCTGTGACGGGCTGCCACTGCCCACCAGGCGACATGCGGGCATAGGTTTTGACCTCGCCCCTGGCGCATTGCAGGGCCTCGTACATCACATTTCGTACACCGCTTTGACTGGTGGCAACTACTACATAGCGCACCACGCTGTCGCCGCTGGAAATACTGATCGAAGCCGGGTCAACGCCGTACACCATGAACTGATTCGCCGTGACCGTAAAGGTCAGCAGCTTGCCAATATCAAACGCGGGCGGAGGCGGTGCTTCAGACTCTTTCCAGTCGGGGTTGTCGAGCAAAAAATTCGATGGTGCGGCAGTTGCTGTGGTGGTCGGCGATGCACCTGCAAGACCCAAGAAGGTCAACATAGCAGCATTGAAAAAGACATTCAATTTCATATTTTTTTATCGCGGGAATCCACATCCAGGCTGGTCTGCGGATCGGGTTCAAAAGTGGCACCGGGTGGCAGCTCAAACGCCGCCCCCAAACGCCCCGGGTAGGGGGTGTGTGAAGACTCGCCCCCAGTTGCAGCACCGCCGTCGCAGCCCTGGCTGAAGGCATGATCCCGCATATGCATACCTCCCCGCAAGTAACGGTTGCCGGGATTGACGTGATCTGGCCCGGTACCGGCCCTTAGATCTGGCCTGAGGTCAAGCCGAGGCACAAAACGGGACAACTCGGTCAACGCCATTTCATACACGCCACGCTTGAATTCGACCACCACATCGAGCGGCACCCAGTAATTGTTCCAGCGCCAGGCATCGAACTCGGGGTGATCGGTGGCGCGCAGGTTCAAGTCCCAGTCGTGACCGACGAGCTGAAGCAGAAACCAGATTTGTTTCTGGCCTTTGTAATGTCCGCGCGCATCGCGGCGGATGAACCGGTCAGGCACCTCATAGCGCAACCAGTCTCGGGTTCGGGCCAGCACGTGAACATGCTGTGGAAACAATCCCACCTCTTCATGCAACTCGCGGAACATGGCTTGCTCAGGATTTTCGCCCCGGTCAATGCCACCCTGCGGAAATTGCCACGAGTGGGTGCGGATACGTTTGCCCCAAAATACCTGACTTCTCTGGTTGAGCAAGATGATGCCGACGTTGGGCCGAAAGCCGTCCCGGTCGAGCATAATCAAACCTCAAATTTTTTAAACTGAAGCCATTATGCACAGCGATGGCCCGAACTCCAAGCGACTGGCGGTTTACTGCTGACTTCGCCCCCAATACCAAGCGCACGCACGTTCCGAATTCCAGAAAATATTGCCCATGAAAGCCTCGCAGTTCTTCATCTCCACCCTCAAAGAAGCCCCCGCCGACGCAGAAGTCGTCAGTCACCAGTTGATGATGCGCGCAGGCCTGATTAAAAAGCTCGGTGCCGGCATTTACAACTACATGCCCATGGGCCTGCGCGTGATTCGCAAGGTAGAGGCCATCGTGCGTGAAGAAATGAACCGTGCGGGTGCGATTGAGATGACCATGCCCGTCATCCAGCCCGCCGAGCTGTGGCAGGAGACAGGTCGATTCGACGAGATGGGCCCCGAGCTGCTGCGCATCAAGGACCGTCATGGCCGCGACTTTATCGTCCAGCCGACCAGCGAAGAAGTGGTGACCGACGTGATGCGGCAAGACATCAAAAGCTACAAGCAGTTGCCGAAAAACCTGTACCAGATCCAGACCAAGTTTCGAGATGAACGCCGCCCTCGTTTCGGCCTGATGCGTGGCCGCGAGTTCATCATGAAGGATGCCTACAGTTTTGACCGCGACCAAGCCGCAGCCAAAGTGAGCTACCAAAACATGGCCGCTGCATACCGGCGAATTTTTGACCGCTTTGGTCTCACTTACCGCGCCGTGGCTGCCGACAGCGGCGCGATTGGTGGTGACTTGAGCGAAGAGTTTCAGGTGATTGCGGCGACGGGTGAAGATGCGATTGTCTATTGCCCCGAGAGCAGCTACGCGGCGAATATGGAGAAGGCCGAAGCGCTTGCACCAACAGGGCCGCGCCCAACGCCTTCGCAGGAGATGACCAAAACTGCTACGCCGGGCAGGGCAACCTGCGCCGACGTGGCCGAGCTGCTGTCGATTCCCTTGCAGTCCACTGTGAAGTCACTTGTACTGGCCACTGACACGCTTGACGAGGCTGACAAAGTCGTCAAGACCCAGGTATGGCTGCTGCTGCTGCGCGGCGACCATGACATGAATGAAGTCAAGACTCGCAAGCTTGCGGGCTTGGCAGATTTCCGCTTTGCCACAGTGCCTGAAATTGAAGATCACTTTGGCTGCAAGCCCGGCTACCTCGGCCCTTTGAATTTACTCAAACCCGTCAAGCTGGTAGCCGACCGCGAAGTCGCTGCCATGGCCGACTGGGTCTGCGGCGCAAACGTTGAGGATTTCCACATCACCGGCGTCAACTGGGGCCGTGACCTGCCCGAACCCACACTCGTAGCGGACGTCCGCAACGTCGTAGCAGGCGATGCCTCGCCCGACGGTAAAAGCCTGCTGGCCATCGAGCGCGGCATCGAAGTTGGCCATATTTTTTACCTCGGTACCAAATATTCGAAAGCAATGAACGCCACATTCTTAGGCGACAACGGCAAGCCGCAGTTTCTGGAAATGGGTTGCTATGGCATAGGCATCACGCGCCTGCCTGCAGCCGCCATCGAGCAGAACCACGACGCCAAAGGCATCATCTGGCCCGATGCGATTGCGCCCTTCACCATCGTGCTCTGCCCCATCAGCCCTGACCGTTTCGCCGACGTCAAGCTTGCGGCCGACAAGCTGTATGAAGAGCTGCTGTCCGCAGGCGTTGATGTGATTCTGGACGACCGCAACGAGCGCCCCGGCGCCATGTTTGCCGACTGGGAACTGATAGGCGTGCCGCACCGCGTGACGATTGGCGACCGCGCGCTGAAAGAGGGCCAGATCGAATACCAGCACCGCCGCGATACAGAATCGACCAAGGTAGATGCCGCTGGGGCGCTAGCCTTTCTCAAAACAAAACTTGGCCTGGCTATTTGAGAAGGTGAACCACACGACCGGTTTATCAAGGCGCTCTTTAGTTCTTGCGCCGCCACTGCTGCTGACATCGCTTGTACTGCCCAAGCTCGCCAGCGCAGGCGCGCAAATCGAAGAACCGCTGATCGACTCGGTGCGTACAGCGCTCAGTTCTGCCATTGCCAACAACGCACCGCCGGTGCCCGAGTTCAAAGACACCGAAGCCAAACTGAGACACCTGCGCTGGCTGGCCGCCATGAGCGACCGCCTGCTAACAAAAAAAGCCGAGCTGCAAGTCCGCAAAGAGTTTTTGCAAACCGTTTGGTACGAGAGCAAACGCGCGGGGCTTGAAACAGCTCTGGTACTCGGCCTGATTCAAGTCGAAAGCAACTTCAGAAAATTCGCCGTCAGCCCGGTTGGCGCGCGCGGCTACATGCAGGTCATGCCCTTCTGGACGCGAGTGATCGGCGACGGCGATGCCAGCAAGCTCTTTCACATGCAGACCAACCTGCGCTTTGGCTGCGTGATCTTGCGCCACTATCTGGACCGTGAACGCGGTGACCTCTTCATGGGCCTGGGCCGCTACAACGGCAGCCGAGGCAAAGCCCCCTACCCCGATGCCGTGCTCGGTGCCGCGAAACGGTGGCAGTTAACAGCTTGAACCGTTCAGTAACGAATAAACTTCAAACTCTGCATCACATCAACTGCCCAAGGACTACAACCATGCTCACACTCTGCGGCTCGCCAATTTCAAACTACTACAACAAGGTCAAGCTTGCGCTGCTTGAAAAGGGTGTAGCCTTCACTGAAGAGCGCGTGGCCATCAGGAGCAAGGACGATGCTGTACTGACTGCATCTCCGCTGGGCAAGATTCCGTACATCCGCACTGACAGCGGCGCGCTATGCGAAAGCCAGGCCATCATGGAATACATTGAAGCAAAGTACCCACAGCCCGCCTTGCTGCCTGCTGATGCATTTGCCGCCGCAAAAGTACGCGAGCTGATCGCTTTTATTGATTTGCATCTGGAACTGGTAGCGCGTGAGCTGTATCCGCAGGCTTTTTTCGGTAGCGCGGCGATCAGCGATTCAGCCAAAGAGCGGGTGAAGAAGCAGCTCGATAAAAACATGGTCGCCTTCAAGCGGATTGCAAAGTTCGCGCCGTTTGCCGCGGGCAACAGCTTCACGCAGGCCGACTGCGCCGCCTTTGCCAGCCTGCCGTTGATAGGCATGGCTACCAGGGCGGTGTATGGCGAAGACCTGCTGGTAGCCGCAGACATTGACTACAAGCCCTACATCAAGTTCATTAGCGAGCGGCCCAGTGCGCAGAAGGTACTGGCTGACCGCAAGGTGGCGTCACAGGCGCCCGTATAAGCAAGTCTGTGGATGCTGGCCATGCCTGCCTGCCGTTGCCTCGTCAGCATGACACTTGCCAGCCTGCTACTGGTCGCCTGCGACAACGGCGCTACGAGCTTGTCTGCAGGAGCGCCGGCTGATTCGGCACAGCAGGAAGTGAGCGAACAGCTACAGGGTACTTGGCTCAGGGAATACGAGGAAGGCGGCTTTCGCGTCAGGCGCATCCTGGTACTTGAGCCGGACAGCCGGTTTAGTGAAAGGGTCCGCATCACCGATACAGCCGGCGTGGTCACCGAGCACAGACATGAAGGTACCTGGCTTTATGACGGCACCAACCTCAAGCGCAAGTACACCAGCATGGACGGCAGGCCACCCTCGCGGCTGAACCTGCCCTTTGCCGCTTTCGAGCTGAAGTTTGAGTCCAGAAACGAGTTCGTCGGCATCGACAACGTGCACAAGAACCAGGTGCGCTACCGGCGCGTGCAGCCTGAGACGGTAATTTAAACCCGGCTGCTGTTTGCCTCTCAGCGCGCTCTGAAAGCGTCAATTGGCTCATTTTTGAGTACAAAAAAGACCTGCGACCCAATGAATACGGGCATGTCACGCTACTGATAAAATAGCATAAAGAATGCCCGACTTAATGCGTCGCCCCGGAGAAATCGCGCTCGGCGGCAAACCAGGCCAGCACGGGAATGGTACCCGGCAGCACAGGCTGCACCATCACGGGCAGTGACTGCCAGGCAAACGACTGGCTTTCCCGCATGCGCAGCTCGCCCGTCCACTCAAACACCTTGCAGAAGTTGAGCCGCACCAGCGCGTGCGGGTAGTCAACCAGTTCAGTCTTCCATGGGTGCGCGGCTTGAATAGTGATACCGATTTCTTCGTGCAGCTCTCGGCGTAGCGCCTGGCTTACGCTTTCCCCCTGCTCAAGCTTGCCGCCCGGAAACTCCCAATAGCCTTCGTAGACCTTGCCTGCAGGGCGTGAGGTGAGCAGGAACTCGCCGTTCGAGCGAATGAGCACGCCTACCGCAACTTCAACTACTTTGCGGTCAGCGCCACCTAGACGCGGGCGATCTCCGTCGGCTACGAGTACCTTCGAAGTCATTGCGTCAGTCTAGAGACTGTTTTCCGACGAAATCTCTTGCGAACTGATAGGCAACGCGGCCACTGCGCGAGCCGCGCTCCAGTGCCCACACCAGGGACGCGGGACGGGCCGCGACGATGGCTGCGGCATCAACGCCAAACGACGACAGCCACTGGGCGGTGATGGTCAGGTATTCATCTTGCGTGAAGGGGTAAAAACTGACCCATAAACCGAAACGCTCGGCGAGTGAATTTTTTTCTTCTACCGCTTCGCCTGGGTGTACCTCACCGTCTTCGTGGTGGGTGTAGGTCAGGTTGTCGGCCATTTTTTGCGGCAGCAAATGGCGGCGGTTGCTAGTGGCGTAAATCACCACGTTGGGTGATGCTGCGGATACCGAACCATCAAGAATCGACTTGAGTGCCTTGTAGCCCGGCTCGCCGTCTTCAAAGCTCAGATCGTCGCAGAACACAATGAATTTTTCGGGCAAGCTTGACACCACGTCGACGATGTCGGCCAGGTCAACCAGGTCGGCCTTGTCAACCTCGATCAGGCGCAAACCGCGCGCTGAGTATTCATTTAAACAAGCCTTGATCAGTGACGACTTGCCAGTGCCACGCGCGCCTGTCAGCAGCACGTTGTTGGCCGGTTTACCGTTAACGAATTGCTCGGTGTTGCGCCTGATTTTTTCTTTTTGGTCGTCAATTTCTTTCAGGTCACGAAGGTCCATCGCTCCGACGTGTTGCACGGGCTCTAACGCACCGTGGCCCGTGCTGCGCTTGCGGTAGCGATAGGCCACCGAGGCGCTCCAGTCGGGTGCAGTGAGCGGCTGCGGCAGCACGGACTCTATGCGGGTCATCAAAGACTCTAGACGCACCATGAGGTGCTCAAAATGCTCATTCATTTTTTAGCTTTTGTGTTAACTGCGGTAGTCGGCGTTGATCTTGACGTAGTCATAAGACAAATCGCAAGTCCAGACCGTGTCGGCTGCGGCTCCACGTCCCAGCACCACGCGCACCGTGATCTCGCTCTGCTTCATCACGCGCTGACCGTCGACCTCGACGTAGTCCACATGCCTGCCGCCGTTTTTGGCAACCAGCACGTCGTCAAGGTACAAATCAATTTTGGTTTGGTCCAGGTCGTCAATGCCTGCATAACCAACCGCAGCGAGGATGCGGCCAAGGTTCGGGTCACTGGCAAAAAAAGCTGTTTTTACCAATGGCGAATGCGCAATCGCATAAGCCACTTTACGGCACTCGACGCTAGTCTTGCCGCCTTCAACCTGGATGGTGATGAACTTGGTTGCGCCTTCACCGTCGCGCACAATGGCCTGCGCGAGTTTTTTTGCAATCTCCATCATGGCCGTACGCAGGACTTTACCGTCAGCGCTGTCCAGCGATGTGATGGGCATGTGCTTTGCCTTGTTGCTGGCAATCACCACAAACGAATCGTTGGTAGACGTATCGCCATCGACAGTCACGCGGTTGAACGAGCCTTCAGCCAGCTCTTTTGCCAGCTGCGACATCACGCCCTGCGCCACACAGGCATCGGTAGCCATAAAGCCCAACATGGTCGCCATGTTGGGCCGTATCATGCCCGCGCCTTTGCTGATGCCGGTAATGGTGACCGGCTGCCCGCCCAGTGCGATGCGCTTCGAGAAAGCCTTGGCCACAGTGTCGGTGGTCATGATTGCTTCGGCAGCGCTGGCCCAGTTGTCTTCTTTGGCATCCGCAATAGCTGCAGGCAAGCCGGCAGCGATGCGGTCATGCGGCAGTGGCTCCATGATGACACCGGTAGAAAACGGCAAAATCTGCTCGGGTGCCAGATTCAGGTCACGCGCAAGTGCTATGCAAGTAGCGTGCGCGCGATGCAGCCCGTCTTCACCTGTGCCAGCGTTGGCATTGCCAGTGTTGATGACCATGGCGCGAATGCCAAAGCTCTGGCCCGCGTTTTTGGCCAGATGTTCGCGGCAGAGCTGCACCGGTGCTGCGCAAAAACGGTTTTGTGTAAACACCGCACCAACCGATGCGCCCGCGTCTAACAGCGTGACAGCCAGGTCTTTACGATTGGCTTTGCGGATGCCCGCCTCGGTAATGCCCCAACGCACACCGGGTACCGGGTAAAGATCAGCGGAGGGCGTGGCGACGAGATTGACGGGCATCCCATGACTCCAAAAAAACCGAAAATTAAATGACCAGGATGCTGCGTTTCAAGTCAGCTTGCCGTGGCACAGCTTGAATTTTTTTCCTGAACCGCATGGGCAAGGGTCGTTGCGCCCCACGCGCGGCATAACGTCGCCTGGCATGGCTAGTTGCCGCTGTGAGGCCTGGTCTGCAGTGACTTCGACATCGCCTGATTCAGTCGGCGCGGTGTAGGTCACGTTCGCAATATTTTCAGCCCGGGTTTCCATGTCTTCGGCGGCTTGCTCCAATTGCTCACCCGACTGGATCTTGACCGTCATCAGGGTTTTGGTGACTTCGTTTTTCACGCTGTCGAGCAACTGGCCAAACAGCTCGAAGGCTTCGCGCTTGTATTCCTGCTTGGGCTGCTTTTGCGCATAGCCGCGCAAGTGAATTCCCTTGCGCAGGTAGTCGAGCGAACTTAAATGTTCACGCCAGTGCGTGTCTATGCTTTGCAGCAGCACGATGCGCTCAAACTGCAAAAAGTTTTCTTCGCCGATTTTGTCCAGCTTGTCGGCAAAGGCCGCGTTAGCTGCGGCGATCACTTTTTCAAGAATATCTTCGTCGGTGATGGCTGCTGCGTTTTCCAGCTCCCTGGTCAATGGAACATCAATCTGCCATTCGTCCAGCAATACTTTTTGCAGGCCTGCAATATCCCACTGCTCTTCAACAGTTTCAACCGGCACGTACTGCCGTGTCAGGTCTGTAAAGCAGCCTTCGCGCAGGGACTCGATCTGCCCCTCCAGGCTGGCCGCGTCCATGATGTCGTTGCGCTGCTGGTAAATCACCTTGCGCTGGTCGTTGGCCACGTCGTCGTATTCAAGCAGCTGCTTGCGAATGTCGAAGTTGCGCGCTTCAACCTTGCGCTGTGCTGATTCAATGCTGCGCGTCACGATGCCGGCTTCAATGGCTTCGCCATCCGGCATCTTCAGCCGCTCCATGATGGCCTTGACACGGTCGCCCGCAAAAATACGCATCAGCGGGTCGTCAAGACTCAAGAAAAAGCGCGATGAACCAGGGTCACCCTGACGGCCGGAGCGGCCACGCAACTGGTTGTCGATGCGGCGTGACTCATGACGCTCGGTAGCAATGATGCGCAGGCCGCCCAGGGCCTTGACCTGCTCGTGCTCTTGCTCCCATTGGCTGCGCAGCGCATCAATTTTTGCGTCCTTTGCGCCCGCATCAAGCGACTCGTCAGCCTCGACGGCTTCAATCATTTTCTCCAGGCTTCCGCCCAGCACGATGTCAGTTCCGCGACCCGCCATGTTGGTGGCAATTGTGATGACTTTCAGGCGTCCGGCCTGCGCCACGATGTCGGCCTCGCGCGCATGTTGCTTGGCATTGAGCACCTGATGCGGAAGCTTTTCTTTCTCCAGCAGCTGGTCGATGATCTCGGAATTTTCAATCGACGTGGTGCCGACCAAAACTGGCTGGCCGCGCTCGTAGCATTCGCGAATATCCTTGATGGCCGCTTCGTACTTTTCACGCGTGGTTTTGTAGACGCGATCGAGTTGGTCTTCACGTCGGCTCAAACGGTTTGGCGGGATGACGCTGGTCTCCAGACCATAAATTTCAGAGAATTCATAGGCCTCGGTGTCTGCCGTACCGGTCATGCCGGCCAGCTTGGCGTAGAGGCGGAAATAGTTCTGAAAAGTGATCGATGCCAGTGTCTGGTTCTCTGCCTGAATCGGTACGCCTTCCTTGGCTTCAACCGCCTGGTGCAGGCCTTCGCTCCAGCGGCGGCCCGTCATCAAACGACCAGTGAATTCATCGACGATGACGATTTCGGGCGAGCCGTCTTCGCCGTTTTGCACGACATAGTGCTGGTCGCGGTGGTACAGGTGGTTGGCGCGCAGTGCTGCATACAGGTGATGCATCAACTGAATATTGGCCGGGTCATACAGCGTAGCGCCCTCGGGAATCAGCCCGAGGTTGAACAATATGCGCTCGGCATTTTCATGGCCGTCTTCAGTCAAAAACACTTGCTGCGTTTTCTCGTCGAGAGTGAAGTCGCCTGGTTTGGTCACGCCTTCGCCGGTGCGCGGGTCAGCTTCGCCTTCCTGGCGCGTAAGCAGTGGCACAACCTTGTTCATGGCTACATACATGTCAGTATGGTCCTCGGCCTGGCCGCTGATGATGAGCGGCGTCCGGGCTTCGTCGATCAGGATGGAATCGACCTCATCAATGATCGCGAAGTTCAGACTACGCTGCACGCGGTCGGCCACTTCATAGACCATGTTGTCGCGCAGGTAGTCAAAGCCGTATTCGTTGTTGGTGCCGTAAGTGATGTCGCACTGATAGGCGCCCTGCTTCTCTTCACGCGACATGGTCGGCAAATTGATGCCGACGGTCAAACCCAGATAGTTATAGAGCTTGCCCATCCACCGTGCATCGCGGCTGGCCAGGTAATCATTGACCGTGACCACATGCACGCCTTTACCGGTCAACGCGTTCAAATACACGGGTAGCGTTGATGTCAGCGTTTTGCCCTCGCCGGTGCCCATTTCGGAAATCTTGCCGTTGTGTAGCGTCATGCCGCCCAGCATCTGCACATCAAAGTGGCGCATCTTCATCACGCGCTTGCTGCCCTCCCGAACGACTGCAAAAGCTTCCGGAAGGATGGCATCAAGGGTTTCGCCTGCCGCTACACGATCAAGGAACTCCCGGGTTTTGGCGCGCAATTGATCTTCGTCGAGCTTTTCATACTGCGGCTCCAGCGCATTGATGCGCTCTATGGTTTTGCGGTAACTTTTAAGCAGCCGGTCGTTGCGGCTGCCGAAGATTTTGGTCAGTATGTTGGAGGCCATAAATGCGAGGCCGCGTTGCAACCCCCGTGAGTTGGCAATGCGGCCGAAATCCCTTAATTGATACGGACTTAGGTGTGGGCGCTGCCGGTTAGTTCAACCGAGCGCAAACCTCCGATTTTACCTGCCACAAAGCACTTATTTTGGGCAGATGTTTTTGGCGCTTATTTTGGGCGCGGCAATTGTGTACCCGCCGACGACAGCATCGGGGTGCTGGAAGACGCCAGTTGATTGGCAGGCATCTTTTGCCCTGCCATTAAGAATTTCTGCGGATCCTGGAAAACGCCCTGCACCAGCACTTCAAAGTGCAGATGCGAGCCCGTCGAACGCCCGGTGGTACCCACCTCGGCTATTTTTTGACCACGCTTGACCAGATCACCTTTTTTGACGAACACCCTGGAAGCATGCGCATAACGCGTGACCAGGTCATTGCCGTGGTCGATTTCGACCATATTCCCATAGGCGGGATGGTATTCCTGCACCAGCACAACACCGCCTGCAGCAGCCACAATGGGTGTGCCCTGCCCTGAAGGAAAGTCCAGCCCCGTATGCAGCGCCGACTGCCCGTTGACAGGGTCGATACGCCAGCCAAACGATGACCCCAAAATACCACCGGCGACCGGCTGCTGCGTCGGTACCATGAGCTTTTTGATTTTCTGGTCAAAGAGGCGCGACTCCATGACGGTCATCAGGTCAACTCGCTGGTCTGTCAGCTTGTCCAGGTCAGCCAGCGTCGCCTGAAGTTCTTCCATCGTGAGGGATCGGCTGCCGACCAGTGCGCCACCGCTGCCCATGGTGGATTTGATGTCGCCCGGATTGAGGCCTGCCAGACCCGATACCCGCTCACCAAGGGTTTCAAGCTGCACCATCTTGGCCTGCATCTCGCCCAGCCGCTTGGCCATCACGTCGAGGTTTTCGCGCATGAAGCGGTCGCGTTGCTCGAACTCGTCTTTAACCACCAGCTTGACCAGTGCGCCGACCACCGGCCAGCCCTCGCGCGCGCCCTTCAAAAACACCCAGTGGTACAAACCGGCAGCCACCACCATCAAGGCAAAGGCTGCAACAAAACCCGCAACCACCAGTTTGGTCCCGCTTAAATATATAGCCCGACTTTTGGCCAGCCAGGCGTCTGTGATGATTAAATGCACTTGAAGTAACCCTTATGCTTTTTAAAAGCTGGCTCAAAAGTTTGACAATTTGGCCAGCAACATCTTTCGTGAACCAGAAATTTCATCCAGCCAAAACTGCATCGTCCGTGAACTCTTCGCAAACCATTACTGCACATCAGGCAGTCACCAACTCGCCGACCCTTGGTCACCTGACCGGCCTGCTCAAGGAGTCCAGTGCCCGGCTTGCAGCCATTGAGTCGCTGATTCCCGAAACCCTGCGCCCTGCGGTCAAAGCTGGCCCGATTGACGGCGAAACCTGGTGCCTGCTTGTCCAGGGAAACGCCGCCGCAGCGAAGGTTAGACAGCTCATTCCCCGCATCCAATCTCGTCTTTTACAGGAAGGGTGGAAGGTTACATCAATTCGGCTGAAGATACTAATAGCCAAAAAGTAGTACTGGATGGATGTACTGAAGCTACGGCTTGTTCGCTTGAGGCGGGGGCGAGGGCGAGGGTCAAGGATTAAAAGAAAATGGTGCCATTATCTGACTCGTATTCCAGAGGAGATAACACTTTCAAACGCACCCTGATCAGCTAAATAGCTGCAAATTTTTCTTGCAGCCCGTTCGACGCGATTATCTGGCGGCCGAGTTGCTTACCTGCTCTGGGCTAGGTGAGGCTTGCTTTCGCGAGGAATCCTGAACATCGTATGACCCGAACACTTCCCTGGCAGAGCGGGTTTCCGGCAACACATAGACGACCCCGTTGGTCCCTGTAAATGTCGGGCTCACCACTTTTTCATAAAACTTAACCGGAACGTTGATGCAGCCATAAGAAATGCGCTTGTCCAGGGGTGAAGTCGAGGCCAGTCGCTCTGCGCGGCGTTCCTTGGGCGTCCCCTTAACGACGGGATGCAGTGAAACGGCCGTGTCGTAGTCCACCCAAAGAACTTCCTGGCGATGGATGTCTCGCGCCAGTGAAGCCACGAAACGACCGGCAGGCGTGGTTCTCTCCTCGGGTCGGATGCTGGACAACTTTCGCTGTCCAATACCGGGGACTGAGTCGTCACCCACGGCAAGTCCCAGCAATGCTGAGGCGGCTCCCCTGAGCTGCCCCTGAGCATCAAAAACAAACACCCGCGCATGCACCTTGTCAATAATGATGAAAGGCAACTTGCCGTTGTCGGATGAATCAATCACCCAATCCGCCAATTTCCGGGACTCCACGGTGGAGTCTTCATTTCCAAAGTTCGCAATCTTTGGGAGCGTCGGTACGATTTCAGACACATCTCCGCCGGGATCCGGCGTGGGCATGGTGGGTATGTTCTGTGCCGCAGTAGCGGGGAACAGGAATGTACCTAGCGCGATCACACCAAGCAGCACAGCTTGAGCGAAGAAAGCGGAGACAGAGCGCGCCAAACTAAATTGCGATAACTGCACCGAAAACTGAAATTGATTGACCCTTACATCGCTTGGCATAGTGAACTTCTTGTGGAAAGGATAGTACATATCATGACTCGCAAGACAGAGAAAATTTTTAAAGCATTTTATTGTACGACCAAGGCCATGCACGTTTTGCCGAGAGTTTAACTCCCATCAGACAAAAATGCCCTGCTGAATTGGATCGAACGGATCACACACATCGCATATAAAAATGGCTTCAAGATATACCCTTGAAGCCATTCCCTGATCAATTGCAAATCAAGTTAGTTGCGACCCTGCTTGGGCGGAAGTACGGGTGGCACATAAGCAGGCGGTGGCGCTGGAGGGGGTGTCACGGCCCTCGGAGCGACGACTGGGGGTGGGGCTACATAGGCCGGAGCGGGTGCCGGAGGTGCGACGTAGGTTTGTGCAACCGGGGTCTGGACTTTTCCGCCGAAACGGTAGACCAGTCCGATGGATGCCATGTCGACATTGCTGCGGTTTCTGATGGGGTCATTGATGCGGTAGCGCTCGAGTTCGGCCCTCAAAGACAGCGCCTCCGTAATGGCGTACTGGAGACCAACCCCAAATTTCACGTTGGTGTCGTTGCGACTCCTGTTGAAGGTGTTTGCGGGCACGAAGCCACTGCTGGCAAAGTTGTCTCTGGTTTGTGCGTAGGCAGCACCGATTCGACCCAAGACTGAAAAACGGTCCGACAAAGGCAGGGTACCTACCAAATCCAGGTTCAGGCCGCGGGCACGGGTGTCACCGTTGTAAGTGCCTCCTGTTGTGACGCCGGAGTAGTTGAACCGTCCCAAATCAAAATAGCCACCTTCCAATGCAAAGTTAGGCGTGAATTGGTAGCCGCTAAACAGCTTACCACCGGTGCTTCTGTTGTTTGTAGATGTGGAATTGATGGCAAAGCCGTTAGCAACAAACTGGTTGTTGATGGCGTCGTTGTTGAAGTTGGCGCGGGTGCTACCCAAGCTACCGCCGATGTACCAGCCTGGGGCATCTTGTGCAATAACAGAAGTGCTGCAGACAACTGCCAAACCAGCAAGAGCCAGAAGGCTGAGCTGGCGTTTAGTTGCCGGGAATTTCAATGGGTTCATCATTTTCTCCTAAGGATTCATTCAAGTTGGTAAATAAAATTTCTAATACGGCGACTCGCCGCTTGAACTGTCTGCATTCGCAAATTGCGATGCGAGCCAAAAACGAATCACAAGATAATTGTGGGATGACTCCTAGTCGCCGCGTGTAGGAATATAGCCAACAATTAACTTTCTTTGCCAAAAAACAACACTTTGAGCCTAGTCAACAAAATGGGCATGTACTTGACTGTGACCCAATTTACATACCTGTCATGAGTTAGGCATTCCGGCTGGTTGAAGCGCTTAAATACACCGCCAAAAATACCGCCGCGATCAGCTGGATTTCTTAAAGTGATATCGCATCGTATTGGACACGAAAAAGCCGCGAAAGCTAATGCTGGCGCGGCTTTTTGGATTGTCCTGGGTTTCCCAAGACTATGAAATGGTGCCGATTATCGGAATCGAACTGATGACCTACCGCTTACAAGGCGGTTGCTCTACCAACTGAGCTAAATCGGCACAAACACTATTTTACTTGAGTGATTATTTGACCCGCTTGAGCGAGGGTCGCCCACCCTGCTTCGGTTTCGGGGGTTCTGGTGATTCAAGGTCACCATCACCCGAGCTTGCGTGGCCTTCTACAGGCACAAGTTGCATGATTTTGCTTTCAGGAGCGTGCATGCCGGGCCCGGTTGCCGAAGTTAATGAGGTTAGCGAGGGGACAGCTGATACAGCGGAAGACGGCGTGACGGGTATGCCCCCCTCAGCCGACATCACGCCCGACGAGGCTTGCGGACTGTCTGAAGTAGTCGCCAGCGGGAAGGCCATGCCCTGGCCATTCTCGCGGGCGTAAATCGCAATCACGCGGCCAATCGGCACCATGATGTCTCTTGCGCTGCCTGCGAACCTGGCCTTGAACTCAATGAAGTCGTTTCCCAGCTTGAGCGATGAGGTCGCATCAAAACTGATGTTGAGCACGATCTCGTTGTTCTTGACGTATTCGCGCGGCACCTGCACCGTCTCATCAACAGCCACCGCCACATAGGGCGTGAGGCCGTTGTCAGTACACCACTCATACAAGGCTCTAACCAGGTAAGGACGGGTTGACGTGGAATCGAGTGCGTTCATCGAAACAGCAGAAAAGTAATTACTTTCTCATCACCTTTTCAGATGGGGTCAATGCCTCTATGTAGGCTGGACGCGAAAAAATGCGCTCTGCATATTTGAGCAGCGGTGCCGCATTTTTTGACAGGTCGATGCCGTAGTAATCCAGACGCCAGAGCAGCGGCGCGATCGCCACGTCAAGCATCGAGAAGTTGTCGCCCAGCATGAACTTGTTTTTCAAAAAGATTGGAGCTAACTGCGTCAGGCGGTCACGCACATGGGAACGGGCTTTTTCAAGCGCCTTCTCATTGCCTTTGGCTGCGCGTGATTCAAGCGTGCTGACGTGCACGAACAGCTCTTTTTCGAAGTTCAACAAAAACAAACGGACGCGAGCCCGATCAACCGGGTCGCCGGGCATCAGTTGCGGGTGCGGAAAGCGCTCGTCGATGTACTCGTTGATGATGTTGGACTCGTACAAAATCAAATCACGCTCGACCAAAATCGGCACCTGGCCGTAAGGGTTCATCACGTTGATGTCTTCGGGCTTGTTGTACAAATCCACGTCGCGGATTTCGAAGTCCATACCTTTTTCAAACAGAACAAAACGGCAGCGGTGCGAAAAAGGGCAGGTTGTGCCTGAATAAAGAACCATCATGGGGCAGGACTCCTAAATGCAAAGGAGTGGAACCGGCAAGGTGTCCACTCCAGGAAATACCGGAAACAAGCCCCGGCGAAAAAATTACTTGATGTCTTTCCAGAATGCTGCGTTCAAACGCCACGCTGCAAAGGTCATCATCAACAAGAACAACAACACCCAAACACCCACACGCACGCGGGTATTTTGCGCTGGCTCGGCCATCCATTGCAAGTAGCCAACCAGGTCACCAATCGCCTGGTCGTACTGCAAAGGCGACATGCTGCCAGGTGTAATTTGTTGCCACTTGCCTGTGAACACCGATGCCTTGTGCCCATGCGATTCATGCTCTTCGTAAATGGGTGAACGTTGGCCTTGCAATTCCCATAGCACGTTGGGCATGGCGACATTCGGGAATGCCAGATTGTTCCAGCCTGTTCCCTTGCTGTTGTCACGGTAGTAGGTGCGCAGGTAAGTGTAGAGGTAGTCGGCACCGGTGCCGCCGGCTCCAGAGCGTGATCGGGCAATAACGGTTAAGTCCGGAGGCGCGCCGCCAAACCATTCTTTGGCCTGTTTGGGGTCAATCGCGGACTTCATGGTATCGCCGACTTTGTCGGTGGTGAACAGCAGATTGTCTTTAATTTGCTGATCCGTCAGGCCGATGTCTTTCAGGCGGTTAAAGCGCATAAATGCGGCTGAGTGGCAGTTCAGGCAGTAGTTGACAAACAGCTTGGCACCGTTTTGCAGCGAACCCAGATCATTGGTTTTATTGGGGGCTTTGTCCCAGGCCATACCGGCTTCATTGGCCTGCGCACCCGCCAAAAAACCGACCGCCGCGATCAAGACAAAAATAATTTTTTTCATAGTTGTGATATCCAGCTCAGTGGGCAGCAAACGTCACTCGGCTGGGTACCTGGCCAAAGGTACCAATACGGCTCCACCATGGCATGAGGATGAAAAAGCCAAAGTAAAAGAGTGTTCCGACCTGCGACACACGCTCGCCGATAGGTGATGGTGGCTGCACACCAAGATAGCCCAGCACAAGGAAGTTGATGACGAAAATGCCGTAGAGGTATTTGTTCCAGCTTGGGCGATAGCGAATCGATTTGACCTCGCTTTTATCCAGCCATGGCAGGCCAAACAAAATAATCACTGCGCCGCCCATGACGACCACGCCCCAGAACTTGGCGTCAATCACCAGCATGGCAGCAATCACCACCACAGCGGCACCCACGATGACAGCCTTGAACAGGTTGGCAATTTTGGCCTTGATCACAGCCAGCACTGCGCCCGCTGCCACGCATGCAATCAGTGCGTACATCATCTCGGTGGTAATGGCTCGCAGCATGGAATAGTAGGGCGTGAAATACCAGACCGGTGCAATATGCAGAGGGGTCTTGAGCGGATCAGCCGGTATGAAGTTGTTGTACTCCAGGAAGTAGCCACCGAACTCCGGCGCCAGAAAGATGATGCCGGTGAAGATCATCAAAAACATGCTGACTGCAAAAATGTCATGAACCGTGTAGTAGGGGTGAAATGGAATGCCGTCAAGTGGGTGCCCTGCCGCATCTTTAGGCGCACCAGGTGCCTTGATTTCAACACCATCAGGGTTGTTGGATCCCACTTCATGCAGCGCGATGATGTGGGCCGCCACCAAGCCTAGCAGTACGAGTGGAACCGCAATCACGTGGAAGGCGAAAAAGCGGTTTAGCGTTGCGTCGCCGACGACGTAGTCGCCACGAATCAGCAGCGCCAGATCAGGGCCGATAAAAGGAATGGCGGCAAACAAATTCACAATCACCTGCGCACCCCAATAGCTCATCTGGCCCCACGGGAGCAAGTAGCCCATGAAGGCCTCGGCCATAAGGCACAGGAAAATCGCGCAGCCAAAAATCCAGATCAGCTCGCGTGGTTTGCGGTAACTGCCGTAAATAAGGCCCCGAAACATGTGCAGGTAAACGACTACAAAGAAAGCCGACGCGCCCGTTGAGTGCATGTAGCGAATCAACCAGCCCCAAGGCACGTCGCGCATGATGTACTCGACCGAGCCAAAGGCCAACGCCGCATCGGGCTTGTAGTGCATCGTCAAAAAGATGCCGGTGGTGATTTGAATCACCAGCACCAACAGCGCCAGGGAACCGAAAATGTACCAAAAATTAAAGTTTTTCGGCGCGTAGTACTGGCCCACGTGCTCGTTCCAGAGCTTGGAGGCGGGAAAGCGGTTGTCAACCCAGGTAAGGGCCTTTTCAGCCAGTGGAGCGTCGGGAGAAATTTCTTTGAATACAGCCATAACTGATCCTGTGTCGAATTTAAATTTTGCGATTGCGTGAATCAGGTCTGAAATTTCTGCTTAAAAATTGAGTAGGAATATCAGCAAAGTTTTCAGGCGCGGTCGGCAGGGCTTTTTTGATCGGATGGGTTTGAAAGTTTTTAACAGTCAAAACGCCCGTTCAGGCCTTTTTATCTTCACCAATCAGCAGCCGGGTGTCTGACAGGTACATATGTGGTGGAATCTCGAGGTTGTCGGGGGCAGGTTTGTTCTTGTAAACGCGGCCAGCCATATCGAAGGTGGAACCATGACAGGGGCACAAATAGCCACCGCCCCAGTCGGGCCCCATTCCGCCGACCGCCCCCAGCTGAAACTTTTCCGAGGGTGAGCAGCCCAAATGGGTGCAAATGCCGACAGCTACAAAAACTTCTGGCTTGATCGACCGGCCTTCATTACGGGCGTAAGCTGGAGTCAATTCATCTTGTTTACGTTTGGATTGCGGGTCAGCCAACAAACCGTCCAGCTTGGGAAGCTCTGCCAATTGCTCGGGCGTTCGCCTGACGATCCAGACGGGCTTGCCGCGCCACTCAACTGTGATTTTCTCGCCGGGTTTAACCGCAGAAATATCGACCTCTACTGCGGCACCTGCCGCTTTGGCTTTTTCAGACGGTGAAAAGGTGCTGACAAAGGGAACAGCTACGGCCACTGCGCCGGATCCGCCAATGACAGCGGTGGCGATGATTGCGTTTCTTTTGGATGAGTCCATCGGCGAGCCACTTGGCACACCTGCTGCTTTGATTGCGATACTCGCGCTAACTTCGGTCATGAGAGTCCTTCAAGAACTGGCTTGAAATAGGCTTAATTGGGGGCTTGTCAGGGTCAACCCATCATTGTAGCGGAGCGGAACCAGCGTTTTCAAGGCAGAGGGCGGCAATCCCGACTGCGAAGGGGGAAATTTTGTTGTGTTGCCGGCCCAGTCAAGGGATTGTTTCAGGCTCAAACCTTGAACTGCTGCCAGATACTTGACCGACACGCTGATAATCGCGCACTGTGCGCAGCGCTCGCGTCGCACAGCGACCACCACAATAAAAGGAGTTGGATATGGGAATGATGAAGGAATTCAAGGAGTTTGCAGTCAAGGGTAACGTCATTGATCTGGCCGTGGGTGTCATCATCGGTGCGGCTTTCGGCAAGATTGTTGACTCGCTGGTGGGCGACATTCTCATGCCCATCGTCGGCTCCATTTTTGGCAAGCTCGATTTTTCCAGCCTGTTCGTGGTGCTGGGTAACGTACCAGTCGGCACGGCCACGACACTGGATGCTCTGAAAAAAGCCGGCGTACCAGTACTCGCTTACGGCAACTTCATCACCGTCGCGCTTAACTTCATCATTCTGGCCTTCGTCATCTTTTTAATGGTCAAGCAAATCAACCGCATGAAGCGCGAAGAGCCAGCTGCACCTGTTGCGCCAGTGGCAACGCCTGAAGATGTGGTGCTGCTGCGGGAGATTCGCGATAGCCTGAAGAAGTAGACGCTATAAATTCAGGAGCTATTAACGCCCGTATTTATTGGGCTGTGGCCATTTTTATACCTTGAATTTGGCATTTTTTCGACGCTTCTGAGCCGCAGCAGGCGAATCAGCCCAAAAAAGCCAGCTTGCGCGCCATGCGGATAGCTGCCAGCAAGCTGGACGCATCGGCCTTGCCCGTACCGGCAATGTCAAACGCAGTGCCGTGGTCGGGGCTGGTGCGTACAAAGGGCTGACCCTGCGGGTTGCAGAGGCCCAGCGTGACATTAACGCCCTGCTCCACACCCAGATACTTGACCGGAATCAGCCCCTGGTCGTGATACATCGCCACCACCACATCAAACTCGCCTGGCTTGCTGGATTCGCCTGGAAGGCCAGCCTTGGTTCTTGCGCGCATAAAAACAGTGTCGGGCGCGAAGGGGCCGCTCACGTTCAGGCCTTCGGCTCTAGCGGCGGCTATGGCCGGGGAGATGATGGTTTGCTCTTCCACACCAAACAGCCCACCCTCGCCTGCGTGCGGGTTGAGTCCGGCCACACCTATGCGCGGCGCGCGCCCCAGGCTGGCACTGAGCGCAGCGTGCGTGATGCGCAAAGTTTGCAGCACGCTGTCAAACGTCACCGCCTCAATCGCCTGGCGCAGCGACATGTGAATGCTGACCAGTACGGTTTTTAGCTCGTCATTGGCCAGCATCATGCGCACCGGCACTTCGCTCACAGGCTTGTTCAAAAATGCCGCCACTTCAGCTTGCAACATTTCGGTGTGCCCGGGAAAGCGGGCCGCCCAGCCACCAGCAGCGCTTAATGCTTCTTTGTGAATCGGCGCGGTGACCATCGCCGCTGCTTCGCCCCGAAGCACAGCCCGCGCCGCCCAAACGATGCAATCTGCCGCCGCCAGCCCTGCCGCCGCACTCACTATCCCAATCGATAAGGGTGCCGAAAGATCACACTTTTGCAGCATAGGGATGCAATTGGGCGGTAAGCTGCGGGCAGACTCCAGATCGTCAAGCACAACCACCGGCAACGCCAAGGGGCTGGCCACCAGACCAGCTGCACGCCGCATCGTCGCCACATCGCCCACCACCACGCAGTTCGTCAGATCAACCGGCGAGTTTCGATAAGCCTTGGCAATGATTTCAGGCCCAATGCCAGCGGCATCGCCCATGGTGATGAGCATTGGCTTATTCATGTTTTTCAGGCCGGATTGTCGATGTCGATAAATTCGTGCACCAGGCCAAACTGGCTCGCCACGTGCGCCGCCACGGCTGGCGCGCCGTAGCGTTCTGAAGCATGGTGGCCGCACGCGATGAAGGCCACCCCCATCTCGCGTGCATAGTGCGCTTGCGGCTCCGAGATTTCACCCGTGATAAAAGCATCGGCACCTGCGGCAATGGCGGCTTCAAAATAACCTTGCGCGCCGCCGCTGCACCACGCTATGTTTTTAATAGCTTCTAGCGCCGGTTTTGGTTGGGCTACAGCAGTTATAGGCCTTCCCATAGTCTTTTTTACCGTGTTTTCAAGCTCGCCCAGACTTTTAAAACTACTCCCATCGGCTTTAGCGCCCATCCAACCGAGGTTTTGCTCGCCAAAGCGCCCGGCAGTCCCTTCGTAGGCGGCCAGCCCCAGCTTAAGGCCAAGCTGTGCGTTGTTGCCCAGCGTGGGGTGCGCATCCAGCGGCAGGTGGTAGGCGAACAGGTTGATGTCATGCCGGAGCAGCAAGGCCAGGCGCTGCTTCATCCAGCCCGTGACAGCGCCGCTCTGCCCGCGCCAGAACAGGCCATGATGAACAAAAATCGCGTCGGCCTGCGCAGCGATGGCCGCCTCAATCAGCGCCAGGCTAGCCGTGACACCCGAGACGATTTTGTGCACGCCGGGCTTGCCTTCAACCTGCAGGCCGTTCGGGCCGTAATCTTTGAAGCTCCCGGGTTGCAGCAGCGTATCAAACGCTGCGAGCAGCTCATGTCTCGACGGCTGCTGCGCTGGGCCGCCCCGAGCAAAGCCAGCCCCCCCGGGGGGCAGAGAACCACACGCAGTGGGAATCGTGGGGGCCACATCCGTCAAGGCAGAAAGCCTTCGACCGACAAATAGCGCTCGCCCGTGTCGTAGTTGAAGCCCAGCACCGTACTGCCTGACGGAATTTCAGGCAGCTTTTGAGCAATCGCGGCCAGCGTGGCACCCGATGAAATACCGACCAGCAAGCCTTCTTCAGCCGCGCTACGACGGGCAAAGTCTTTGGCGGCGTCGCCTTCGACTTGAATCACGCCATCTAAAACGCTCATATCCAGATTGGCTGGAATGAAGCCAGCGCCAATGCCCTGGATCGGGTGCGGCGACGGCTTGCCGCCGCTGATTACGGGTGACGCAGAAGGCTCAACTGCAAACACTTTGATTTTTGGAAACCTGGTCTTCAGCACGCGCGCCACGCCGGTCAAATGCCCGCCCGTGCCAACACCAGTTATGTAGTAGTCAATGCCGCCGGGAAAGTCAGCAAGAATTTCTTCAGCTGTGGTGCGCGCGTGGATGTCGATGTTGGCCGGGTTCTCAAACTGCTGGGGCAACCATGAATTGGGCGTTTGCGCTATCAGCTCTTTAGCCCTGGCGATCGCACCGTTCATGCCTTTTTCACGCGGGGTCAAATCAAAACTGGCGCCGTAGGCCAGCATCAGGCGGCGGCGCTCGATGCTCATGCTGTCGGGCATCACCAGCACCAGCTTGTAGCCCTTCACCGCCGCCACCATCGCCAGACCGACACCCGTGTTGCCCGAAGTCGGCTCGATGATGGTGCCGCCCGGTTTGAGCGCACCTGATTTTTCCGCCGCTTCCACCATCGCCAGCGCAATCCGGTCCTTGATCGAGCCGCCGGGGTTGCTACGTTCGGACTTGATGTAGATGTGGTGCGACTGGCAGGCCGCCCCAAAGATGCGGTTGATCCGGATGTGCGGGGTGTTGCCGATGGTGGCGAGAACGCTAGAAGCTTTCATGGCAGTTTCCTGTTGGGGTGAGGTGTCTTCAAATTATCGCTTTTTGCGGTCTTGCCGCGAAGTCATCTGGTTTAAAGGCAAACTAGACGAAAATCGAATAGCTTTTTTCCAATTCTTTCTACCCGCTCCATTCCATGCGCAAATTCTGGCTGCTGTTTTCCCAATCCGTGACTGTGTTTGTGGCGGCCTACTTTGTCGTCGCGACCCTCAAACCCGAGTGGCTCGATCGCAGGTCAGTGTTGGGCGGGGTATCGGTCATTGAAGCACCGGCTGGCAGCTTGCAGCGCAGTGCCGGTCCAAATCCTGGCGGTATGGGTAGCTTCAGTTCGGCAGCAAAAATTGCGTCGGCGGCAGTGGTCAGCATCAACACCAGCAAGGCCGCAGCCAAAAATCCGCATGCTGATGACCCATGGTTCAAGTTTTTCTATGGCGACCAGGGCCGTGAAGAGCCGCAGGGCGGCCTTGGCAGCGGCGTCATCATCAGCGCCAGCGGCTACATCCTGACCAACAACCATGTGGTGGAGGGCGCCGATGAAATCGAGGTCATCCTCAACGACACACGCAAGGCCAAGGCCAAAGTGATTGGCACCGACCCCGACACCGACCTGGCGATACTGAAGATCGAGCTGGACAAGCTGCCCGTCATTGTGCTGGGCAACTCCGATGCACTACTGGTCGGCGACCCGGTACTGGCCATCGGCAACCCGTTTGGCGTAGGCCAGACCGTCACCGGCGGCATTGTCAGCGCACTGGGCCGCAACAAGCTGGGTATAAACACGTTTGAAAACTTTATCCAAACCGACGCGGCCATCAATCCCGGTAATTCAGGCGGTGCGCTGGTCGATGTGAATGGCCATTTAATGGGCATCAACACGGCGATTTATTCACGCTCAGGCGGCTCGATGGGCATTGGCTTTGCCATTCCCGTATCAACGGCCAAGCAGGTGCTGGAAAGCATTGTCAAAGACGGCCAGGTCACACGCGGCTGGATAGGCGTAGAGCCGCAAGAGCTGAACGCCGAGCTGGCCGAAACCTTTAACGTAAAAACCGAATTTGCCAAGTCAGGCGGCGTCATCATCACCGGCGTGCTGCAAAACGGCCCCGCAGCGCAAGCTGGCATTCAGCCCGGCGACGTGGTGGTAGCCGTCAATGGCAAAGCCGTCGCCAACGTTACAGAACTATTGGGCGCAGTAGCCGCCCTGAAACCCGGTGTCGCCGCGCCCCTGACGGTGCTGCGCAAAGACAGTAAAACCGACATCGCCGTCACGCCGGGCAAGCGGCAAAGGCCAAAAGTAGCGCGCGGGCAATAGCGTTGAGATGGCTGGGCTGTTACCCTGACAGTGCGAGAAATAGATCTCATGGCCCGCCTCCCTCGACTAACGCTGCCCCACTACCCGCACCACGTCATACAGCGCGGGAATAATCGTCAGCTTATTTTTAATGCAAGTGCCGACTACCTGTACTTCCTGGAGCTGCTGCACGATAACGCCAGAAAGTTTGAAGTCGCCATCCATGCCTATGTGCTGATGGGCAATCATTTTCATCTGCTGGCCACACCACAGACCGATACCGGCCTGCCGCAGATGATGCAGGCTGTAGGCCGTAGCTATGTTCGTTACTTCAATGATTTACAGAAACGCACGGGTACGCTTTGGGAAGGACGTTACCGCTCAACCTTGATCCAGACCGATCAATACCTGCTCACGTGCATGGCCTACATTGACCTTAACCCGGTGCGCGCCGGTATGGTGTCTGACCCAAAAGACTACCCGTGGTCCAGCCACGGTCACTATGTGGGTCTGCGTTCGGACAAACTCATCACGCCGCATTCGCTTTTTTGGTCATTGGCCAATACACCTTTTGGGCGCGAGGCTGCTTATGCCGAAATGGTGCGGGCAGGCATCAGTCCTGAAAGCCAGGCCGAACTGACCAAAGCTACGCTCAGTGGTTGGGCCCTGGGTGGTGCGGCGTTTGTTGCTGATTTGCAAAAACAGACCACTCGACGGATTCAGAAAATCCAGGCTGGGCGACCTATGGGTAAACCAGTCGACGACCGTGGCTCATAAGAGATGACTGATTTAATTGGAAATTTCAACGAAATCAATCTGTCCCCGATTAAATTATGACTAATTTAATCGGCAATTAATTGGACTCTGACCCCAATTAAAGGGTTTGGCATTGTTGTTGCTGCGTTTTATCATCTCTACCCCGAACATAAATTGATTAGGAGTGCGCCATGACGACGGCTGCTGAAATTAAAGATTTCCACGAACACGGTTTGTACTCCCCTGCAAACGAACACGATGCCTGCGGCGTTGGCTTTGTTGCCCACATCAAGGGGCACAAAACCCACGCCATCGTCCAGCAGGGCTTGAAGATCCTTGAAAACCTGGATCATCGGGGTGCGGTAGGCGCCGACAAGCTCATGGGTGATGGCGCGGGCATATTGATTCAGCTGCCGGATGCGCTGTACCGCGAAGAGTTGGCGAAACACGGTGTCAATTTACCGCCGCCGGGCGAGTACGGCGTGGGCATGGTGTTTTTGCCGAAAGAGCACGCTTCGCGCCTGGCTTGCGAGCAGGCACTTGAGCGCGCCGTCAGGGCCGAGGGTCAGGTACTGCTGGGCTGGCGCGATGTGCCGGTCAACCGTGACATGCCGATGTCGCCCACCGTACGCGCCAAAGAGCCCATACTGCGCCAGATATTCATCGGTCGTGGCAACGATGTCATCGTGCAGGACGCACTCGAGCGCAAGCTTTATGTGATCCGAAAAACCGCCAGCCGGGCGATCCAGAACCTGCACTTGACGCATAGTAAAGAATATTACGTGCCCAGCATGTCCAGCCGCACCGTGGTCTATAAAGGCTTGCTGCTGGCCAACCAGGTGGGTACCTATTACCTCGATTTGACCGACGAGCGCTGTGTGTCGGCGCTCGCACTAGTGCATCAGCGTTTTAGTACCAACACCTTTCCCGAATGGCCGCTGGCTCACCCTTACCGCTACGTAGCACACAACGGAGAGATCAATACCGTCAAGGGCAATTACAACTGGATGAAAGCGCGTGAGGGCGTGATGTCGTCGCCGGTGCTCGGTAGCGACCTGCAAAAGCTTTACCCCATCAGCTTTGCCGACCAGTCCGACACCGCCACTTTTGACAATTGCCTGGAGCTGCTGACGATGTCGGGCTACCCCATCAGCCAGGCCGTGATGATGATGATTCCCGAGCCGTGGGAGCAGCACACCACGATGGACGAGCGGCGCAAGGCCTTCTATGAATACCACGCTGCCATGTTAGAGCCGTGGGACGGCCCGGCCTCCATCGTGTTCACCGATGGCCGCCAGATCGGTGCCACGCTGGACCGCAACGGACTGCGCCCTTCCCGCTACTGCGTGACCGATGACGACCTGGTCATCATGGCTTCGGAGTCTGGCGTTTTGCCAATTCCCGAGCACAAAATCGTTCGTAAATGGCGTTTGCAGCCCGGCAAAATGTTCCTGATTGACCTGGAACAGGGCCGCATGATTGACGACGAAGAAATCAAGGCCACGTTGGCGCACAGCAAGCCGTACAAGCAATGGATTGAAAATCTGCGCATTAAACTTGACGACGTTCAGCTTGGCGAAATTGGGGTCGGATCCACATTACCGGAGTTGGCACCGACAGGTGACAGCTCGGTAGATGGGGCTCTGACCCCAATTTCGCCAAGCTTGCTGGATCGCCAGCAAGCCTTCGGCTACACCCAGGAAGACATCAAATTCCTGATGTCCCCAATGGCCGCCAACGGTGAAGAGGCCACTGGCTCGATGGGTAATGACAGCCCGCTGGCCGTGCTGTCGAATAAAAACAAATCGCTCTACAACTACTTCAAGCAATTGTTTGCACAGGTCACCAACCCGCCGATTGATCCGATCCGTGAAGCGATCGTGATGTCGCTGGTGTCCTTTGTGGGCCCCAAGCCCAATCTGCTGGATATCAATCAGGTTAACCCACCGATGCGCCTCGAAGTCGCGCAGCCGGTGCTCAACGTGGCCGACATGCAAAAGCTGCGCGACATTGAAGCGCACACACAAGGCAAGTTCAAAAGCTATACGCTTGACATCACCTACCCGCTGGCCTGGGGCCACGAAGGGGTTGAGGCCAAGCTGGCATCGCTGTGCGCCGAAGCTGTCGATGCCATCAACTCGGGTAAAAATATTCTGATCGTCAGTGACCGGGGCATCAGCGCCACGCAGCTGGCCATACCGGCATTGCTGGCCCTTTCGGCCATTCACCAGCATCTGGTCGGCGTTGGTTTGCGCACCACGGCGGGCCTGGTAGTTGAAACCGGATCGGCTCGCGAAGTGCATCACTTTGCCGTGTTGGCAGGCTATGGCGCAGAGGCCGTTCATCCCTACCTGGCGATGGAAACGCTGGCCGAGTTGTCCAAAGATTTGCCGGGCGATTTGAGTACGGATAAAGCGGTGTACAACTACACCAAAGCCATTGGCAAGGGCTTGTCAAAAATCATGTCCAAAATGGGCGTGTCTACTTACATGAGCTACTGCGGTGCGCAGCTCTTCGAAGCCATCGGTTTGAACCGCGAGACGATTGCCAAATACTTCACCGGTACTGCCAGCCAGGTGGAAGGCATGGGCGTGTTCGAGATTGCCGAAGAAGCGCTGCGTATGCACAAAGCCGCATTCAGTGATGACCCGGTATTAGCCAACATGCTGGACGCAGGCGGTGAGTATGCCTGGCGCGTGCGCGGTGAAAACCACATGTGGACACCCGACGCGATTGCCAAACTGCAGCACTCCACACGCTCCAACAACTGGAACACCTACAAAGAGTACGCGCAACTTATCAACGACCAGAACCGCGCGCACATGACGCTGCGCGGTTTGTTCGAGTTCAAGATTGACCCGTCCAAGGCCATCCCGATTGATGAAGTCGAGTCAGCCAAGGACATCGTCAAGCGCTTCGCCACTGGTGCGATGTCACTTGGCTCAATCTCGACTGAAGCCCACGCCACACTGGCCGTGGCCATGAACCGCATTGGCGGCAAGAGCAATACCGGCGAGGGGGGTGAAGACCCGAATCGTTATCGTCAAGAGCTCAAAGGCATACCGATCAAAAAGGGTGCAACGCTCAAAAGCGTGATTGGCCAAAAAGTGGTCGAGGTTGACCTGCCACTGCAAGACGGTGATTCGCTGCGCTCCAAAATCAAGCAGGTCGCGTCTGGCCGCTTTGGTGTGACAGCCGAATACCTGGTGTCTGCCGACCAGATTCAGATCAAGATGGCCCAGGGTGCCAAGCCGGGTGAAGGCGGGCAACTGCCCGGTGGCAAGGTTAGCGAATACATCGGCGCATTGCGTTACTCAGTGCCTGGTGTGGGTTTGATCTCACCGCCGCCGCACCACGACATTTACTCGATCGAAGATCTGGCGCAACTGATTCACGATTTGAAGAACGTCAATCCGCGCGCCAGTATCAGCGTCAAGCTGGTCAGTGAAGTAGGCGTTGGCACGATTGCGGCGGGCGTGGCCAAGGCCAAGGCCGACCACGTCGTGATTGCCGGCCATGATGGCGGCACCGGTGCATCGCCCTGGTCGTCCATTAAGCACGCTGGCAGCCCATGGGAAATCGGCTTGGCCGAAACCCAGCAGACGCTGGTACTGAACCGCCTGCGCGGCCGCATCCGCGTACAGACCGACGGCCAAATGAAGACTGGTCGCGATGTGGTCATCGGTGCGCTGCTCGGCGCTGATGAGTTCGGCTTTGCCACCGCCCCGCTGGTGGTCGAAGGCTGCATCATGATGCGCAAGTGTCACCTCAACACCTGCCCCGTCGGTGTAGCCACACAAGACCCGGTGCTGCGCCAGAAATTCAGCGGCAAGCCCGAGCATGTCGTCAACTACTTCTTCTTTGTTGCCGAAGAAGCACGTCAATTGATGGCGCAACTCGGCATCGCCAGGTTTGATGACCTCATCGGTCGTGCCGACTTGCTCGACACTCAAAAAGGCATTGAGCACTGGAAGGCCAGTGGCCTCGACTTTTCGCGTCTGTTCTACCAGCCGAATGTGCCTGCTGATGTGCCGCGCATGCATGTGTCGTCGCAAGAACACGGCTTGGAGAAAGCGCTTGATGTGCGCCTGATTGAAAAATCAAAAGCTGCGCTTGAAAAAGGCGAGAGGGTGCAGTTCATTGAGGTCGCCCGCAACGTCAACCGGACCGTCGGCGCGATGTTGTCCGGCGAGTTGACACGTTTGCGCCCCGAGGGCCTGCCCGACGACACCCTGCGCATTCAGCTTGAAGGCACAGGCGGCCAGTCGTTTGGCGCGTTTCTCGCCAAAGGCATCACCATGTACCTGATTGGTGACGCAAATGACTATACCGGCAAGGGCCTTAGCGGTGGCCGCATCGTGGTACGACCCAGCATTGACTTTAGAGGCGAGTCGCATAAAAACACCATCGTCGGGAACACCGTGCTTTACGGCGCAACGACGGGTGAGGCCTTCTTTAGCGGCGTAGCTGGCGAGCGCTTTGCAGTGCGGCTGTCGGGCGCGACGGCTGTTGTTGAAGGCACGGGTGACCATGGCTGCGAATACATGACGGGTGGCACCGTTGCGGTGCTGGGTAAGACTGGACGCAACTTTGCAGCCGGCATGAGTGGCGGCGTGGCCTATGTGTATGACGAAGACGGCCAGTTTGCAACGCGCTGCAACACGTCCATGGTGTCGATGGACAAGGTCGTCACCACCGCGGAACAGCACACGCACCGTGATGCCGGTGGAGCCGACTGGCACGTGGGCGAGTCTGATGAAGAAATCCTCAAACGCCTGCTTCAGGATCACAACCGCTGGACCGGCAGCAAGCGTGCGCGCGAGTTGCTGGATACCTGGGCGCAGTCACGGCTGAAGTTCGTCAAGGTATTCCCGAACGAATACAAAAAGGCCCTGATCGAGCGCAAGGAACGCAGGCTGGAAGCAGCTACGGAGACGACGCGTGCGCAAGTTGCTACCAATCGTGAAGCGGTTGCCGCCAAGTAAGGCTGCTACCAGCACAGATCAATAAAGTATCAGGACAGCATCATGGGAAAAATCACCGGCTTCATGGAATACGAACGCGTCGAAGAAGGCTATAAGCCCGTACCCGAGCGCCTTAAAAACTACAAAGAGTTTGTCATCACCCTTGACGACAAAGCCGCCAGCCAGGCGGCCGCGCGCTGCATGGATTGCGGCACGCCGTTTTGCAACAGTGGCTGCCCGGTCAACAATATCATTCCAGACTTCAACGACATGGTTTTCCGCGCCGACTGGAAGAACGCGATTGACACGCTGCACAGCACCAACAACTTCCCCGAGTTCACGGGCCGCATCTGCCCCGCACCGTGTGAGGCTGCCTGCACACTGAACGTGAATGATGACGCGGTAGGCATCAAGTCGATCGAGCACGCCATCATCGACCGTGCCTGGGCTGAGGGCTGGGTCAAGCCCCAGTTGGCCAGACATAAGACGGGTAAAAAAGTTGCAATCGTCGGCTCTGGCCCTGCGGGCATGGCGGCTGCACAGCAACTGGCGCGCGTCGGTCACGATGTCACGCTGTTTGAAAAGAACGACCGCGTGGGCGGACTGCTGCGCTACGGCATTCCAGACTTCAAGATGGAAAAAATCCATATCGACCGCCGCGTCGAGCAGATGAAAGCCGAGGGTGTGACGTTTAAATGCGGTGTGATGGTTGGCAGCCTGCCGAAAGATTCAAAAGTCACCAACTGGGCAAAGGAAACCATCACGCCCGAGCAACTGCAAAAAGACTTCGACGCGGTGGTGCTGACTGGCGGTGCAGAGCAGTCGCGTGACTTGCCGGTGCCCGGCCGCGACCTGGACGGCGTGCATTTTGCGATGGAGTTTTTACCGCAGCAGAACAAGATCAACGCGGGCGACAAGGTCAAGGGCCAACTGCGCGCCGATGGCAAACACGTCATCGTGATTGGTGGCGGCGACACCGGCTCTGATTGCGTTGGCACCAGCAACCGCCATGGCGCAGTCAGCGTGACGCAGTTTGAGCTGATGCCCGAGCCACCAGTCGAAGAAAACCGCCCCATGACCTGGCCCTACTGGCCGATCAAGCTGCGCACCTCTTCCTCTCACCAGGAAGGCTGCGAGCGTGAATTTGCCATTTCAACCAAAGAACTTATGGGCGAAAAAGGCAAAGTCACAGGCCTGAAAACTGTGCGCGTTGAGTGGGTCAACGGCAAGATGGTTGAAGTCGCAGGTTCGGAGCAAACGCTCAAGGCCGATCTGGTGCTGCTGGCCATGGGCTTTGTAGCCCCGGTGTCGTCGGTGCTCGAAGCCTTTGGCATCGACAAGGACGCACGAGGCAACGCCAAAGCCAGCGTTGAGTTCACAGGCGGCTACGCCACCAACGTACCCAAGGTGTTTGCAGCCGGCGACATTCGCCGTGGGCAGAGCCTGGTGGTATGGGCGATTCGCGAGGGTCGGCAAGCCGCCCGCGCGGTTGACGAATTCCTCATGGGCTACAGCGATTTGCCCCGCTAACCTCGGAGAGTGCTATTAAATCAGTAGCTGCTCACGTCCGTATCTATTGGGCTGCAGCCTGAAATGAGGGTCAAAAAAGCTTCAAAAAGTGCTTTTTTGAAGCTTTTTTGCTTTTAGCAGGCCATGTTTGGCTGGAAAACGGCTGTCGGCAGTCAAAAAATGCCGCTTTTAACTGCCAAAAATAGCCACAAGCCAATAAATACGTGCGTGAGCGGCTATTAAATTAGTAGCGTTGCCCAAGCGATTTGATGTTTCATTCGTTTTCAGACTCAGGCCAGGTGTCTGAATTCCCCAGCATCAGCCCTTATCATTCAGCCACCCACTCACCAAAGCCAGCCGCACCGCTGACCACCACAACTTCTGATGCTAGACACGACTGATTCAAACGTTCCAACTCCGATTGAACCTCTGGTTGAATTCAAGGACGTGACGTTTTCATATCCTGGGTCCAGCGGTGACCGGGTAATTCTGGACAAGCTCACGTTTTCAGTGCCGCGCGGCAAGGTCACCGCGCTCATGGGGGCTTCTGGCGGTGGCAAGACGACGGTGCTGCGCCTGATTGGTGGGCAGCAAAAAGCGGGCGCCGGCGAGGTACTGTTCGACGGCCAAAACGTTGCTGCGATGACACAAAGCGCGCTTTATGCCGCGCGTCGCCGAATGGGAATGCTGTTTCAGTTTGGCGCGCTTTTCACAGATTTAAGCGTGTTCGATAACGTGGCCTTCCCACTGCGCGAGCACACCCATCTGGACGAGGCGATGATCCGCGACATCGTGCTGATGAAGCTCAATGCCGTCGGCCTGCGCGGTGCGCGCGACCTGATGCCGAGCGAAATTTCAGGCGGCATGGCCAGGCGCGTAGCACTGGCGCGCGCCATCGTGCTGGACCCGGAACTCATCATGTACGACGAGCCATTTGCAGGGCTGGACCCGATATCGCTGGGTACCGCCGCGCAACTGATTCGCCAGCTCAATGACACGCTGGGCATTACCAGCATCGTGGTGTCGCATGACCTGGAAGATACATTCCGCATTGCAGACAAGGTCATCATCCTAGCTAATGGCGGCATTGCCGCACAGGGCACACCCGATGAAGTTCGCAACTCTGCCGACCCGCTGGTGCATCAGTTCGTTAACGCGCTGAGTGAAGGCCCGGTGAAATTTCATTACCCGGGGCCAAGCGTGCTGGAGGATTTTGACAACTCTGCTGCAGCAGGTAAAGCAGCTAAAGCGCGTAAGGGGGGCCACCCATGAGCTCTTTAAACCCCAAGCGCTGGGCGCTCGACATCGGCTTTGCAGTCCGGGAAAAGCTTTCGCATTTAGGGTACGCTGCGCGCCTGCTGCTCAAGCTCGTAGCCTCCAGCGGCCCTGCGCTCACTCGATTCGGCCTGGTACGTGACCAGATTTTCTTTTTAGGTAATTACTCGCTGGCGTTGATTGGCGTGTCTGGTCTGTTTGTCGGTTTTGTACTGGGCTTGCAAGGCTATTACACCTTGCAGCGTTATGGCTCGTCAGAAGCGCTGGGCTTGCTGGTGGCTTTGAGTCTCGTGCGTGAACTTGGACCTGTCATCACGGCCCTGCTGTTCGCGGGCCGCGCCGGTACAGCGCTAACCGCCGAGATAGGCCTGATGAAAGCTGGAGAGCAGCTGTCTGCGATGGAAATGATGGCCGTTGACCCGGTACGCCGCATACTGGCACCGCGTTTTTGGGGCGGCATCATCGCCATGCCGCTGCTGGCCGCGATATTCAGCGCGGTAGGCGTGATAGGCGGTTGGGTGGTCGGTGTGGTGCTGATTGGGGTTGATGCGGGCTCGTTCTGGAGCCAGATGCAGTCCGGCGTGGATGTCTGGCGCGACGTGGGTAACGGCGTGATTAAAAGCGTCGTGTTCGGCATCACGGTGACCTTTGTGGCGCTGTATCAGGGGTTTGAAGCCCAGCCCACGCCGGAGGGCGTGTCGCTGGCGACGACCCGGACAGTGGTTATCGCCTCACTGGCGGTTCTGGGGCTGGACTTTTTGCTGACCACTTTGATGTTTAGTATTTGAAACTTTTACCTAGCCACAAACTTACCTGATTTGCCATGCGAGAATCAACTAAACATGGCTTTTGTCACATCTGCAAACAAATTCGCTGACTATAAGTGTGTCGAAATAAAAAATGCAACGTTCAAAAAATGATCTGTGGGTTGGTTTGTTTGTCTTGACAGGTGGGGCGGCCATACTGTTCCTGGCGCTCAAATCTGCCAACCTCTTGACCCTGAACTTTGACTCGTCTTACAAGGTCACTGCCAAATTTGACAATATTGGCGGGCTGAAACCCCGTGCCGCCGTCAAAAGCGCTGGCGTCGTGATTGGCCGGGTCGAGAACATCACGTTTGACGACAAGTCTTATCAGGCCAGCGTCAACCTGGCTATGGAAAGCCGCTATGTTTTCCCGAAAGACAGCTCGCTGAAAATCCTCACCAGCGGGCTGCTGGGCGAGCAATACATTGGTATTGAAGCCGGTGCCAGTGACAAAAATATGGCGGCTGGCGATGTGATCAAGCAAACCCAGTCGGCCGTGGTGCTTGAAAACCTCATTGGCCAGTTTTTGTACAGCAAGGCGGCGGACAGCAGTGCGGGGGCGGGGGCAGCGGCACCCGCACCAGGTGCTGCGCAGCCTTCTGGCGACGCAGGGAAATCAGAGAAAAAATGACCACACGAATCATGATTAAAAATATTTTGCGAAGCAGTTTGCCGAACGGTCTGCGTATCACGCTTACAGGTTTTGCACTAGCGCTGGTGCAGGGCTGCGCGACGGGGCCAAATGCCAACCCAGCAGACCCGCTGGAGTCATTTAACCGGGGTGTTTTCAAATTCAATGATGGCATAGACCGCGCCATCCTGAAGCCTGTAGCGACCGCGTATAAAGACATCACGCCGTCGCCGGTGCGTACCGGTGTCAACAACTTTTTTGGCAACCTCGGCGACGTCTGGTCACTGGTCAACAACGTCCTGCAGGCCAAGCCGAAAGAGTCGCTTGAAACCCTGATGCGAATCAGCTTCAATACTGTATTTGGTTTTGCCGGAGTGTTCGACATTGCCACCGAAATGAAGCTGCAAAAGAACCAGGAAGACTTTGGCCAAACCCTCGGCTATTGGGGTGTGGGCCCTGGGGCATATGTTGTGCTGCCATTTTTTGGCCCTTCAACGGTACGTGATGGCCTGGGCCGGGCGGTTGATGCGAGTGCCGATCTGGTCAACAACACTCCACGGGTGCGAGTTCGCAATCCCGCAATTGTGCTTCGCGCTGTTGATAGCCGTGCAGGTGTTCTGGACGCGGGCGAGGTGATCGATCAGGCCGCACTCGACAAATACGCTTTCACCCGTGATGCGTATTTGCAGCGGCGCAAGAGCCAGATAGGGCGCGAAGCCGCTGAAGTGGAAGAACGCTTTGATTTGCCCGAGGCTGCATCAACCCCGACGAGGCCCGCACCTACAGCCAAATAAGCCTGCGCTTAGGCTCAAGCGGTGCACCTTAAAAGCAGGTGCTGCGTTATTAATCAGACATAACCTTCAATCGAAAGTATTTATGAATCGTAGAACCTTCAGCCAATTTTCAAGCAAAGTTTTTGCTGCATTGTTCGGTTTTGCCGTGCTGGCATCCGGTTTGCCGGTGCGTGCAGCTGATGAGGCACCTGACGCTCTCATCAAGCGTGTGTCAACCGAGGTACTTGACAGCATCAGGGCCGACAAGTCTGTGCAGGGCGGCGATATGACCAAGGTATTGTCGGTAGTCGAAAGCCAGATCATGCCCAACGTCAACTTCACCCGCATGACAGCTTCTGCGGTAGGGCGCGCTTGGCGCCAGGCCACTCCAGAGCAGCAAAAACGCCTGCAGGACGAGTTCAAAACGCTTTTGGTTCGTACCTACTCTGGGGCCCTTGCACAGGTCAAGGAGCAGACAATCAGCATGAAACCGCTGCGCTCGGCAGCGGGTGATGCCGAGGTCATTGTGCGCACTGAAGTGGTGGGCCGGGGCGATCCCATCCAGCTGGACTACCGCATGGAAAAAGTTGCCAGTGGCTGGAAGATATATGACCTCAACGTGTTGGGTGTCTGGCTGGTTGAAACCTACCGCACCCAGTTTGCGCAGGAAATCAATGCCAAGGGAATCGACGGCCTGATCGCTTCGCTGGCACAGCGTAACAAAACCAACGCTGGCAGCAAATCCTGATCGTTTCAAGCCTGTGCTGACACTTCCCTCCAACCTGACGCACGACCTTTCAGCCGGTTTTGCGCGTGGCTTGGGCCCGATGGTGCTGGCCCAGCCCGCAGAGGTGGTGGCAGACGCCAGTACGCTGCAAACCTTCGATTCGTCTGCATTGACAGTTCTACTGGCGTGCAGACGTGAAGCGATAGCTGCAGGCAAGACTTTTTCGGTTCATGGTTTGCCGTCCCGCCTGCGCCAGCTGGCCGGGCTTTATGGCGTTGCAGAGCTGATTCCGCAAACCGCCTAGTAAAATAGCGGGCTAATGCCTGCTATTTCATTTCAATCAGTTTCAAAAACCTACCGCGCCACCAGCAACAAAACCGCCCCGGAAGTCAAGGCGCTTGACGCGGTGAGCTTTGAGATCCAGCAGGGTGAATTTTTCGGCTTGCTCGGCCCCAACGGCGCGGGCAAAACCTCCCTCATCAGCATCCTGGCGGGGCTGTCCCGCGCCAGCAGTGGCACAGTTACCGTGCATGGCAGCGATGTGGTGACGGATTACGCCAATGCCAGGCGCAAGCTCGGTGTGGTGCCGCAAGAGCTGGTGTTCGACCCGTTTTTCACCGTGCGTGAAGCCCTACGCATACAGTCCGGTTATTTCGGCATCAAAAATAACGATGCGTGGATTGACGAGTTGCTGTCCAGCCTCGGCCTGCTGGACAAGGCCAACGCCAACATGCGGCAGCTATCGGGCGGCATGAAGCGCCGGGTGCTTGTGGCGCAGGCGCTGGTTCACAAACCGCAGGTCATCGTGCTGGATGAACCAACCGCAGGCGTTGACGTTGAGCTGCGCCAGACCCTGTGGCAGTTTATTGCCAAGCTCAACAAGCAGGGCAGCACCGTGCTGCTCACCACCCATTACCTTGAAGAGGCCGAGGCGCTGTGCAGTCGCCTGGCCATGCTCAAGCAAGGCCGCGTGGTGGCTTTGGCGAACACGTCAGAGCTGCTCAAGGCTGCGTCGTCCAACGTGCTGCGCTTCAAGATTGACAGCGACCTGCCCCGCCACCTGGCCGACAAGGCGCGTGTCACGGGGCGTATCGTGCAGTTCCCTGCACACGATGCAAATGAAATTGAACAGTACCTGGCAGCCATCCGGCAGGCCGGTCTGGTGGCTGAAGATGTCGAGATTCGCAAAGCCGATCTCGAAGACGTTTTCCTCGACGTCATGTCTGACAAAACCATTGAAAAAGAAGTGGATCCATCCTTGGAACTCAACCTGGCGGGAGCCGCGAAATGATTGGCTGGCAAACGCTTTTTTATAAAGAAGTCCTGCGCTTCTGGAAGGTCGGCTTTCAGACGGTGGGCGCGCCGGTGCTGACGGCAGTGATGTACATGCTGATCTTCGGCCATGTGCTGCAGGGCCAGGTAAAAGTTTATGGTCAGGTGGATTACACGGCGTTTCTGGTGCCCGGCCTTGTAATGATGAGCATTTTGCAGAATGCGTTTGCCAACAGTTCATCGTCGCTTATCCAGAGCAAGATCATGGGCAGTCTTGTGTTTGTGCTGCTCACGCCGCTGTCGCACTGGCACTGGTTTTTTGCCTATGTGGGTTCTTCTGTAGCGCGTGGTTTGCTGGTGGGTACAGGCGTGTTCGCTGTCACGGCATTTTTTGGCCAGCCAGGCTTTGTGGCTCCACTATGGATTCTGGTTTTTGCCATTCTGGGTGCTTCAATGCTGGGCGCGCTTGGTGTGGTTGCCGGCCTGTGGTCTGAAAAGTTTGAACAGATGGCGGCTTTTCAGAACTTTGTCATCATGCCGATGACGTTTTTAAGCGGCGTGTTTTATTCGATTCATTCATTGCCGCCGTTCTGGCAAAACGTCAGTCACCTGAACCCGTTTTTCTACATGATTGACGGCTTTCGTTATGGCTTTTTTGGCGTCAGCGATGTCTCGCCCCTGCTCAGTCTTGGCATCGTCGGCAGCGCCACGCTGATCGTCAGTGCGATTGCCGTCAACATGCTGCGCACCGGTTACAAGATAAGGCATTGATTGCGATAAAAATATGACCAACGAAGAACTCCAAACCCTCATTGCCAGCAACTTGGCGTGTGAACACATCGAGCTGTCAGGCGATGGCCGTCACTGGTATGCAACGATTGTTTCCAGTGAGTTTGAGGGCAAGCGTCTGATCCAGCGGCATCAGCGCGTCTATGCCACGCTCGGCGGGCGCATGCAGACCGATGAAGTACATGCGCTGTCGATGAAGACCTACACACCCGCCGAGTGGGCGGCCACCGCACAAGAATAAAAAACCATGGACAAATTACGTATTAGAGGCGGCAAGTCGCTTGCTGGCACTGTCAATATTTCGGGCGCAAAAAATGCAGCCTTGCCCGAGCTGTGCGCAGCGCTGCTGACAGCGGATACCGTCACGCTTGAAAACGTGCCGCGCCTGCAAGATGTCAGCACCATGCTCAAGCTGATACGCAATATGGGCGTAACGGCAGAGCGCAACGAGCAGACGGGTACGGTCACGCTCAATGCGGGCAGTTTGACGTCGCCTGAAGCGCCTTATGAACTGGTTAAAACCATGCGCGCTTCGGTGTTGGCGCTAGGCCCTTTACTGGCCCGTTTTGGCGAGGCCACGGTGTCGTTGCCAGGCGGCTGCGCGATCGGATCGCGCCCGGTTGACCAGCACATCAAGGGTATGCAGGCGATGGGGGCCGAGATTGCGGTGGAGCACGGCTACATGATTGCCAAACTACCAAAAGGTCAGAAGCGCTTGAAGGGTTGCAGCATCACCACCGACATGGTGACGGTCACTGGTACCGAAAACTTCCTGATGGCCGCCAGCCTGGCTGAGGGCGAAACGATTTTAGAGAACGCCGCGCAGGAGCCAGAGATTCCCGACCTTGCAGAAATGCTCATCAAAATGGGCGCGAAGATTGAAGGGCACGGCACGCGGCGCATTCGCATACAAGGTGTTGAGCGGCTGCACGGCTGCACGCACCAGGTGGTGGCCGACCGCATTGAGACAGGTACATTTTTATGCGCTGTGGCAGCAGCGGGCGGCGATGTGATTTTAAAAAATGGCCGTGTCGATCACCTCGACGCATTGATCGACAAGCTGCGTGAGGCGGGTGCCATCATCACGGCAGGCGATGGCTTTATCCGCGTGCAAGCCAGTGGCCGCATGAAGGCGCAGTCTTTCCGCACCACTGAATACCCAGGCTTTCCGACCGACATGCAGGCACAGTTCATGGCGCTCAATGCCATCGCTATGGGTAGCAGCACTGTGACGGAGACTATTTTTGAAAACCGCTTCATGCACGTCAACGAGATGGCGCGGCTGGGCGCAAAAATCCAGATTGAAGGCAAGGTTGCGATTGTTGAGGGTGTTGAAAAACTCTCGGGCGCGACCGTTATGGCCACTGATTTGCGAGCGTCTGCCAGTCTGGTCATTGCAGGTTTGGTCGCCGAAGGTGAAACTTTGGTCGAGCGCATTTACCACCTGGACAGGGGCTACGACCAGATGGAAGCCAAGCTGCGCGGCATCGGCGCAGACATCGAAAGGATCAAATCGTGATAACGCTTGCTCTGTCAAAAGGCCGTATCTTCGACGACATCCTGCCGTTGCTAAAAACAGTCGGCATCGAAGTTCTTGACGATCCTGAAAAATCCCGTAAGCTGATTTTGGCGACCAACCAGCCGGACGTGCGTGTGGTGCTGGTACGCGCAACCGATGTGCCAACCTATGTGCAGTACGGCGGTGCCGATTTGGGTGTGGTCGGCAAAGACACGCTGATTGAATCCGGCAGCCAGGGTTTGTATCAGCCGCTCGATCTGCAAATCGCCAAGTGCCGCATCAGCGTTGCGGTGCGTGAGGATTTTGATTACCTGGCTGCCGTGAAGCAGGGCTCACGCCTGACGGTTGCCACCAAATACGTCGCCATTGCACGAAACTTTTTCGCGTCCAAAGGCGTGCACGTCGACCTGATCAAGCTCTATGGCAGCATGGAGCTTGCGCCGCTGACGGGCCTGGCTGATGCGATTGTTGACCTGGTATCGACCGGCAGCACGCTCAAAGCCAACCATTTGATTGAAGTCGAGCGCATCATGGACATCAGCTCGCACCTGATCGTCAACCAGACCGCGCTCAAGCTCAAGCAGGTACCGATCCGCAAGCTCATTGATGCTTTTGCGTTAGCAGTTAACCAGTAATTTATTTTTAATGCTATGACTTTAATAGCTTCTCCCGCCCGTCTATCAACGACTTCAAGCACTTTTGAGGTTGAATTTAAAGCGCGTCTGCATTGGTCAGCCGATACCGATGCAGCCATTGAGCAGCGCGTGGCCGATATCCTTGCTGACGTGCAAAGTCGCGGCGACGCGGCAGTGCTCGAATACACCGCGCGGTTCGACGCGCTGGCCGTCAAAACCATGGATGCGCTGGAGCTGACGCAAGCCGAGCTAAAAGCAGCGTTCGACGTCATCCCCAACGAACAGCGCGCTGCGCTCGAAGCCGCAGCCAAAAGGGTGCGCAGCTATCACGAGGCACAAAAAAAGGCCAGCGGTGAAAGCTGGAGCTACCGTGATGAAGACGGCACGTTGCTGGGCCAAAAAGTCACGCCGCTCGATCGCGTCGGTATTTATGTGCCTGGCGGCAAGGCGGCTTACCCATCGTCGGTTTTGATGAATGCGATTCCCGCGCACGTCGCTGGCGTTGGTGAAATCATCATGGTGGTACCCACACCAAAGGGAGAGAAGAACCCGCTGGTGTTGGCCGCAGCTTACGTTGCAGGCGTCACTCGCGCCTTCACCATCGGTGGTGCTCAAGCCGTGGCCGCCCTCGCCTATGGCACGCAGACTGTGCCCAAAGTCGACAAGATCACCGGGCCCGGCAACGCTTATGTGGCCAGCGCGAAAAAGCGCGTGTTCGGTACGGTGGGCATAGACATGATTGCCGGGCCGTCAGAAATTCTGGTGCTGGCCGACGGCACCACGCCTGCCGACTGGGTGGCCATGGATCTGTTTAGCCAGGCCGAGCATGACGAACTCGCGCAAAGCATTTTGCTATGCCCTGATGCCGCTTACATAGACGCAGTTCAAGATGCCATCCATCGCCTGCTGCCGCAAATGCCGCGCGCCGAGATCATTGCCAAATCGCTTAACGGCCGCGGCGCGCTCATCCACACCCGCAGCATGGAAGAGGCCTGCGACATCAGCAACCGCATCGCGCCTGAACACCTTGAAGTGAGCAGCCGTGATCCGCACAAATGGGAGCCGCTTCTCAAACACGCGGGTGCGATTTTTCTCGGTGCTTACACCAGCGAGTCTTTAGGCGACTACTGCGCCGGCCCCAACCATGTACTGCCGACCAGCGGTACCGCACGCTTCAGCTCACCGCTGGGCGTGTACGACTTTCAAAAGCGCAGCAGCATCATTGAAGTCAGTGAAAAAGGCGCGCAAACGCTGGGTCGCATTGCGTCAGTGCTGGCGCACGGCGAGGGCTTGCAGGCGCATGCACTCGCTGCGGAAATGCGACTTAAATTCTGATACATTGAGTACTATTTTCAACACTGACTTCGTGTTACACGAACGTAGTGTTAAAATAAACGTATGAAAAATGTCACCATCACCATGGAAGATGCTGTCGCCGACTGGGTCCGGATTGAGGCAGCAAAGCGCAACTCCAGCGTGTCTCGCATGTTGGGCGAAATGGTGGCTGACAAGATGCGCCATAACGATGCTTATGAGCGGGCCATGCATGAGTGGCAAGCCGATACGAGTACATACAAGTCGGACGGGCAGCCCTATCCCACGCGCGAAGAAACCTATGCCGACCGCCTCGATCGTTTTCGTTGATACCAATGTTCTGCTCTATGCAGACGACACACGCGACGCAGTCAAACAAGCTCAATCCCGCGATTGGCTATTGGCGCTTTGGCAACGGCGTTCGGGCCGACTGAGTACGCAGGTTTTGAACGAGTACTACGCCAACGTCACGCGAAAATTAAAACTCCCGCAAGGCGATGCTCGCGCAAAAGTGCGTCGTTTTCAACTGTGGCAACCCTGGCAGATTGACCACCAAACGGTAGAAACCGCTTGGGGAATCGAGGCGCGCTTTGGTTTGAGTTATTGGGATTCACTGATTGTTGCTGCAGCTGCTCAGGCCGGTTGCACCCATGTTATTAGTGAAGACATGGGACACGAGCAACATTACGGCGCGGTGCAGGTCATCAATCCATTTAAAGCAGACATCACGATGTTGGACAGTTTGTGAGTTCAAGTATTAAAAACCGCATCCGCCCCGACGTGCAAGCCATGCACGCCTACGTCGTCCAACCCGCCACCGGCATGGTCAAGCTGGATGCGATGGAAAACCCGTACACACTCAGTGGCGAGATGCAAGCCGCCCTGGGCGCACGCCTGGGTGCCGTGGCGATTAACCGTTACCCTGGCGCTCGGCTGGATGATTTGAAAGCTGCCCTTGGCAGTTATGTGCAGTTGCCCGAAGCCTGCGCCTTGATGCTGGGCAATGGCTCTGACGAACTGATCGACTTGTTGCACGTAGCCTGCAACGTGCCGGGCGCGGTGGTGCTGGCCCCTGAGCCCGGCTTTGTGATGTACGGCATGAGCGCGCAGCTCACTGGCTTGCACTATGTAGCGGTTCCCTTAACGGCTGATTTTGCGCTCGACGAGGCGGCCATGCTCGCGGCCATCGCCCTGTACCGCCCAGCCATAACCTACATCGCCTACCCAAACAACCCGACCGCGAATTTGTGGGGTGCACCAGCAATTAAAAACATCATCACTGCCTGCGCAAAAGTGGGTGGTTTGGTCGTGATGGATGAGGCGTACCAGCCGTTCTCCAGCAGCAGTTGGCTCGATGAAATCAGGGCAAAACCGCAGCAAAACGCCAATGTTCTGCTGATGCGCACGCTCAGCAAGTTTGGTCTGGCGGGTGTGCGCCTGGGCTACCTGGTCGGCCCGCAGGCCCTGATTGCCGAGATCGACAAGGTACGACCGCCGTATAACGTGAGTGTGCTGAATGCCGAATGTGCCTTGTTTGCGCTTGAACATGCCGACGTTTTTGCCGCACAAGCCCAGGAGATACGGGCGCAGCGTGCTATTCTTTTTGAAGTGCTTGGCAAAGTACCCGGGGTTACCCCTTACCGCAGCGATGCCAACATGATGCTGGTTCGGCTTGCCGGCGATGCGCAGCGCGCCAGCCAGGTATTCGAAGGTATGAAGGCGCGCGGCGTGCTGGTTAAAAACGTTTCTAAAATGCATCCATTGCTTGCCAATTGTTTGCGCCTGACGGTTGGCACCCCTGCCGAGAACCAGCAAATGCTGGCGGTACTAAAAGAATCACTATGACCACCACCCATCGCACCGCCACTGTCTCGCGCAACACCGCCGAGACCAAAATTACCGTCACGGTCAACCTCGACGGTACGGGTAAGTCCAGCCTGTCAACTGGCATTGGTTTCTTCGACCACATGCTCGACCAGATCGCCCGGCACGGCCTGATTGACCTTGACATCCAGGCCGAAGGCGACCTGCACATTGACGGCCATCACACGGTGGAGGACGTGGGCATCACGCTGGGCCAGGCAGTGGCCCAGGCCGTTGGCGACAAAAAGGGTTTGCGCCGTTACGGACATGCTTATGTGCCGCTCGACGAAGCCCTGTCGCGCGTGGTGATTGATTTTTCGGGGCGGCCCGGGCTGGAGATGCACGTGCCCTTTAAGAGCGGCATGATCGGCACCTTTGACAGCCAGCTCGCCTACGAATTTTTTCAGGGCTTTGTGAACCACGCCTTTGTCACGCTGCACATCGACAACCTGCGTGGCGACAATTCGCACCATCAGGCAGAGACGGTGTTCAAGGCCTTTGCGCGCGCGCTGCGCATGGCGCTTGAGATCGACCCGCGTTCGGTCGGCGTGATTCCCTCGACCAAGGGTTCGTTGTGATCCTGTTTGTCTTCTGTTTGGCTTCAAACTGCATACAAAGCCACAATAAAGACCATTTTGGCCCTGTTTTTAGGCTGTAGCTCAATAGATACGGGCGTGACCAGCTATGAAATAAATAGCACCGCCATTTTCCATTTTCTTGTTTCAGTACTCTGGACCTGATGACAAAACGCAAAACAGTCGCGGTGGTTGATTACGGCATGGGCAACCTTCGCTCGGTATCCAATGCCGTGCGGTACGTTGCAGTCGGTAGCGGTTTTGAAGTCATCGTCACCTCAAAACCCGAAGATGTTATGAACGCCGAGCGCGTCGTGCTGCCGGGCCAGGGCGCGATTGCCGACTGTATGCGCGAGCTGCTTGATTCCGGCATGTTGCCTGCCATGCTGCACGCCGCAAGCCACAAGCCGCTGTTTGGCGTTTGCGTCGGTATGCAGATGCTGCTCAGCCACAGCGCAGAAGGCGTACCGGGCGATGGCGGTGCAGGCACCAGAGGGCTGGATTTGATCCCCGGCGAAGTCATCAAGTTTGAGCTGGCCGGCAAGACCCAGCCTGACGGCAGCCGCTACAAGGTGCCGCAAATGGGCTGGAATCAGGTTTATCAGTCCCGTGGCGCAAATTCGCCCGCACACCCGATCTGGTCTGGCGTGCCCGATGGCGCGTATTTTTACTTCGTGCATAGTTTTTACGCCCATCCGTCTGATGCGCGCCACACTGCGGGCGAAGCAGACTACGGTACACGCTTTACGGCAGCCATTGCACGCGATAATATTTTTGCAACACAGTTTCACCCGGAAAAGAGTGCTGACCAGGGCCTGACCTTGTACCGCAATTTTCTGCACTGGAACCCGTGATTTGTACCTAACTCCAAATAATTTCCGCTGAACTTCCCGCTTTTTTTCACCGCAACATGCTACTTATCCCCGCTATTGACCTGAAAGATGGCCACTGCGTTCGCCTCAAACAGGGCGACATGGATCAATCCACCGTCTTTAGCGAAAACCCCGCAGCCATGGCGCGTAGCTGGGTCAACAAGGGCGCTCGCCGTCTGCACCTGGTCGATTTGAATGGTGCCTTCGCTGGCAAGCCCAAAAACGAAGTCGCGATTCGCAAAATTCTGGCTGAAGTTGGCAGCGAAGTCGATGTGCAACTCGGCGGCGGCATTCGTGACCTCGACACGATTGAACGCTACCTTGATGCCGGCCTGCGCTACGTCATCATTGGCACGGCAGCGGTTAAAAACCCCGGCTTTTTGCAGGATGCCTGCACCGCATTTGGCGGCCACATCATCGTCGGCCTGGATGCCAAAGACGGCAAGGTGGCCACCGACGGCTGGAGCAAGCTCACCGGGCATGAGGTGGTTGACCTCGGCAAAAAATTCCAGGACTACGGCGTTGAAGCCATCGTCTACACCGACATCGGGCGTGACGGCATGCTCAGCGGCATCAACATGGAAGCCACCGTCAAACTGGCCCAGGCGCTCATTATTCCCGTGATTGCGTCGGGTGGACTTTCCAACATGGCCGATATTGAAGCGCTGTGCGAAGTCGAAGACGAGGGCGTTGAAGGCGTGATTTGCGGGCGCTCGATTTACAGCGGTGATCTGGATTTTGAAAAAGCACAGGCTCGTGCCGACGAGCTGAACGGCTGATCCATTCAGCCGATGCTAGCCAAGCGCATCATCCCCTGCCTTGACGTTACGGGTGGCCGTGTCGTCAAGGGTGTCAATTTTGTAGAACTGCGCGATGCCGGTGACCCGGTTGAAATTGCTGCCCGCTACAACGACCAGGGCGCTGACGAACTCACTTTTTTAGATATCACCGCCACCAGCGATGGTCGTGATTTGATCCTGCATATCATTGAGGCCGTCGCTTCGCAGGTGTTCATACCGCTCACCGTTGGCGGCGGCGTGCGCACCGTGGACGACGTGCGGCGACTGCTCAATGCCGGAGCTGACAAAACCAGTTTTAACTCCGCCGCCATTGCCAATCCGCAGGTGATTGATGATGCATCGGCCCGGTACGGCGCGCAGTGCATCGTGGTGGCGATAGACGCCAAACGCCGCAGCGCAGACGACGCAGAATTACGCGGCCCCGGCTGGGACGTGTATAGCCACGGTGGCCGCAAAAATACCGGGCTGGATGCGGTGGCCTGGGCCACTGATATGGCGCGTCGTGGCGCAGGTGAAATTTTGCTGACCAGCATGGACCGCGACGGCACCAGGTCGGGCTTTGACCTTGAACTGACCCGCGCGGTGAGCGATGCCATCAGCGTACCGGTGATCGCCTCCGGTGGTGTGGGCAATCTGGAGCACCTGGCTGACGGCATTCAACTGGGCGGTGCCGATGCCGTGCTGGCTGCCAGCATCTTCCACTACGGCGAATACACGGTGCTGCAGGCCAAACAGGCGATGGCCAAACGCGGGATTCCGGTACGGCTTTGACAAGCCCGACAATAAGCCCATGAACTGGCTGGAAACAATCAAATGGGACGACAGGGGCCTGATCCCTGTCATCGCGCAAGAAGCCTCAAGCGGCGATGTGCTCATGTTTGCCTGGATGAACCGTGAGGCACTTGAAAAAACCGCTGAGCTGGGCGAGGCGGTGTACTACAGCCGGTCGCGCGGCCGTTTGTGGCACAAGGGGGAAGAGTCTGGCCATCTGCAGACGGTGCATGAGATTCGCCTCGACTGCGATAACGATGTGATTCTGCTCAAGGTCACGCAACTAGGGCAAGCGCCTGGAGAGCCGGGCATTGCCTGCCACACAGGCCGTCACAGCTGTTTTTTCAGTCTGTACAAGGGCGGCCAGTGGATTGTTACAGACCCGGTCTTGAAAGACCCGGTCACCATCTACAAATAAGTGCCGAACACGTATATAAGCATGACCACCAACGACTCATTGCAACGCCTTGCGCAAATCATTGACAGCCGCAAGGCGGCCAATGGTGGCGACTCCGGTACCAGCTACGTAGCGCGGCTGTTGCATAAGGGTCCGGATGCTTTTCTGAAAAAAATCGGTGAGGAAGCCACCGAGACCGTCATGGCTGCCAAAGACATTGACCACCTCGGCAGCACGCCAGCGCTGAAAGACAAATTTGTTGGCGAAGTGGCAGACCTGTGGTTTCACAGCATGATCGCATTAAGTCACTACGGCCTGAGCCCGCTTGACGTGATTGCCGAGCTGGAGCGCCGCGAGGGCACCAGCGGCATAGAAGAAAAAGCGCTACGCAAAGCGCAAGACCGCGATGCCATCGAGAAACGTTGAATCCGACAAGAAAGAACCCTCACATGAGCGAAACCAATCTGGCCGAGTTTGAACCCAAAACCGAGGGTGACCGCACCGTCATGCATGTGCTCTATGGCTTGCACACGCTGGCCTGGTTTAGCGGCGGTGTGTTTGCTGTGATCGCCCTCATCATCAATTACCTGCGCCGTAGCGACGAGATCGATACGTTCTATATCGATCATCACAATTACATGATTGCCACCTTCTGGTGGACAGTGCTATGGCTGGTAGTGCTGTCGCCGCTTTGGCTGCTACTTGTTTTTCCGGGTGCAATAGCGTACGGCATCGTTTGGCTCTGGTACTTGTATCGTTGCATTCGCGGCTGGATGCGCTTTAACAGCAACCGCATGACGTGAAGAACAAAAATGATCACTTCGGAGCTTTCGATTAAATGAGTCACCCGGATAACTGCATTTTTTGCAAAATCGCTGCTGGCGCGATTCCCAGTCGCAAGGTCTATGAAGACACTGAGATCTTCGCTTTTCATGACATCAAACCGTGGGCACCGGTGCATTTTTTGCTCGTGCCAAAGCAGCACATTGCGTCGATGGCGCAGGTCGGGCCAGAGCATGAGGCCCTGCTGGGGCGCATGATGGTGTTGGCTCCAAAACTCGCGCTAGAGCAGGGCTGCACGCCTTACCCTGACGGTGGCTTCCGGATTTTGACCAATACCGGCGCTGAAGGGGGTCAAGAGGTACACCATCTGCACTTTCACGTGATCGGCGGGCCGAGGCCTTGGCACAAGGGGTAAATATGGCCCCCACGCTTGTCACTGCGTGTACTGCGCTGCCCCCCGAGGGGGCTGTCCCGCCTGAGGGCGGCCTGTCGACAGGACGCTGACCCGCAAGGCAGTGTGTGTACTAAAAGCGCCAGGTGCGCAGACCTTTAGAATGTCAGGTATCGCGGTGTTGTCTGTAAAACGTCTTTAACGCAAATTCTCAAGCTAGGAGCAAATCATGGGTTCATTTTCTATTTGGCACTGGTTGATCGTGCTGCTGATTGTTGTTATGGTATTCGGCACCAAAAAACTCAAAAACATGGGTAGTGATCTTGGCGGTGCCGTCAAGGGTTTTAAAGACGGCATGAAAGAAGGCGGCCAAGCACCTCCTGAGGTTCCTGTTCCGCCCGCCAGCGTTACCAACGCACAAGCCGCTGACAAAACTACCATTGATGTTGAAGCAAAACAAAAGTCCTGATGTGGCTTGCCGCATTTTGCTTGAATCAACAGATTCGTAATGATTGATATTGGCGTCACCAAAATCGCGCTGATAGGTGCTGTCGCGCTGATCGTCATCGGCCCTGAAAAGCTGCCGCGTGTGGCGCGCACGGTGGGCATGCTGCTGGGCAAGGCGCAGCGCTATGTGGCCGATGTCAAGCAGGAGGTCAACCGCTCGATGGAGCTGGACGAGCTCAAGAAGATGAAAGAAACGGTTGAAGGCGCTGCCCGCGACGTTGAAAACTCCATCCAGACGCATTCGAGTGATTTTGAAAAATCATGGGCTGAAGCGACCAGCGACACCTCAGCCAATGCGCTTCCTGGCTACGAAGTATTTCCCGAGTACAAGCATCCCAAAAAGAAATGGCGGCTTAAAACCGGTGCCACACCGCAGTGGTACAAGGCCCGTTCGGGCACGCGCACCAAGGCACTGTCGGGTGCTGCGCGAGTAGCGCGCTTTCGGCCCAAGTCCACATCGTCGTCCGCCTCCAGTGCTTGACGTAGCTAAGGCGGCGGGCTAAAACCTTCTTCATTTTCGGCAAGCACCTGAGTGCAAACCATTCAGCGCAAACCCACCCATGAGCGACCCCAGCCCAGACAAGTCCGACAAGCCTGACGAACTCGCAGGCACAGAGCAGCCGTTTGTGCAGCACCTTTTTGAGCTGCGCGACCGCATGATCAAGGCCATCATCGCCATTGGCGTTGCAGCAGCCGTGTTGGCGGTTTACCCCGGAGCCAGTGCGCTATATGACATTCTTGCTGCTCCGCTGGTAGCTACCCTGCCCAAAGGGGCCACGCTGATCGCCATCAGCGTCATCACGCCATTTGTCGTACCTATCAAAATTTTGTTCATGGCGGCCTTCATGATTGCGCTGCCCGTGGTGCTTTACCAGGTGTGGGCATTTGTGGCACCTGGCCTTTACTCGCACGAGAAAAAACTCGTCATGCCACTGGTCATTTCAAGCACGCTGCTGTTCTTTATTGGCGTGGCATTTTGTTATTACCTCGTGTTTGGCCAGGTCTTCAAGTTCATCCAGAGCTTTGCGCCCAAGTCGATCACCGCCACGCCTGATATTGAAGAATATTTAAGCTTTGTGCTCGGCATGTTCCTGGCTTTTGGCGTGGCCTTTGAGGTGCCGATTGCCGTGATTTTGCTGGTGCGCATGGGCATTTTGACGGTAGCGCAACTGCGCCAGTACCGGGGTTACTTCTGGGTGATTGCAGCCATCGGCACCGCACTGGTCACGCCACCTGATGCGGGGTCGATGATCATGTTGCTGATGGTGGTTGGCGGGCTGTATGAGGTGGGCATTCTGGCTGCACAGCTTTTTATCAAACACACCAAGGCACCGGCTGAAACCGATACAGAAGTTGCTAAACCGTAGGGGTTTGGGCATTGCCTGTTAATGGGCTTACGGTTTTCGCCCAAATGCTCAAATTCGCTCCCTTCAAACACTTTGACTATCTGGTCGAGATGTTCGTAGCCAACCACTGGGGCAACCCGCCGCTGGCGTGGAACCATTTCATTTGCCTTGCCTACGCGCAGATCACGCGAAGCGAAGGACTGGACGTGGTGGTCGATTCTGGTGCGGCCTGCGTGGTTCACGCCGGGCGGCCATATGCGTGACGACGAAATGATTGCACCAGCTGATGAGCGCGGCGTGATGATGGTGTTGTCAGGTGTTCGGCACTTCAGGCACTGAAAACCGCACTTTTCGGTTATTTTTGGGGTAAAAAATGGCTGAAGCCCAATAAATACGGGCGTAACCAGCTACTAAATTTGTAGCATGTGCTTTGGTTGGCATTGGATGTAACGCGATTGGAGTCCGCCCGTCATTTTTTTTCCGTAATTTTCCCGATCACGGCAGTTCACTCAAGGCGTGCGCCCTGGGACGAGGCGTAGGGTGCTGCTGCATAATTAAAGTATGCCCACCATCAGCGCCTTCTATGGCATCCTCATTCAAATGTATTGGCGCGACCACGCGCCGCCGCATTTTCATGCGCTGTATGCCGAGCACGAAGTGCTGATCAACATCCAGACCCTGGAGGCGATGCAAGGAACCATGCCACGGCGAGCCCTGGCGCTGATTTTGGAATAGGCGCAACAACACCGCGCTGAGTTGATGGAGGACTGGGAACTATGCACACGCAACCAATCACCCCACAAGATCGACCCACTGGCGTAAATTTACCTATGCATCCGCCCATCAAGCCCAGCATGCCCTGGCGCGTAGTGACGGTCAGGCCTATGGCAGATTTCAAGATCCATGTGTGCTTTGTTGATGGTACGCAAGGCGAGGTCGATATGAGCCCACTGGTGCATTCGCCAGCCGCTGGCGTATTTGCCAGGCTAGCCAACCCGGCAGTGTTTGCCCAAGTAGGCATTGAGCACGGCGCTGTCACCTGGCTGGGGGAAATAGATTTGGCACCCGATGCCATGTACGACGAGATCAAATGCCATGGCACATGGGTGCTGCGCTAAGGCAGCGAGAGCTCACACCCGCGTTCCTTCCATGCTAGGCTATATCGCAACTGGAACTTGACTCGCCTTGTTTAATTCACGATGGAGTCTGATCCCCATTGTTCAGCGCGCAGATTTACCTGCGGCGATTGGCTGCGGCGCGCTCATCTTCCCGGCGTTGTGCAGCACGCTCATCCGCCTTGCGATCGGCGGAGCGCTGGTCCGCCCTGCGTTCGTCGGCCTTCCGGTCAGCTGCCCGCGCATCGGTCTTGCGATCGGCGGCTTGTTGGTCCATCCGCTTAACAGCTGATTTCTGATCGGCGCTGCGTGCGACCGATTTTTCTGCGGCTCGACGATCTGCCACGACCTGATCGGATTTCTTCACGACGGCTTTGCGCTCTGCGAGAATTTGCGCGCCCTTTTTTTCATCAGCCTTGCGCTTGACTATCTTTTCCTGCGTCTTGCGTTCCGCAATTTTGCGCTGCCTGACTTTTTCTTCCTGCTCACGCTCAAGCCGTTTTTTGGCATCTGCCTGTCGGCGCTCAAACGCCTGTTTGGCATACGCGTCTTCATAGGCATAGGCCGATGATCCAGCAATGGCAATCAGGATGGTCAGAAAAAAAGTATTGACGCGCACGAATATTCCTTAAAAATTCAAATCGACAGCAATAGTTTCAGCGGAATCAAACGACACCGGGACGCTGAGGTTATGTGCAGAGCTTACGGTAACTCGGACAGTTGGGCAAATTCAAACCGGCGCCAACAGGGCTACAGCGCGCTCGATGGGTCGTCAAAAGGCTTCCAGAGCATCAAAATAGCCAATTTCAGGCATAAAAAAGTGGCTGCAGCCCAATAAGAACAGGCGTGACCAGCTACTGAATTTGTAGCAGCTCTATTGCTTTGAGAAGAACCTGGCCGCAGCATCAGCCGTAGCTTCGATGTCCTCAGCACTGTGCGCCGCGCTAACAAACCCGGCCTCATACAGGGCCGGTGCATAGTACACACCAGCATCCAGCATGGCATGAAAGAACTTGTTGAACGCCGGGCTGTCAGTGGTCATCACAGTTGCATAGTTTTGCGGCAACTGCCCGAGCAGGAAAAAGCCAAACATGCCGCCTTCGCTGTCGCCGCAAAATGGCACGCCTGCTTTTCTGGCAGCGGCTGTTAAACCACTGACCAAGCTGCGGGTGCGTTCGCCGAGTGCTTCGTAAAAGCCGGGTTTTTGAAGCTCACGCAGGGTGGCTAGTCCGCAGGCTGTGGCTATTGGGTTGCCTGATAACGTGCCCGCCTGATACACCGGGCCTAGCGGGGCTAGTTGCTCCATCACGGCCCGGCTGCCGCCGAATGCGGCCATCGGCATGCCGCCACCAATCACTTTGCCCAGCGCCGTCATGTCGGGTTTGAAGCCGGGAATCAGCTTGGCGTAAACGCTTTGTGCGCCGCCTAGCGCGACCCTGAAGCCGGTCATCACTTCGTCAAATATCAACAATGCGCCGTACTGGGTACAAAGCTCGCGGCAGCGCTTCATAAAGGGCACGCTGGCGCGCACGAAATTCATGTTACCGGCTATGGGCTCGATCATCAAACAAGCGGTGCTGCTGCCGTGCAGGGCAAAGCATTCTTCCAACTGCGTGACGTTGTTGTATTCGAGCACCAAGGTGTGCTGCACCACCTCGGGCGGCACGCCAGCGCTGGTGGGGCTGCCGAAGGTGGCGAGGCCTGAGCCAGCCTTGACCAGCAGTGCATCCGAATGCCCGTGGTAGCAACCTTCAAACTTGATGATCTTGCTGCGGCCCGTGGCACCGCGTGCCAGGCGCAGCGCGCTCATGGCGGCCTCAGTGCCGGAGCTGACGAGGCGCAGCATTTCAATCGACGGCACGAGTTTGATAATTTCTTCAGCCAGCTCGACTTCGCGCTCGGTGGGCGCGCCAAATGAAAATCCGTCCATCATGGCTTTCTGCACGGCTTCAAGCACGGCAGGATGGCCGTGGCCCAAAATCATCGGCCCCCAGGAGCCGATGTAGTCGATATAGCGCTTGCCATCTGCATCCCAGAAATACGCACCCTGTGCGCGCTGCACAAAACGTGGTGTACCTCCCACGGCCTTGAAGGCGCGGACTGGCGAGTTGACACCACCGGGGATTACTTTTTTGGCGCGTTCAAACAGTGTGGTGTTGCGCAATGTTGTGTGAGGATTAGTGCTTGGTTGTTCCATTGGGCGGCAAATCAAAAAAAGTCTTGGTCGGGTTCACAGTCAGGTCGGCATCATCGAGCTTGGGCGCATCTTGAGAGTCATCCTCAGCATCATCGGCATCCACATCGGCTTGCGCCCAGAACAGGCGGTCCGGCACTATGTGACCCATACCGGGGTGAAAGCCGCCGTCGAGGCTGTGGTCAAGGTAGGTCAGGGCTTCGGACGTGGCGGCCTGCAGGTCGTGACCGTTGGCCAACAAGGCTGCAAGGGCTGCCGACAGCGTGTCACCGGCACCGGCAAAAGTCGCTTCAAAGCGCTCGAACTTTTCGCTGTAAAGCACGGCTTGAGGCGTCGCCAGCACGTTGTCAATGAACTGGTCTGGCAGCGGGATGCCAGTGACCAGGGTGTACGGCACACCCAGCTCGGCAGCGGCTTTGGCAATGTCTTTGGCTGAAGGGTTGCGCTCGCTGGACCATTCAGGCAACAACCAGCGCCACAGCGTGCTGTGGTTGCCTATCAGAATGGTGGTTTGCGGAAGCATGAGTTCGCGAAAGGCGTCCAGGTAGATGTCGATGTCGCCCTCGCCCCACCACGACAGATTTGGCATGTAGGCGACAAGAGGTACGTCGGCGTAGTCGGAGGCGATTTCTGCAATCGCGCTGATGTTTTCAGGGCTGCCCAGAAAACCGACCTTGATGGCACCGGTGGGCATGTCTTCAAGCGCTGTGCGCGCCTGCTCGGTCACGGCTTCTTCGTCGAACGCGAAGTGGTCATAGATCTCGGCGGTGTCCCGCACATAAGCCCCCGTAACCACGGCCATCGGGTGCCCTCCAGCAGAAGCAATGGCGGCAATATCTGCCGTCAGCCCACCCGCACCGCTGGGGTCGCTGGCATTGAATGCCATGACGCAGGCTGGCACGTCTTCGATGCCGTCGGTCTGCAATTTGCGGCTGTCTGGAGTGGGGGGGGTGGGGTTTGTCATAGGCTGTGATTTTGCCCTGTACGCGGATTAGCAACGCCGCCTCGATACAATTGTTGCATTCTATTCGAAGGCCACTTAAGCTGTGACTCAAACTATGACCTGGATGTGCTTGATTTGTGGGTGGATTTATGACGAAGAAACGGGTGCACCGGATCACGGCATTGCCGCCGGAACGCCCTGGGCTCAAGTGCCCATGAACTGGACTTGTCCTGAATGCGGGGCGCGCAAGGAAGATTTCGAAATGGTTCAGATCTAAAACTATCCCGGCCGCAGCGCGGCAACCCTTGGGTTGTAGCGCCAGGAGCCATGTTGCAAAAGAGGAGCAAAGACAGTGAGCATTACCAGTTCCGGCCTCAAGGTCTTGGTCATCGATGACAGCAATACCATCCGGCGCAGCGCCGAAATTTTCCTCAAGCAGGGAGGGCACGAGGTGTTGCTGGCTGATGACGGTTTTGATGCCTTGGCTAAAGTCAATGACTATCAGCCTGATCTTATTTTTTGCGACATCCTGATGCCTCGGCTTGATGGCTATCAGACCTGCGCCATCATCAAACGCAATGCCAAATTCTCAGGCGTACCCATCGTCATGCTGTCGTCCAAAGACGGCGTATTTGACAAGGCACGAGGCCGCATGGTCGGCTCGCAGGACTACCTGACCAAACCTTTCACAAAAGACCAGCTTCTGCAAACCGTGCAGGAACTGGGTAGCGCAAAACAAGGAGTAGCGTAATGGCAATTAATAAAATTTTGGTGGTTGATGACTCGAAGACCGAGTTGATGCACCTGACCGACCTTCTAACTAAAAACGGTTTTTCCGTGAAGACCGCCGAGAACGCAGAAGATGCCTTTCGTCGTCTGGCACAGGAAAAACCAGAGCTGATTTTGATGGACGTGGTGATGCCCGGCCAAAATGGCTTCCAGTTGACCCGCGCCATTACGCGTGACCCGCTTTACTCAGACATTCCCATCATCATGTGTACCAGCAAAAACCAGGAAACAGACCGCGTCTGGGGTATGCGTCAGGGTGCGCGTGACTACATCACCAAACCTGTCAATGCCGATGAGTTGATGGCAAAAATCAAAGCGCTGGGCTGATGCCAATAAACCATGGCGAATAGAGAAGCCCTCAGAGCACTACAAACCCGCCTTGCCGAAAGGCTGCAGCTTGCACGGACACAGGGCGTGGCGCCCTCGTGGCTGGCGGTAGAAGCGGGCGGCGGCAAATATCTGTTTCCGATGGGCCAGGCCGGAGAAATCTTCCCCTGGGTGGCAACCCAGGCAGTGCCTTACACCCAAAGTTGGTTTATGGGCGTTGCCAACTTGCGCGGCGGCCTTTTTGGAGTGGTTGATTTGGCAAGTTTCGTCAGCGGCCAAGCCGCAGCGGTCAAAACCGAATTTGCACGCAAAGAATCGCGCCTGGTTGCATTGAATGGGGCGCTCGATATCAACTGCGCCTTGCTGATTGACCGACTGGCTGGCTTGCGAAACCAGCAGGCTTTCAGTGACTTTTCTGCAAAAGCTCCGGATGCGCCTGACTTTTTTGGCAACCGGTACGTTGACGACAACGGTACAGCCTGGCAGGAAATCAACCTGCAGACCCTCGCCCAGCAAGCTCACTTTTTGACTATCGGTGCCTAGCATTTAGCCGCTAGTGCGTCACGTTTTCTCCAGAAGGCCCATCATGTCTGTTATCCAAAGTATCCAGCGTCTCTTCAAACCGAAGCACACACTCCCAGATGACAGCATGGACATGGCCTCCGTTGGCCTGTCGGTTGATCCGCTCGCAACGGCGACCCTTGAACACAGTGCGACCAGTGCGGTCTATGTTGAAGTTGCCGAGCCTCAAATCCGTGAGGACGGATTTGCCCCCAGCCGCCTGGCCTCTGCCGAAGACGCGGTAGTGCCTGTCAACCCGGACTTGCTGTATTTGCCTGTTTTGGGCCGCCGAAGCATCGCGCAGCACCAGCGTATTTTGCTGGGTTTGCTGGGTTTGTCGGTGCTGGTGCTGGCTGTGGTGGCTTACCGCGCTCTGGGTCAGGCTAACAGGGTCGGGCAAGAGGTAGCGGCCACCGGGCAGTCCCTGATGCAGTCCCAGCGACTGGCAAAATCGGTGTCGCAGGCGCTGGTGGGTAGTGCTGCAGCCTTCCCGGACGTGAAAGAAAGTGCCGAGGTACTGGCCAAGACCGTTCGCGGCTTGAAGTCTGGTAACGACAACTTGAGCCTTGAAGCCGTTGCTGATGAATTGCAGCCAACCGTTGACAAGGCCACACCCCTGATGGAGCGCGCCGAGAAAAATGCCGCAACCGTGATGGGCCAGAAAGAGATTTTGACGCAGGTGGGTAACGCCCTGCGCACGATTAACCGCCAGTCCTCCGACCTGCTTGAAATCGCAGAAACGGTTTCGTCCCTGAAGCTCCAGCAAAATGCCGCACCAGCCGAGATTTCTGCTTCGGGTCAGCTGGTGATGCTGACGCAGCGCATCGGTAAATCAGCCAATGAGTTCCTGACGCTGGAAGGGGTCAGTCCCGAGGCCGTGTTTCTGCTGGGCAAGGATTTGAATTCGTTCAAGGAAATCGCCCAGGGCTTGCAAGATGGCAGCCCTGAATTGCGCCTGGCAGCCTCCAAAGATCCACAGACCCGCGAGCGTCTTGAAGCGCTGATGGCCTTGTATGAGCAGACCCGTGTTCAGGCTGGCGCCATTCTGGGCAACTTGCAGGGCCTGGTGTCGGCCCGTGAAGCGCAGGCTTCGATCATTGCCGACAGTGAGCCGTTACGGCGCAATCTCGAAGATTTGCAGGGTAAGCTCTCGACCCAGACGGGTTTGAGTGCGGCCTCGGTTGCCGCCCTGGTGGCCGCTGCGCTGTTTGGACTGTTGTGCGCTATCGGCATCGCCCGTGTCCAGTTGCAGGACAGTCGCCAGCGTCAGGGCGTTGCCGAGAAACAGCAGCTTGAAGCGCGCGGCCAGGAGCAGGATGCCAAGCGCGTCAACGATGCCAACCAGGCTGCCATTTTGCGTTTGATGAACGAGTTGCAGACCGTCGCTGAAGGCGATTTGACCCAGGAAGCGACGGTGACCGAAGACATTACCGGCGCTATTGCCGACTCGGTGAACTACACGGTTGAAGAGTTGCGTCAGCTGGTTGGTAACGTGCAGAACACGGCTACCCGCGTTGCACAAACAACGGCACAGGTGGAAAGTACCTCCACCGAGCTGCTGGCAGCATCCACCGAGCAGCTGCGCGAGATTCGCGAAACCGGCCAGTCGGTGCTGGACATGGCATCGCGAATCAACGAGGTGTCCACACAGGCGCAGGAATCATCCCAGGTGGCGCGTCAGTCCTTGAGCGCTGCCGAGTCAGGCCTGAGCGCGGTGCAGAACGCCATCGGCGGTATGAACTCCATCCGCGATCAGATCCAGGAGACCTCCAAACGTATTAAACGGCTAGGCGAATCGTCACAGGAGATTGGCGAAATTACCGAGCTGATTTCAGATATTACCGAACAGACCAACGTGCTGGCGCTCAACGCCGCCATTCAGGCCGCGTCAGCCGGTGAAGCCGGACGCGGCTTCTCGGTGGTTGCAGAAGAGGTGCAGCGACTGGCCGAGCGTTCAGCAGATGCAACGCGCCAGATTTCGGCACTGGTGAAGGCGATTCAAACCGACACCCAGGACGCGGTAGCCGCCATGGAACGCTCCACCCAGGGTGTGGTTGAAGGAGCCAAACTTTCAGATAACGCAGGTACTGCGCTGTCCGAGATTGACCGCGTGACGCGCCGCCTTGCAGAGCTGATTGAACAAATTTCGACCGCGGCCTCCCGAGAAGCCGAATCCGCTAACGTGGTGGCTGGCAACATCCAGCACATTTTTGCGGTGACGGAGCAGACCGGAGAAGGTACGCGCTCGACTGCGCAGCAGGTGCGTGATCTGTCTCGCATGGCCGAAGAGCTGCGCCAGTCGGTGTCCCGATTCAAGATTGCCTGAGCGGACCAGCCTTCATGGTTTTATCCCATTTCGCTTTGTACCTGACTGTAAATTTCACTGTCTGAACCAGCCCGTTTTTTATGCAATCCAACGCTCAGACTCCGAAAGCCGCTGACCTCGACATTGCTGTCAACGATCTCGGCCCCCTGGCCTGGGTTCTGGAAGAGCTTCGCAAATCACTCGATGGTTCGGCCAAGGCGCTTAAACGTTTTGTCCGTGATGCCGAGGCCGCCATTGGCTCGGATCTGGCCGCCATTGATGCGAGCCAGTTGCGCATTGCGCGGCAGCAACTGCATCAGGCCGTTGGTGCACTGGAGATGGTCGGGCTGGCCGCGCCTGCGCTGGTGCTCAGGGCCATGGAGGCCGCGGTGCAAAGATTTGTGCAGCAGCCCGAGCAATGCACCCAAGATGCTGCCGCCAAGATTGAGAGCGCCAGTTTTGCCCTGACGGAATACCTCGAAGGCGTGTTGGCGGACAAGCCTATTTCTCCGGTGTCGCTGTTTCCGCAATATCGCCAAGTACAGGAGCTGGTGCGTGCTGACCGCATACATCCAGCTGATCTCTGGACTTACGACTGGCGCTGGCTGGAACCCGAATTGGGCGCAACATTCGAGCCGCAAAATTACGACGACGGTGCACGTGCCGTGCTGGACCAGTGCGTGCTCAAGATCATGAAGGGCAAGGCACCGCAGGCTGCCGTAACGCTCAAGGACTTGAGCCTGCGCTTTTCAGCCAGGCAGGCAGATCGCCAACCCAGAATTTTCTGGAAAATTGCAGCGGCTTTCTTTGAGGCGTTGATCCATGATCTGCTCCCGGCAGATATCTACGTCAAGCGCGCGGCATCTCGCGTACTGCTGCAATATGCATCCCTCAGCAAGGGTGATGCCACCATTTCAGAGCGGCTCGCACAGGATCTCCTGTTCTTCTGTTCGCAAGCGGTCTCAAACCGCGCAGCAGACACGCCGGTACTGTCGGCCGTGCGCGCTACTTATGGCCTCGCCCGTTTCAAGCCGGTGGACTATGAGGCGGTGCAGTTTGGACGTTTTGATCCAGCACTGCTCGCGCAGGCGCGCAAGCGAATTGTTTTGGCCAAGGAAACATGGTCGTCCCTGTCTGCTGGTGACACGAATAAATTCAAGCTCGTCGTCGATCAATTCGGTCTGGTGACGGACTCCCTCGTCAAACTCCACCCCCCCAGTGAACCTCTGGCGCAGGCGCTGACCCGGGCTATCGACGCAACCGCTCGCTCGGCACAAGCTCCGTCGATTGGGCTGTCCATGGAGGTGGCGACCTCGGTGCTGTATCTGGAAGCGGCATTTGACGACCTTGACCCAAACGATCCCCAACTGGCAGTGCGTACCCGGCACTTGGCCGAACGTCTTGAAAATGTAAGGCGGGGCGGCGAGCCGCAGCCTCTTGAAGCCTGGATGGAAGAGCTCTACCGTCGGGTCAGTGATAAGCAGACCATGGGCAGTGTGGTGGGCGAGTTGCGCATCTCCCTTGGTGAGCTCGAAAAATCGCTCGATCTGTTTTTCCGTAATCCGCAAGACAAAGCGGTGCTGGTCAATGTGCCGGGGCAACTGGCCCAGATGCGCGGTGTATTGTCGGTGCTCGGCTTGGATCAGGCATCCCAGGCGGTGCTGCGTATGCGTGACAGCGTCGAGCAAATGCTGGAAACCGAAGTTGACATGCAACTCGCCCGTTCTGCTGGTACCTTCGATCAACTCGGCAACAATCTTGGCGCGTTGAGCTTTTTGATCGACATGCTCAACTACCAGCCTGCCCTTGCAAAAAAACTCTTTGTCTACGATGACGAAAAAGGCGAGCTCAGGCCGCTGATGGGCCGAACGCAGAAAGTCGGCGATGCCGCCAGCGTCACGACTGGCGGTGACCGCTTGTCCGAAGAAGTGATTTCCGTCATCAAGGATGCTGATGCTGGGGCCCTGGACGACAAGCTGACAGACAAGCTTGACATGCTGTCTGTACACGCGGCCCTCGCTGGGCAGCCAGAACTTGCCAAAACGGCTCACGATGCATCTGTCGCCGTGACCGGGCATGACAGTGTTGCCGCCGCCAGTGCATTGAGCAGCCTGGTTTCTTCTGCCCACTCCGCGCCTGCTGCGCCAGCAGTGCAGGCGGATACGGTTGATTTCGAGGAAGACGATTTGCGGGATATCTTTCTTGAAGAGGCGCGCGAGGTTGCAGGCAACGGCCAGCAGGCCATCCTGTCCCTGGCAAATGACCCTCAGGATATCAGTCAGTTAACTATTTTGCGCCGGGTTTTTCACACGCTCAAAGGTAGTTCGCGGATGGTTGGCCTGAATGAGTTCGGCGAAGCCGCATGGGCGGTGGAGCAGCTTTTCAATAGCTGGCTGGCCGACCAGAAACCCGCCAATGAAGATCTGCGATCTTTTTCGACTGAAGCGCTCAGCGCATTTTCAGCATGGATTGAAGATATTGCTGCCGACCGTGATGGCACATGGAAGGCATCAACTTTCCGGGCCAGCGCAGATGCCATGCGGGAAGAAGGCCGTTGGCTGCCACTGACGTCTGCAGTGCGTGCTGCTCCGCCTGTGCCAGCAGCGGAAGTGCCTGATGCTGTAACTTTTGAACTGCCTGCTGAAGAGGCTCCAGTTGCTGAAACGCCCCTGGCAGAGTCGGCAGTTGCGACTGAAACCGATTTTGACTTCGACGATTTTTTTACTGCGGACATGCCGCAAGAGGTCGCTCCTTCCAATGCCGTATCAGTACCAGTTCCTAAGTCTGCTGCGCAGGCAGAATCGGCTGCAGAAGAAATAAATGGCATCGATTTTGGAAGTCTGGCGGCGCTGTCTGGTCAGTTTGATGATCCGCTTGCGCAGGCTACACCGCCAGCCGCACCAAATACAGAAACTGCCGAGCTGTCGTTCGATCTGGATAATCTGGACTTTGCTGACGCATCAGCTGAGTTGCCCTTGGCGGATGCTGACGACACGCTTGATTTGTCGCAGGCAGACTTGGACAAACAGTTTCCGCAAGCAGCCGACCAGCTGAACGCGGTTACCGAACTCGCGGACACACCCGATATTGCGGGTGTTGCAGAACCCGCCATGTTCACAAAAGCTCAGGTACCAGAGGTGGCAGATGCCGAGATGGCTGGGGTATCGAATGCGGCCCTCGACGATCAGATCAAGGTGATTGGTACATTGCGCATTGGTATCCCGCTTTACAACGTTTATCTCAACGAGGCAGACGAATGGTCCCGACGGCTGGTCACCGAGTTAGCCGAATGGGCCATTGAACTGCATCACCCCGTGGGCGACTCTGCAGTAGCGCTGGCGCATTCGCTGGCCGGCAGTTCGGCAACCGTTGGCTTCGACGCGTTATCGAAAATAGCGCGTGCGCTTGAAAACGCCTTGCTACATTCGCAAGCGCACTACAGCCAAAGCGCTGCGCTGGAGTATTCAAAAGTTTTTGTGGATGCATCCGAGGACATCAGACGCCTGCTGCACCAGTTTGCCGCCGGCTTTTTGAAAGAGCCTGATGCTGGCGTGCTGGAACGGATTCATGCGCTTGATTTTTCTGCGCCTGTGTCGGTCTCGCCTGAGGACGCGGAAGTGGATGCGGCTGACTTCGACTTTTCTTCCGCTCCTGTGGCCGTGCCAGAACCTGCCAGACTGGTACCTGCAGTGGCTGCGGTTTTCGTCGCTCCGCCCGCGCCAGCCAAGCCAACTGTTCAGTCATTTGACGCTTCGTCGTCTGAAGTTTTTGCGGGCAGTGAAGTTGGTGATGACGAATTTGATGCGGTCGACGCGATTGACCCTGAGCTCTTTCCGATTTTTGAGGAAGAGGCCACCGAGCTGATGCCGCAACTCGGCGGTGCGCTGCGTCAATGGTCGGCGCGGCCCGACAACGCCAGCGCACGCATGGAGGTGTTGCGCGCCCTGCACACCCTCAAGGGCAGTGCGCGTCTGGCCGGTGCAATGCGTGTGGGTGAAATGGCTCACCGTATTGAATCTGAAATTGAGTTCCTCGGATCGGACGCTGCTGCAACGCAGGATTTTGAACCGTTACTGAACCGTTTTGATGCCATGGAACACGCCATGGATGCGTTGCGCCATCCAGACGCGGCGGGCCCCTCCGGTGCGCCGATAGCGCGGCCAGAATCGCTTGGTGCGCCAACTGACACCGCCACGGCTTCAGAATTTGCCAAGCTTGCAGACGCTTTTGCTGTCGATACAAAAGAGCCAAAAGGATCACCGGTACAGACTACAGCCAGTGGCGGTGACGCTTTCGGCGCTTCCCGGACTTTCGATGCCGCAGCGTCGCCAGTGGCGCCCAGCAAGGCTTTGGTGCCCGCACCTCAGGCCATGGTCATGCAGTCGATTCGGCAGGCTGCCTCTGTGTCGATTCGCGTGCGCTCGCAACTGCTGGACCGTATGGTTAACCAGGCTGGCGAGGTCATGATTACCCGCTCGCGACTGGAAGTCGAGCTGGGCCAGTTGCGCGGCTCGCTTGGCGACATGACCGATAACTTGAACCGTCTGCGCCAGCAACTGCGCGATATCGAGGTACAGGCCGAAAGCCAGATGCAATCACGGCTTGCACAGGCCAAAGAAGCGCAAGCTGGGTTCGATCCGCTGGAGTTCGACCGCTTCACCCGCGTGCAGGAACTGACCCGCATGATGGCCGAGTCGGTCAACGACGTGGCGACTGTGCAGCGTACCCTGCAACGCACCGTTGAGGCGACTGAAGACGATTTGATTGCCCAGGCCCGCCAGACTAGAGAGTTGCAGCGCGACCTGCTGCGGACCCGAATGGTGGAGTTTGAGGGTATCTCAGACCGCCTGTACCGCGTGGTGCGCCAGGCATCCAAGGAAAGCGGCAAACAGGTGCGGCTTGATCTGCTGGGCGGCAACATCGAGATGGACCGCGGCATGTTGGACCGCATGACACCCGCCTTTGAGCACCTGCTTCGCAATTGCGTCGCGCACGGCATTGAAAGCCCGCAGGTACGGTCGCAAGCGGGCAAAGATCCGGTGGGGCTCATCACGGTCAACCTCCGCCAGGACGGCAACGATGTGTCGGTCGAGTTCAGCGACGATGGAGCGGGCCTTGACATCAAGCGCATACGTGAAAAAGCTATTTCTCTGGGGCTTCTGACCGCCAATCAGGCATTGAGCGACCAGGAGGCCGCCAACCTTATTTTCGTAGCCGGATTTTCTACTGCCTCGCAGGTGACCGAGTTGTCGGGCCGCGGCATTGGCATGGACGTGGTTCGTGCTGAGGTCAACGGTGTTGGCGGCAGGATTGAAACGTCCAGTACACAGGGCAAAGGCACGCATTTCAAACTGGTACTGCCCTTGACCACTGCGGTAACGCAGGTGGTGATGTTGCGCGCCGGTAGTCTGTCAGTGGGCGTGCCTGCCAATGTGGTGGAAACCGTCAGGCGCGCCACTGCCAAAGAGTTGCAGCAGGCCTACAACACAGGCGCATTTGATGTGGGCGGTGAGGCCGTGCCCTTCTTCTGGTCGGGCGCATTGCTGCAGTCGTCACATCAAAGCAGTGAGGCGCAGTCCAGAACAACGCCAGTGGTTGTTTTCCGTAGCGCGGCCCAGCGTATTGCCTTGCACGTCGATGAAGTGCTGGGCAACCAGGAGGTCGTGGTTAAAAACCTCGGGCCGCAACTGTCGCGCCTGCCCGGCTTAGCGGGTATGTCTGTATTGGCCTCGGGCGCGGTTGTACTGATTTACAACCCTGTGGCACTGGCCTCGATATATGGCCAGCAAGCGCGGTCGCTGAGTGCCGACAAAGCCGAACCGCACATGCTGGAGTCCGCCAAGGCGGATGCGCCAAAGACACCGGTCTTGATGACTTCGATGACTTCGAATATGCAGGCCCCACTCATTTTGGTGGTCGATGACTCCATTACTGTGCGCCGCGTAACACAGCGCCTGTTGCAGCGGGAAGGCTACCGCGTGGTGATGGCTGCAGACGGTCTGCAGGCGCTTGAGCGTTTGCAGGAAGAACGCCCGACCGTCGTGCTGTCAGATATCGAAATGCCGCGCATGGACGGGTTTGACCTGGCACGCAACATTCGGGGCGATGTGCGCTTGAGTGATTTACCCATCATCATGATTACGTCGCGCATTGCCGAGAAGCACCGCGAACATGCCAAAGAGCTTGGCGTGGACCATTACCTCGGCAAACCATACTCTGAAGAAGAGTTGATGAGTCTGGTGCGGCATTATTGCAGCCTTGAAGCCACTTCCTGAGTGCATAAAGTAGCTGAAATGCCCTGGAAATGGGCGTAACCAGCTACTAAAACCATAGCAAATTGCGCTCGCTGTTCAGGTTTTTTTAACCACTGCATAGCGCTTCAGTGTCAATGCCCGCGCTTCGTCGTGCTGGACGATGGGCATTGGATAGTTGCCCTCAGGTGGACTGCCCAGTCGCACTTCGGCAGCGGCCAGTTCCAGTGGTTTCGCGAGCCAGGGGCTGTGCAGCGCCGGGGTCGGGAGTTTCGCCAATACCGGCACATAGCGGCGTATGAACTTGCCATCAGGGTCGAACTTTTCGCTCTGGCTGATGGGATTAAAAATCCTGAAATAAGGTTGTGCATCGCAGCCGCTGCTCGCAGCCCACTGCCAGCCACCGTTGTTGGATGCCAGCTCAAAGTCGTTGAGCTTCTCGGCAAAATACCTTTCGCCCCAGCGCCAGTCCAGGCCCAGGTCTTTGGTCAAAAAACTGGCGACCACCATGCGCAGCCGGTTGTGCATATAACCCGTCTGGTTGATCTGCGCCATGGCTGCATCGACCAATGGGTAACCCGTGCGACCATCGCACCAGGCCTCAAACATCGCCTGCGCAGACGGGCCGTCCTCCCAGGCGATGCGGTCGTATTCTGGCTTGAAAGCCTCGACAGCTGCGTGTGGAAAGTTAGCCAGAATCTGGGCATAAAAATCGCGCCAGATCAACTCGCTTAGCCAGACCGCAGGGCCCGCACTGCCTTTGTTTTGTTGCTCAAGTGCCAGCCTGGCCAGCTTGCGGATGGATACAGTGCCAAAGCGCAAGTGCACGCCCAGGTAGCTCGGCCCTTTGACTGCGGGAAAGTTTCGCGTCTCGCCATAGTCCTTCATGCGGCCTGAAAATTCGTTAAACAGTGCTTCACCACCTGTGCTACCGGGTGGAATTTTCAAAGCCTGAAGATTGGTTTTTTCAAATCCAATACTCTCCAGCGTGGGTATGCCCTGCGGGCTATCGGGGTTCCGAGGAGCCAGTGCAGACCCAAATTTTTCAACTGGATAGGGGTTGAGGTAGAACCCGTCATCCGTACTCACCTTTTTAAGCCATGCATTTTTGTAAGGTGTGAACACGCTGTAAGGCCTGCCCGCCAGCGTCAGCACCTCGCAACGCTCGAAAATCACGTGGTCTTTAAAGGTGTGAAATGCCACCCTACTGGCTTCAAGCAGGGCGCCTACCTTGGCATCCCGGCTCAATGCGTGCGGCTCGTAATCGTGGTTGGTGAAGACGGCGTGTACGCCCAACTTGGCCGCAAGTTGCGGAACAGCATCGCTGGCAACGGCGTGGACAACGATCAGGCTGGCGCCCATGACCCCGTGCCTTTCGCCAAGCTGGCGCAATTGAGCATCAAGTTCAATCAGCGACTCGCGAATGAACTCTACTCTGCGGTCTGATTTCGGAAGGCTGTCCAGGATATCCCTGTCAAATACAAAAAGGCAATGCACCTGCTCGCAGGATTTAAGCGCGTGGTGCAAAGCTGCGTTGTCGTTAGAGCGCAAGTCGCGCCTGAACCACATCAGGCCGGTCTGGTATTTTTTTGGTACGGGCTTCATCGTACTCAATGCTATCCGCAAGCAGGCGAGTGCGCGTAAAATCACACCATGCCCCTCGATTCAGACCCGATCAACCTGACGCACCATTTCCTGATCGCCATGCCGGGCCTCGATGATGAGACCTTTGCAAAAAGTGTGATCTACATGTGTGAACACTCGGGTCGTGGTGCTTTGGGGCTGGTCATCAACAAGCCGAGCGACATTAATCTCAAAAATCTTTTTGACAAGGTCGAATTGCCACTCACACGTGAAGACCTCACCACCTCGCCCGTCTTCCATGGTGGCCCAGTACAAACTGAACGCGGCTTTGTGCTGCACGAATGCATGATGCCCGGTAGCGAGTCG
>JBBRQQ010000004.1:0-75047 GCA_038226155.1 Burkholderiales bacterium
GCCATCCGCATCAACCTCCCCACCTGCACCAGAGCCGCCGGAGATAGTCTCGTAGTACTGATACTTCGCATTGCCAAAGGTGAAGTTATTCATCGTGCATTGCCCTGCAGCCATCACGCCAAGCGCGCCGTAGAGCGCGTTGGTGATGCAGGTTGAGGTTTCAACATTGCCAGCCACCACAGATGCGGGAGAGTTGGGGTTCAACATCGAGCCAGCCGGAATAATGACCTTGAGCGGTTTCAGGCAACCCGCGTTGAGCGGAATGTCGTCATCGACCAGCGTACGAAAGACATACAGCACCGCAGCCATGCAGACCGCCGTCGGTGCATTGAAGTTGTTGGTTTGCTGCGGCGATGTGCCAGTGAAGTCGATCTCTGCGCTGCGGTTTTTGACATCGACTCGAATAGCGACCGTGATCTGCGCGCCGTTATCCAGCGGCAGCGTGAAGCTTCCGTTCTTGAGCCGGGTAATCACCCGGCGGACCGACTCTTCGGCGTTATCCTGCACGTGGCACATATAGGCTAGCACCACATCAAGGCTGAACTGCTCGACCATCTTGCGCAGCTCCTGCACGCCTTTTTCGTTGGCTGCAATCTGTGCCTTCAAATCCGCCATATTTTGTTGCGGGTTTCTGGAGGGGTACTTGCCGCTCTTGAGCAGCGCTACCATCTCAGCCTCGCGCAGTACACCGCGCTCCACCAGCTTGAAGTTGTTGATCTGCACGCCCTCTTCTTCAATCAGTGTTGAAAATGGTGGCATAGAACCTGGTGTGGTGCCACCAACGTCGGCATGGTGGCCACGCGAACCGACGTAAAAAGTTGGACTGCCCGCAGTTGCCACACCCAGATACACAGGCGTGATGACCGTGATGTCTGGCAAGTGCGTGCCACCGTGGTAAGGGTCGTTCAGCACATACACATCGCCGGGCAGCATCTTGCCAGCGTTTTCCCTGATGACAGTTTTAATGCTCTCCCCCATCGAGCCGAGATGAACTGGCATGTGCGGCGCGTTGGCGATGAGATTGCCCTCGGTATCAAACAGCGCACAACTAAAATCAAGACGCTCCTTGATATTGACCGAGTAAGCAGTGTTCTGCAATTGAAGACCCATCTGCTCGGCGATGTTCATGAAGAGATTGTTAAACACTTCCAGCAGCACCGGGTCTACCGTCGTGCCGACCGCAAACTTGATGGCACGCTCCGCACGCCGATCAAGTACCAGATGGTCCAGCGCCGTCAGTGCGGCTTCCCATCCCGGCTCCACCACTGTGGTCGCATTTTTCTCCGCAATGATGGCCGGGCCGGTGATGATGTCGCCGGGTTGCAGGTCTTCGCGCACTACCAACGCCGCATCGTGCCATTGGCCTCCTGAGTACATACGAACGGTTTCGCGGCGCGGTACTTCGCGTGGTTCGTGAGTAGCATGGCGCGGCTCGGCTGGGGCATCACCCGCAATCACGGCCTCTACCGACACTGCCTCGACGACCATACCTTTACCCTGCATTAAAAATGCGAACCGCTGGCGATACGCAGCCTCAAAGCCGGATTCGATCTGCTCAAGCGTGCCAAACGCTACAACAAGCGCCGCGTCGCTACCTTCATAACGCACATGCACCCGGTAGTGCGTGGTGATGGTCCCGGTGCTGAGCTGCTGGCGCTGCAGCTCGGCTTCAGCCGCAGAAGCCAGGCTGTTCAGACTTTCGGCGATAGTCGGCAGTGCAGACTGCGAGAGCTTGAGTTCAATCGCCTTCTCGCGTATCACGTTCTGGTCTGCCAACCCCATGCCGTAAGCACTCAGTACACCCGCCAGCGGGTGTACAAAAACCTTGGTCATACCCAGCGCGTCCGCCACCAAACAGGCATGCTGCCCGCCTGCCCCGCCAAAGCACTGCAGCGTGTAGCGTGTGACGTCATAGCCGCGCGCGACTGATATTTTTTTGATGGCATTGGCCATCTGCTGCACGGCGATATTGATAAAGCCTTCAGCCACCACTTCGGCACTGCGCCCGGTTTGGCCTGCTAGTTCATTGAACTGCGCTTCAACCGCTTCATGGCTTAGCGGCTCGTCGGCGTTAGGGCCGAATACCTTGGGAAAATAACGCGGCTGCACCTTGCCGACCATCACGTTAGCATCCGTCACCGCCAGCCTGCCGCCGCGCCGGTAACTGGCCGGGCCAGGGTTCGCACCCGCGCTTTGCGGTCCAACGCGAAAGCGCTCACCATCAAATTTCAGTATCGACCCACCGCCCGCCGCTACGGTATGAATACTCATCATGGGCGCACGCATACGCACGCCAGCAACTTGCGTTTCAAACTCGCGTTCAAACTCGCCGGCATAGTGCGACACATCGGTCGACGTGCCACCCATGTCAAATCCAATAACCTTCTCAATGCCTGCCACTGCCGCCGTACGGGCCATACCGACAATGCCGCCAGCAGGGCCGCTCAAAATAGCGTCCTTCCCCTGAAACACATGCGCGTCAGTCAAGCCGCCGGATGACTGCATGAAAAACAATTTCACGCCAGGCATTTCAGCGGCTACCTGCTCCACATAGCGGCGCAGGATGGGTGACAAATACGCATCCACCACCGTGGTGTCGCCCCGGCTGACAAACTTCATCATGGGGCTGGTTTCGTGCGAGGTACTGACTTGTGTGAAGCCGACTTCAAGCGCGATGCGCTTGACTGCTTTTTCATGCTCGCTATAGCGATAACCGTGCATGAAAACAATCGCAACACTGCGCAGCCCATTTGCATATTGCGCAAGCAGCTCCGTTTTCAGGCGCGTTTCATCAAGCTCCTGCAATACTTCGCCCTGTGCGCCAACACGCTCCTGGGCTTCTACAACCGCGCTGTACAGCAGCTCGGGCAGCACAATATGCCGATCAAAAAGGCGTGGCCGGTTTTGGTAGGCGATGCGCAGCGCATCACGAAAGCCCCGCGTGGTCACCAGCAATGTCGGCTCGCCCTTGCGCTCCAGCAGCGCGTTGGTAGCCACTGTGGTACCCATCTTCACGCAGTCCACCACATCTGCCCGGATAGCATCGCCCGCTTTCAGCCCCAGCAAGTGGCGAATACCGGCGACAGCCGCGTCACGATACTGCTCGGGGTTTTCAGAAAGAAGCTTGTGGGTAATAAGCGAGCCATCAGGCTTTTTGGCCACTATGTCAGTGAAGGTGCCGCCCCGGTCAATCCAGAATTGCCACAGTTTTTTATCGGCCATGTTTTTTGTTGCGATCGTCATAAAAGAACTGAATCCGGCCTATTTTGAATTGTTTTGGAAGTAATAGGGAATGAAGACATCGTTTGCCTCATTGCCAACGCTGGTGACCCATTCACGAGAGAATTTTTCACCCATGCGCTTTAAATTGGCTTCAACGTCGCGCGGCACACGGTCAATTTTGATGCCATTTGCTTTTAGCTCGGCAGTTGAATCAAGCGCCGCTTTCTCACTCATCGCCCAACCTCGCGCTTCGGCGCTCAGGGCTGCGTCCAGTACGCTGCGCTGTACCGTAGCGGTGAGCGCCTCAAACGCCTTGCTATTGACGAACACAATATTTTTGGGAAACCACGCATTGATTTCATAGTAATACCGGATGTCGCTCCACACCTTGTTTTCAACACCTGTCACTGCAGAAGTAATCATGCTGTCCATGCGCCCTTCGGCCAGCGCCTTGCCAACATCCACCATCGGTACGTCAACACCGGATGCCCCCAGCATTTCAGCAATGCGCAGCGTCGTCTGGTTGTAGGTACGCATTTTTCCACCCTTGAAGTCTTGCGTGCCCGCTATTGGCTTTTTGGAATACAAGCCTTGCGGCGGCCATGGCACGGCATACAGCACCTTGAGCCCACGCTTCGCAAACGCCTTTTCAATCAGCGGGCGTTGCAGCGTCCACAGCCGCTTCGCATCGGCATAGGAGCTGACCACAAAGGGCACTGAATCAGCACCCGCCAGCGGCATCTCCTTGACCAGGCTGGACATGATGGTTTCACCCGCCTCAATCTTGCCGCCCTCCACCGCCGCCCGAATGTCATTGAGCTTGACTACGCTATTGTTAGGCTGTAGTTCAACCTTGAGTGCGCCCTTGCTTGCTTGCGCGACATCCTGTGCAAACTCTGCCAGGTTGCGACCATGAAAAGACTCGGCCCGGTAGCCGGTAGCCAGCTTCCAGGTCACCTGTGCCTGCGATGCAGGGACGTGATTCATCAGCACCGCGCCGAGGGCAGTGATCCAGAAAAGTTTCATAAAGGCTCCTGTAAAGTTCGTTAGAGCAAAGAGACGCCAAAGTAAAGAAGCAACATCGCACTAACCCCGCTGGTCAGTCACAAACATCTTGCCGGGTGCATGAGTGATGCACAGCGGCAGTCGGCTCGATTGAGCAACCCACTGCGGTGTCACACCGCACGCCCAGAACACCGGTATCTCGTCAGGCATGATGCTCACCGCGTCTCCGTAGTCCGGTTTTGAGAGGTCTTTGATACCTATTTGCTCCGGATTACCAATATGCAAAGGCGCACCATGCGCCAATGCAAAACGACCAGAAACTTCAACCACTTTGGCAACGTCACGGCTTTTAATAGGCCGCATGCTAACCACCATTTCCCCCTGAAAAGGTCCAGACGGTATACACGCCAGGTTGGTGCGGTACATGGCTACATTGCAGCCTTGATCCACATGCCGAAGCGGTACCCCGTTTGTCATCAACGCAGATTCGAACGAAAAACTACACCCGATTAAAAACGTCACGTAGTCGCTTTGCCAAAGCGCTGATATGTCGCTGGTCTCTTGCGTCAATTCACCATCCCGGTAGACGCGGTAACCCGCGACATCGGTAGCGATATTGGCCCCCGGTGCGCACAAGGGCTCCTTATGGCCGGGCTCCATCACCTCTACCAACGGGCACGGCTTGGGATTACGCTGGCAAAAGAGTAAAAAATCAAAGGCCATCGCCTTGGGCAAAATCATCAAGTTGGCCTGAATAAAACCTGGCGCCTGCCCAGCGGTAGGCGCATCAAATTGGCCGCGACGGGTAGCGAGACGTAGGTCGTGCGGTAGCTTGAAAATGGGGTTCATGGTTGATTTTTTACGTCTAGAAATTAAAGGCCCAGATACGCTTTTTTGACGCGCTCGTCATTGAGCAGGTCTTGTCCCCTGCCTTGCATCACGATGCGTCCGGTTTGAATCACGTAGCCGTAATGCGCAATGCTCAATGCTTTTTGCAGGTTTTGTTCCACCAGCAAAATCGATACGCCCGTCTGATTGACCTGCTGAATCACCTCCAGCACCCTGGTCACAAATTTGGGGGCAATGCCCCATGAGGGCTCGTCAAGCATCAAGAGCTTGGGCCTCGCCATCAGGCCACGCGCAATCGCCAGCATTTGCTGCTCGCCCCCGCTCATGGTGCCGGCCAGCTGGGTCGCGCGCTCCTTCAAAATCGGAAACAGGTTGAGCATCTCATCAATGCCGCGCTCCACTTCGTGCTTGTCCATACGCGTGAACGCACCAAGCTGCAAATTGCGCAGCACCGTCAAGCGCGGAAACAACCGCCTGCCTTCTGGCACCAATGACAAACCCAGCGGTACGCGCTTGTGCGCAGGCATGCGGTGAATCGCGTCGCCGTTAAAAGTGATGCTGCCAGCGGCGGCTGGATTCAGCCCCGCAACAGCACGCAGCGTGGTGGACTTTCCGTTACCGTTGCCGCCAACCAGTGCCACAATTTTTCCAGTTTCTACCTGCAGGCTGACATCAGAGATGGCCAGTACGTCGTCGTAACAGACTTTTAGGTTTTTGATTTCAAGCATGTCAGTCGCCTAAATATGCTGTGATGACGACCGGGTCGTTTGAAACTTCCTGCGGTGTGCCGTCAGCGATTTTTACGCCCCGATCCAACACAACTATTTTGTCGGCAATCGGCATGATGCCCTCCAGCACATGCTCAACGATCAGGCATGAAATGCCGCGTTCGCGAATTTTTAAAACGACCTCAACCGCCTCTTTAACTTCCGCCGGATTCAAGCCTGCCATAACCTCGTCCATCAGCAAAATACGTGGGTTGATGGCAAGCGCCCGTGCAACGGCAAGTCGGCGTTGCTCGCTGATCGTCATACTGGCAGCCGGTCGGTCGGCGAACTTCTCTAATTTGGCAAACGCCAGCCACTGCATTGCCGCTACACGTGCCTTGCGAACGTTGTGCTCCAGCAGCATGGCCGCGGTCATGACGTTTTCGCAAGCTGTCATGCTGGTGAAAGTACGTGCAATCTGAAAGGTTCGCGCAACACCTGCCCGGGCACAGGCCTCTGGTGGAAGACCTGCAATGTTTTTTCCGCCCAATAGGATGCTTCCTTCGCTCGGCGCAAAAAAACCGGCAACGCAATTGAACATGGTGGTCTTGCCCGCACCGTTTGGCCCTATCAAGCCAACGATCTGCCCGGTATCAACCTTGAATGACACATCCTGATTGGCCGTCAAACCGCCAAAACGCTTGCTGACATTGTTGACTTCAAGCAATTTCATAATGCGCCTCCACCACCGATTTGGCTTGAAGATTCACCTGCCGCATGGGCAGCCATCTGACTAGCCGCATCCGCACGGGCAGAGCGACGCTCTTTAAAAGTGCGCACCCAGCCGATAATTCCTTTAGGGTAAAAAACGGCAATCACAATAATCAGACTCGCGTAAATAATGACATCAGTACCGCGCCCTGTGCCGCCAAACAAAATACGCGAACCTTCTTCAATGCTGGTGAGTACCACAGCGCCAATAACCGGGCCAAACAGCGTCCCCACCCCGCCCAGAATCGCCACCAGGGCCATCTTGATTGACAAGGCTGTTGACAACACAGAGTTCGGGTCGATGTAGAGCTCCTTTTGCGCATAAAGGCTGCCACCGAGCGCGGTAAAAAATGCACTCACAGACAAGGCAATCTGCTTGTAGCGGGCAATGTTTACACCCACGCTGCGGGCGGCATCTGGCTCGTCCTTTATGGCGCGAAAGTAATAACCCAGATAGCTGCGTTCTATCCACCAGTTTGCAGCCAGCGTAACGATCAGCAGGCCAAGCGCCAGCCAGTAATAGGGCAGCTTGGTGGCAAAGTTCATCCACAGCCAACCCTGTTTGTCCATGGGCACATACAGGCCGACTGCGGCACCGCCGTATTCCCACTCAGTAAAGAAAATCTGCACCAGTTCGGCAACGGCAATGGTTGCCATGGCAAAGTAGTGGCCCTTCAGCCTGAAACAGGACCAGCCAAAAGCCAGACTGAGCAGTGACGCAATCGCACCACCGGCCACCAGGCCAACCCAGGGATTGATGCCTAGTTTGATGGTGACCAATGTAGATGTGTAAGCGCCCAGGCCGTAAAAGGCTGCATGGCCCAACGATACCTGTCCGGCGTAGCCGCCCACAATGTTCCAGGCCACTCCCACTTGCGCAGCCATTAAAACCAGAATGACGGTGTTGAGGTGTGAAGAGTCAATCGCGCCAGGTAACGCCAGAGCAAGCAGCAGGGCAAGGGCAAAGCCTGCGAAGGGGAAAATTTGTTTTGTACTCATGGTCATCACGCTTTGCCCATCAGGCCCTGTGGGCGGAACATCAGCACACCAAGGAACAGCACTAAAACAATGGCGGTTTTGTACTGCGGCCCGAGTAGCAAACCGCCCATGACCTCAATTACACCCACCAGAATGCCCGCCCAAAATGCGCCTGTGACGCTGCCAAAGCCACCCAGGTTGACCACCACAAAAGCCAGCAAAATGAAGTTGGCACCGACATCGGGGAAGATAGGAAAGAATGTGGACAGCAATACACCCGCAGCACCCGCGCAGGCAGCACCTATGCCCCAGGCCAATGAAAACATTTTGTGCGAATCAATACCCATCAAACGCGCCGCCTCCTTGTCTGATGCCGTAGCTTCAAGCGCAGCTCCCAGGCGGGTTTTATTAAGGAAGAAGTAAATAAAACCGGTGACCAAAATAGCACCCACACCAGCTACCAGTTGTGGCTTCCCAAGCTGGATACCCAGCAACTTCACCGTACCGCTGACAGCCGAGTTTTCAATTGAACGAAAATCCGGCTTCCACAAAAATTGGGCAACACCGCGCAGCAAAATCATGATGCCAAAGGTCGTGAATATCTGCGATAGCATGGGTGCGTTGATGATGCGCACAATCACCAGTTTGTAGAGCAGGACGCCGAACGCAAACAGCATCATCACTGTCAGTGGCAGAGTGAGCAGTGGATCCAGCGCGTACAGCGAGAACAGCCAGAAGGTCGAGTACATGCCCAGCATGAGGAACTCGCCATGGGCAAAATTAACAATGTCCATGACTCCGAAAATCATGGTCAGGCCAATCGCCACCAAAGCGTAAATCAGCCCGATCAGCACACCGGAGGCTAGTGTCTGCAACAAGATTTCCGTGGTCATGGTTTTATCTGCCTTAAGGGCTATCTATTTACGCTGATCCCATTTCGGCATAGGCCAAATCACTTCACGCGATGCCATATTGAAAGGCCAGACCGTGTTGTACTTGCCGTCAACCACCTGCACCAAAATGCCCTGGCCCAGCGTGTTTTGCCCGCTCGAATCAAACTTGATACCCTTCCACGGCATGATGAGTTTGCTACCCGCAATGTCGGTAGCAACCAGCGCTTTGCGAATCGCTTCCGGGTCGGTTGACTTGGCACGGTTGATCGCATCAGCCATCGTCATCAGTCCAGTGAAGGTGCGCGACGAGTTGCCGGTGAAGTTTATTTTGTAGCGACTGTTGAACAGGTCATTGACCTGCTTGATGAGCGGATTGCGATTGGCCAAGTCAAGTGCCCACACCTCGCGGGTAATGATGTACTCGGCATCTTTACCAAGGGTTTTGATAAAGTCAGTGTCGGTAAAACCAGCATTGTTCGCAAGGATCATGTCGGGCGAAAAACCAAGCTCTTTATATGTCTTCATCGACAAAATTGCATCTGCCGTGTAAGACGATTGCAGCACCAGATTGGGGTTGGCGGCTTTCAGCGTTTGCACTTCAGAGGTAAGCTGGGTTGTCTTGGCCGGGTAAATAACTTGCTTGACCAGATTCTGTTTGAACTCAGTTGCCAGCTTGGCTTGCAGCTTGGTGGTTTCTGTGCCCCACAGGCCGTTTTCGTTCAGTGAGGCAATGGCTCCCGCCTTGATGCCTTTGCGGGCTTCCAGTTCCTTCAAGAAATCAAACGCGTTGTGAACAAACAAATCATCATGCGGTGTAGTGCGGAAAAACCATTTGAAGTTACGCTGCGTGAGCGATGCCGATGATGACTCGGGGTTCAAAAACGGAATGCCCGCGCGCTCGGCGATTTGGCTGGCAGTTGCAGTGACAGCGCTGTTGTAAGCACCAACGAGTGCCACTACTTTTTCCTGCGTGATCAAACGTTCGGCTTCTGTTGCGCCGGTTTGCGGGTTGGCCTGATGGTCAGCAAACACCAGCTTGATTTTTGCGCCCTTCAAGTTGACCAAACCCTTGCCGTCGGCAAAAGGCAGGGCGGCAATGCCGGGCGCTCCGTTATTGATGATGTCTGCTGCCAGTTCAAGTGCGCTGCGCAGTTCTGCACCCACTGAAGCGCCTGGGCCAGTGAGTGGATACAGCACACCTATCTTTATTTCCTGCTGCGCGTGGGCTGCAAAGGTAAAACCGGCGGCAGCCATCACAGCAGCCAATTTGGCGAGTGGCGGTAACCACAATTTCTTGGACATCTTCATCTTGAACTCCTCGTTAAAAAACATGACATTTAAATGACATGTGACGAAGTGTGCGTTTAGAAAATATTCAAATCAAACAAGTAATTTTTCGCATGCACCATCGATTTTTTCGATGGTTGGTAGTTACCCTAGCGCACCTTTTTTGAGGATTTTTGCGCACGAGTACGGGCGGTTTTGGTGCTTCCACCACCAAACGCCGCAGCAAACTCCAGCGCTGACTTGACCACAGTTTCAACCATCGAGCTGCTCGGGTCGGTACGGTAGCTCGCGTGTACCGGCAAGGCCTTGATTCGCTGGTCACAGGTCAATATTTTCAAGCTGGAAAAACCTGTTAGACGATCTACAGCAGCGCGTGCCAAAAGGGCCACGCCAAAGCCGCTGTGCACCAGTTGCACCATGGCGGAAATAGACGATATGGCATGCACCTTTTTGGGCTCCAACCTGTTGTACTTGAACATATCGACCAGCGTGACATGCGGTTGGGAACCTTTTTGAAACGTCAACATTTCCATGCCAGCCAGTTCATCAAAGCGGTAATTTCGCTTTTTATGAAGCGAGGGATTGCCCACAAACACCATTTCCATGGCGGCTAGGGCCTGCGTGCGCACACCATCAGCCGATGCGGGCAAGCCAGCAAACACCACGTCAATCTTGCCGCGCTCTACTTGCTCCAGCAAAATAGGCGTGGTTTCTACCGATAGCTCCAGTTCCAACTGCGGGTGGTCGGCACGCAGCTTTTCAAGCCACGGTATCAACCATGAGTGCAGCACCGATTCAATCGCGCCGATGCGCATGGCCACCGTCATGGTTGCGCCCGATCCCATCTCGGCTTTGACTTCGCGCTGCAAGTCCAGCAGCTTTTGTGCGTAGGTTAAAAACCGCGCACCAGCTGCAGTAAGTTTGAATTGCTTGTCGCTGCGGTCCAGCAGCAAAATGCCCAGCTCTTCTTCAAGGGTGGAGATGCGGCTGGACATAGCCGATTGGGTCAGAAATAGCTTTTCAGCGGCGCGCGAAATGCTTTTAAGCGAGGCCACCCAGTAAAAAGCTTCAACAAAACGCAGGTTCATGCAGTGCTCTCGCAAGTATCAGGTGCTGCCCAGGCTTCGGGGTATGTCCGGTAAGCTGGCGCGGGATTTGCGTCTATCCTAGTACGACTTCCCAACTCACCTCTACGGAGTACCCATGAAACTCACGCTCGCACTCGTCGCAACAGCCATCACCACAGCCGCCGGGCTGGGCACATCCGCTTTCGCGCAAACCAAATGGGATCTGCCCGCCGCTTACCCAGCGTCAAACTTTCACACTGAAAATCTGACCCAGTTTGCGGCCGATGTGGACAAGGCCAGTGCAGGCAAACTCAAAATCACGGTACATGCCAATGCGTCGCTCTTCAAGGCGAATGAGATCAAGCGTGCCGTACAGGGCGGACAGGCGCAAATCGGTGAAGTGTTGCTGGTTAACTTTGAAAATGAAAATCCGATTTACGGCGCAGATGGCCTGCCGTTCGTGGCCGCCAGCTACCCTGCAGCGCACAAGCTGGCCGATGCACAGAAACCCGCGCTTGAAAAACTTCTGGCCGCACAGGGTATGAAGCTGCTGTACACCGTCGCCTGGCCTCCACAAGGTATCTACGCCAACAAGGAAATTACAGCAGTGGCCGACATGAAAGGCCTCAAATGGCGCGCCTACAGCCCAGCCACCAGCAAGATTGCAGAGTTGATTGGTGCGCAGCCCGTCACGGTGCAGGCCGCTGAACTGAGCCAGGCACTGGCTACCGGTGTTGTCAACAGCTACATGAGTTCAGGCTCCACTGGTTACGACACCAAAACCTACGAAAGTTTGAAGTATTGGTACGACGTCCAGGCGTGGTTACCCAAAAACGCCATCATCGTGAACAAAAAATCCTTTGACGCGCTTGATGCGCCGACCCAGGCGGCAGTCGTCAAGGCAGCAGCAGATGCCGAAGTGCGTGGCTGGAAAGTCAGCGAAGAAAAAAATGACTTCTACAAAAAGGCCTTGACCGAAAAAGGCATGAAGATCATGACCCCATCGCCGAAACTGGTGTCCGACTTGCGACAGGTTGGCGTCATCATGAAGGCTGACTGGCTCAAGCGCGCGGGAGCCGACGGCGAAGCCGTGCTGACCGCATTTGAAAAGTCCGCCCCAGCCAAAAAATAAGCATGCGCAAACTGCTCGACGGGCTTTACATTAGCGCGGCCTGGTTGGCCGGCATATTCATGATCGGCACTCTGGTCTCGGTACTGGCCGGTGTACTGGACCGGCAGTTTGCATGGTCATTGCGCGGCACTGACATGTACGCGGGCTATTGCATGGCTGCCAGCGGCTTTCTGGCGCTGGCGCATACCCTCAAATCAGGCGAGCACATCCGCGTCACGCTGCTCCTCAACTCGCTAACAGGAAAATATCGGCGGGCACTGGAGATCTGGGCGCTTGCGGCGGCGACAGCATTGGCGATGCTGTTTGCCATCTATAGCGTCAAGCTGTCGATCAACTCCTGGCAGTTCAATGATATTTCGACCGGTAACGATGCGACACCGCTGTGGATTCCGCAAATCAGCATGGGCGTGGGTGCGGTCATTTTGTTGATCGCCTTTATCGATGAACTGGTCCTCGAGATCATGGGCCGACGCGTACATCTGGATGCTGAAGAAGCGTTGCACCACGAGTAAACGGCCTCGCCGGTCAGAAAACTGAAAACAAAAATGTCCGATATCGCCATCACATTCCTGCTGATACTGTCGCTGTTTGCCATTCTGGGTTCCGGCGTGTGGATAGGCCTGACCCTGTCTGGTGTGGCATGGATAGGCATGCAGCTTTTTTCTTCGCGCCCGGCAGGTGAAGCCATGGCTTTGACGATCTGGGGTTCATCGTCCAGCTGGACCCTGACGGCGTTGCCTCTGTTTGTGTGGATGGGCGAAATCCTGTTTCGCACCAAACTCAGTGAAAGCATGTTCAAGGGTCTGGCGCCCTGGGTCAGCCGCTTGCCCGGCGGCCTGCTTCACACAAACGTTATCGGCTGCACCATATTCGCAGCGGTGTCAGGCTCCTCGGCGGCAACCTGCGCCACCATAGGCAAGATGACTTTGCCCGAACTGACCAAGCGCGGCTACCCCGAGGACATCACCATCGGCTCGCTGGCTGGTGCCGGCACGCTTGGCTTGCTGATTCCGCCGTCCATCATCATGATTGTTTATGGTGTCAGCGCCGATGTCTCCATCGCCCGCCTTTTTATTGCCGGTGTTTTTCCCGGCCTGATACTCGCATCGCTGTTTTCGGGCTATCTCATCGTATGGGCCCTGATGAACAAGGGAAAAATTCCACCGCCCGATGCGGCCATGAGCTTTGGTGAAAAGGTCTACGAGTCGCGGCACCTGATCCCTGTGGTACTGCTGATAAGCGCCGTGCTGGGCTCCATCTACGCTGGCGTTGCCACGGCCACAGAAGCAGCCGCCATTGGCGTTGTCGGCTCGCTGGTGTTGTCGGTCGTGCAACGTTCCATGAGCTGGAACACCTTCAGGGACTCGCTGCTGGGCGCAACGCGCCTGTATTGCATGATCGCCCTGATCCTCGCGGGAGCTGCTTTCCTGACGCTCAGCATGGGTTACATCGGCCTGCCTCGCCACCTGGCCGAATATGTCTCCAGCCTTGGCTTGAGCCCCTTCATGCTGATCCTCGTGTTGAGCCTGTTCTACATCATTCTGGGCTGCTTCCTCGACGGCATATCGATGGTGGTGTTGACCATGGGCGTCATACTGCCCACCGTGCAAGCAGCCGGGCTGGACCTGATCTGGTTTGGCATCTTCATCGTCATCGTGGTCGAGATGGCACAGATTACGCCGCCAGTCGGCTTCAACCTTTTCGTGCTTCAGGGCATGACAAAAAAAGAAATCACCTACATCGCCAAAGTCACCCTCCCCTTCTTTTTCCTGATGGCGGTTATGGTGCTGCTGCTCTGGTACTTTCCGGGAATCGCAACCTGGTTGCCCGGCAAGATGTAGTCAGTCCTAACCTCACTCAGGCTACGTGGGCTGCCAGGGCCTGAGCAAGCGCTCATCGTCTGTCAGCGCATAAGTTTTGAGCCCGGTAGCCGCCTCAATCGCTTCCCGGTAAGGTGGCATATTGGTGCATTCGAGTACGACGTGTTCAAGTGATGGTTCACGTTTTTTTAGCGCTACGGCTGCCGCAACCACCTCTTCACTGGTCTTGATGACATCCATGTAAAGCTGGTTGCCCAAAATGACCGTGGCAAATTCGCCTTCGGGGTCAACGCCCTGCACCACCACGTCTTTCAAACGATCTTTCGGCACACCAGCCGCACGCAAGTGCTCAATGCCCAACTTGCCGACGCTGACGGTCAGCACGCCCACTTTAGGCTGCGTTGCCAGCAGCCCCGGCAACTGCAGCAGGCTGGACGTGATGACCGGTACCTTGACAGCGGCCTGCAACTCTTTTTGCAGCAGCACCAGAAAGCCGCAACTGGTGGTGATTGCCCTGGCACCATCCCGCGCCATCGCCCGCACCACAAACTCGAACGCTGGCACGACCCGCGCCCCGCGCAAGCCAGCGGCGGACTGCACCACCTTGTCGGGCCAGGCACCCTTGACCACGCGCAGGCTGATGGGCACACCAAACGCATCGGGGTGACCACTATCGCCTGGCAGGCGTGGGAACTTCGTGTCCAGCATCACCACGCCCAGAAACCCGGTCTGTGCGGCGATGGCCTCGGTTGGCGGCACGGTTAAAGTCATGGCTTGATTGTCCCGTCAAAATAACAAGCAACAACCGCCATGCCTTCACTGACATCTGTACTGCCCTTTGTTGCCATCTGCATAGGCGCGTCCCTGGGCGCGCTGGCGCGCTGGGGCTTGGGCCTGTGGCTGACACCCGGCGGCGTGATCCCCTGGGGCACGCTGGCCGCCAACCTGATAGGCGGTTACTTGATTGGCGTGTGCATCGCGACCTTCCAGGCTATACCCCACCTCGACCCCTTCTGGCGCCTGCTGCTCGTCACCGGCTTTCTGGGCGGGCTGACCACCTTCTCATCATTTTCAGCCGAGGTCGTCGTGTTTTTAATGGAAGCCAGGTATGGGCTGGCGGTAGTCACCGCAACCGCACACGTGCTGGGCTCGCTGCTGATGACTGTGGCGGGGGTGAAGTCGGCCGTGTTTTGGATGGCCCAGCGAGGGTAACTCTCGGCTGGTGGTCAAGGCAAACATGAACCGGTTTTAGTTGCTTGAAGTCGGTTTGGGCTTAAAAGGACCAGTTTTGATAGCCAGAAATTGCCACAATCCCCTGTTTACGGGCGTGACCAGCTACTGAATAAATAGCACCGATACACAAGGAAAAATTTTTAAATGATTACCATCTACGGCATTCCCAATTGCGACACGGTCAAAAAAGCCCGTGCCTGGCTGACGGCGCAGGGGGTTGACTACACGTTTCACGACTTTAAAAAGCAAGGCGTTCCGAAAGACCGGCTGGTGACCTGGTGCAACGCTGCTGGCTGGGAGAAGCTGCTCAATCGCCAAGGCACAACCTGGCGCAAGCTGGATGTCGATGTGCAGGCCCGTGCTGTTGACTCGGGCAGCGCGCAGGCTTTGATGCTGGCCAATGCCAGCGTTATCAAGCGGCCTGTGGTGGAATGGGGTGGCGGCAGCGCCCTTGTTAGCGTCGGATTTGATGCCGCAAAGTGGACAGAACTTAAGGGTAAACAGTAGCAGGTGCTCACTACTTTACCTGGAGGTTGCAGAACTTTGAGGCAGGTTCGTACTCATAATTAGCAGTGACTAACGCTTTAGTCCATGTTTTTATGCTTTTCATGCCCGGAGGTAAGCTCATGAAAAAACTCTTTCAAACCACTCTTCTTTTATCTGCCAGCCTGGCGGCATCGCAGGTTTGGGCCGCCGACATACAGGCGCGCGTCATTTCCAGCACGCCGGTAGTGCAGCAGGTGGCCGTGCCGCGCCAGGTTTGCAACAACCAGCAGGTAATGATCGAATCGCAAAGATCTGGCGGAGGTGCTCTTTTGGGTGCTGTTGCAGGTGGTGCCGTTGGCAACGCGATTGGCAACGGCAACGGCCGGGCGCTGGCCACCGTGATTGGCCTGGTCGGTGGTGCCATGGTGGGGGACCGGGTGGAGGGCTCTAACCAGCAGGTGCAAAACGTACAGCAGTGCGCAACGCAAACGTTTTATGAAAACCGCACCAGCTATTACAACGTAGTGTACGAATACCAGGGCGCGCAATACAACACGCAGATGGCCAATGACCCGGGACAGTATGTGCGCCTGCAGGTCACGCCGATCGGGGCCATTGGCACTGCGCAGCAGCAGGGTTTTGCGCAGTCGCAAGATCAATATGTGCAACCGCAGACTTACATTCAACCAGAACAAGTCCAACATTATCAGCAGGTTTACACACAGCCTCAGGTGATCTATCAGTCAGCACCGGTTTATTACTCGCAACCGTATTACGCCAGACCCTACTACTCGCCGTTTTACTCCCCTGGTGTGTCGCTTAATTTTGGTTACAGCCGGGGCTATGGTCATCGCCACTGGCGATAGAACTGCAAGACAATAAAAAAGGGTGCTGAAATGCACCCTTTTTTATTGTCTTGTTATCTGCTGCTTTGACTTCAAAGCGCCGTTTGCAGCAACGCGCCTTTGAACAGCACTGGCCCGCTTGGACCGCTTCCCTCAGGTACGCCGCCTTTGGGCTCCAGGCTGATAGCCAGCAGGGGCACCTCTTTGACATCATTGCCGGTTGCGGTCAGTTTGATGACGGCATCACTGCCCAGCACGCCGAGCGACTTCGGGCCACCGGTTTTTGGCAGAGCCCAGAGCTGTAATGATTTGCCCGTCTGTTCTTGAAAACCACTGACGCGCTTCAGCGTCATCTTCTGATTTTTAGGGTCAAAGGTGACCAGCATGGACGCGGCGGATTTATCGTCTGCCAACACAGCAACGTATTGAATTTCGGGTGCCGTTGACAACTTGGCCGAGAGCTCGCGTACCTGGCCGACCAACCCCGAGTTGAGGGTGCGCAGATCAGCGCCTATAGCAATCGCAATGACTGCCGCTGTGGTTCCCAGCGTACCCAGGCCGCGCCACAAATTGAGGCTGGCCCACCAGCCGCCGCTTGCACCAACAACTGGTACTGGTGCTGTTCTGGCAGCTTGCATGGCCTTGGCTTGCCTGTCAGCATTGACCAGGTTTTCAATGCGCTTCCACACGGCTGCGCTGGGTGCTACCTGCGGCTGCAACTCGGCCACCGAGGCCAGTCGCCCTTGCCAGATCAAGGCCGCAGCCCGAGCCGGCGCATGGCTACGCGCCAGCGCTTCAAAGCGCCTGCGGGCACCGCCGCGCAGCGTGCCCAGCGCGTAGCTGGCGGCAAGCTGCTCTACCAGTGAAGGGTTTTGAATAAGGTTCATAAATACTTTCGTAGACTTGTGTTGCTTCTCAAGCTACCCTGGCCATGCAGCCACGCAGTTGCTCCAGCCCGCGCCGTATCCACGTTTTGACAGTACCCAGCGGCAGCTTGAGCTGCTCGGCCAGTTCGCCGTGGCTCATGTCGCGCAGGTAGGCCAGGCTGACCACCTCGCGTTGCTTGTTTTCAAGCTGGCTCAGGCAGTGGTGCAAGGCCTTTGCCTGCTCACTGGCTTGGGCCGTGTCCATGGGGTTGGGCGAGTCGCCTGCCACGGTGTCTGAAATCACGTCATCAAGCTCCACCATTCGGTCGGCCCGCTCAGAAGCACGGCGGCGCAGAAAATCAAGCCCACGGCTGCGCACCACCAGCGCCATCCAGGCCATGGGCGGCGACAGCGATGCCTTGTAGTCACCGGCAATCCGCCAGATATTGATGAAGGCTTCCTGCAACACGTCCTCGGCCCATTCGCGGTTGGTAACCACCCGCACAGCTACGCCGTAGAGCTTGGACGAGGTCTGCTCGTACAGCTCACGCAAAGCCTTTTCATCAAGCAAAGCGACACGGTCGATGAGGGCGATCAATTGGGTATCCGGGCTTTCTGGTTTCATGGACACTATTGTCCAGCATTACAAGATACGCCGGGAAGCCACAAATGGATTCAGGCGATATGGACTTACCGTGTTGGCACGCCCTGCAAGCCCTGATGTCCGGGTGCCCTAAAATCAGTGGTTATCGTCGCTTTTTTGGCAGACTTTCAGCACACCATTCCAGAACTTTTCCATGACCACAGACAAAATCGACAACACCAGCATCACCACCCAGGCCAATGTGTACTTTGACGGCAAATGCGTCAGCCACGGCATCACGTTTACTGACGGCAGCAAAAAATCAGTCGGCGTTATTCTGCCCGCCACTTTGACATTCAACACCGGAGCTCCTGAAATCATGGAATGCGTGGCTGGTAGCTGCGAGTACAAACTGGCCGGCGCTGAAGCGTGGGTCAAGTCGGGCGCTGGTGAAAAGTTCAGCGTGCCGGGCAATGCCAAATTTGATATTCGCGTAGCAGCTGGCGAGGCGTATCACTACATCTGCCACTTTGGTTAAAAAAAGCGATTCATGTCCACCATACTCCAGCATCTCCCCATCGGCGACAAAGTCGGCATCGCTTTTTCTGGCGGGCTTGACACCAGTGCCGCCCTGCACTGGATGAAGCTCAAGGGCGCGATCCCCTACGCCTACACCGCCAACCTCGGCCAACCCGATGAGCCTGACTACGACGACATTCCGCGCAAAGCGATGCAATATGGGGCTGAGGCGGCGCGTCTGATCGACTGCCGAAGCCAGCTTGCCGCCGAGGGCCTTGCGGCACTACAAGCAGGAGCTTTCCACATCACCACTGCAGGCGTGACCTACTTCAACACCACGCCGCTTGGCCGCGCTGTGACGGGCACGATGCTGGTGTCGGCCATGAAAGAAGACAAGGTCAACATCTGGGGCGATGGCAGCACCTTCAAGGGCAATGACATCGAGCGTTTTTACCGCTATGGCCTGCTGACCAACCCCGATTTGAAAATCTACAAGCCGTGGCTGGACCAGCTGTTTATTGACGAGCTGGGTGGCCGCGCCGAGATGTCAGCCTTTATGACGGCTGCCGGTTTTGGCTACAAGATGTCAGCTGAAAAGGCCTATTCAACTGACTCGAACATGCTGGGCGCGACGCACGAGGCCAAAGACCTTGAGCTGCTCAGTAGCGGCATGAAAATCGTCAAGCCCATCATGGGCGTGGCCTTCTGGAAGGATGAAGTCGAGGTCAGGCGCGAAGAGGTCACGGTGCGCTTTGAAGAAGGCCAGCCGGTAGCCCTGAACGGCAAGCGCTTTAACAATCTGGTCGATTTGATTTTGGCCGCCAATGCAATAGGTGGCCGCCACGGTCTGGGCATGAGCGACCAGATCGAAAATCGCATCATCGAGGCCAAAAGCCGTGGCATTTACGAAGCCCCCGGCTTGGCCCTGCTGTTCATCGCCTACGAGCGTTTGATCACCGGCATCCACAACGAAGACACCATCGAGCAGTACCGCATGAACGGTAAACGCCTGGGCCGTTTGCTATACCAGGGCCGGTGGTTTGACCCACAAGCCATCATGCTGCGCGAAACCGCCCAGCGCTGGGTTGCACGCGCCATCACCGGCGAGGTCACCGTGGAGCTACGGCGTGGCAACGACTATTCGATTCTGAACACCGTATCCAGCAACCTGACCTACAAGCCCGAGCGCCTAAGCATGGAAAAGGTTGAAGACGCGCCCTTCAGCCCGCTAGACCGCATCGGTCAGCTCACCATGCGCAACCTGGACATTGTCGACACGCGCGAGAAGCTGGCCATCTACACGCGAGTGGGTTTACTGACATCGGATGCAGGTACCGCTTTTCCGCAGATTGAAAACCCCCAAAAGTAAAGCTGGCACCGGGCCTTACGGCGTCGCGTAGCGGGCCACAAAGCCGCGGTCTATGCGGTCTTTCAGATTCCAGACCCAGCGCCCCTCTACATGCAAAGGGCCCCATGCGGCGATGGCGTAACGCTCACCACATGAGATCAAGTTCAACGTGCGCACAGGTGGCTGATACGGTTGCATTGGCAGACCCTGCAGTGCTGCCCTCAGATTGGCAAGTAACGGAGGTCCTGCGCGGACTGCATAAACACCGCTGCGCGGGTGCGGCGCATCGAGGCGACTAGCCACGTCGCCGACGGCAAAAACTTGTCGGTGGCTGACACTTTGCTGGAAACTGTTGACGCTGACAAAACCGGCGTCATCCAGCGCCAGCCCGCTGCCTGCCAGCCAGCCCGGTGCCTGTGCGCCGACGGCCAAAAGCGGTGCATCACACGCCAGGCGAGCGCCACCCGCGAGCAAAATTTCTCCCGGAGCCATACCCACGCAGGCATCGGGTAACACAGTGATCTTCAGGCGCCGCAAGGCATCCACGACCCGGCGCTGAACACCGTCGGGATAATTATTGGCCGGTGACGGACCGCCAGTTACCAGGCTCACGCGGCTGCCGGGCGGGTAAGCGTTGCCATGAAGCAGATAAGCCGCAGCCATGGCCAGTTCCAGGCCTGCTGCGCCCGCCCCCACCACCGCCAGGTGAATAGGGCGACTCCGCCCCAGTGCCGCTACTTGGGGCCAAAGCTGGCCAAAGGCCTCAATGGGCCGAACAAAGAGGGCGTGCTCGCGCGCGCCAGGCATCCGCGCATTTATCTTTTCCCGGTCCATTACCGGCCCGCTGTTCAGGCTCAGCCAGTCCCAGGCCACAACATCTCCGCTGGCCAGCGTGACGGTCTTCGCGTTGGCATCAATAGCTACAGCACTGTCCTCGATATAGCGCGCCCCGCAGCGGGCCAACAGACCCGCCAGTGGAATGACGCATTGGTCCAGAGCATAGTGACCCGCCACAAAGCCCGGCACCATGCCGGAATACAGCTGACGCGGATACGGGGCGATCACGGTGATGCGAATGTCCGCCGGCCGACTCTGCGCCAGGCCCTGCAGCACATGCACATGGGCATGGCCTGCACCCAGCAGGACCAGATGTTTCTTCAACTCAACCTCGCTTCCAGTCGTGGTAGCGACGTACCCATTCAAGCAAGCGCTTGGGCTGGTGCGCGCGCTTCCATTCACCCGCCGCATATTTATTGGCCTCGGCCAGCGTGGGGTAGGTGTGAATGGTCGACAGGATCTTGTTCAGCCCCAGGCCATGCCGCATGGCCAGCACATCTTCGGCCAGCAGGTCACCCGCATGCGTGCCAACAATCGTCACGCCGAGGATGGTGTCCTTGCCCGGCGCCGTCAGTATCTTGACAAACCCGCGCGCATCGCCGTCGGCGATGGCCCTGTCCAGGTCGTCGATGCCGTAGCGCGTCACCTCAAATGCAATGCCTTTTTCCTTCGCGTCCTCCTCATTCAGGCCGACACGGGCTACTTCGGGATCGATGAAGGTCGTCCAGGGAATCACCGAGTAATCCGCCTTAAACAGCCTGAACTCCCCGAATAGCGCGTTGACCGCCGCGTACCAGGCTTGGTGCGCCGCCACATGCGTTAACTGGTAAGGCCCGGCCACGTCGCCCGCGGCGTAGATGTTGGGGTAAATCGTCTGCAGGTATTCGTTGGTGTCCACCGTGCGATGCACCGGAATGCCGAGTTCTTCCAGCCCGTAGCCTTCCAGCCGGGCGACCCGACCGACGGCGCAAATCAGCTGATCGAAAACGATGCGCTTTTCGCTACCCTGGTATTCGACGACCAGGGTTTTAACGCCGCCTGATAGCTCGCAGCGCAAGGCCTTGTGATCAGTCAGTACCTGCACGCCATTGGCCGCCAGAGCATCTCGCGCCAATGGTGATACATCTTCATCCTCGCGTAACATCAGCCGCGGTGCCATCTCCACCTGCGTGACTTGCGATCCCAGGCGCGCAAAAGCCTGCGCCAGCTCGCACCCGATGGGTCCGCCACCGAGCACCACCAGGCGCTGTGGCACCTCGTCCAATTCGGCAAAAGCGTCCCACAAGGTGTCGCTGGTCAGGTAGCCTACTTCTTCCAGCCCCGGCAGGGGCGGCACAAACGGCCGCGCGCCGGCGGCAATCACAATACTGCGTGTCGTCAGGCGCTGGGTACCGCCAGCGTTGAGCGTGATCTCCACCGTCCATGGGTTGATGATGCGGGCATACCCCTGCAATACCTCCACCCCGAGGCCGGTGTAGCGCTCCACGCTGTCGTGCGGCTCAATCGCACGGATCACCGACTGGATCCGCTGCATCACCCCCCGGAAGCTGAAGCTTGGTGCGCTGTCGCTTAGCCCGTACTGGGCGCCGTGCTTCATCTGATGGGCGAGTTTCGCGCTGCGGATCAGCGCCTTCGACGGCACGCAGCCGTAATTCAGGCAGTCGCCGCCCATTTTGTGCGCCTCCACCAGCGTTACCTTGGCCTTGACCACCGCAGCGATGTATGCCGACACCAGACCGCCTGCCCCGGCACCGATCACAATCAGGTTGCGGTCAAAACGGGTTGGCCGAAGGTGATTCCAGCGCGCGTACACCTTGCGGCGTTTGAAAAATTGCAAAACCTTGTTGACGATCAGCGGCAACACCCCGAGCAGCACAAAAGAGCCAATCAACGCTGGTGAGGCAATGGACTGGAGCGAATCAATCCTCGCAATCTGGGTGCCTGCATTTACGTAAACCACGGTGCCCGCGAACATGCCGAGCTGACTGACCCAGAAGTAAGTCCAGGTTCGGATGCCGGTCAGCCCCATGAGCAGATTCAGTGCAAAAAACGGCACCACAGGGATCAGGCGCAGGGTGAAGAGATAAAACGCCCCTTCCTTCTCCATGCCCTTGTTGATGCCATCCAGCCGCTTGCCAAACCGCGCCTGTATGGTTCCACGCAACAGGTAACGGGCTGCCAGCATGGCCAGCGTCGCGCCCAGGGTAGAGGCAATCGACACCACCACCGTGCCCAGCACCAGGCCAAAGCTGGCTCCAGCCGCCAGCGTCATGATGGCCGCTCCTGGCAAGGATAAAGCGGTGACGGCCACATATGCCGCAAAAAACACCAGCACAACCTGCACCGGCTTCTCGGCAAAGAGCGCCTGGAAAGACGACTGACTATCCTTGAGGAAGGTGAGGCTGAAATAACGCCCCAGATCCAAGGCAAAAAAGGCAGCAATACCCGCCAGCAGCAGTACAGCAATGAAAAGTTTGCGTGAATTCACTGCCGTCCTTTATGGTTATTCTCAGAAATCAGTCGGACGAAAACACCGTTTCTTACAACACTCACGCGTTTCCGGTGTAAGAAAACGCACCCTTCAACGACGAACGATGTGCAGGGCTTTAACCAGAGGCTAACACTACAACCCGCAAATTCGCACAAAATCAGGTTCTACTTCTCGCCCACCCCTTTTTACAAGGAATCTGCAAGCATGACCCAGGCACTGGTAGGCATCATCGGAGGCAGTGGCCTCTACCAGATGGACGCGTTGCAGGACGCACGCGAGCATGTGATGGACACGCCCTTCGGCGCGCCCTCCGACGTGCTGGTAACGGGTAAAGTCCACGGCGTCCCCGCCGTTTTTCTGGCCCGTCATGCGCGAGGTCACAGGCTGCTGCCTTTTGAAGTGCCCTACCGTGCCAACATTTATGCCATGAAGCAGCTTGGCGTGCGTTACCTGCTGTCGGTCTCGGCCGTGGGTTCGCTGCGCGAAGATTTCAAGCCGCTGGACATGGTGCTGCCCGACCAGTTCATCGACCTGACCAAACGCCGGGAAAGCACTTTTTTTGGGCGCGGCGCGGTTGCCCATGTGTCCATGGCACAACCGGTGTGCCCCGCCACTGCTGGCGTACTGGCGCGGGCTGTGCGTAGCGTGCTGGCCGCACAGGCCCCGGACCACGGTGTGAGCCTGCATGAAAGTGGCACCTACGTGTGTATTGAAGGGCCACAGTTTTCGAGCCTCGCCGAATCCAACTGGTACCGCAGCATGGGCGCCGGAGTGATCGGGATGACGAACATGCCTGAGGCCAAGCTGGCACGCGAGGCACAAATCGCCTACACCACGCTGGCCATGGTGACCGACTTCGACTGCTGGCATCCGCGCGAAGCCCACGTCAACGCCAACATGGCACTCGCCAACCTGATGAAAAACGCCAGCCGCGCGCAACAGGTGGTGGCGCAGGCCATTGCCCTTCTGGGCGCGGAACTTCCCGCCAGCGAAGCTCACACCGCACTACAAAACGCACTGGTTACCCAGCCAGAAGCGATGTCGCCTGACGTCCGCGCGCGGCTGGCCGCACTACTCACCTGATATCTCCCAGGAAAAATAAGCTCATGCATGACACGCTTCCGCTGTTGAAAAAAACCCGCTTTCCAGCCATCAACCGGATCCGCCTGGACACGCTGCAGGTCAACCTTGGCTATAAGTGCAACCAGAGCTGCCTTCACTGCCATGTAAATGCCGGACCGAACCGCACCGAGATGATGGACCTTGAGACGATGGCATTGATTCCACAGGTGCTGGCAGCGCGCGGGCTGGGCACGCTGGACCTGACTGGCGGCGCGCCGGAGTTGCACGAAGGCTTTCGTGACCTGGTGCGTGCCGCGCGCGCGCAGGGCGTACGCGTGATTGACCGCTGCAACCTCACCATCCTGTTTGAACCTGGGCAGGAAGACCTTGCCGGATTTCTGGCCTCACAGCGGGTGGACATTGTGGCGTCCATGCCCTGCTATTCGGCCGCCAACGTAGACAGGCAGCGCGGCGAAGGCGTGTTTGACCTCAGCATTGCAGCTCTGCAAGAACTCAATCAGCTCGGTTATGGGCAAAGTGGCTCCGGCCTGTCGCTGAATCTGGTCTACAACCCGCAGGGCGCTTCCCTGCCGCCCGAGCAGCAGGCGCTGCAGGCCGACTACAAACGCGAGCTTCTGACCCACTTCGGCATCGTCTTCAATGAACTGTTTGCCCTGACAAATATGCCGATCCAGCGTTTCGGCTCGACACTGGTGTCCAAGGGAACGTTTGAGACCTATATGGCTTTACTGAAAAACAGCTTCCAGCAGCAGAACCTCGCTGGTGTCATGTGCCGCAATACGGTCAGCGTGGACTGGCAGGGCTGGCTGTCTGACTGCGACTTCAACCAGCAACTCGGCTTGAGCCTGGGCACCTCCGGAGTACAGCGCCATCTGCGTGATCTGCTCAAGACCAGTCTCGACGAGCAGGCGATCCGCGTGGCGGGTCATTGCTACGGCTGCACCGCCGGGCAAGGTAGCAGCTGCGGCGGCGCGCTGGAACACTGACGCCAGTGCCAGCGGGCTCAACCATGACAGCTTCCCATCTGAGTATCGTGATGCCGGTGCTCAATGAAGCAGCAGGCCTGAGCGCAGCGCTGCAGGCGCTGGCACCGCTCACGGCGCGTGGCGTACAGCTCATCGTCGCAGACGGCGGCAGCAGCGATGCCACAGCGGCGCTAGCGCAGGCAGGTGGCGCTACGGTGATCCCCGCGCCATGCGGGCGGGCCTTGCAGATGAACGCCGGCGCGAAGCGGGCGAGCGCCGGGGTGCTGGTCTTTCTGCATGCCGACACTTTGCTGCCTGGCGATGCCGACCAGGTGATCGTTCGCGCCCTGGCCGGTGGCCAGGCCTTGTGGGGACGTTTTGACGTGCGTATTACCGGACAGTCCCGAATGCTTTGCGTGGTGGCAGCCCTCATGAACCTGCGCTCGCGCTGGAGCGGCATTGCCACTGGCGACCAGGCGATGTTTATGACGCGGGCGGCTTTTGATGCGGTGGGCGGCTTTCCGGTTCAGCCGCTAATGGAAGACATCGAAATGTCCAGACGCCTGCGCCAGCTCTCGCGCCCGGCCTGCCTGCGCGACAAGGTGCAGACCTCGGGACGGCGCTGGGAAACGCGCGGCTTGTGGCGCACGGTGCTGCTGATGTGGCGGCTGCGCTTTGCCTACTGGCGCGGCGCGGCACCAGAGCATCTGGCCAAGCTGTACAGGTAACTCGGCCATGACCCGCCTCGTGATTTTTGCCAAGGCTCCGCTAGCTGGTTTCGCCAAAACACGACTTATTCCGGCACTGGGTGCCGCGGGCGCGGCCGACCTGGCGCGCCGCATGTTGAGCCACACGCTGGCCCAGGCCCTCGCCGCAGGCGCACAGGCGGTAGAGCTGTGTATGAGCCCGGTGCCGTCCGACCCGGCCTGGAATGGCGTGACGCTGCCGCAAGACGTCGAGCGCAGCGAGCAGGGAGAAGGCGACCTTGGTGCACGCATGAGCCGCGCGATGGAGCGGGCTCTCGCGCAGCAGCAGGGCCCGGTCTTGCTGATGGGTACCGACTGCCCCGCGCTGAGCGCTGCCCTCATCGCCGAGGCCAGCCACCAGCTTGAACAACACGAGGCCGTTTTGCTGCCAGCGATCGATGGCGGCTACGTGATGATTGGCCTGAGAGCGCCTAGCCCCGGCCTGTTCACAGACATGGTCTGGAGTACACCCGTTGTGGCGTTTGAGACCCTGCGCCGAATGGCAAGCCTGAGCCTGGATGTGTGGCAAGGCCCCCTGCTGCGCGATATCGACGAACCGGCGGATCTGAACCACCTGCCTGCCGCTTTCAAAGATACGCCAATTAGCGATCAAAATATGCCGTTAGCCCAATAACTACGGGCACAGGTAGCTACTTATTTCATAGCAATTCATGTATGTAGCGGCACCTTCTGGCCCAAACCCTTCTGTACTGCCGTTTATCTTTCCCACTGGAGCCATCACATGAAATTCATCCCCAAGCTCATCACCGCCCTGCTTTTCGGACTCGTCGTTGCGAGCGCCATGGCAGCTCCTGCGCTAAATCTCGGTGTCGGACTTTTCCAGCCAGACAAGGATAAAAACGACGCCACCTATCGGCCGATTGCTGCATACCTTGCCGACAAGCTCGGCCGCGAGGTTGAATTGCGCACCGTGGACAGCTGGGAAGGTCTGGCCAAGTCGCTGGCCAGCGGTGAGACCGACTTGGCCCTGCTGGGCCCCTGGGGTTACGTGTTGGCCAATCAGCAGGCCGGTGCCCAGGTGGTCTCCACCATCCTTTATGACGGCAAGCCCGAGTATTTCGGCATCATGGTGACCCGCCCCGATTCGGGCATCAAAAGTCCAAAAGACTTGAAAGGCCGCACTTTCGCTTTTGGTGACAAAGGCTCGACCTCGGGCTACCTGATCCCCCTTCACTACTTCATGACCCAGGGAATTGACCCGGAAACCTATTTCAGCAAGGTTCTCTACACCAGTCATCAGGCGATCGAAACACAGGTCACCCGCGGCGCGCTGGACGCAGGTGCCGACTACAACCGCAATCGCAACGCCATGATCGAGCAAGGCCTGATCAAGGCAGACCAATCCCGAATCATCTGGCAGTCCGCGCCGCTGCCTAACGACGCCTTCGCAGTCAGCAGTATCCAGGCGCGCGACAAGGACTTCGTGGTTCGCCTTCAAAATGCGCTTGCCGGCGTCGGTGATGCGCTGAAGTCGCAACCCAACTTGCTGCCACCGCACTACACCGGTTTCGTGACCCGTGACAACGCTTTTTACAAGCCGATTCGGGATGCCGGACTGGCAACCGGTAAATTGCAGGCAAAGTAACCGTGAGGCATTGGGTTTCCCGCTTTTTCGTGGGGCGCAGCGGCTTTTTGACGCTGGCCGTGGTGTATGCGAGCCTGGTCGCCGGTTGTCTGGCCACCTTCATTGCAGAAGGCGAGTTGTCAATGGGCCGCAGGCCACTTGAAAACCTGGTCCGCACGGCAGGCGAGTTCGCCCACCCGAGCTTTCTTGATGTCTGGTTTGGCAACACCCGCCTGGAATACCGCAGTGACGACGGAACGGTCTTGCGTGTGGAGAATCGTCGCGAAGTCGAGTCAAATTACCTGAGGGGCTTGGCAAACGCCACATGGACTACCTTTCGTATCGCTACGCTCGGCTCTTTACTCGGTGCAGCGCTGGCGCTGCCACTCGGTGTCCTCACGGCCCGTAACCTCAACGCGCCCAGGTTTCTGCGCCTGCCGGCCAAAGGTGTGCTCGACATAGCGCGGGCTATACACACGCTGGTTTTTGGTCTGGTTCTGGTGGGCATTGTTGGCCTCGGGCCCACCGCTGGAATATTGGCCATTGCATTTCATTCCATGGGCACTTACGGAAAATTATTCGCTGAATCCATCGAATCCCTGGACATGGCCGCCATTGAGGCGGTACGCAGCGTGGGCGCCTCGCCTGCACAGGTTTTTTTCAATGCGGTATGGCCCGCCGCCTTGCCACAGTTTGTATCGAGCCACCTGTACATCTGGGAGTTCAACATTCGCGACTCGACCATTCTTGGCGTCATCGGCGCAGGGGGCTTGGGCCTGCTCATTACTGAAGCAACGTCACTGTTTCAATGGGGGCGCCTGTCGACGGTGTTGATCGTGGTCGTTCTGCTGGTGTCAAGCTTCGATGCCCTGAGCCGACGCATCCGCAAGGCGCTCTCATGAGCCAGTCTGCAGTGGTCCTTCTGAACGATGTCCGCTGTCCCACGGGCGGCCCGATCTGCCTGCAGGTCAAGCACCTTGAGATACGCCTGGGTGAACGTGTAGCTGTCGTTGGGCCCAATGGCGCGGGAAAGTCCACACTGCTGCGCCTGATCAGCGGCTTTATACGCCCGGTCGCCGGGCGGGTGGTGGTCTTGGGCCGCTCACTTGATTCACCCTTGCCCGCGCACGGCATGCGCGCCTTGCGCCGCGAGGTAGGGCAGATCATGCAGGACCTGCATCCTGTGGAGCGCTTGAGCGTCCTGGAAAATGTGCTGATCGGCTGCCTGGGCCGCACGCGCGGCTGGCGTGGCTGGACACGTTGTTTTCCGCCGGGCGAGGTAGAGGCTGCAGAAACAGCCCTGCGGGCAGTCGGCCTGTTGAAGCGAGCCGGTACCCGAGCTGATGCCTTGTCGGGCGGTGAACGGCAAAAAGTGGCCCTGGCCCGTTTGCTGATGCAAAGGCCGCGCCTGATTCTTGCCGACGAGCCTACCGCAGCGCTGGACCCGGTGGCTGCCCGCGAGGTCTGCCAGCTGCTGGTAGAGGCCAGTGTTGGCGCCACCCTTGTTTGCGTAGTTCACAACCCCGCCCTGCTGCCACTGCTGGCAAATCGCGTCATCGGCATGAAGAATGGAAGCATGGATTTCGACCTGCCGATTAGCGAATTGCACGGCAATGGCCTCGATGCACTTTATAGCCGGAATGAAAATCAACTTCGGGATACCGATGTAGCGCGTGGCATTGCCCCAGGCGACATTCCCACTCAAAGGTGTTTGACATGAATGAAGTTGCAGGTAGAGCCTGTCCCCTCGCCTACCGGTATGGCGCAACAGCCTTGGCAAGTAGTCCCGTGACCACAACCGAAACGCTGTATGTAGTCGGAGGCCTGTACGGCAACGTCCAATCGCTGGAGCGGATTGAAGCCATGGTCAAGGCTGAGTCCACACCCGTCAGCGTTGTTTTCAATGGCGATTTCAACTGGTTCAACATCGACAATGACAGCTTTCAGCGCATCAATCGGGCTGTGTTGCAGCACGATGCACTTCAGGGCAATGTCGAGTTTGAATTCAATGGCACGGACAGCGCTTCCGGTTGTGGATGTGCCTATCCGGACACCGTGGATCAGGACACAGTTGATCGCTCAAACCGCATCCACGCCCGCTTGAAAGCGACCGCACGCCAGCATCCGGACATCCTCGGGCAACTGGCCGCCCTGCCCTTGTTCGCCCGCTACGCCGTTGGCGCCATGACGGTAGGGGTGGTCCACGGAGATGCCGACTCTCTGGCGGGCTGGATGTTTGATGCGGTGGAAATGGCCAAGCCGGAAAATCAAGACCGGATTTCCCGCATGTTCGGTCAGTCGCAGGTCAACATCTTCGCAAGTACCCATACCTGCGTGCCAGCACTTCGGCGTTTCAAGCTGGCTCAGGGCCGCAACGGCGTCGTGATTAACAATGGCGCCGCTGGCATGCCCAACTTCGAGGACAAGCCCGGTGGGCTGCTGACGCGTATCGGCGTTCATCCGTCCCCCCATCCGCCGCTTTATGGCGAAGAACTGGGCGGCGTGTTTATCGACAGCCTGCAAATTGAGTACGACCGCGCGCTGTGGCAAAAACGTTTTCTTGCCAACTGGCCGTCTGGCTCAGACGCGCACCATTCGTATTTTCCCAGAATCGACAGCGGCCCCTCCTACAAGCTTGCCCAGGCGACATATCGAGAGGTCGTTGGCATGACCGCAAAATGAATAGCGTACAGACTTCAAAAACCTGCTGTTCCAAGAACAAAATAGCCATTCATACCAATAGAAACATGCGTGAGCAGCTATAAAAACGTAGCAGATAGTTTTTCAAACCACCACTGGCTCATGCTCCAGCATGATGCCAAAGCGCTCATACACGCTGGTCTGTATCGCCTTGGCCAGCGTCATCACCTCGCCGCCCGTCACTGGATCAGCCTTGCCCCCACGGTTGACCAGCACCAGCGCCTGGCGTTCGTAGACGCCGGCGTTGCCGATGTGCTTGCCCTTCCACCCGCAGGCATCAATTAACCAGCCTGCAGCGAGCTTGACGGCGCCATCGGCCAGCTTGTAGTGCACGATTTTGGGTTCGCGCTGGATGATGTCGGCGCACTGCTCAATGCTGACTGTCGGGTTTTTAAAGAAGCTGCCGGCGTTGCCAATCACGGCTGGGTCGGGCAACTTGGCACTTCGAATCTCGCACACCCAGTCGTAAAGTTGCTGGGCGTTGGGTTGACTGGTGTTGGCTTGCTGCATTTTTTTATCAATGTCTGCGTAGCCCAGCACGGCCTTCCACGCCTTGGGCAACGCGAAGCGAACACGGGTAATGATGGCTTTGTCAGCCAAACCAAAGCCTGGCTTGCCATCGCCAAGACTGATGCTTTTGTGTTTAAACACCGAGTCGCGGTAGCCAAAGGCGCACTGTGCGGCATTGAGCGTGAAGGCCTGGCCTGTTGTTAAATCCACCGCGTCAAGTGACTCAAACCGGTCTTGCAGCTCCACACCGTAGGCACCGATGTTTTGCACGGGGGACGCGCCCACAGTGCCGGGAATCAGTGCCAGATTTTCAAGGCCGGGGTAGCCGTTTTGCAACGTCCAGGTGACCAAGTCGTGCCAGTTTTCGCCCGCGCCAGCCTCAATAATCCAGGCTTTGGCGGTTTCGCTGTGCAGACGCTTGCCCATGATGTCAACCTTGAGTACCAGCGGTTTAACGTCGCCTGTCAGTACGATGTTGCTGCCGCCTCCCAGCACAAATTTCGGGGTTGTTTTTAAACCCAAATCGGCCAAAAAGGCAGCAATATCAAGCTCGCTCGTGATATGCACCAGCGAAAGGGCTTTGGCTACGATGCCAAAGGTGTTGAAAGACTGGAGCGGAACATTTTTCTCGACTAACATCACCAGATTGTCTCATTGCCCCCAATCTGAACACCACCCGAGAAGCTGAAAATCATGCCGTCTTTTGATACTGTGCTTGAAGCCGACCTCGTCAAGGTCAAAAACGCTGTTGAAAATACGGCTAAGGAAATCGGCACGCGCTTCGACTTCAAGGGTACTTCGGCTTCGATTGAGCTCAAAGAAAAGGACATCACGCTGATAGGCGATAGTGACTTTCAGCTCGACCAGATCAACGACATATTGCGTAACAAGCTGGTCAAGGCTGGCGTTGATGTGCGGTTTTTAGACATCGGTAAAACCGAAAAAATTGGCGGCGACAAGGTCAAGCAGATTTCGAAAGTGCGCAACGGCATTGAGACCGAGCTGGCCAAAAAAATCCAGGTGTTAATTAAGGGCAGCAAGATAAAAGTGCAGGCGGCCATCCAGGAAGAAAAAGTGCGCGTAACAGGCGGCAAGCGCGACGATTTGCAGTCAGCGATGGCGCTGATTAAATCCGAGAACACCGATTTCCCGTTGAGTTTTAATAACTTTCGAGACTGAATATGGCCACCACGCTAGTCACTGCGTGTACTGCACTGCCCCCCGAGAGGGCTAATTTTTCCAGGATCGGCCAGTCGAAAAATTGTATCGCCCCTGCGCTAGCCGTTGTGATGGTCTTGATGGCTCTGGCAAGCGGGACAGCCCAGGCAGAATCAGTTGCGCTGGCAGGCATGCTGGGCAGCAAGGCACTACTGGTTGTCAATGGCAGTGCGCCCAAATCAGTGGCCGCCGGGGACACGCACCAGGGCGTGAAAGTCATCTCTACCAACGGTGACCAAGCTGTAGTTGAGCAATCAGGCAAACGCGCAACCCTGCGTGTGGGTGATGCGCCTGTCAGCTTTGGCGGTGCAGCAGGCGGTGCCGGGCGCGGCAGCCGCATCGTGCTGACAGCCGGCAGCGGTGGGCACTTTATGACGCCGGGCCAGATCAACGGCAAAGCGGTTCAGTTCATGGTTGATACCGGTGCCACCTCAGTTGCCATGGGCGCGGTGGATGCCGAACGTGCCGGCATTGCTTATAAAAACGGGCAATTGGTACATCTGTCAACCGCCAATGGGGTAACTCAAGGCTACCGCATAAAGCTCAATTCCGTTCGCATAGGCGATGTCGAGGTGTACGATGTTGATGCGGTGGTCACGCCACAGCCGATGCAATACATGCTACTTGGAAACAGCTTTTTAACGCGCTTTCAGATGGTTCGCGAGAACGAGCAGATGACGCTGGTCAAGCGTTATTGACTTGGCGCCATCGGTGCGCTCTTTGCAGCCTACTTTGAAGCTTACTCCGCAGTTTTTTTCCCGAACTTCAGCTTCGACTCTTTGCCCTGCATCAGCTTGACGACGTTCTCCCGATGCCTTACCACCAGCAGCATGCTGATGATAAAAATGGCCAGCAATATGCTGCGCTCGGCATACCAGGGCCCGCGGTCACCCAACAAATAAAACAACGGTGCACACACTGCGGCGGCCATGGACGCAACCGACGAGTAGCGTGAAAAATACGCCACGATGAGCCAGGTAGCCAGTGCTGCCAGCCCCAGCAGCCAGTCAATGCCCAGCAAGGCACCGGCAGCAGTAGCCACACCCTTGCCACCTTTGAACCTGAAAAACACCGGAAATAAATGGCCCAGAAAAGCCGCAAAAGCCACCAACGCAACCGTGCCGTCTTCAAGCCCAAAGTCTTTGCCAAACCACTTGACCAGCACTACGGGCAGCCAGCCTTTAAGGCCGTCCAGCAACAGCGTCGTAATGGCTGCGGCCTTGTTGCCCGAGCGCAGGACATTGGTGGCACCCGGGTTTTTGCTGCCATAGCTGCGCGGGTCTTTAAGGCCCATGACGCGGCTGACAATGACAGCAAATGACAGCGAGCCCAGCAAGTACGCCAGTACCGCTGCGATGCCTGAATACAGATAGTCCAATTTTTTCCCCCGATGAATGAATGGCCTTGCCATGCCTGTTTTACGGCCAGTGCAGACCGCACGATTTTGTATCCGGCACTCCGGGAGAAAGAGCATTTAGGGTGTTTATTCTATAGCGCCGGGTCTTTCATTTCCCAGCGAATTTTGTCAATCTCGGCCAGTACTTCTGCTGAAAGTGTCGTGCCAAACGCATCCAGGTCTTCATCCAGTTGCACCATGGATGTCACGCCGATGATGGTGCTCGCTACCTGCCACTTTGTGTAGCAAAAAGCCAGCGCCATTTGCGTTGGGGTCATGCCGTTGGCCAGCGCCAGCGCGTTGTAGCGGCGCGCGGCAACCAGCGCGTCGGGCCGCCCCCAGCGCTGCTTGCGCACAGACTCGAATTTCGCAATGCGCCCTTCCCCCGAAGCACCAGCGCCGATGGTGCCAGACTGATCGTATTTGCCTGTCAGCAGACCAAACGCCAGCGGCGAATACGCCAGCAGCGACACGCCGAGGCGGTACATGGTTTCATCAAGCGCGTTTTCGACGCTGCGGTTCACAAGGCAAAACGGGTTTTGCACGCTGGCAATGCGCGGCAGATGGTGTTGCTCGGCCAAGCGCACAAACTCATGCACACCATAGGGCGACTCGTTGGACAGGCCGATGGCACGTACCTTGCCGGCCTTTACAAGGTTGGCAAACGCATCCAGCTGGGTATGAATCGACGTCAGGGTTTTGTTGTCTTTGGCCGGGTCAAAATACACCGCACCAAACGACGGTACATGGCGCACTGGCCAATGCAGCTGGTAGAGGTCAATCACGTCAGTTTTCAGGCGTTTGAGACTGTCATTGCAAGCGCCCTCGATGTCGGCCGCTGTCAGGTCGGGGCTACCGTTTCTGACCCAGTCCATGCCGCGTGCCGGGCCTGCGACTTTGGTGGCCAACATGACAGAGCTACGCGCGCCAGGGGTCTTCGCAAACCAGTTGCCAAGAATAGTTTCAGTTGCGCCAAAGGTTTCAGCCCTCGTGGGAACTGAATACACCTCTGCCGTATCAAGAAAATTAATGCCGCGCTCCAGCGCACGATCAAGAATGGTGTGGGCACTTGCCTGATTGACCTGCTCGCCAAAAGTCATGGTGCCCAGGCATATGGGTGTGACGTGAAGATCGCTGTTACCGAGTTGAACTTTATTCATGGTGTTTGTGATGGCAGTTTTGAAAACAAAACCAAGTTTACGACTCTGCGCGTTTTTCTTCCTGCAGGCGCAAGATCCGCCGTTGCACCTTACCGGTGGTCGTCATGGGCAACTCGTCAATGAACTCGATTTCTTTTGGATATTCATAGGGTGCCAGCAGATTTTTGACGTGAAGTTGCAATTTAGCCGTTATTTCAGCATCAAAAATGGCGGTAGATCCCTGAATACGGACGCGAGCAGCTACTAAATCAGGAGCAAGCACGACATAGGCCTTGACCACCGCACCACGCTCACTGTCGGGCTTGGGCACCACTGCTGCATTGGCAACTGCCGGGTGCTTGACCAGGCAGTTCTCGATCTCGCCCGGCCCTATGCGGTAGCCTGCGGCCTTGAACACATCGTCAGCCCGGCCTTCGTACCAAAGATAGCCATCCGCATCGCGCCTGGCCAGGTCGCCCGTGCGGCACCAGTCACCCGTGAACTTGGCCCTGGTTGCAGCTTCATTTTTCCAGTAGCCGAGAAAGAACACCGGGTCTGGTTGGCCATGCACATCGAAGCGGTTCACGGCCACATCACCCGATACGCCCACAGCGCATTCATTACCATCGTCGTCAATCACCGCCACGCGATGACCGGGATAGCCCTTGCCCATGCTGCCGGGCCTTGCCTTCCAGAATTTTGCGCAGTTACCGACGACATAATTAATCTCGGTCTGGCCAAACATTTCGTTAACCGTAATGCCCAGCTCGTCACGGCAATAGCCAAACACCGCATCACCCACTGCTTCGCCAGCGCTCATGATGCCTTGCAGCTTGAGTTTGAAATAGTCGCGCGGTGTGGGGTAGGCCTTCATCATGGCCTTGAGCGCGGTGGGGAACAAAAAGGTGTGCGTCACACCGTGTTGTTGCATCAAACTAAAAGCCAGTTCGGGGCTGAAGCGGCCATCAACATGTGTATTCAAGGCAACGATAGGCCTGCCGAAATACAGCGTGGGCAGCAGCGCGTCCATCAGGCCGCCCGTCCAGGCCCAATCTGCCGGGCTCCAGAAAACGGCAGTGGACCGCACGTTTGTTTTACCGTCAAAACCAAACCAGTTCTGGCTACAGACAAAGCCACTCAAATTGCCAATCAGTGCGCGGTGCGGAATCAGCGCGCCCTTGGGCGGTCCGGTCGTACCGCTGGTGTAAATCAAAATCGCAGCTTCCTCGGCTTTGGTCCTGACCGTCGGAAACGCTTTGACCTGGCTGGCCATCGCACTTTCGTAGTCCACATCACCCACGGCCTGCCCGACCGCCACCACAGAGCGCAGGCCCAGGCATTCGCCACGCACTGCCGCGATACTGTTACTGCTGCTCTCGTCAACAATTGCCACGACCGCCCCGCTATCCATCAGCCGAAACGCCAGTGCGTCAGGCCCAAACAGCATCGACAGCGGCATCGCCACCGCTCCCATCTGAAAAACCGCCATGTAGGCTACCGCTGTTTCAAAGCGCTGCGGCATGACGATGGCTACGCGGTCGCCGCGCTGTACGCCCAGCCCTAAAAGCACATGGCTGAAGGCATCAGCAGCCTTTTTAAGCTCAAAATAGGTGTATAAAATGGCTGCAGCGCCCTGTTTATGGGCGCGAACAGCTACTTTTTTAATAGCGGTCTTCTCTGCCCACCGGGTGCAGCAGGCATCGGCGATGTTGAAGTACTCATTAACCTGCCAGTGAAAGCCATCGTGTAGCGCAGCGTAATAATCCTTTGTTGCGTCTGATGATTCGCCTGCCAGGTTAGCCGCCTTGTCACTGTTTTGACTGCGCTTTGAAAACGTACTCTTTATCATCTATCCAATGTACAAAGAAAAAAGACTTTCCAGCAGCGAGTTTGTCCCTATACGCGGCCTCAATTACCACGTCCAGACCTGGGGTAGTTCACCCGAGGTGAACAGTCTGCCACCATTGGTGCTGATGCACGGGTGGATGGACGTGGCGGCCTCTTACCAGTTCATGGTTGATGCGTTTTCCGAGGCCTTCATGCAAGGCCGCACCATCATTGCCGCTGACTGGCGTGGTTTTGGCAAAACAGCCAGCGGCCCCGGCACCGGCGTTGTAGATAATTTCTGGTACGCCGACTACATGGCAGACCTCGACTTTTTGCTCGACGCGCTGGTGCCCGGGCAAAGCGTTGATTTGGTCGGCCACAGCATGGGCGGCAACGTCGTCATGCTGTACGCCGGGGTGAAGCCCACACGCATTCGGCGTTTGGTCAACCTCGAGGGTTTTGGCATGCCCGCAACCCAACCGCTTGATGCGCCCGCGCGCTATGCGCAGTGGATGGAGCAGCTTAAAAAACTCCACGCGGGCGAGCTGGCCATGCGGCCTTACGACGACGTGGCAGGCGTTGCCAGGCGTTTGATGAAAACCAACCCGCGCCTGAGTCAGGATAAAGCCACCTGGCTGGCCCAGCATTGGGCGGCCCCCAAAGTGCAAGCCGATGGCACTACGAAGTGGGAAATTTTGGGTGACCCGGCGCACAAAATCATCAACGCCAACTTGTACCAGGTTGAAGAAACGCTCGCCATCTGGCGCTGCATCACGGCCCCAACGCTGTGCGTGGATGCGTCCGACAACGAGATGGAAAAATGGTACGCAGGCCGCTACACGCTGGCTGATTATTACGAGCGCCTCAAAGCCGTGCCCAACCTCCAAAAAGCCAGAATCAACGACGCGGGCCACATGCTGCACCATGACCAGCCAGACGCCCTGGCGGCATTGATTGAAGGTTTTTTGAATTGAGAAACCAGCGAATCGCGCGCCATGAGAAAATGCAGGGTTAGCCAAATCGGCCCCCCACATTTGAGGAATAGATCGTCATGGACGCAGAACACATCAACACCATCAGCAACCAGCTCGCAGACCTGAGCAACCGCGTTAACGAACTCAGGGGGTATCTTTGACTACCCTGCCAAAGAACGTAAATTAAACGAAGTCAACGCCGCGCTAGAAGACCCAAAGGTCTGGGACAACCCCAAGCGCGCGCAAGAACTCGGCAAAGAAAAAAAATCGTTAGAGGACGTAGTGCATGTCATCGACCGCTTGACCACCGAGCTGGCTGACAACGCCGAGCTATTCGACATGTCCAAGCTTGACGGCGACGAGGCCGGCATGCAGGCCATTGAAGGCGAAGCGGCACTGGTGGCGACTGAAGTTGAAAAGATGGAGTTCCGCCGGATGTTCAACAACCCGGCCGACCCGCTCAACTGCTTTTTAGATATTCAGGCGGGCGCGGGCGGCACCGAAGCCTGCGACTGGGCCAGTATGTTGCTGCGCCAGTACCTGAAGTACGCTGAGCGCAAGGGCTTTAAAACCACGATTGAAGACGAAACCGCTGGCGACACCGCAGGCATCAAGGGTGCCACCATCAAGATCGAAGGCGAATATGCCTTTGGCCTGCTGCGCACCGAAACCGGCGTACACCGGCTGGTACGCAAGTCGCCGTTTGACTCATCAGGCGGCAGGCACACGTCGTTCGCGTCGATTTTTGTGTACCCCGAGATTGATGACTCGATTGAAATCGACATCAACCCGTCAGACGTACGGGTAGACACCTTCCGGGCCAGCGGCGCGGGCGGCCAGCACATCAACAAAACCGACTCGGCTGTGCGCCTCACGCACTTGCCCACCGGCATCGTGGTGCAGTGCCAGGACGGCCGCAGCCAGCACGGCAACCGCGACGTGGCGTGGAAGCGGCTGCGCTCGCGCCTGTACGACTTTGAATTACGCAAGCAGCAAGAAGCGCAACAAAAGCTGGAAGACACCAAGACCGACGTAGGCTGGGGCCACCAGATTCGCAGCTACGTCTTAGACAACAGCCGCATCAAGGACCTGCGTACCAACTACGAAACATCAGCCACGCAAAAGGTGCTGGATGGAGACCTTGACCAGTTTATTGAGGCCAGTTTGAAGCAGGGTGTTTGACGTGACGGCGATGACTGGTGCCTTTAGGGCTGGATACTTCGCTTTCAAGGCTTGGCCTCTAAGTACCTGAGCCACTAAATTGGATGGCACAGAATGTTGGATAAAAACAATTTAAGTGCAAAAGGTAGGCCCGTTGCATCGACTGCCCTCGCTTTTCACTAACGGCCATGAGAGAGGGAGCCTTAAGCTTCGGACTTCGTAATGGTGTCATTTCACATGTAGATGAAGTGCCTAATGGCTTAGACTGTGGTTGTTTTTGCCCAGCATGTGGTGAGCGCTTGGTCGCAAAGCAAGGAGCGCGCACTATCCATCACTTCGCCCACGAAGGTGGCAGTGATTGCAACGGTGGCCTTCAAACGACTCTTCACTTGGCTGCAAAAGCACTATTGGTTCGTGACAAAAAGATGCTATTGCCGCCTTTGATAGTCACAGCTTCCGCACTCGATTCAAGAGGATTGAGACATGAGGCTCAACGCACAGTGCCCTCCAAATTGGTCATATTTGATGAGGTGTTGGACGAGGTGAGTTTTGGGTCCATGATCCCCGACATCATTGGGAAGATAGGTGCTCGAACGCTTCTCATTGAAATTGCCGTACACCACTTTGTGAATGAAGCCAAGCTGCTGAAAATCAAAAAATCTGGGGTCGCTTGTATTGAAGTTGATTTGTCGAGCGCCATAGACGACCGGGGATGGGATAGCCTAAAAGACGCCCTTATAGACGCAACAGCAAATAAAGTCTGGCTTTCAAACCCTAAAGCAGAACAACTAATGAAAGTGGCACAGCTGGAGGCAAACGATAGAGCCGCAAGATCAGATCGCCGTCACAAAAGCCTAGAAAAGGAAATCGAGCAAGCCCACTCCATCAGAAAGAATGAAATACCCGGCTTTCACGAGGCCATTGCCAAGCTAGAGAAAATGCGTGACCCGATGCAAGTTGAGAGAGAGTCTGAGCGCATGGAATCGACAGGACCTACTGAGGCTGTATGGATTTGGGCAGCTAAAGTGCTAGGAATTTCTTGGAGGCTTGTGCCTGATTTCGTTGGCGTCGAGGTACCTGGTGAGTCCGCTTTTTTGGTACATCGCAAAGTTTGGCAGGCCGCAATTTTTACCTTTTTTGTAGTTCAAAACGTTAATCAGACTTTTGGAAGCAACGCAGTAGTCCATTGGTGCTTGACCAACTTTCCACGACGAACCGACCTCTATGTGCTACAAAAAAATTGGCAACTGCTGACCCCCGAGCAACAGGTATTTTTGCCTGGAGCCGCTAAAGCGGTTCATGCCTACTTGCGTGTTCTAACCAATAGAGGTTTTACGCGAAACGTGGGAGGCAGAAATGAGATTCTTGGAAGACAGGGATTTAAACGGAAAACTGGTCTGTAAGACCTATAAATGCTTTCCCGCACGGTACAATGTGGCACACAATAAATTTCGGTGACACACCATGCAAACCATTAATGTCCGTGAACTTCGCAACACCATTCCGCATCTGCGTGAAACGCTGGAACGTGAGCATGAGCTGGTCTTGGTGTCTAACGGCGAGCCCGTCGCACGCATATTGCCGATAGAGCAGCGCCCGCGTTTGCAATCGCTCAAGTGGCTGCGCGATTTGGCAGGAGGTGAGCATCCTGACTCGACACCCCTCATTCGTGAAGAGCGCGACCGACGGGGTACTTGATGCTGGTCGCCTATGTAGACACCAGTGCGTTTATCAAACGTTTTTTACGTGAAGCGCGTACTGAAGACATGGATGAGTTGGCTGAATCAAACGACTATCGCCTCGCCATATCTTCCTTGGTAGTCACCGAACTTCGTTCAGTGTTTAAACGAAATCAGCGACTGGGACTACTCAACGACACTTTTGTGCAGCAGGCAACCCAACAGTTGCACACTGAAATAGCCAGCGGCGGGTTGCGGTTTCATGCCATGGATGCAGCTATTTTTAATTTGGCTGGTGATTTGATTTCGCGTCTGGCTTCCCCGCTTGGCACGCTCGATGCGCTACACCTTGCATGTGCGCAAGCCACCGGCGCCGATCTGATGGTGTCTGCGGACTTGCAGTTACTTCGAGCTTCTGAAGAAGCTGGCTTAAAAACACTAAACCTCGTCCCGCATAAAGCTTGATACCACTGGCCAGGTTAATGCACAAACAAATGCAAAGAAAGAAACACCATGCTCCGTGAAGGCCAATCGCCACTCATTCTCCGGCAAGACTACATCGCCCCCGCCTACTGGATAGACACGGTCGATTTGTGCTTTGACCTCGACCCGACCAAAACGCGCGTGCTCAACAAAATGAAGCTGCGCCGCAATCTGGATGTACCTGCGCAACCATTAAAGCTCGATGGTGACGAGCTGAACCTGGCGCGGGTGCAGGTCAATGGCCAGGGTACGTCTTTCAAGATGGATGGCAATCAGCTGGTGCTCGGTGATTTGCCAGATGAATTTGAGCTGGAGATTTTCACCACCACCAACCCGTCGAAAAACACCAAGCTGATGGGCTTGTATGTGAGTAACAATTCCTTTTTCACGCAGTGCGAGGCCGAAGGTTTCAGGCGCATCACTTACTTTTTAGACCGCCCCGATGTGATGGCCATGTTCAGCGTCACGCTACGTGCCGACAAAGCCCAATACCCGGTGCTGCTGTCCAACGGAAATCTGGTGGAGCAAGGCGAGCTTGAGGGCAGCAGGCATTTCGCCAAGTGGGTAGACCCGCATAAAAAGCCCTGTTACCTGTTTGCGCTGGTGGCCGGGCAACTGGTGTGCCGTGAACAGCGCATCACCTCGCGCGCTGGCAAAGACCACACCTTGCAGGTTTATGTTCGGCCGGGCGACCTCGATAAAACCGAACACGCCATGACTTCACTGATGCACTCGGTGGCATGGGACGAAGCGCGTTTTGGCTTGCCGCTGGACCTGGAGCGCTTCATGATCGTGGCAACCAGCGACTTCAACATGGGCGCAATGGAAAACAAGGGCCTGAACATCTTCAACACCAAGTACGTGTTGGCGAATCAGGCCACGGCCACGGACGCTGATTTTTCAAACATCGAAAGCGTGGTCGGCCACGAGTATTTTCATAACTGGACAGGTAACCGCGTCACCTGCCGGGACTGGTTTCAGTTGTCACTAAAAGAAGGCCTGACGGTTTTTAGAGACCAGGAGTTTTCACAAGACCTGTGTGCAGAACCTTCAGCTCGCGCCGTTAAACGCATTGAGGACGTTCGTGTGCTTCGCACCGCGCAGTTCCCCGAAGACGCAGGCCCAATGTCACACCCGGTGCGGCCCGACAGCTATGTCGAGATCAGCAACTTCTACACCGTCACGATTTACGAAAAAGGTGCCGAGGTCGTACGCATGATGCAAACCTTGGTGGCAAGCTCAAACGACCCTGCGGGTCGGGACGGCTTCGCCAAAGGCATGAGCCTGTACTTCGAGCGCCACGACGGCCATGCCGTGACCTGTGACGATTTTGCGCAGGCTATTGCAGAGGCCAATCCTGCATCCGAGCTGGCGCGCCTGTTGCCGCAGTTCAAGCGCTGGTACAGCCAGGCCGGCACGCCGCGTGTCCATGCGCAGGGCGTGTTCGACGCGGCTGCCAGCACCTACACCCTCACTTTCGCACAGAGCTGCGCACCCACCACAGGCCAAAGCGTCAAAGAGCAGTTTGTGATTCCGGTGGGCCTTGGTTTGCTGGGTGCAGACGGTCAGGATTTGCCTTTGCATCTGGCTGGTACGTCTGAAGATGGGGGCAAAGATAGCCACACCGTTGTGCTTACGCAGCCAATCACCAGCTTTACCTTCACCGGCATCAAGGCCGAGCCGGTACCGTCCATACTGCGCGGCTTTACCGCCCCGGTGGTACTGGACTTTGACTACAGTGATGCGCAGTTGCTGCACCTGCTCCGGCACGACAGTGACCCCTTCAACCGCTGGGAAGCAGGCCAACGCCTGGCCATGCGTGCCGCCCTGTCTGCTATCAATTCAGTAGCTGGTTGCGCCCGTATTGATTGGGCTACAGCCCTAAAAGTACCCCTAAATGAGGCTTATTTGACCGCCATGCAAGCTGTTTTGCATAAAACAGACCTTGATGCAGCCTTTAAAGAGCTGGTGCTGACTCTGCCATCTGAGACCTACATTGCCGAGCAGCTTGAAGTAGTTGACCCGCAGCTGATTCACGCGGTGCGTGAGGCCATGCGTATGCAGCTTGCGGTGTCGCTCAAGGCCGATTGGGAAGGCGTTTACATGGCGAATATGGATACTGGCGCCTACACGCCCGATGCCGAGTCGTCAGGCCGCCGCGCACTGGCAGGTATGGCGCTGACGCACCTGTGCCTTGCCGCGCAAGGGTCGGGTGATGCAATGTGGGCAGACAAAACGCTGCAACGCTTCAACGGCGCCGGCAACATGACAGACCGCTTCAATGCGCTGGCGGCACTGGTGGCTAGCGGTCATGGCTTGGCAAGCCAGGCGCTGGAAAGCTTTCATGCAATGTTCAAAACGGAAGCGCTGGTCATCGACAAATGGTTCAGCCTGCAATCTGGCAGCCCCGACCGCGATGGCAACATCCTGCCTGCAGTCAAGGCCTTGATGAAGCACAGCGACTTCAGCCAGCGCAACCCGAATCGCGCCCGTAGCGTCATCAGCACCTACTGCGGCAACCCAGCCGCCTTCCACCGGCTTGATGCCGCAGGCTATGTGTTCTGGAGTGATCGCGTGATGGAGCTTGACGCCATCAACCCGCAAGTCGCCGCACGCCTGGCGCGCGCACTGGACCGCTGGAGCAAGCTGGCTGAACCCTACCGCAGCGCGGCGCGCGAGGCGATCAGCCGCGTTGCGGCCAAAACCGATTTGAGCAAAGACACGCATGAGGTTGTCACGCGGGCTCTTGCAGGCCAGCAATAAAAGGTACTTACCAATGTCGCAAAAAATCTCCCTCACCCGTTACCTCGTTGAACAGCAACGCCAGAAAGGTCACATACCGCCCGAGCTGCGCCTGCTGCTGGAGGTCGTGGCGCGCGCCTGCAAAAGTATCAGCCAGGCCGTCAACAAAGGCGCACTCGGTGGCGCGGCCAGCATATTGGGCAGCGCAGGCAGTGAGAACGTTCAAGGCGAAGTGCAAAAAAAACTCGACATCATCGCCAACGAAGTGCTGATTGAAGCCAACGAATGGGGCGGGCACTTAGCCGCCATGGCGAGCGAGGAGATGGAGGGCATTTACGTGGTGCCCAACCGTTACCCGCGAGGCGAATACCTGTTGCTGTTTGACCCGCTGGATGGTTCCAGCAACATCGACATCAACGCCAGCATTGGCACCATCTTCAGCGTGCTGAAAATGCCCGAAGACGACCGTGGTGTTGACGAAAGTGACTTTCTACAGGCTGGCAACAAGCAGGTAGCCGCGGGCTACTGCATTTACGGCCCGCAGACCACGCTGGTGCTGACCGTTGGCGACGGTGTGGTCATGTTCACGCTGGACCGCGAACAGGGCTCGTTTGTGCTGATTGAAGAGAACGTGCGGATCCCTGAAGACACGCAAGAATTCGCCATCAACATGAGCAATATGCGGCACTGGGATGTGCCCGTGAAGCGCTATGTGGACGAACTGCTGGCTGGCAAGGACGGCCCGCGCGGCAAGGACTTCAACATGCGCTGGGTGGCCGCCATGGTGGCCGACGTGCACCGCATCCTGTGCCGCGGCGGCGTCTTTTTGTACCCTTGGGACAAACGCGAGCCTGAAAAAGCTGGCAAGCTGCGCCTGATGTACGAGGCCAACCCGATGAGCTGGCTGGTAGAACAAGCTGGCGGCGCATCAACCAACGGCAGCCAGCGCATCATGGATTTACAACCCGCCAAGCTGCACGAACGAGTAAGCGTAGTACTCGGGTCGAAAAACGAGGTGGAGCGCGTCACCGCCTGTCACCTCGGCAAATAGTTGCCATTCAATAGTTTCAAAAAAAGGCCGCTGATGCGGTCTTTTTTGCTTTTGCAGCCAGTAACTTCTGCGCTTGCCCATAGCGCTGTAGGAGAAGTGCGCGTATGGCAAAACGCCCCGTCAATCGGTGCCAATAATTGCTTTTACATTTGTTATTACACGCGGCGCTGCAAGCTAGAGGGGCAACCGCACAAAAGAAAGCATCATCATGAACTTATCGCACATACGCTCGAGTGCACTGAAAATACTGTTCGCCGTGCTCGCCTTCAGCCAGTTGGCCTTCATTCCGCAAATGGCGTTGGCACAGCAACGTTATGCAGCGCCGACCATCAGCGGCTTTGACGTGAAACAGGTCGATCGTCTCAGCCCCGGCAGCGAGATGGTCTTCACGCTCTACGGTACCCCGGGTGCCGATGCGCGTATCAATATTGATGGCATAAATGGTCAGTACCTGCTGCCCGAAGTAGAGCCCGGTGTTTACGTTGGGTCCTACACGATTCGCAACTACGACAGGCTTTCTGCCACCAGCATGGTGACAGCCAATCTGCGTCTGGGCAACGAAGTAGCCACTGCCGTGCTGGACGAATCGCTGCTTGCAGGCGCGCCTTGGCGCTCCCAGGCGGGCAGCGTCCCCTCGGGTCTTGCGCCGCGAATCGAACGCTTCACCGTCGCACCTATCAGCCGCATAGAGCCGGGATCCGAGCTGATGTTCACCATGAATGGCACACCCGGCGGCAAGGCCAGTGTGCGGGTCAACGGCATGCAGGGCAAGATCTTTCTGGACGAGACCACTGCCGGAAACTACCAGGGCAGCTACACCATCAAAACGCGAGATCGCATCTTGCCAGACTCACGCGTAACAGCTAACCTTCGGGCAGGTAATCGCCAGGCAGACGCGGTGTTGCGTGAACCACTCGTGGCCACGGGAGCAGTAAGGCCCGTTGCGTTGCCTAACCAGCCAGCCCGCATTTGTGCGAACTGCGGCACGGTAGAAGCCATCAACACTATTCAAGTCAAAGGTGATGGCAGCTACATCGGACTGATAGGCGGCGGCGTTGCCGGTGCCGTGCTGGGCAGCCAAGTAGGTAACGGACGTGGCAAGACGGCAGCCGAACTGCTGGGCGCGGTAGGCGGCGCACTGGCGGGCCGCGAGATCGAAAGAAACGTCAAGAAAAATACCCACTACGAAGTCGTGACCCGCCTGGAAAGCGGCGGCACACAGACCGTCACCTACGCCACGCCGCCCCCTTTCAAAATGGGTGACCGGGTCAGGATTGAAGGCAACGTGCTGGTGGCGAATTAACAAGCGGCCCTGTCAGTGCAACAAGCCGACCTGCTACGCCGGGCTATAATTGAAGGCTGAATTCAAAAAAAAAGCCGGTGTAGCTCAGTCGGTAGAGCAGCTCATTCGTAATGAGAAGGTCGGGTGTTCGATTCATCTCTCCGGCACCAAATGAAGGCCCTTGATTCGCAAGATTCAGGGGCTTTTTCATGACCCAGTCCAAACGAATAATTCCGTATCGAGTGGCAAGGCTACCCCAGGGCCGCTTACCACCCATTAGATAAAAGCGCTCATTAGCCAATCTGGATATTGCCAGCCTTGATCACGGGTGCCCACACACGCAACTCCTTTTGGATGAACTCCAGAAAATTTGCTGAGCCCAGTGGCGTGACTTCAATGCCGAAGTTCGGATCAGCCAGGCGGGCGCGCACTGCGGGCTCTGCCAGAATCGACAGGACTTCGCGCTCCAGCTGCTGGGTGATGGCTAATGGCGTGGCTGCTGGTGCCGAAATACCAACCCAAGAGACGGCGATCAGATTGGGCGCGACTTCCGACAGGGCTGGCGCATCTGGATAAAGAGGTGACCGCTTTTCACTGGTCGCTGCCAGGATGCGCAGCTTGCCCGCCGCTACCAGAGCAGCTGCACTGGCGGTCATCACCATATCGAGCCGGCCACCAAGCAGGTCGGTTATGGCCGGTCCGGGACCCTTGTAGGCAATGTGAACCATGTCGAGCTTGAGCGTTTGCTTGAGCATTTCACCAGCGAGAAATCCCGAGGTACCCACGCCCGCCGATGAATAGTTGACGGTACCAGGCTTGGCCCGCACCATGGCGATGAAGTCTTGCACCGTTTTGGCGGGGTGGTCGGCGCGTACCACCATGAACTGTGGAAACACGCCCACCAGCGCGATGTGCTTGAAGTCCTTGATAGGGTCGTAACCGAGTTTTGGGTAAAGCAGTGAGCCAGGTGCGATCGAAGAGTTGTAGGTCGCCACCAGCGTATAGCCGTCGGGCGGCATACGGGCGGCCTGTTCAGTGCCAAGGGTGGAGCCTGCTCCAGGGCGATTGTCCAACACGATGGGCTGCTTGAGCTTTTCGCTGAGCCGGTCAAGCACTACCCGCAGGACACTCTCTGAACCGGTGCCCGGTGCGAAGGGCATGATCACCTTGATGGCCTGGACAGGGTAGTTTTGAGCCCAACTGCCACTCATGCTGAAGGCAGCTGCAATCCCGACGAATGATTGGCGACGATTGAGGTTCACGTGAATTTCCTTCTAATAAGGGGAGAAAAAGAGAAAGATCATTTGCAAATAGCGCGCCATCATGAGCGTACCCGTGCGTGGTTGGCCTGCAACCGGGTATGTACCCAGTGGGCAGCAAGTAAAGTGCGCGCGTCATCGTCGATCCGGCCGACGACCTGTAGCGCCAAAGGCAATCCGTGAGGTCCGTAGCCGCCGGTCACAGATATGGCCGGCCCGTGCATCAGCGTCCAAACCTGATTCATCGACGTGTCGCCCGAATACTCCAGCCCGCGTGGCGCTTCTCCGGTGGCAGCAGGCACCAGCAGCACGTCGCAACTCCCGAGAACGTCATCGAACATCTGACGGCACTGCCGTGCAAGGCCCTGCGCTTGCTGGTACTGCTCACCAGTGATCTGCAGTCCCTCGAGTGTGCGTTTCAATAGTGCTGGCCGGATGAGCTGGGCCTGGCGTTCAAGCACATCGGCAAAGCCGCGACTCATTTCGAAATACACAACCGTGGTGTGAGCCTGCAGCATGCCCTTAAAGGCCTCTGGCAGTTGGATTTCACGCACGCGTGCGCCGGCCTGGGACAGGATGCGTCGGCTATCTTCAAACGCACGACGCATCGGCTCGTCGGTGCGGTCCCACTCATGGGTACGGCACAGGCCAATGGTGGGGGTTTGATCCAGCGCGATGGCGTCTTCAGGAAGCCGCAGCGCCGGGTAACGCGCCATTTCTGCAGCGAAGAAAGCCACATCGCGCACGTCACGCGCCACCAGACCCACGGTATCGCAGGAGTCGGCATTGGCCCAGACGCCGCGCCTGGGCATGAGGTTGTAGCTGGGCTTGTAGCCCGTTACGCCGCAATAGCCGCTGGGCCGCACGGTCGAGCCCATGGTCTGCGTGCCTGTGGCAAAGCTGACCATCTGCGCCGCAACCGCCGCCGCTGAACCCGAGGACGAACCCCCGGGCGTGTGTTCCAGGCTCAAAGGGTTACGCGTACCGTTGGTAGGGAAGGTTGCCAGTTCAGTGGTGACAGACTTGCCCAGCATGACCGCCCCTGCCCGGCGCAGCGTAGCCACCACTGCCGCATCCTGAACCGGACGATAACCTTTGAAAGCGTTTGACCCGCCCTCGGTGGGCATGTCGAAAGTGTCAAACACATCCTTGATGGCCACAGTAAGGCCATGCATGCCGCCCGCAATGGCCTGTTGATCCAGCGCTTTCGCCCGCGCCATGGCGCCTTCCCGGTTCAGGTAGGCGAAGGCGCGCACCTCGGACTCATGCGCTTCTATTTGATCCAGACAAGCACCCAGGTAATCTTGTGCCGACAAACTACGGCTTTGCAGGGCGACGGCGGCTTCGCAAGCGGTTTTTTCGTGCCAGGCGACAGGTGGTGTCAATTTGGGTCCTTGCTCGTCAGTTTGTGCAGGCTATGAAGATACATGCTTCATGCAAAACCAATATTAATTCGATGAAGACAAGTTTTGGGAAAAACTTTTTAATCAGCATGAGTTTGCAATTTATGATGCGGACAGATTTGGGGGTCGCCGTCCGTTATCCAAAGAATTCAAGCTCTTTGCCAAGTTAAGCCTGCTCACCTTCACCAAGGCGGACCGAGTGGCGAACGTGCAAATTCAAAACGGCAGCTTTGGCAACAACGATGTCTTGATTACCGTTGCGCCTTCGGTGCGCGCTGGTGCAACGCGCAACTAGGACCCTGCGCACCTTTGGCCAGTGCGTTGACTCTTTGGCTATCACTTTGATTTTGACTCTGGCTCCTGCGGGGTACCCTCAGACATGATGAAGGAATCTTCCCACTGAACCGCGATCTGCGGGTCTGCGTTGTCGTTCACAATGCCACTGCCTGTTATGAGCGGATCAAAATTGGTAAAGCGGATTTTGCGATTACGGTCGAGTTTGTCTCTGAGATTTTTGCGCGCCTCTACAACAGCCAGCATATCTACATGTAGAGCGTCTTCGGCGAGCTGCGCTGCTGTTTTAGGCCCTTCCGTACGCAGCGGCTGTATGTCTCCAGGCCCGGTTAAAAGCGCTTCGGCTGCAACTTCAAGCTTTTGGTCTGCAACGACGACAGCAGGCGACATAACAACCGCAACTACAGGCATAGACGCGGGCACATCAGCGGACGTTATGGACGCATCGTCATCTTTCAGGTCTACCTCACCCAAAAAGGCCGAACGCATGGCCTCAAGCCCTGGCAAGTTGCTGGCTCGCACCACTGCGTAGGGCAATCCGCACTCTCCGAAAAGCGTTTGCTTGAGGTCACGGATACTGGCTTTGAGGCCATTCGGTCCGGGGAGATCGACACAGCCTATGGGAGTGCCTTCGACCGAGCAAATCGTGAAGGTGCAATATAGATCCTTGATCAGGTCGTGCGCGTGGCGGCCTTCGGTGGCGCTACGCGGCGCCATAAAACGAATCATCGGCACCTTGACCAGTACATCGTATTCAAAAAAAGCACGTTGAAGCCAGTGCCAGACATCACATTCAGCATCCGACAACAATGGCCGGGACTGCAAATGCCATTTTGCGGGCGGGCGCCTTTTTTTTCTTCCCTGATCAGCCATCCATATTTGGTGACCTAGCACTCCCAAAGCTATACCAAAAGCTGCCGATGCAAGCAGCGTCGCAACCAAATAATCAGACATAAGCACCTTGTTTTGGTGCGAGTAAAACACAGTGCCTGAGAATTTTCAACCGATTCAATGTGCAATTGCGCAGGAGTGTAGCCAACAAGAGACGACCGCGGTTGCAGCGCACTTATTGCGGTTCAGCGGCAGCGCTGGCCAGCACCTTGTCGATGCGCTTGCCGTCGAGGTCAACCACCTCAAAAGTCCAGCCTGCGCACTCAACGGCCTCACCCGTACGCAGCAAGCGCCCCGACACGCTTTGCAGCAAGCCGGCCACTGTGTTGTACCGGCCCCGGATTTCTTCGGGCAGATCTTTAATGTCAAGCCGGGCCTTGAGTTCTGCCACCGGCATGACACCGTCAATCAGCCAGCTTCCGTCATCTCGCCGGGTGGCCCACGCATCAACCTGCGCGCCGGGCTGTAGCTCCCCGGTGATGGCTTCCAGCATGTCCATGGGCGTCATCAGGCCCTGCACCACGCCGTATTCATCGACCACAAACACGATGCGCGTGGACCTGGCCCGAAACTGCTCAAGCAGTTCCATGCCGGTGAGGGTTTCCGGCACAAACACAGCCGGCACGGCATACATGCCAATGCGGTCAGTAGCGGCAGGCGCGTCAGCTTGAGTTTGCGCGCGTGTAGCCAGCAGCTTGGCCACATTGACCACGCCCACCACGTCGTCCAGGCTGCCACGGCAAACCGGATACCACGAATGCCCGGTTTGCCCCGCCTTGTCAATGGCCTCAGCCAGCGTGTCAGCCGCGTCCAGCCACTCTATGTCGGACCGCGGCAACATCAGTGAAGTGAGCAGGCGGTCATCTAATAAAAACACGTTTTGCACCATCTGGTGTTCGTGCTCTTCAATCAGCCCGGCATCAACGCCCTCTTCAAGGCTGGCCGCAATTTCTTCTTCGGTCACGGCGCGGCCAGCGCTGTTGTCGATGCGCAGCAACTTGAGCGTGGCCAGGGTACTGACGGAAAGCAGTTTGACAAACGGCTTGGCAATACGGGCAACCCACATCATGGGGGTTGATACCAGCCGCGCGACAGTCTCGGGATAAAGCTGGCCTATACGCTTGGGCACCAGTTCACCAAACACGATGGTGACGTAGGTAATGACAGCTACGACCAGGGCAGTGGCAGAGATGTCTGATGCCCTCGGCGACAGACCAAAGGTTTGCAGCCACAGCGATAAATCACCACTAAAGGCCGCCTCGCCAATAATGCCGTTAATCATGCCGATAGACGTGATACCCACCTGAACGGATGACAAAAACTGTGTCGGGTTTTCAAGCAGGCCAAGCGCCGCCTGGGCACCTTTGTCGCCTGCTTCAGACAGGGCGACCAGGCGCGCTTTGCGACTGGATGCCAATGCCATCTCCGACATGGAGAAAATACCGTTGAGCAAGGTCAGAAAAAGAATCAGCAGGAAGTCCATGGATCCACAGGCAAAATAAACACATGTCACTGTACTGTATTGGCGACCTGCAAGGTTGCAACGCGCCGTTTCAACGCCTTCTGCAAACTATCGACTTTTCACCCAGCCGTGACACCGTCTACCTGCTGGGTGACCTTGTCAATCGCGGCCCTGATTCGCTGGGCGTGCTGCGTAGCCTGGTGGCGCTGGGCGATGCAGCCCAATGCCTGCTCGGCAACCACGACCTGCATTTGCTGGCCATGGCGCACGGCGTTCGCAAGCCGGGCCGCAAGGACACCGCCCAGGACGTGTTGCAAGCCCATGACAGCGCAGCGCTGCTCGACTGGCTCAGGCACCGCCAGATGGCGATTGCTGCACATGGCTGGCTGATGGTTCACGCCGGGGTATTGCCGCAGTGGACCCGGCAGCAAACCATGGCGCTGGCCAGTGAGCTTGAGCAGGTTTTACGTACGTCAAGCTCGAGTGAATTAAAGGATTTTCTGCAGGCCATGTACGGCAATACGCCCGCACAGTGGAGCGATTCACTGCGTGGCGCGGACCGGTTGCGCGTGGTGGTGAATGCGTTAACACGCCTGCGATTCTGTACTCAAGACGGTGTAATGGAATTTACCAGTACCGAAGGTGCAGACAGCGCCCCGCTTGGCTACATGCCATGGTTTGAAGTGCCAGGCAGAAAAACTGCAGGCACGGCCATAGCCTTTGGGCATTGGTCTACCCTCGCCACAGGTAAGCAAGGTGCGCAAAGGGTCGCAGTCATGCGGCGCAACACCTTGCCACTAGACACCGGCTGCGTCTGGGGTGGCTACCTGAGCGCGGCCCGCCTCGGGACAACGCCGGGAACATTTGAGCTGATTCAGGTGCGGTGCGAGCAGGCGCAACCTGTCGAATAGTTTTTCAATGCTTGAACAGATTGACTTGGCTGATATCTACAGGCTTGGGCCTGAACGTATCCGACAAGGCCCGCGCAACGCTTGCCGCAAGCAACAGCACGGCTGACGAAAAGTAAATCCACATCAGGATCACCACCAGCGAGCCAGCCGCGCCGTACGCAGACACCACCGCCGCAGTAGACAGGTAAAACGCCATTAAATGCTTGCCCACAGCGAATAAAAAAGCACCAGCTGCTGCGCCCATGACGAGAAAACGAAGCGAGGGTTTGGGCCCGGAACTCATGCGCATGAGGGCTACAAACAAGAAGATGCAAAACCCGAACGACACAACTTCGTTGAGTACAAAGGCTATCCGTTCAAGCGGTAAATAGTTACCTGCCCAGCTAGAGAAAAGGCTCAAGCCGGTTGATATGGCCAGTGACACCAGCAGCAAAAACCCGAACGCCAAGATGTAGGCCACACCACGCATCCGCAGTGAAGCACCATGCCACCATTTCTGCTGTGGCACCTCGCCGGTTCCCTCGCGCCACAAACGTGCAAAAGCGTCCTGCAGCTCCGCAAAAACTCCCGTCGCCCCTGACAGCAGAAGTGCAAAAGCAAAAAGGGAAGCGGTAATGCCCTGCGACGGCTTCTGAGCGCTGACAAGCGCCTGCTGAACGACTTGCGCGCCCTGTGCTCCGACCACATTTCGGATCTGGTCAACCAGGCTGACTTCAATGTATGCGCGGTCCAGCCACCAGCCCAGCACCGCCACCATTAGCACCAGCAACGGAGCCAGACTGAGAATGCCGTAGAACGACATCGCCGCACTCATGCGTAGACCGTCAGCTTCAATCCATTCCTCAATGGCACGCCACAGCGTACGGTAGATGCTTTTCAGTATTGACAGCACGCTGACGCTAGCTGCTGGCAACGTACCGCTGCGCGATTCGGCTTGCAATTCCATAGATCAAGTGTAGAAAACTGCTGACAATCCGGTCACCAGACGGCTGCGTCAAAAGCCGTAGGCGGACTCTGACGTTATCAAGCCGTTATTTGCCGTTTTAGCGGTTTTTAGCCGCCGATTTTGAACAGCGCAGCTACTTTTTTCTTTGGCTTGATGTTGGCCGATCCACTACTGCGTACCGGCGCTGCCTTGGCCGCAGCATCCCAGGCGGCTTGCGCGTCTGGAGCGGTGACAGCCTCATAGGGCTGGTCAAAAAATGGGTCGCGCGGCGCAGCGCTTTGGCCATACTGACGATGGGGGGTGTGTTCACGGCGCTCACGCGGTTCGCGTACTGACCTTTGCTCTGGCCTGCCGCCGCTTTCAGCCTCGCCATCGCCACTGTCCCGGTACATGCGGCGACCATCGTTGATACGGCCCTGCGCGCCAAACTTCTCGGCGGTGCGCGGCTGGTCTTCGTCAAATTCCATCGGCTCCAGCTCGATCTTGGTCTTGATGAGTTTTTCGATGTCAGCCACCAGGCGCTGGTCGCTGCTGGCGACAAAGCTCACCGCCAGACCAGAGGCCCCAGCGCGGCCGGTGCGGCCAATGCGGTGCACGTAATCTTCAGCGTTAAAGGGCACATCAAAGTTGAAGACCGCCGGTACATCCTTGATGTCAAGACCGCGCGCCGCAACGTCGGTACACACCAGTAAATCAACCTCGCCTTTTTTGAAGGCGTCGAGTGCTTTCAGGCGCTCGTCCTGGCTTTTGTCGCCGTGCAGTGCGGTGGTTTTAAGGCCTTCCCGCTCCAGCGAGCGGGCCAGTCTTGCGCAGCCTAGCTTGCTGTTGACAAACACAAACGCCTGCTTCATGCCGCGTGTTTTTAAAATCTGGTGCAGGGCGCGACGCTTGTCGTCAGCGCCCACGCTGTAGAAGTGTTGCTCAACTGTTGAGGCCGCGGCGTTGGAAGCTGCCACTTCAATCGTCACCGGGTCTTGCAGGTAGCTCGACGCCAGGCGCTTGATCTCGGGCGAAAAGGTGGCCGAGAACAGCAGCGTGATGCGCTGCTTGGGCAGGTAGCTCAAGATACGCTGCAGGTCTGGCAAAAAACCGATGTCGAGCATGCGGTCAGCTTCGTCCAGCACCACATATTCAACCTGGTTCAGCACCGCGTTTTTGGCTTCGATGTGATCGAGCAATCGGCCCGGCGTGGCAACCAGTACTTCAACGCCTTTTTTAAGTTCTGCAGTTTGCGGCTTCATGTCCATGCCGCCAAACACCACCGCGCTGTTCAGGTTGGTGTACTTGGCGTACAGCTTGACCTGCTCGGCCACCTGCACGGCCAGTTCACGCGTCGGCAGCAGCACCAGCGCCCGCACCGGGTGGCGCGCTGGCGAGGTCGAAGCGTTTTCGTGCTTCATCATGCGCTGTAGCAGCGGCAGCGCGAAGGCAGCGGTTTTGCCAGTACCCGTTTGCGCTGCGCCCATCACGTCTTTGCCCGCGAGGACGACAGGTATGGCCTGTTCCTGAATGGGGGTCATGGTTTCGTAGCCCATCTCGGCTACGGCGCGGGCCAGCGGTTCTGCCAGCGAAAGATTGGAAAAGGATGAGGTCATTTAGCCTTCTATTATCGCTCCTAGGGTAATTACCCGCTTTTTGCACGTGCGAAGCAGGCTCAGGCAGCTGCCAAGTACTGGAGGATTTTCCGGAGGCAGATAGATTGCTATTTATTTAATAGCTGCTCACGCCCGTTTTCAGGGCATCTCAAGGCTTTTTATGGGTCTGTAAAGACTCTTTTCTATAAATTCTGGCTACTAAACGTGTCACAAGCCTTCACACTGCCTGTTTTATAGCCAGTATCAAACCAGTGCTGGCGCTGGGCACTGGTACCGTGAGTAAAGCTATCAGGCACTACCGCCCCGCCGCCAGCGCGCTGCAAGGCATCATCGCCAATTTTGGCGGCGGCATTCATGGCTGATTCAATATCGCCGCCTTCCAGAATTTGCCTGGAATTGTTGGCTTTGTTCGCCCAGACCCCGGCAAAACAATCCGCCTGCAGTTCCAGCTTGACGCTCAGGGCGTTGTATTCGACCTTGCTGACGCGGCCGCGCATCTGGTCCATCTTGCCGCTGATGCCGAGCAGGTTTTGCACATGGTGACCGACCTCGTGCGCGATCACGTAGGCCTGGGCAAATTCGCCGGGCGCACCCAAGCGGTTTTTCAGGGTTTCATAAAACCCGAGGTCGATATACACCTTCTGGTCGCCGGGGCAGTAAAACGGCCCCATGGCAGCTTGCCCCTGACCGCACGCCGTTTGCGTCGCACCCCTGAACAGAACAAGCCGCGGCTTGACATAGGTGCCACCACCTTTTGCGAACACATCAGTCCATACGTCTTCGGTATCGGCCAGCACGGTAGACACAAACTTGGCCATGCGGTCGTCTGCCGGAGGCCGGTGCGCAGGGCCTTGCTGCTGTTGCACCTGCGCGGGCGGCGAGCCGCCACTTAGCAGACTCAGTATCGTCAGCGGGTTGATGCCGAACACCCATCCACCCAGCAGCGCCACAACGATGGTGCCAATGCCAATGCTGCGGCCTCCGAGCAAACCGCCAAGGCCACCACCGCCGCCACCGCCGCCACCGCCATCGTCACGCCGGTCTTCAACATTGTCGGATTCGCGATTGCCTTCCCACTTCATGACTTGCCCCTGTTTGAGTAACTGGCCTGCCCAAAGGGGCTTCACCATTTGAACCCCGACTTTACTTGAGCGCAACCCGCAAGCAAACACTTGCGGAACAAAATAAACGCCCAAGGTATCCATAAACCATGAAACGATCCAATCAACTTCTGCAAAGTTTCAGGCAACTGGGTGCGGCAGTCGGCTTAATCTCAGTGATCGCCCTGTTGACCGCCTGCGCCAGCCCCATCACTGCGAAGGTCACCAGCTTTAACCAATGGCCGTCTGACATCGCGGGCAGCACCTTCAGCTACATCACGCCTGCAGACAAAGCCAACGACCTGGAACAAGAAGCCTACGAAGGCTATGTACAAACCGAGCTTGAAAAGCTGGGCCTCAAGCGCGCCGCACCTGGCCAGGTAGGCCGCATGCAGGTTGATCTGGTTACTGGCAACGGTACACGCAAGCGCCAATACCGGGAGGCGATTTACAAGGACTACTACGTTTATCAGCCGCCCTTTCGCGATGCGACAGGCAACGTTTACCCGGGCTTTTGGGCACCCGACCGCTTTGGCTCGCGTTACGTCGGCGACCGGCAGGTGACACGCACCGTGCAAGTCAGCAACCTGCGCTTACGCCTGCTCGACGCACAAAACAACCCACCCGGCAAACCCAAGGCCGTGTTTGAGTCACGGGTCGTATATGAGGGCGACAACGAAGACCTTCCCGCACTCGTACCCTACCTGGTACGGGCCGCGTTTGACGGCTTTCCGGGCCAAAACGGCAGAGTCAGCGTGGTGAAGTTCGATAGCAAAACGCAGGCGATGCTCAAAAATTAAATCGGCATTGCACAATGTGGGAATGACCCGCGTTTTCGCTTCAGCAACACCACCTGTGCCGTGCGTACTGCTCACCGGGTTTGACGCATTTGGTGGTGCGCACATCAACCCCAGCTGGCTTGCGGTAAAGGCACTTGATGGTGAGTTACTCGTAGGCCACATGATACGGGCTGCGCAACTGCCCACTGCTTTCGATGCATCACTAAAAGAACTTAAACGCCTGCTGCGCCTGCATAAGCCGGCATTGGTGATTTGCGTGGGTCAGGCTGGGGGCCGAGGGGCCATTTCGCTGGAGCGCGTGGCCATCAACATCAACGATGCAGGCATTGCAGACAATACGGGCGCGCAACCCCTGTATAAACCGGTTGTGCGGGGCGGACCGGCGGCTTATTTCAGCACCCTGCCGATCAAGCGCATGCTGGCCGCGTTGCAGCATGCGGGAATTGCAGCGGAGGTATCGCAAACCGCTGGCACCTATGTCTGTAACCATGTTTTTTATGGCCTGATGCATGAGCTGTCGAAGAAACCCATCTCTGCTAGCCGACAGCTCGTCAGGGGCGGTTTTGTTCATGTGCCTTTTTTGCCTGAGCAGGGTGCGCCATCGATGTATCTGAACGAGATCGTGGCCGCGCTGCGGCTGTCGCTTGAAACGGCTTTACTCACCCTGTAAGGTTATTGGGGTCAGAGTCCACCCCCCCCCCAAAGCCGCATGGCTTGACAACGCCTGGTGGCTCTTGATAGCTTTAAAAATGAGGAAGATCAGCGCGCCGTAAAAGAAATAGCCCTCAACCCCTCGCTAGCCGAGCGCGGAGCCGACTGGCTGCGATCCTGAGTGCTATCGTCAACCTGACTCAAGATGGTGTCCTGCCGATTGTCGGAATAAACCCGGGCTGTGCAGGAAGATAGCTCAGCCCCCCTGACGTTTTCAAGGCACTGGGCGACTACCAAGCGCTGGGACTGCATCTGCGACTCACGAGCCTCGGCTTTTTTAACCTGGCCGTCGGCCACTACAACCATGGCTACAAGTTGACAACCCATGACCAGTGCAGCGGCAATCGCAAAAAGATGGCGGCCGCTGGTCTGGTCAATCTTCGGCAGGTGGTCTGAGAACATGACGGAGCCCCTAGTTAATGTGTTCTTAATCGATGAATTGATGCTATGAGGGGCAGCAGCAAACACCATGGGATGCGCGCCCCATCAGGATGTAGGATGAAAGCTTATTTCCCTAATCCCCTTCTACTGAACTGCCCATGCCGTCTTTCCCCTTGCTTGATGCCCGGCAAACCGCACTTGCCCTGCCATGGACTGCGCTGGTTGAAGAAATTATGCGGCTGCTGCATGACGACTTGGTGAACGTGCCGCCACGTCTGGTGCAAAGCCTGCCCGGCGGCGGCAGCCTGTTTGTGATGCCGGCAAACGACAGCCGCATCGCCATCACCAAGCTAATTACATTCACGCCTGCCAACGCAGGCACTGATCGACCTGCGATCCAGGGTGACGTTGTGGTGTTTGACATCGCCACCGGCCAGCGCAAGCTGCTGCTCGATGGACCAACCGTAACGGCGCGCCGCACCGCAGCGGTTTCAAGTCTGGCGGCGCTAAAGCTTGCACCCAACACACAGGGGCCGCTGATGATCGTGGGCGCAGGTGTGCAAGGCAGGGCGCACCTTGAGGCCTTCGCGGAAGTACTGAAAATCAGACACGTGATGATTGCTTCAAAAAGCAACGCGAGTGCCCAAGCGCTTGCGGCGCACGCAGAGGCGATGGGGCTGGCAGCAACGGTGGTGCAGGATGCAAATGCCGCATTGGCCGACTGTCCGCTGGCCGTGACCTGCACACCCGCCAGTGGCGTGGTTCTATGTGCCCTGCCGCGCAGGGACGGATTCATCAGCGCGGTGGGTGCCTTCACGCCGCAGATGGTCGAGTTAAGCGCCGCGCTGTGCAGGCACGTAGCAACCGAAGGCAGCGTGTTTGTGGATACGGCAGATGCCTTGCATGAGGCGGGTGATTTGCTTCAAGCCGGGCTTGATGCCAGCCGCTTTGCAACGCTGGCCGATGTGGTTCGACATGCAGTGCTCCAGAACGTAAAAAAACCTGCCGGGCCAGTGCTGTTTAAAAGCTGTGGCTGGGCGGGTTGGGATTTGGCGGCTGCAAGAACAGCCACTCTTGGGCCGGAGAGGCCTTGAAAGCTGGTTAATCAGCCAGCTCCTTTGGTCAATCAGTGCGTCAGTGACTGACTAACCAGCTGCGCTACCGCATGGCAAGGCTCATCGTCAAAGTACGAAAACATCTGCACCGCCAGCACCCGCAGATCATCGTCGTCAAGCGTGTGGGCACTAGAGAGTTTGTCGATGGCGTATTCACGGCTGCCCAACATCATGGATGAGTTGACGCACTGGCCTTTTGCCGCCATCAGGAAAGTGAACTCGGCCAGCAAATCGGCCGGCCAATAGTGCTCAAGCTGCGACAAATACGGCAACTGACCAGCTATGTAACGCGCCGAAGCAAAAACAGTGGAGGCAGTAGCAGCAGTAGTAGCAGTCATGGCGACACTCCCGAGAACATCATGCCCATCAACAGCTATTCACCACGAACGGTTTGAGGGCATGGCTTTATCCTAGCGATTGCGCTACGAAAGCCATTCAGCGGGAATGCCGAAAGTCTGTAGGAAACCGGGCCGCGCGGCACCAGTGGAAAAGTGACCACCACTGAGGCCCACACAAGGCCTCAACAAACTCAAGCCCTCGGCAACGTCACCCCAACCTGTCCCTGGTACTTGCCGCCGCGATCTTTGTATGACGTCTCGCAAACATCGTCTTTATCGCTCTCAAAAAACAGCACTTGCGCGCAGCCTTCGCCTGCGTAGATTTTGGCGGGCAACGGTGTGGTGTTTGAAAACTCCAGCGTCACGTAGCCTTCCCACTCGGGTTCGAACGGCGTGACGTTAACGATAATGCCGCAGCGTGCGTAAGTGCTTTTGCCCAGGCAGATGGTGAGCACGTTGCGCGGAATGCGGAAGTACTCCAGCGTGCGGGCCAGTGCAAAGCTGTTGGGCGGGATGATGCAGCTGTCGCCCGAAAAATCTACGAAGCTTTTCTCGTCAAAATTTTTCGGGTCCACCACAGTACTGTGGATGTTGGTGAAGACCTTGAACTCGGGCGCACAGCGGATGTCGTAGCCGTAGCTACTGGTACCGTAGCTGATGATTTTTTTGCCGTCAGCCTCGCGGATTTGCCCCGGCTCGAAGGGCTCGATCATGCCGGTGGACTCTGCCATGCGGCGTATCCATTTGTCGCTTTTGATGCTCATTGCGGGAAGTCTTTCAGTTTTCACTGATTGTAGGCAAGCCGAACGCTGCCACTCGCGCTTGAAGAAGCTGTAAAACCAGCTACTTCAGCAATCGCATCTGCTATATATTCAGTAGCTGTTCACGCCCGTATTAATTGGGCTACAGGCACTTTCAGGCTCTAAAGATGCCCATTTTTAGCCGTTTTCAGCCCAACGCCTGCGAAATAATGGTTTTCTCGATCACGCGGTCGTCACCCAGCACGATCAGCGCAAACAGCAGTTCGTCCAGCGAGCCTGCCTGCGCGGTACGGCGCGCCAGCAACGGTGTGGCTTTGGGGTTCATCACCACAAAGTCGGCCTCGCAGCCCGGCAGCAGGTTGCCGATAACGCCTTGCAGGCCCAGCGCTCTGGCAGCGCCTGCGGTATGTTGCCACCACAAGTTTTGCGGACTCAAAGAAACGCCACTTTTGGCTTGGCCTTCACGCCCCACGTAGTAAGCGGCCAGCATGGTGTGGAACGGGCTGAACGAGGTACCACCGCCTACGTCGCTGGCCAGGCCGTACAAGATGCCGGAGCGTTCGGCGCTGGCGTAGTCGAAAAAGCCGCTTCCCAAAAACAGGTTGCTGGTCGGCGACACCGCGGCGGCTGTTCCGGTACTGCGCATCAGTGCGCGATCAACATCGTCGATATGAATGCAGTGGGCGTAAACGGCGCGAGGCCTCAAGAGGCCAAACTGCTCATACACGCTGAGGTAGCTGCGCGCCTGGGGGTAGAGGCGCTTGACCCAGGCGATTTCGTCAAGGTTCTCGGCAACGTGGGATTGAATCCAGACGTCCGGGTACGTCCCGGCCAGCTCGCCCGCGCCGCCAAGCTGAGCCGCGCTGCAACTGGGCACAAAGCGTGGCGTTATGGCGTAGCCGAGGCGGTCAACGCCGTGCCATCTATTGATAAGCGCTTCAGTATCAATCAAACTTTGCTCGGTGTTGTCGCGTACACCGTCGGGCGAGTTCTGGTCCATCAAGACCTTACCGGCAATCATGCGCAGCTGCTGGCTTTGTGCTTCACCGAGCAATGCATCAACAGATTCAGGGGCAGAGGTGGCGAACGCCAACGCGGTGGTTACACCGTTACGCAGCAGTTCAGCAACAAAAAATTTGGCTGCTGGTACGTTGTATTCGGTCGAGGCAAAACGAGCTTCATGCGGAAATGTGTAGTTCTCCAGCCAGGGTAACAAGCCTTCGGCGGGCGAGCCAATCACATCAAGCTGCGGGTAATGCACGTGCATATCGACAAACCCCGGCGCGATGATGCGGCCAGGGAATGCCTGGATGTCAACACCGGGATAGCTTGCAGCCAGTTGCGCGTAACTGCCAATGGCTTTCACAACCTGCACGCCGTCCGCATCGGGGCCGACCACGAGAAGGCCGTCTTCTTCGAATACCGCATTTGCGCCCCCCGCAGACAGGGGGGGGGCAGCAAAGTACAGTAATGATGCGCGGTAGGCTTTCATGCGCGCAGCGTGCAGCTATCACCCACCGACTCGCGCCAGATACGTACGGCAGAGATACCCGGTACGCTTCCGGCCAGTGCACGCCAGACAAAAGCGCACAGGTTTTCCAGCGTGGCGGGGCCAAGGCCTTCGATGTCATCGAGCATGTGGTGGTCAAGCCGGGTGCGCACTTGCCCAATTGCCTCGCGCACCAGGCCCAGGTCCATCACCATGCCGGTTAGCAGGTCGGGTTGGCCCGACAGCATGACCTCGGCGTTGTAGGTGTGGCCGTGGATGCGCAGGCTGCTATCACGCTCGACTTCGCGCTTGAGTGTATGGGCTGCATCAAAGTAAAAGCGTTGGGAAATTTCGTAGTCCATTTAACGTATGCCGGTTATTTTGTGAGTTTGCAAACTGAGTCGCCAGGCCGGACGCTGCATACACAGCGCGACGCAGCGCTGCGTGTTCTCAAGCCGCAGCACGTTGTCCATGGGTTGCAGGTAGCGGTGCATGAAGTCGGCAGATTCCAGCTCGGCCAGGTCGAAGGGTGGCTGGGGCCACACCACTTTCAGCTCGTGTCCGGTGCGCTGCACCCACGGCGCACCGGACTTGGGGCTGACACAAATCCAGTCAATGCCTTTGGGCGCGGCAATCGTGCCGTTGGTTTCAACTGCAATTTTGAAGCTACACGCGTGCAGTGCGGCTATTAACGCATCGTCAACTTGCAGCAACGGCTCGCCACCCGTCATTACTACAAAGCGATGCTCCGTATCACCTGCGGGCCATTGCGCTTCAATCTGCCTGGCAAGTGCATCGGCGTCCAGATACTTGCCACCCAGAGTGCCGTCGGTGCCGACAAAATCGGTATCGCAAAACTGGCATACCGCAGTGGCGCGGTCCTGCTCACGGCCCGTCCACAGATTGCAGCCTGCAAAGCGGCAAAAGACTGCGGGCTGGCCTGCGTTGGCACCTTCGCCTTGCAGGGTGTAAAAAATTTCCTTGACCTGGTAGCTCATGCGATGCCTCGAAGTGCAAAGCGAAAAACCTTCCTGGCGGCCAAATTTGCGAGGTTTTTATACATGGTATTCCTCTACATGGCCCGAAAGATAAAGTTTGCAGTGCGTCGGGACCGCACACTGCAACCTTCTATTTTAACGACTCACCGAAAAGCCGCAAAACACGTATCCAGCCGGTCGATGTAACCGCGCTTGGCAGGCGCATCCACAAAGCTCGCCTCAAAACTGTTGCGCGCCAGGGTATAGGCATGCTGCGCCGTCATGCCCGTAGCTGTAAAAGTCTGCGTGAAGTTGTCGTTCATGTAGCCGCCAAAGTAGGCCGGGTCGTCTGAATTGACGGTTGCGGCAATACCCGCATCAAGCAGCACCTTCAGGTTATGGCTGGCCAGGTCAGGAAAAACGCAGAGCTTGAGGTTGGACAGCGGGCACACAGTGAGCGCAATGCGGTCTTTAGCCAGGCGTTGCATCAGGGCTGCGTCTTTGATGGCCTGCACGCCGTGGTCTATGCGTTCGACCTTGAGCACATCCAGTGCCGTCCAGATATACGCTGGCGGCCCTTCTTCGCCGGCATGCGCAACCAGATGTAAACCTAGCTCACGGCAACGTGCAAACACGCGTGCAAATTTTTCAGGCGGGTTGCCGACTTCGCCTGAATCTAAACCGACGCCGATGATTTTGTCGCGATAGGGCAGCGCCTGCTCCAGCGTTTCAAAGGCTTCTGCCTCGCTCAAATGACGCAAAAAACACATGATGAGCGAGGCTGTGATACCAAACTCCTTTTGCGCATCGACACAAGCGCGGTGCAGACCGTTGATGACAGCACCCATGCTGACACCACGTACCGTATGCGTCTGCGGGTCAAAAAACAGCTCGGCATGCACGACGTTGTCTTGCGCTGCTTTTACGAAATAGGCGTGCGCCATGTCGTAAAAATCCACCTCTTTCAAAAGTACGCTGGCACCGGCGTAATAAATGTCCAGAAAGCTTTGCAGATTGGTGAAGGCGTAAGCGCTGCGAAGCTCTTCAACGCTGGCATACGGGATCGCCACGTTGTTACGCCTGGCGAGTTCAAAAATCAGTTCGGGCTCAAGCGAACCTTCAATATGAATGTGCAGCTCGGCCTTGGGCATTTGCCGCAGCAGATCGGGCACGCGATCAGCAGAAATATTATTGACATCAAACATAAATTAAAAACCTATCTTCAGAAACAACAAAGCCGCCCGAAGGCAGCTTTGAATAATGACACAAACCTGGTTTTTAGCCCTGTCAGTTGCCCGGCACTTTGCCTTCAACCCCCTTGACGTAGGTTTTCAGGCCACCCAGAAACTTGTCGTCGGCCACAGCATCCTTGGCGACCAGCTCTTTGCCAGTGTTGTCCATGATCGGGCCTTTCCAGATACTGAAGCTGCCGTCCTTCAGGCCAGCCTTGATGTCGTCGATGCGCTTTTTGGTTTCATCGGGCACATCGCCGGCAATCGACACCAGATCAATCGCGCCCTCCTTCACGCCCCACCAGGAACTGGTACCGCCGGTCCATTTGCCTTCCAGCGCCTCGCCGACTGCCTTGACGTAGTAAGGGCCCCAGTTGATGACGGCCGATGCCAGATGGGCCTTGGGGCCATAGGTAGTCATGTCGGAGTCCCAGCCAAAGGCGCGCTTGCCCATTTTCTCAGCGGTCTGCAGCACGGCGGATGAGTCGGTGTTTTGCATCAGCACGTCTGCACCACCGTTAATCAGCGCGGTAGCGGCTTCGGTCTCTTTTGGCGGGTTGAACCACTCATTGACCCACACCACCTTGGTCCTGATTTTCGGGTTGACCGACTGCGCGCCCAGCGTGAAACTGTTGATATTGCGGATCACTTCAGGAATAGGGATCGAACCCACCACGCCAACCGTGCCGGTTTTGCTCATCTTGCCTGCAATTACGCCCGCCATGTAGGCGCCTTCGTAAGTGCGACTGTCGTAGGTGCGCATGTTTGCGGCGGTCTTGTAGCCTGTGGCGTGTTCAAACTTCACGTCCTTGAGGTCACCCGCAATTTTGAGCATGGGCTCCATGTAGCCAAAGGTGGTGCCGAAAATCAGTTTGGCACCTTGACCAGCCATGTCGCGAATCACGCGCTCTGCATCAGCCGACTCAGGCACCTTTTCAACAAAGCTCGTGACAACTTTGTCGCCGTAAACTTTATCAACTTCTTTGCGGGCGTTGTCATGCGCGAAAGTCCAACCGCCATCGCCCACAGGGCCTACGTAGGCAAACGCCACTTTAAGTGGCTCGGCCTTGGGCGCAGGTGCTGCTGCCGTCGGCGCAGCGACGACCTTTGGCGGTTCTTCCTTTTTGCCGCAGCCCATTAGCGCGGCGCTGGCAACGGCAGACAGTGCAGCCAATTTGAGCAGAGAACGTTTTTGCAAATCAGTCATGTAGTTTCACTTTCAAGGTTACAACGGTCAGGGGTAAAACGGCTTGCCGATGGCGTTCGGCATATTCACTTTGATCCAGAGCGGGTTACGCGAGATCAGCACCAACACCACGATGGTAGACAAATACGGCAGCATGGTCAAAAACTGACTGGGTACATTCACACCCAAACCTTGCAAATGAAATTGCAGCATCGTCACACCACCGAACAGATAAGCGCCAAGCAATACGCGTGCCGGACGCCAGGTGGCAAAAGTCGTCAGGGCCAACGCAATCCAGCCCTTGCCCGCAATCATGCCCTCCACCCACAGCGGCGCGTACACCACCGACACATAAGCCCCGGCCAGCCCACACAAGGCCCCACCAGCAACCACAGCAGCCAGCCGTATGCGCCGCACCGGGTAGCCCAGCGCGTGCGCTGATTCAGGGCTTTCACCCACCGAGCGCAATACCAGGCCAGAGCGCGTACGGTACAAAAACCAGACCAGCCCCAACGTGAGCGCCATAGCCACATAGACCATCGGGTGCTGCCGAAACAGCGCTGGACCGACAAACGGCATGTCGGCCAGAAACGGAATCGAAAACTGCACTTGCTCGGGCAGCTTTTGCTGCACATACCCAATGCCTGCAAATGCCGAAAAGCCCGCGCCAAACAGACTCAGCGCCAGGCCAGTTGCGTATTGATTGGTATTGAGCCAAATCACCAGCAAGCCAAAGATGCAGGCAAGCAGGCTTCCTGCTGCCATGCCCGCCGCAAAACCCAACCAGCTATTGCCGGTATGCACTACCGTCGCAAAGCCTGCGATAGCGGCGCACAGCATCATGCCCTCGGCACCCAGATTGACCACACCGGCTTTTTCATTGATCAGCAGGCCCAGCCCAGCCAGCGCGAGGATGGTGCCCGCACTGAGCGACGCAGCAACCAGCAAAGCGATGGATTCCATCAGCGGCCTTCCCTGGTAATCATGCTGGCCGGATTAAAAACCCGGAACCGCAAACGGATTCGGTAGACCATCAGCGTGTCGCAGGCCAGCAAATTAAACAGCAGCAAGCCCTGAAACACGCCCGTGATGGACTTGGGCAAACCTAAGCGCGATTGCGCCAGTTCACCGCCGATGTAGAACATGCTCATCAACAGCGCCGAGAACACCACGCCCACCGGGTGCAGCCGCCCGACAAATGCCACGATGATGGCCGCAAAACCATAGCCTGCGGGCACATACGGCGTGAGCTGCCCGATCGGCCCCGCAACTTCCAGAGCGCCCGCCAGGCCCGCCGCGCCACCCGACACCAGCAGCGCTACCCACAAGGCACGACGTGATGAAAACCCGGCATAACGCGCAGCAGCCGGTGCCATGCCCGTGACTTCCTGCCGAAAGCCTGAATAGGTACGAAACAAAAAGACCCACAAAGCCGCCACGCCCAGCAGGCCCAAGACAATGCCGATGTTGACGCGCGAGCCCTGCATCAGCCGCGGGATTTGTGTCACTGCTTCAAAGGTCCTGGTTTGCGGAAAGTTGTAGCCGTTCGGGTCTTTCCAGGGGCCAAACACCATGTAACTGAGCACCATGTCGGCCACATACACCAGCATCAGGCTGACCAGAATTTCATTGGCATTGAAACGGTCGCGCAAAAACGCCGTGATGCCGCCCCACGCCATGCCGCCCAGCACACCAGCCAGCAAAATAACGGGAACTATCCACGGCCCGGTCGTCTTGTCAGCCAGCAAGGCTACGCCGCCCGCTGCGACGGCACCCATCACAAACTGGCCCTCGGCACCGATGTTCCAGACATTGGAGCGAAAACACACCGCCAGGCCCAGCGCAATGATGAGCAGCGGCGTGGCCTTGACCATCAATTCGCCCAGCGCATACGGCGACTTGATCGGCTCCCAGAAGAACACCTGCAAGCCCTTGACCGGGTCTTTGCCCAGGGCCGCAAAAAGCAGCACGCCAATCACCACGGTCACCAAAAGCGCCAGTAAGGGCGAGGCATACGCCCAGAACTTCGAGGGCTCGGGGCGCGCTTCAAACCGGATCATGCTGCAGCCCCTTCATGTATGACTGAATCCTGATGCCACAGCCCGCTCATCCACTGACCCACTTTTTCAACTGTAGCTTCTCCGCGCGGCAGAGACGGCGACAGCTGGCCCTTGGCTATCACATACAGCCGGCTACAAATTTCAAACAACTCGTCAAGCTCTTCGCTCACCACCAGCACCGCGCAGCCGCATTCAGCGAGCTTCAAAAGCTCGCCGCGTATCTGCGCTGCCGCACCCACGTCAACACCCCAGGTCGGCTGCGAGACGATCAGCAGCTTTGGCGCGGCATCTATCTCGCGGCCCATGATGAACTTTTGCAAATTGCCGCCGGACAGCGAGCGCGCCGCAGCATGAGGTCCGCCAGCTTTGACGCGGTAGCGCGCAATGATGGCAGCGGCCTGATTGGCCAGTGCAGAGCCACTGATCCAACCGCCTGCACCAACCGCGTCGTCCCGCGTTAGCAAAAGATTGCGGGCCAGCGATAGCGCCGGTACCGCACCCCGGCCCAGGCGTTCTTCCGGCACAAAATGCAAACCCAGGACCCGGCGCTGCTGCGGCCCAAGCTGCCCAACGGCCTTTCCCTGAACCAGGATAGCCCCATCGGTGGCCCGCATGTCCTCACCCGACAGCGCACACATCAGCTCTTTCTGGCCGTTGCCCGAGACACCGGCAATGCCAACCACTTCGCCAGCCCGTACGGTGAGAGCCATCTGCGCAAGATCAACACCAAAAGGCTCGATGCTGGGTAAATCGAGTTGCCGTACTTCAAGCACCGCAGCGCCTGGCTTGGTTTCACGCCGCTCCAGCGCAGGCGGCTCGGCGCCAATCATCAGGCGGCTCAGTGACGCATTCGACTCTTGCCGTGGGTCGCACACACCCGCGACACGCCCGCCACGCAGCACCGTGCAGGCAGTGCACAGCGCGCGAATTTCATGCAGCTTGTGGCTGATGTACAAAATGCTGCAGCCCTCGGCCGCCAGTTTGCGCAACGTGACAAACAGGTTTTCGACTGCTTGCGGTGTCAGCACCGACGTGGGCTCGTCCAGTATCAAAAGCTTGGGGCTGGTCAGCAGCGCCCGCAGGATCTCAACCCGCTGGCGCTCGCCCACGCCGAGGGTGTGCAGGGGCCGCTCAGGCTCCAGTGGCAAGCCGTAGGCTTCGGCGGTTTGGCTGATGCGCCTGGACACCTCGGCCAGGCTCAGGCGTTTGTCAAGACCGAGCCAGATGTTCTCGGCCACCGACAGCGTGTCAAACAAACTGAAGTGCTGAAACACCATGCTGATGCCCAGTGCGCGTGCCTCGTGTGGGCCTCTAACCTGTACGCTGTGGCCGTCCATCACCATGCTGCCTGCATCAGCCTTGACCGCGCCGTAAATGATTTTCACCAGGGTCGATTTACCCGCGCCGTTTTCGCCCAGCACAGCGTGTATTTCGCCCGGCTGTACGGTCAGCGAGATGCCGTCGTTGGCCACCACGCCGGGGTAAGCCTTGGTGATACCAGTAAGCTGCAGGCGGGGCAAAGTTGCGGAGTCGGTCAACGGAGCGTCCAGTTCAGGCTGATTCATGTCTTGAAGCCAGATTCAATGACTTTTAAGGCCATTATTAGCACTGTTTTAGGCCTGTAACCCAATAAAAACGGGCCTGACCAGCTACTTATTTCATAGCGGACTGATTTTTGCATACCCCTCATATCAACCCCGCTATCAATTTGTAAGATGATTAAGATGCAAAGCTTGATACCCTTGATGCACACACTCCATGGCCCACCCAACGACTGACTCTAACCCTGTCAAAACGATACGCTTTATCCGTCGCGGTGAGGTTGTTTCCCTCAGCAATGTACCACCCAGCCGTACGCTGCTGGAGGTACTACGCGAAGACCTCGCCTGCACCGGCACCAAAGAGGGTTGCGGAGAAGGCGACTGCGGCGCGTGTACTGTTGTACTCGGCGAAGCAGACCAGGTGGATACGGGCAAGCTGCGCTTTAAAGCCGTGAACAGCTGCATACGGCTGGCCCACTCGATTGACGGCATGGCGCTTTGGACGGTTGAAGATATTGCGGCAGAAGGTGGAACGCTACATCCATCCCAACAAGCCATGCTGGAATGCCACGGCAGCCAATGCGGTTTTTGTACGCCAGGTTTTGTGATGAGTTTGTTTGGCATGTACCAAAACCACGTCAGCAAGGGCAGTGCCATCACCCGCGAGCTGGCGCAGGAAGAGTTATCGGGCAACCTGTGCCGCTGTACCGGATACAGGCCGATTCTGGATGCAGCGCAGCGCATGGCCAGCCTTCCGCCGAAGACTATCGACAGCCACGGTCTGCTACAAAAATTAGAGCTGCTTGCGCCTGTATCTATTGCGCGACAGCCCGATTCAGCCTACAAATTACCTGGCACGTTAGCTGAATTACTCCACATTAGAAGCCAACATCCCGACGCGCAAATCGTCGCCGGCTGCACCGATGTTGGCCTGTGGGTAACCAAGCAGCACCAGCAGTTTGCAAAGGTGCTGGATGTGACGCAGGTCAAAGAGTTGCGGCGCATTGAGCACTACCCGCACCACATCGCCATTGGGGCGGCAGTGACCTTGCACGATGCGTTTGCCGCTTTGATAAAAGACCTTCCGGGTCTGCACACTTTTGCTGCCCGCTTTGCCGGCCTGCCGGTACGCAACTCGGGCACGCTGGGTGGCAATGTGGCCAACGGATCGCCGATTGGTGACTCCATGCCGCTGCTGATTGCCCTGCGGGCTAACGTGGTGTTGATGAGCACCAGAAGGCACAGAGAGATGCCACTTGAGCAGCTCTACACCGGCTATCGCAAGAATGTGATGGCAGCCGACGAAGTGCTGGCGTGGATCAAGGTGCCGAAAGTCACCAAGCCAGAGAACCTGAAAATTTACAAAATATCCAAGCGCTACGACGACGATATATCTGCCGTATGCCTTGGCATCAATCTGCACATTGAAGATGGCATCGTTCAGGATGCATCCATAGGTGCAGGCGGCGTGGCGGCCACCCCGGTACGTGCTATAAAAACCGAAGTCGCCCTGCGCGGGCAGCCATGGACTCATGAGACAGTGCTCATCGCCATAGCCACACTACGCGCCGAGTTTTCGCCAATATCGGACATGCGTGCCTCCGGGGCCTACCGGGTGCAGGTGCTGGGCAATCTGCTGCAGCGCTACTGGCTGGAGAGCCAGGGCATGCAGCAGATCAACCTTGAGTCTTTCCGGCTTGACGCCGAGAAGGAGGCCGCGTGAACAAGAACGCGGATACCCTCGTCAGCCGCGATGCCGGTGCAGACCCACAGATAGCCAGCGCCAACAAACTCCCTGCGGCTCCTGACCACCATACGCCCGCCTCACCCAAACCCGTTGCGCAGGCCGCAGGCCAGTCACGCTTTCACGAAAGCGCACGCGCTCAGGTGGCCGGCGCGGCGGCTTATGTTGATGACATTCCCGAAATTAAAGGCACGCTGTACGCCGCACCGATTTTGTCAACGGTGGCGCATGGCCGACTGTTGGGCGTTGATGCGGCTAAGGCACTGGCGATGCCGGGCGTGCGCGATGTGATTTTGGCGAGTGACATTCCCGGCGACGCAACCCTGGCCAGCTTTGCGCATGACGAGCCGATATTTGCAACGGGCACGGTACAGCATGTCGGTCAGGTCATAGGGCTTGTGGTGGCTGAGTCTGTGATGCAGGCGCGCCGCGCCGCGCGCAAGGTGGTTTGCAACATCGAAGAGCTGCCCCCGGTGCTGACGGTGTCAGATGCAATGCGACTCAAAAACTACGTACTGCCACCGGTGTTCGTCAAACGCGGCAACGCCGGTGCAGCCCTGCAAAGCGCTGCGCACAAGCTGCACGGCACGCTTGAGGTCGGCGGACAAGAGCATTTTTATCTGGAGGGGCAAGTCGCCTACGTCCTGCCGCAAGAACAACACCAATGGCTGATTTATTCCAGCACGCAGCACCCTGGGGAGGTACAGCACTGGGTTGCGCATGCGCTGGGCATCGACAACCACGCGGTGCGGGTTGAATGCCGCCGCATGGGGGGCGGCTTTGGAGGCAAAGAAACGCAAGCGGGCCACTTGGCGGTGTGGTCGGCCATTGCCGCCAACAAGCTTAAATGCCCCGTCAAGCTGCGGCTGGACCGTGACGACGACTTCATGGTCACCGGCAAACGCCACCCATTTGCCTACGAATACGACGTCGGTTTTGATGACCATGGCCTTATCACCGGGCTTGATCTCACCATGATGGCCAACTGCGGCTTCAGTGCTGACCTGTCGGGCCCGGTGGCAGACCGCGCCATCTTTCATGTCGACAACGCCTACTATTTGCAGGACGTCAGCATTGCGTCGTATCGCTTGAAGACCAATACGCAAAGTCACACCGCATTCAGGGGTTTCGGCGGGCCGCAAGGCATGATCGTAACGGAGGCCATCATGGGAGACATTGCCCGCACATTGGGTCTTGATGCACTGGACGTTCGCAGGCACAACCTGTACGGCACCAAAGAACGCAACGTCACGCACTACGGCATGACGGTTGAGGACAACATTCTTGCCCCGCTTCTTTCAAAACTGGAGGTAACCGCGCGGTACCGCCGGCGCAAACAAGCTATTTCAAAATGGAACGCCAGCAGCCCCGTCATCAAACGCGGCATCGCCATCACACCCGTCAAGTTTGGTATTTCGTTCACCGCCACTTTGTTTAACCAGGCTGGGGCACTGGTGCACGTCTACACAGACGGCAGCGTGCAGGTCAACCACGGCGGTTCCGAAATGGGCCAGGGCCTGAACACCAAGGTTTGCCAAATCGTGGCCGATGAACTGGGCGTGCCGTTTGAACAGGTGCTGGCCACCGCCAGCGACACCAGTAAAGTGCCCAACGCATCAGCCACGGCTGCGTCTGCAGGAACTGACCTCAATGCCAGAGCCGCACAATACGCCGCCAGACATGTGCGCGACAACCTCGCGCAGTTTGTGGCGGGGCTGGACCAGTGCGGCGCGGGTGCTGTGCAATTTGCGGGCGGCCATGTGGTGACCCCAAACAACACACATCTATTTGTCGACGTGGTCAAGCTGGCCCATGCCAACCGCATACAGCTATGGAGCGACGGCTTTTACCGCACACCCAAAATCCACTATGACAAATCCACGCTCAGTGGCCGGCCCTTCTACTACTTTGCCTATGGTGCAGCCTGCACAGAAGTCGCCATCGACACACTCACGGGCGAAAGCCGAGTGCTTGAGGTTGACATCCTGCACGACGTGGGTAGCAGCATCAACCCGGCGATTGACATCGGGCAGATCGAAGGCGGTTTTGTGCAGGGGATGGGCTGGCTGACGACCGAGCAACTGGTATGGAACGACAAGGGCCTGCTCACCACCCACGCGCCAAGCACCTATAAGATCCCCGCTACAGGCGACATCCCCGAACACTTCAAGGTTGATCTGTGGCCCGAGCCAAACACTGAAGACAACGTATTTGGCAGCAAAGCGGTTGGCGAGCCGCCTTTCATGCTGGCCATCAGTGTGTATGAGGCGTTGCGCGATGCGGTGGGGGCGGTAAAAGAAGGCAGTCAGGTCATAAGCCTGACTGCGCCAGCTACTGCAGAAAATATATTAAAGGCACTTCAAGCGGAGCCTTGATGGGCTGGCCGCATATGGCTCATGCCCTGCCAACTATCTGATGCACCACATCAGCCAGCATCATCAGCACAGCAAAGCCCATCACCGCCACACCGCCCCAGCCAAACCAGCGGGTTTTAGTGCCTGATGTGAAGGAGCCCATGACTTCTTTTTTACTGGCCAGCAGCATCATGCCGGCCATGATGGGCACGGCCACCACACCATTAATTACCGCGCTCCAGTAAAGCGCCTTCATCGGTTCTATGGGGGTGAAGTCCATACCCGTACCCACCACCGTTGCCACCACGATTACAGCGTAAAAGTGTTTGGCTTCAAACCAGCGCCGCTCCAGACCGTCGGGCCAGCCAAAGGCTTCTGCAACTGCATAAGCACTTGAGGAGGCCAGCACCGGTACAGCCAGCAAGCCGGTCGCAATGATGCCACCGGCGAACAGCGCAAAGGCAAAATCACCTGCCAGCGGGCGCAAAGCCTGCGCGGCTTGCGCTGCCGAGGTCACATCACGGATGCCCGCTGCGAACAGCACGACGCCGCCAAGAAGCATGATGAAAAACGCCACTGCATTGGAGAAAAACATGCCGAGGTAGGTGTCACGCTTGACGCGCTTCAAGTCGCGGCGAATTTGTTTCTCGCTGCCCACCACACCGCCCTTCAGCCGCAACTCTTCAACCTCCTGCGAGGCCTGCCAGAAAAAAAGGTAAGGCGAAATCGTGGTGCCCAGCAAGGCCACAATCATCATCCAGTAGCCGGATGTCCATTGCAGCTTGGGTATCACCAGGTCATAAAGCACCTGGCCCCATGGCACGTCAACCAGAAACGCCGCGATAACGTAGGCAAACAAAAACAGTGTCAGCCATTTCAGTATTGGGGCGAGCTTGCGATACGGCACAAACACCTGTAGCAGCACCGTGATAACGCCAAACGCCATCGCATGAAAGTGCTGGCCACCACCGACCACCAATTGCAGCGCCTCACCCATGGCGGCGATATCTGCAGCAATGTTGATGGTGTTGGCCACTACCAGCAGCGCCACCATGCTCATTAAAAAAGGTTTGGGCGTGTGCTCGCGTAGATTGGCGGCTACGCCTTTACCTGTGACGCGGCCAATGCGCGCGCTGACAAGCTGGATCGCCACCATGAAAGGAAGTGACAAAAACACCGTCCACAGCAGGCCCGTACCAAACTGCGCTCCGGCCTGGGTATAGGTGGCTATGCCCGAAGGGTCGTCATCAGCCGCACCAGTAACAACACCGGGGCCGACGTGGCGCAGAAAGGACGGGAAGCGTTTGAACATGCAAACAAGCCTAACACGCAGCTGATTTGGCTTAAAAACACCTCTACGGCTATTTTTAGTGCCTTTTCGACCCTAGAAAATGGCTATAGCCCAATGAATACGGGCGCGAGTAGCTATTAAATAAATAGCATTTGAAATTCTGAAATACGCTTGGCGCAGATGCTTGAGTACCGCTAAGCGCCACTGACTTATTCAGCCGAAATTTTGAGTTCTTTAATCAGCCGGGTGTAACGGTCAGCATCTTGCCTGAGGGTCTTTGCAAAACTTTCAGGTGTGGACTGCTCGACTTCAACACCAATAGCCAGCATTTTTTCGCGCACCTCGGGCTGGGCGAGTATGCGGTTGATGTCGGCGTTCATGCGGCGTGTTATGTCGGCAGGTAAATCTTTGGGGCCGAAAAAGCCGTACCAAACCGCCAACTCGTAGCCGGGTACTGTTTCAGCCACGGTCGGGGTATTGGGCAGCAGCACTGAGCGCTTGTTTTCCGTTACAGCCAACAAGTTGAGCTTGCCCGATTTAACGTGGGGTAAGGTTTGCGTACCAGCGCTGAACAGGATTTGCGTTTGACCACCCACCGTGTCCAGCACTGCTGGCGCGCCACCCTTGTACGGAATGTGCGTCATTTGAATGCCAGCGGCTTTTTCTAAAAATGCGGCGCTCAAGTGGTTGGTAGAGCCCGCACCCGCAGAAGCAAAATTGATTTTTCCGGGATTCGCCTTGGCGTACGCAATCAGCTCTGCCACATTTTTAACCGGTAACGAGGGGTGCGACACCAGCGTGTTGGTAACGTAAGCCAGCAAGGCGATGGGCGCAAAGTCATCAATCGCTTTAAACGGCATTTGCGCAAACAGCGCGGGGTTCATGGCGTGGGTGCTCATGGAGCCGACCAAAAAGGTATAGCCATCAGGCTTGGCCTTGGCCACCAGGTTTGATCCAATATTGCCCGATGCGCCGGCCTTGTTGTCGACAATCACGGTTTGGCCGAGCGTGCGCGTGAGCTGCTCGGCCAGCAGGCGCGCCAGAATGTCGGTAGAGCCCCCGGGAGCCCAGGGCACGACGAGAGTGATGGGTTTGTCCGGCCAGGCAGCGTGTGCTGGCGAGGCCGTCAGCGTGACCGCGGCCAGCGCCACCGCGGCGATAGAGATTAAATTTTTAAAATGCTGTTTGAACATCATGGCTTGGCCTTGTATTAAAAATGGATAGATAGAAAGCGATGAAAATGAAAGCGGCTCATCGATTCAGCCGCTCAGCGACCGACTGCATAGCCCTGCATGCCGCGTGCATTCGCAGCAGCACGCAGCACCAGCCGCCCCTCGGCGTCAATCTCGCGGGTGCAGGCAGAAATGCGGCCTTCTGACCATTCGCTACCTACCCTGACCTCATGGCCTGCTGCGCGCAGCGCGGCAATGGTCACTTCACCCAGGCGCGACTCAACCGACAAGCGATTGAGCGTGGTGGCCCGCGGCCAGAACGAGCTGGGGAAGTGATCGACATGCCACGCAGGTGCATCAATCGCTTCTTGCAGGTTCATGCTGTGCAGTACGTGGCGTAAAAAGAAAGCGACTGTCCACTGGTCTTGCTGGTCACCGCCCGGCGTACCAAAGGCCATATACGGTTTCCCGTCGCGCAGCGCCATGGACGGTGACAGCGTGGTGGATGGCCGCGCCTTGGGGGCCAACCGGCCATTCACGCCGCTTTCAAGCCA
>JBBRQQ010000005.1:0-74837 GCA_038226155.1 Burkholderiales bacterium
CAGCAAAAATGAAGTCCAGAACGGCAACATCACCAGCATCAACAGCGCCGGGCGAATGGACGCTTTCGCCAGCGCCAGGAAATACGCAAACGGGTAGCCAATCAACAAACAAAACAGCGTGGTCAGCAGCGCGTACTTCAATGAGGTTTTGTAGGCATCGACGTAAATAGTGTTGCCAGGACTCGCATCAATGAAGACCGACAGGTAGTTTTGCAGCTTGAGCACCAGCCGCCACGAACCGCCCGATGTGTCCAGCAATGGCGCAAATGGGTCAACGCCATTCCCACTTCCAGTCATATCGGTCACGCTGATACGCAGCAGAATCAAAAACGGCAGCACAAAAAACACCAGCAACCAAACGTAGGGCACGCCAATCACAAACCGGCGTCCGAGCTTGTTTTGAAGGTACTTGAAGAGGCGGCTCATGGTTATCAAAAAACAGCTGCTGTGCTACAGCACTACTGTGTCAGCACCACGGGAGCGGTGTCATCCCACCAGAAAAACACTGGGTCGCCCCAGGTGATGCCGGTGTTCTCATCGCGCGTGGTGTTGGTCTCTGTGACCTTCACCGTGCGACCGCCACTCATCTCGATGATGAAGGTGTTGTAGCTGCCAAAGTAGGCAATCTCTTTCACCTTGCCATCGAACAGATTGACGGCAACACCCTCCGGCCTGGTTTTGGAAAGCTGGATTTTTTCAGGCCGTACCGCAATTGCTGCTGCCATACCCGGCGTACCACTGATTCCGTGGCCCACATGCACCACACCGTGCTCGGTGGTCACCTCGCAGCGATCCACTTCATCGAGTGTCAAGCTGCCTTCAAACAAATTGACGTTGCCAATAAAGTCGGCCACGAAGCGGCAGTTCGGGTATTCGTAAATTTCTTTGGGCGTACCCACCTGCAGCACACGGCCCTGGCTCATCACGGCGATGCGAGACGCCATCGCCATGGCTTCCTCCTGGTCGTGCGTCACCATGACACAGGTCACGCCAACCGATTCAAGAATATTGACCAGTTCAAACTGCGTGCGCTCGCGCAGCTTTTTATCCAGCGCACCCAGCGGCTCATCCAGCAGCAACAGTTGCGGCTTTTTCGCCAGGCTGCGTGCCAGTGCCACCCGCTGCTGCTGGCCACCCGATAACTGGTGTGGCTTGCGTTTGGCGAAGGCTTGCAACTGAACCAGGGCCAGCATTTCATCAACCCGCGCTGCGATCTGCGCTTTGGGCATGCCTTCGCGCTTCAGCCCAAACGCAATGTTGTCCCAGATGCTCAAGTGCGGAAACAGCGCATACGACTGGAACATCATGTTGATGGGTCGCTCGTAGGGTGGCATGGCTGCGATGTCTACCCCATCAAGCACCACTGAGCCGGAGGTCGGCGTTTCGAACCCGGCCAGCATACGCAGCAAGGTTGATTTGCCGCAGCCCGAGCTACCGAGCAAGGCAAAAATTTCTCCCTTGTTGATGGACAGAGACACCGCATCAACCGCTGTTACCGATGCATCGCCATCAAAACGTTTGACCAGTAGCTCTGTGCGTAAAAAACCTTCAGCAAGGCTTGAAGCGGGTGCGGCAGGCAAAGCTCAAGCACCCTTCTTGAACAGCGTGAAGACGTTGCTCATCGACTGGCGCGCCTCATTGCTGAAGCTGGCGGGTGAAACCATTTTTTGCAGATTGACCGCATCAGGGAAAACCGCCTGGTCTTTGGCTATCTCGGGTTTGACGTTCGCCAGACTGGCCTTGTTGGCAGTCGCGTAGCCCAGCTCATTGGTCAGAGATGCAGAGACTTCGGGCTTCAAAAAGTAATTGATAAATGCCAGAGCATTATTCGGGTGTTTGGCATCTTTGGGGATGGCCAGGTTGTCAAAAAAGATCAAGCCCCCAGTTAATGGAAGCAAGGCCTCAACCTCATTGCCATTCTTGTTTTCAATCGCCCTGCCTTTGGCGATGTTGATGTCACCAGCCCAGCCTAGCGCGACGCAGGCCTTGCCAGCCGCCAGATCATCAATCATGGTGCTGGAAAACAAACGCACATGCGGCCTCACCTTGGCCAGCATATCGCCCGCAGCCTTATGGTCGGCCGCGTCATTTGAATACGCGTTTTTGCCCAGGTAATGCATGGCGGGCGGCAGCACCTCGGTCGGTGAATCCAGAAACGCAATGCCGCAAGATTTGAGTTTGGCGGTGTACTCGGGGTTGAATACCAGCTCCCACGCGTTGGCGGGCATGGGCGTGCTCCCCAAAGCCTTTGCCACTTTGGCTTTGTTGATGCCGACTGTCGTGAAGCTCCAGGCCCATGGCACCAGGTAGGCGTTGCCCGCGTCAATTTTGTCGAGCTTGGCCATGATGCTGGCATCCAGATTGCCGTAATTGCTGATTTTTGCCTTGTCCAGCTTCATCAGCAAGCCACCGTCAATCAGTGGCTTGGCAAACACCGCACCCGGCACCACGATGTCATAACCCGTGTTGCCAGCTACCAGTTTGGCTTGCAGGGCCTCGTTATTTTCAAAGGTCTGGTAATTGACCTTGATGCCAGTCTCTTTGGTGAAGTTCGCCACCATGTCTTTGGCGATGTAGTCAGGCCAGTTGTAGATATTGAGGATTTTTTCCTCTGCGTTGGCAGTTGCGGCGGGAACTGCCCCTGACGGAGCCGATGCAGCAGCAGGCGCTTCTTCTTTTTTGCCGCAAGCAGTTAAAACAAGAGCTGACAGCGCAAGCAGGCACACAGACAAATGCTTTTTCATGGTGACTTAAAACCCCGGAGAAGTAGTGGATGCCTTAAATTGTAAAAGCGAATGCAAGGGTCAGGCCAGCAAGGCATTGTTGGTTGTGATTTGCCCAAAAACACCTTCCCGCGATCAATTTCGGCTTATTTTAAGGTATAAAAATAGCCACAACCCAATGAATACGGGCGTGAACAGCTACTGATTTAATAGCATTCAAGATTGCCGTCAGACTGTGACGCACCATGGGGCGGTGTTGTGTACAAGCCCCATCCACAGAGCCCAACCTGATGTAGCCGCCAGCGCGAAGCCCGCAAGGCGCACGGCCCAGCGGTCGGACCCACGGTTTCGCAAGCGCAACCATAGCCAAGGGCCAGCCATCAAGGAAACCCCGCTACCCAGGGCGAACAAAGCCATGACCATTGCGCCCTCTATTGCATTGGCGCTCAACCCCGCCACCAGCACTGCAGAGTAGAGCAAGCCACAAGGCAACAAAGCCCACAACACGCCAACCCATAGCGGCCCGCTGGAGCCCGGCTGTGAAAGCTGTATCCGTTTCCAGACGGCACGGCCCGTGTCCTCAAGCCATATAGGCTGGCGCGCACGCCAAAGCAGCATCAGACCAAGCATCAATGCCGCGGCATGAAACAAGGACCAGACAGGTCTAAGAACAGCCGAATGAATCGTGAGCCACCCAAGACCCTGGATGGAGGCGGCCGACAACGCGCCAAGCGCAGAGTATCCAGCTAATCTGCCCGCTTGAAACAGCCACAGCGATCCGCCTACTCCGCCAACTACGCCTTTATTGACACGACCTATTCCGCCACACGCAGCTCCGCACATGGCAACACAATGGGGCCCGCCCGCAAGCCCCATAAGCAACGCAGTCGCCAAGAGCGTGCTTTGCATCAGATAATTCTGGAAAATTTGGCGCGGTTGCGGTCAGCCTGCAGATACCGGTCAAACACCATGGCCACGGCACGGACAAAAAACCACCCATTGGCGGTGACCTCGATGCCGGAACTGTCCAGCACCACCAGTCCCTGTTCAGACAGAGCGGAAAGCGCAGCAAGCTCAAGCGCAAAGTAATGGCGAAAATCAATCAGGTAAGCCAACTCAATGGACTCAAACTGAAGCTGCCCCTGGCACATCAACGCCATGATGACCGCGCGCCTGACCAGATCATCCCGCGATAGCGCGAGGCCGCGAACCACAGGAAACCGGCCCTGGTCAATATGGTCGTAGTACTCCTCAATCGTTTTGGCGTTCTGGCAGTAGATGGCACCCACTCTGCCAATGGCGGAAACACCCAGGGCAATCAGGTCGCAATCGGGCTGCGTGCTGTAGCCCTGGAAGTTGCGATGCAGGCGCCCCTGCCGTTTGGCCACGGCCAGCGCGTCATGGGGCAGAGCAAAGTGGTCCATGCCCACATAGACATAACCCGCCGCGTCAAAAGCAGCCAGCGATCGCGAGAGCATGGCCAGCTTGCTGGAGGCCGGGGGCAACTCGGCGGTGGCGATGCGGCGCTGCGGCTTGAAGCGCTCGGGCAAATGGGCATATGCATACAGGGCGACCCTGTCAGGCCGCAAGGCCGTAACCTGTGCAATCGTTCGATCGAAAGACTCAGGAGTTTGTTGTGGCAAACCATAAATCAGATCTACATTAACCGACTCGAAGCCCTTGGCCCGAGCCGCCTCCACCAGTGCAAACACCTGCTCGGCGGGTTGAATCCGGTGCACTGCTTTCTGCACCGCGGGGTCAAAATCCTGCACACCAAAACTCAGGCGATTGAATCCCAGCTCTGCCAGTACCTCCAGTCTATGGGCATCCACCGTTCGCGGATCCACCTCAATCGAATATTCCCCGCCGGGGGCAAAAGAAAAGCTTCGGTGCAGCATGGCCATCAGCATGCGAAGCTGCACGTCGCTCATGAAGGTCGGAGTACCTCCACCCAAATGCAGCTGGGTGAGCACCTGGCCAAGGCCTAAATGGGCAGTGTGTAGATTGATTTCCCGCTCCAGATACCGCAGGTATTCGTCGGCCTTGTCATGGTGCTTTGTAATGATCTTGTTACAAGCACAGTAATAACAAAGGGATTCGCAGAAGGGAATATGGATATAAACGGACAACGGCAGAGTCATGGCCGCAGGCCCCGCACGGCGCTGCTTAAGCGCCTGCACATAATCGTCGGCGGCGAAGGCCTCGACAAACCTGTCCGCTGTCGGATAAGAGGTATAGCGTGGGCCGTTCCCGTCAAATCGGCGAAGCAAATCAGGGGAAACAACGCTCATGAACAAGAGTCCTCAGGGTTAATGAACAGTTTGCCGCTAAAAGCAGGGCTCGGCCTTGATATGGATCAAACCCAAAGGATACGCAAACGCGCAAAATCGGATTCATGATGGAGATGAAGTGCATGCAGCTTCCCTATGTGCGCCAGCGCACAGTGAAATATGAAGATCAGGCCTATCATGGAGCATCGCAAGAACAATCCAATGATTAAAGAAACCATCAAAGTAGCCTGCTCAAACTGCAATTTGCGTGAGCTCTGTATGCCGGTAGGCCTAACTAAAGAGGAGTTGGTTCGGGTTGATGAGCTTGTGGCCATCCGAAAATGCATAAAGCGCGGATCGACACTTTTTCACACTGGCGAAAAATTCACCTCCCTATATGCAATTCGCACAGGTTTTTTCAAAACCTACGTCAACACCGAAGATGGCCGCGACCAGGTGACTGGTTTTCAAATGGCCGGGGAAGTGATTGGACTGGACGGCATCGTGAACGATCACCACACCTGCAATGCGATTGCACTGGAGGATGCTGAAGTTTGCGTCATGCCGTTTGACCGCATTGAAGAGATCTCCCGCGAAGTCAATGCCCTCCAGCACCACGTGCACAAAATTATGAGCCGCGAAATCGTTCGAGAGCACGGCGTCATGCTATTGCTTGGAAGTATGCGGGCGGAGGAACGCCTGGCGGCTTTTTTACTCAACCTGGTGCAGCGTTTGCAGGCACGCGGGTTTTCAAAATCTAAATTCATCCTTCGCATGACCCGCGAAGAAATTGGCAGCTATCTCGGAATGAAGCTCGAAACCGTCAGCCGCGCATTCTCAAAATTTTCTGATGATGGCGTGATTGAAGTCAATCAGCGTCACATCCAGATACGCGATGCGGAAGCCCTCCAACGTATCGTCAATCCGCAGCTTTGTCATTGACCCACTCAAGGTTAACTAGCTCCGTTGTGGCGAGCCATAAAACCAGCGCGCTGCAAGCAATGCCAATCAGCCAGAATAAAAAAAATGCTACGGTATAAACACCCTGACGTGTTGGTTGCCCCAGATGGCCTGACCAATGAATTTCGCCAGGGTCGATGATTGCAAAAACCAGTGCTTCCAGCAAACACGCCGACAAAAAGCTCGGCCACATGATGACCGCCCAGCGGTTAGCCCGAGGGGATTTGGCTAATTCAAGGGCTTGCATTGATCCGCCCTCCCGTCACGCTGTGGTTGCGTCCCATCTGGGCGGGTTGCATAGGCGGCTGGGCTTTTTGGACCTCCTGACCGAGCGCAATGCCTTCCCGGTAATAGTCCTCTGATACCACTGCGTCTGGCCCTTGCAGAATATAAACGGCAGTAATGGCGCACGCGATCACCACTGAAAGCGGCCCTGCGATCACCATCCAGACATACGGCTCCTTCCACCACGGCCTAACTGCTGCCACGAGTCCGGGTACAGGCGAAAGCCTATCGCTGGTATTGATTGAGGGTTGCATGTTTAACTCCTTAAAACAGACTTCTACCTTCTATCGCGGTACAAGAAAGACCGATTTTTCAATCACTTCATTCAGCGGCAAACCTTGGTTCGCAATCACAAATGTGATCGGATGCGAACCCGGGGAAGCGGCATCCGGCGGTACCTGAACGCGAACGGGAACCCAGCGCGAACCAGCTGCATCCACCACCACGACCGGGTCCGTCACAATCCGTGCGCCCTTTAGCCCGGCAACACCCAGCTGATACTGCTGGCTGAGCTCAGTGGCATTCATGATTTGCAGGCGGTAAACGTTTTCTATCAGTCCCTGACCGACTACACGCGCCACGGCACCACGGTCCCGCACGACATCTACCTTGAATGACGCGCGCGTCCACAAGCTCCACAACAAGGCCGAGCTGACCAGCGCCAACACAGTGGCATACACCAATACCCGGGGTCGCAATATCCGGCGGAACATTGCTGCCCGCGACAGCTCGAGGGTAATGCCGTTTTGAGTACTGTTGCGAATCAAACCGCGCGGGTAGTGCATCTTGTCCATCACACTGTCACATACGTCAATGCAGGCCGAGCAACTGATGCATTCATATTGCAGCCCCTTGCGAATATCAATGCCCGTCGGGCAAACCTGGACGCACAAGGTACAGTCAATGCAGTCGCCCAGCCCTTTGGCGTGGTACTGCGCAGGTGTGTCGCTGCGCGGGCGTGAGCCACGGCCTTCTCCTCGCGCTTCGTCATAAGTGACTATCAAGGTGTCACGGTCAAACATGGCGCTTTGAAATCTTGCATAGGGGCACATGTACTTGCAAACCTGTTCGCGCATCCAGCCAGCGTTGCCATAGGTGGCAAAACCATAAAACAGCACCCAGAACAACTCCCACGGCCCCAGTGAAAAAGTGGTAACTGATGCAGCCAACTCGCGAATCGGCGTGAAGTAGCCGACAAAGGTAAAACCCGTCCACAAACCAATCACAATCCAAACCGCATGTTTGGCGCTCTTTCGAGCCAGTTTGGTTGCACTCATGGGGGCTTTATCGAGCCGCATACGCGCCACCCTGTCACCCTCAATCTTGCGCTCTACCCACATGAAAATTTCGGTGTACACCGTTTGCGGACAAGCGTAGCCGCACCACAATCTGCCCGCCACTGCCGTGAACAAAAACAACGACAGTGCGCTGATGATGAGCAGACCCGTCAGGTAAATCAAGTCTTGCGGATACAGCACCAGGTTAAAAATATAAAAACGGCGCGCGCCCAGGTCAAACAACATGGCCTGACGGCCATTCATCAGCAACCAGGGCAAGCCATAAAACACCAGCTGCGTCGCCCAAACCATTGCCCAGCGCCATTGGTCAAACCAGCCAGAAACGCCCTTGGCATAAATTTTCCGTTCTTGCTGGTATAGCGACACCACCTCTGACGAGTCCCCCACCACGGCAATGATGGGTATGACGGGTCTGGGTAGGTCAATGCTGCTTGATGACAGTGCCACGCGAGCTGCTTTCGTCAAGGTGTTTTGACTGGAGCAGGATAGGTGGTTGCCGTTGCTCCAGAGCCGGAGGCAAGGCTACTGGCGGAGAGGCTCAACACATAAGCGGCCACCACATGAATCTGATCTGCAGTCAGCTTGGGTGACTGCGCTGGCATGACATTATTTTTGCCATTTTTAATCGCCGCCACAATCGCTGCCTCACCCCAACCGTGCAACCAGTAATCATCTGTTAAGTTCGGGGCTCCAAGCGCTTTGTTTCCCTTGCCGTCCACCCCGTGACAAGCAGCGCAGGCTGCAAACTTTGCCTTCCCACTGTAGGCTTTGATGTCATTATGCGGGCTTCCGGAAAGCGACAAGACATAGTGTGCCAATTCGCTCATTTCTACCTCACCGCCTACGGCGGCTCCCATGGGCGGCATCATGCCGGTGCGCCCGTTGGTCACCGTCTGCACAATGTGTTCCGCCCCGCGCTCGCCCAACCACGCGGCATTGCCGTTGGTGAGATTCGGGTAGCCTTTGCTACCTCGGGCGTCAGAGCCGTGACATTGGGAACAATTGTTCATGAATAGTCGCTCGCCAACGGCCAAAGCGCGCGTATCTTTCGCAAGCGCCGCAACACTTTGGGCAGAGAACTGTGCATACATCGGTGCTACCTCGGTTTGCAGCTGACGAACATCCTGCTGGTGTTCGGCTTCCGTCGTCCACTTTGACAGGCCCTTGAAGCTGCCCAGACCTGGGAAAATTACCAGGTAACCGAGCGAAAAAACGACGGTAATGATGAATAACCACATCCACCAGCGCGGCAGCGGGTTGTTCAGCTCACGCAAATCTTCGTCCCAGACATGGCCTGTCGTGTTGTCATTGATTTGGCCCGGTTGTGGTGCAACAACCTTGGATTTGCCCGCCAACCACAGCAGCAATGCGCACGCCAATATGGACAGCAGGCTGATAGCCGCTACATAAAACGGCCAAAAGCCGTTATTGAAATCGCTCATGATCAAGGCCTCTATTCAGATTTAAAGGGGAGTTGTGCCGCATCATCAAACTGTGCCCGACGCGAGGGCGTGTACGCCCACAGCAAAATGCCCACAAAAACCACAAAACCAGTCACCGTAACGATGGTGCGCAAAATATTGATATCCATGGTGCTACCGTCCTATTTAAGCGTCAACCCCAAGCCCTGCAAATACGCAATCAGCGCATCCAGCTCCGTCTTGTCCTTGACCTGGCTCGGCGCTGCCGCAATCTCTGCGTCGGTGTAAGGCACCCCCACCATTCGCAGCGCTTTCATGTGCTGCTGGATCGAATCGGCATCAGCCGGCGCTTTCTCAAGCCAAGGGTAGGCCGGCATGATGGACTCCGGCACCAGGTCGCGAGGACTAATCAAGTGCAGCCGCTGCCACTCATCGCTGTACTTGCCGCCAACGCGGTGTAAATCAGGGCCGGTACGTTTGCTTCCCCATTGAAACGGATGGTCATAAACGAACTCTCCGGCGACTGAGTAGTGGCCATAGCGCAAGGTCTCCGCAACCAGCGGGCGAATCATCTGTGAATGGCAGTTGTAGCAACCCTCACGTACGTAAATATCACGGCCCACAATCTTGAGTGGCGAGTCAGGCACCAAGCCCTTGATGGGTTGAGTGGTAGATTTCTGAAAAAATAGCGGAACAATTTCAACCAATCCGCCTACTGCGAGCACAAGCAGGATCAAGACAATCATCAGCCAGTTATTGGTTTCAATTTTTTCGTGTGAGAAAGACATAGGATTTCTTTCAGGCGTGAGCCGTTGCGCGAGGAATGCTGGCCTCGACAGGCTTGCCGGCAAGTGCTGTCATGGTGCAGTTCCAGGCCATTAGCACCATGCCGCTCAAATACAGCACGCCACCAAAAAATCGCACTACATAGAACGGGTATGTCGCCTTGACGCCTTCTACAAATGTGTAGGTCAGCGAGCCATCAGCGTTAATCGCGCGCCACATCAGGCCCTGCATCACACCGGCAATCCACATCGCAGCGATATACAAAACAATGCCGACTGTCGCGATCCAGAAGTGAATCTCAATCGCCTTGACGCTGTGCATTTTGGTTTGTCCAAACATGCGGGGCATTAAAAAGTACAGTGCGCCCATCGATATAAAACCAACCCAACCCAACGTGCCGCCGTGGACGTGCGCGATGTTCCAGTCGGTGTAGTGCGACAGAGCATTCACCGTCTTGATAGACAGCATGGGACCCTCAAACGTAGACATCCCATAAAACGACAAAGCCACAATCATGAAGCGCAGAATAGGATCGTCACGCAATTTGTGCCATGCGCCAGAAAGCGTCATCACGCCATTAATCATGCCGCCCCAGCTTGGAGCCAGCAAAATAAGCGAGAACACCATACCAAGCGACTGCGTCCAGTCAGGTAGCGCCGTGTAGTGCAAATGGTGCGGACCCGCCCACATATAGGTAAAAATCAAAGCCCAGAAATGGACGATGGAAAGCCGGTACGAGTACACCGGCCGTTCAGCTTGTTTGGGGATGAAGTAATAAACAATACCCAGAAAGCCCGCTGTTAAAAAGAAACCAACAGCGTTATGGCCGTACCACCACTGCACCATGGCATCTTGCACCCCAGCGTAGACCGAATAAGACTTCATCCAGCCAGCAGGCACAACGGCAGCGTTGACCACATGCAGCAGTGCGACGGCAATGATGAACGCACCATAAAACCAGTTAGCGACATAAATATGACGCACCTTGCGCAGGCCGATAGTGCCAAAAAATACAAAGGCGTAAGCCAGCCATGTCAGGGTAATCAAAATACCGATTGGCCACTCCAGTTCTGCGTATTCCTTGCCGCGCGTAAAACCCATTGGCAGCGAAATCGCAGCGGCCACGATAACGGCTTGCCAGCCCCAAAAATGAAACGCCGCCAGCTTGTCTGAAATGATACGAACCTGGCAAGTACGCTGCACCACGTAATAGCTGGTGGCAAACAGCGCGCAACCACCAAAAGCAAAAATGGCGGCGTTGGTGTGCAGGGGACGTAGACGCCCGAACGATAACCAGGCAATGCCCATATTGAGCTCTGGCCAGGCCATCTGTGCGGCGATGAATACGCCGACCAACATACTGACCACGCCCCACACCACCGCCATCACGGAGAACTGCCTGACGATCTTGTCGTTGTAAGTTGAAGCACGGGAGGCGGCCCATCCGCGTTGTGGCGCGCTGATTGATGCAGTCGGGAGTACGGCGCTCATTGAATTTCCTCTTTTGCCTTAAGTTATAAGCAGTGTGCCGCGCTGATAGCAGCACTGTATTGATGTGGATCAAGCTTTCAAGACCCCAAAAATCAAAGAACTACCCTGATCAATGGGCCTCGGTGTTTGCGACACTATCTCCATCAGCCGTCACTTCGGTTTCAAGGATGCGCCTGCCTTCTACCTCCATATCCTCAAACTGCCCGGCCCAGACAGCCCAGCCCAGCAGCCCCATCACGGCAAGCGCCAGCAACACCGACACTGGAATGAGTAAAAATAAAATATCCATCAGCCTGCCTGTTGCACGTCAGGTGAGCGCGACAGGCGCGCCGCATTTGCCATCACCAGCAATGAACTCAGCGCCATGCCAAGCCCGGCTAGCCACGCCGGCATAAAACCTGCAAGCGCCAGGGGCACGCACACCACGTTGTAAACAGCAGCCCAGCAAAGGTTTTGCCGCACGATGCGCATGGTGCGGCGCGCGTGTTGCAGCATGATTGGAACCATCAGCAACTGCCCACCGGGAACCAGAAAGTCGCACTGCGCCTGGGCCAGTGGTACCGCCCGCCCCATGGCAATCGAAGCACAGGCGCTGGCCAACGCAGGGCCATCGTTGAGGCCGTCCCCGACCATCAGGATCTTGTGCCCGCTTCGTTGCAAGGCGTTCAAGTGCACCAGCTTGGCTTGAGGTGTCATGTCACCGAGCACCATGGTGATTCCCACGCGGTCGGCCAGGCGTCGGGCTGCACTCGTCTGGTCTCCTGACAGCATCTGCACCTTGATGCCTGAGGCCTGTAGAGCAGTAACCACTTCGGATGCATCGGGCCGTAGCACTTCGTCGATATGAAACACAGCCAGCCAGCCTGACTCATCGGATAGAAAAACCTGTGAGCTTCCCTGATGCCTATCATGCAAAGCATCGTTCAGCCCACAAAACCGGGCTGAACCCAGCCGCAACTTGCCACGCAATCCGTAGGTTTTGCCGATAACGAATGTTCCTTCAACTCCCTGCCCCGAAAACTCCGCTACCTCGGTTAGGTCGGTCAGGTCAGTCACCTCAGGTAAATCAGCCGCCCCAGTGACCAGTGCGCGAGAAACTGGATGCAGGGAATGCCTGGCCAGTGCCCGGGCCATCTGCAGCGCCTGTTCGGCGCTTATGCCGTCACGGGTTTTCACTGCCTGCAAACCCATGCGTGCCTCGGTCAAGGTACCGGTTTTATCGAAAACGACGGTGTCAATGCCCGCCAATGACTCAAACGCCTGTAAGCGGCGTACCAGTACGCCTTTCCGCGCCAGAAACCCCGCCGCAGTCAACATGGCCGTTGGTGTAGCAAGCGACAGTGCACACGGACACGTCACCACCAACACCGCCACAGCAGCCATCAAGGCCTTCGCGGGGTCGGTGTGCCACCACAACGCCACGGCCATCAGCGCAGCCAATAAAACAAACCACAAAAAGGGCTTGGCAATCCGGTCGGCCAGCAAGGCCAGTCGGGGTTTATCGACCGCTGCCCGCGCCATCAAGGCCACAATCTGTGCATAGCGTGTGGCCTGTCCGATCTGTTCAACACGCAACGTCACCACTGCTGACCGGTTGAAGCTGCCAGCCAGAACGGGGGCGCCTTCTGAGCGGGCAATGGGGTGGGATTCCCCAGTCAGCAGCGCCTCGTCTACGAATGTATGCCCCGTAACAATAGCGCCATCTACCGGAAACGCTTCTCCGGGCAATACGCGAATTAAATCACCGACCGCCAGCCTGCGGGGAGATACCCGCTCAAAACTACCGTCCGCAAGTTGTCGTTGCACGCTATCGGGCAGGCGCTGCATCAGCGCGTCCAGCGACCCGGCCGTACGTTCGCGCAGCCGCTGTTCCAGCAGGCGCCCGGTGAGCAAAAAGAAAACAAACATGGTCAGCGAATCAAAATATACTTCCCGACCCCACCAGCCCTGCGGCTCAAACGTTGCAGCACTACTGACCGCAAAAGTCACCGCAATACCCAGCGCCACCGGCAGGTCCATGCTGATACGACGCTGGACCAGATCGCGTGTCGCATTGCCAAAAAAGGGACTGCACGAAAAGAGCAATACAGGTAACGTTAAAACCCATGATGCCCAACGCAATAATTTTTCAATATCGGGAGTGATATCGCCGGGTGCCGATACATAAGCTGGAAAGGCATACATCATGACCTGCATCATGCAAAACCCGGCCACCAGCCAGCGCCAGAGCGCCAGGCGTGATGCTTTGCGTCCTTGCTGCGCGGCCAACACGTCTGCCGCAGGAGTGAGCTGGTAGCCAGCTGCCAGCGGTGCAGACATCCATTGCGACGGGCGAGTCAGCGCAGATGACCATATCACCGTCGCCCGTTGGCTCGCTGCACTGACCTGAACTGCCACCACACCTTTAACGCTCAAAAGCAGGTTTTCAAGTGTCAATGAACAGGCGGCGCAATGCATGCCTTGAACCTGAACTTGCGACTCCCAGATGTCTGTTGGCTCACCTTCCGATTCACAACGAGCCTGGCTGAAAACCGCCCACTCCCCGGGGGCATCAAAAACCTCAAGGTGACTGGTACCATCGTTTTTAAAAGAAGCCCCCGAGTCATCGTCTAAGGTATCAACCAACGGGAATGAAGGGGACATGGCGGGCATAGCTTAAGACTAAAGGCAACAGGCAAACGAAACCTTGATCTGCATCAAACTCAGAGTTGTGGGTCGGCGTAAAGTGATCCAGTCTTTCCAACAATTAACTGGAGTAACGTTATGTACCAGCGAATTCTTATTGCAACCGACGGATCAAAGCTGTCAAAAATGGCTGTCAGCAGCGGCATACAGCTCGCAGAACTGACTGGCGCTCAAATCATCGCCCTCAAGGTGGTTCCGCGCTATCCGTTGAGCTATTTTGAGGGAGGCATGGCCGTTTCAATGATGGATGTCGCGAAGATCGAGAAAGAGTGGGCCGAAAACGGCCAAGCCATCGTAGAGGCCGTAGCAGCTAGTGCAGTAGCTCACGGTGTCAAGGCAAAGGCTGTGACCGTGAAGTCAGACCTGGTGGCTGAAGCCATCATCAACGCCGCCAAAAAACACAAATGCGATTTGATCGTGATGGCCTCTCATGGCAGGAACGGCATCAAGCGCCTGCTAATGGGCAGCGAAACGCAGCACGTTTTGACGCATTCGCATATTCCGGTGCTGGTTTTGCGGTAAAAACTTCTCAAAAAGTGCCTTAAACCCAATGAATACGGGCGTTTCCAGCTACTGATTTAATAGCGTTCGAGGCTGGTTTCGGGCATACAGATTTTTGTGCTGCTCACGCAGCACATTTTTTTGCACCTTGCCCATGGTGTTGCGCGGTAGCTCGGCGACCACATAACAGTGCTTTGGGATTTTGAAATTGGCGAGCTTTGATTTGAGCGCCGCAACAACTTGCGCAGCATCGACTGACGCACCAGATTTTGCAATCACCACAGCAATGCCCACTTCACCAAAATCCGGGTGTGGCACCCCGACCAGTGCGCTCTCGGCTACGCCCGGCATATCGTTGATGTAGCCTTCAATTTCAGCCGGGTAGACGTTGTAGCCGCCGCTGATAATCAGGTCTTTGCTGCGTCCGACGATGGTGATGTAGCCACGCTCGTCGACCTTGCCGACATCGCCGGTCTTGAAGTAACCGTCAGCCGTGAACTCTTCCTTCGTTTTCTCCGGCATCCGCCAGTAGCCTTTGAAAACGTTCGGCCCTGTTACCTGAATATCGCCGATCTCGCCAACCGGCAGACTTTGGCCTTCGTCGTTTTGCACACGCAGCGTGACGCCAGGCAGCGCAAAGCCCACGGTGCCGCCACGGCGCTCACCACCCGCATAGGGGTTCGAGGTCAGCATCGCCGTCTCTGACATGCCATAGCGTTCAAGAATGGTGTGGCCTGTGCGTTGCCGCCAATCGCTGAACGTTTCAATCAGCAGGGGCGCAGAACCGGCTACAAAAAGGCGCATGTTGCTGCAAGCGTCTTTTGTCAAACCCGACTCGGCCAGCAAGCGCACATACAGCGTGGGAACGCCCATGAATACGGTAGCCTCAGGCAGTTTTTTGACCACCGTTTTCGGATCAAATCTTGAAAGCCAGATCATCTTGCTGCCATTAATCAACGCACCATGCAGCGCCACAAACAAGCCATGCACATGGAAGATTGGTAGCGCATGGATCAGCACATCACCAGGCCTCCAGCCCCAATAACCTTTAAGCACCAGCGCATTGCTGAGCAGGTTGTCGTGCGACAGCATCGCACCTTTGCTACGGCCTGTGGTACCACTGGTGTACAAAATGGCAGCCATGTCGTCAGCAGCCACCATGGCTACCTCATGCTGGTCGCTGCAATGCGCGGCGCGGGTCAGCAGCGAGCCGGTGCGGTCATCGTCGAGCGTGAACACGTTTTGCGTGCCTGCCTTAAAGGCAATCTTGCTGACCCAGCCAAAATTTTTGCTGCTGCACACCACGACAGCGGGCTCGGCATTACCGATGAAATATTCAATCTCGGCGCTTTGATACGCCGTATTCAGCGGTAAAAAAACATAGCCGGCACGCAGCGTGGCCAGGTACAGCATGGCGGCTTCAACAGACTTTTCAACCTGTACCGCCACCCTCGCGCCTTTAGGCAGCTTAAGTGATTGCAGCAGGTTAGCCAGCATGGCTGTGGCACGCTCGATATCGCGCCAGGAGTAGTGCAGCCCGTTATCAGTTTCGATAGCAACGTCATCCAGCGCGAGGGGAAAGGCAGCTCTCAACGCCGCAAACAGATTATGGTTTTTCATGTGTCCAGGAAATCAAAAAACAGGAATCGATCACTCGAGCTTGGCTCCAGAGGCCTTCACGACGGCCGCCCAGCGCACCACCTCGCCGTGCACAAAGCTGCCAAACTGCGTGGGTGTCAAGTTGCCGAACTCGGCACCATTGCTGGCCCAGATTGCTTTGAGCTCATCGGTGCTGGCCGCCTTGCGCAGCTCTTCAACAATACGGCCTTGTACGTCGGCCGGCGTACCTTTGGGTGCCCACATGCCGTACCAGGTAGTTACGGTGTAGTCGGGCAAACCGACCTCTGCTGCGCAAGGCACATCCGGGAAAGCCGGATTACGTTTGGGCCCCGACACCATCAGCGCCTTGATACGGCCGCCCTTGATGTGCGCAGCCGATGAACCCAGCCCGTCAAACATCATGTCGACGTTGCCAGAAATTAAATCCTGCAAAGCCGGACCCGCGCCACGGTACGGGATGTGGGTGATGAATGTTTTGGTTTGCTGCTTGAACAGCTCGCCCGCCAGATGATGCGAGGTGCCCGCACCAGCAGAGCCGTAGTTGAGTTTGCCAGGGTTTTTACGCACAAACTCGATGAAGGCCTTGACGTTTTGCGCCTCGACCCGCTTGGGGTTGACGACCAGCACCTGCGGCACGTTGGCCATCAAGGCAAGCGGCACAAAGTCTTTTTCAAGGTCGTAGTCGAGCTTGGGGTACATGCTGGGCGCGATGGCGTGATGAACCGCCCCCATGAACAGCGTGTAGCCATCGGGCGCAGCTTTTGCCGCGATGCTGGCACCGAGCGTACCGCCCGCGCCACCCCGGTTGTCGATGATGAGTGGCTTGCCAGTTTGTTTGGAAAACTGCGCCGATAACGGCCGCGCAAATGCATCGGTGCCGCCGCCTGCGGGAAAAGGCACGATCATGGTGACGGGTTTGGCGGGCCACGCGGACTGCGCCTGGGTACCGATTGAAAGTGTAGCCAAACTGGCTGCACCCACTCGAAGTACATCGCGCCGATTGCCGGCAAAGAAATTGAAAGTCATGTCGTCTCCAGTTATTTTTGGTAAGAATCAATCAGTCAATATACAAATCATCAATCCCGCTGGCTACGGGGATTTTCCCCTGCGACAACAGCGCACGGTGCTTGTCCAGCCGCCGCAGGTCATAGAGATAGTTCACCATCAGGCCATACGACTGCTTCAGTCCCTTGGCTGAAGGGTCACCTGCCCAGTTAAGCCTTTCAACCCGCGCGCCATTCCCCAGGTGAAAGCGCGCAACGGCGTCAACCGGAATGTCGCCGTCAATGGCCTGACCAAGGTAATGCGCGGCGCAGCGCAGCAGCATCAGTCGCACTGGAGACTTGTCAGCCAAGGCCATTGCGTTGTCTGCGGCGCTGAGAAAATGGCTCGCTGTTGGCGGCTCGAAACCAATCGCACGGCCCAGCGCGCTGAGGGCTTTATCGTCGAGCTTTTCAAGCATGGGACCCGCATTTTTACCCAGCCAGCTGCGAAACCCCGGAATTGGCGACAGCGTGGCAAACACCCTGAGTTTTGGAAACTCATCCTTCAGCGTTTCAACCACCCGCTTGATCAGCGAATCGCCAAAGCTCACTCCCCGCAGTCCAAGCTCAGTATTGCTGATGGAATAAAAGATAGCCGTGGTGGCCTTGTTCAGATCCGCCGCATCGGCAGACTCATCGAGCAGCGGCGTAATGCAGTCTGCAATGTCGTCCATCAATGCGACCTCAACAAAAATCAACGGGTCGTCCGGCAGACGTGGATGAAAAAACCCATAACAGCGACGGTCTGAATCAAGCCGGTTTTTGACGTCTGACCAGCCCTTTATGTCATGCACCGCCTCGTATTTGATGAGCTTTTCAATCAGCGACGCGGGCGAGTCCCAACTGATGCGGCGCAGGTCGAGAAAACCCACATCAAACCAGGTCGAGAACATGTATTCCATCTCGACATCAAGCGCAGCCAGGCGTTTGTCGGTCTTGAGCTGCGGCAGCATCTCGGCGCGCAAATCAACCAAAAAGCGGATGCCTTCGGGGAAGGCGCTGAAGCGCTGCAACAAACGACGACGCGGCGACACGGTGGCCCGGCGATAACGTACTTCTGCCACCGCTTCATCAGGCGTACCCACGCTTGCGGCAAACTGCGCTTGCGCCAGCTTTGTTTTTTGCGCATCAGCCACAAACTGCTCGCTCATCAGCAGCCACATGTCGCGCCGCTGCTCAGGCGTGGCGCTGGCGTACCAGAGCGCAACCCCCTTTGCGCGGCGACCGCCCTCCACTTCACTGACCTGCGGATCAACAATGGCCTTGAGCTCTTCAAACGTGCGGCGCAGCACGCGCGGCGAAAGGGCTTCTTCCTTCTGCCGTAACGTAGCGTTGAGGCGTTCCCTTGTGGAACGACCCGCAGCCATTGCGTCGGCCTGCGTTGGAGTGGCCCCTTTTTTGGGAGCTGGCTGCACTTCATGCAAGGGTATTACGGGTGCTTTTGAAGCGCTTTTATCCTTGCCAAGAATGGCTGCGCCGCGATTGAGCCAGCCTGACGCATTCATGACGCGAACCTTTTACCCAACATTGAGCGCTGGCTGCGTGCCAGCTCGCGCAGCGCATCGCGCTGGCGCGTCAGGTGGGTGCGCATGGCGGCCTCGGCACCTTCGCTGTCGCGGCTTTTAAGTGCGGCAAACACCGTCATGTGCTCTGACAGACTTTGTGCCAGCCGGCCCGGCGCGCCGAGTGACTGCAGGCGCGAGAGCTTCAATATCTTGCGCAGGTCGGTAATGCTTTGCGCCAGCCACCGATTGTTGGCCAGCAAGATAATCGCCTCGTGAATCGCAAAATTGACGGCGTAGTAATCATTGATGCGCTTGGCTTTTGCGTGGCTACCGAGTTGCTCATGCAGCACGCCAAGATCCAGAAGATCGGCATCAGTGGCGTTGCGCGCAGCCTCGAAAGCACAGCGCCCCTCAAGCAGCGCGATCACCGGAAAGATGTCATCAAGGTCTTGCTCCGTCACCTCGTTGACAAAGCAACCGCGCCGCGGCTCATGGCGTAGCAAGCCTTCGGAGGTCAGCACCTTGAGCGCCTCGCGGAGCGGTGTGCGCGAAATTTCAAGCCGCTCGCAAAGGGCTACCTCATCGAGAAAACTACCAGGTGCCAACACGCCCGCAAAGATCTGTTCGCGCAGCGTGTCGGCGACTTGGTGATGCAGTGAATTAGGGACTAGACGCATGGTGTGAGTGGTTTGAGAACAAGGTTTGATTGGTAATTTTGTGTAATTATGAATAATTATAAAATTTAAATCAATAGGCTGAAACGTTAGCACTCAAGGTTTTTGGGGGGGCAGGTCACTCGTGCTGCCGCAGCCATCAGGGTTAACCTGATTCCGGCATTTTTTGGCATCGAAACTCGATTCAAGGCCATTGTCGACCGCTAATAAAGGCTCAAGCCCTTTAAATATGGGCATAACGGGCTACTATTTTTATAGCGCTTTACTTTTATCTGCGTGGGCTGCGATGGCGTTTTGCGTGATGCTGGAGAGCGTACCGCGGGTGGTGATGACTTCCGGGTTCAACGCTACCTCGATCAGCGTGCCCTCTTTGCGGACAAGCGCCGCCAGCAACTCGCCTTCGAATTCTGCTGTACGGGTGATGCGCACGCCAGCATAGCCGTAGGCTCGTGCCAGTGCCGCGAAATCAGGATTTTGCAAATGAGAGCCGCTGGCATGCTGCGGGTATTCGCGCTCCTGGTGCATGCGGATGGTGCCGTACATACCGTTGTTGAGCAGCACGATGATGGTCTTTGCGCCATGCTGCGCGGCCGTGGCAAGCTCCTGCCCGTTCATCAGAAAATCACCATCACCGGCAATCGTGAAGGCAACCCGCTTGGTCGTGATGGCCGCGGCAATGCCCGCAGGAACACCATAACCCATGGCTCCGACAGTAGGAGCCAGCTGCGTCTTCAAACCCTTGACCAGGCCGTGGTGTTTGAAGAAGCGATGCACCCAACTGGCGAAGTTACCGGCGCCATTGGTCAGCACTGCATCAATCGGTAAATGCTTTTGCAGCAGACCAACGATGGCGGGCATGTCAATGTCGCCTGGCAGGTTGGCAGAGGCCGTGGGCTTGAGATTTTCCAGGTAGTCGGCGTTGGCTGACTCGGTCCAGTCTTCCCACGGCAGACTAACGGGTGCCGTCAGCACTTCGAGCGACCGCGCTGCAGCATTCATGGTGGCGTTGATAGCAAGGTCAGCCTGATACACGCGGTTCAGCTCTTCGGCGCTGGAATGGATATGCACCAGCTTCTGTTTGGATCTTGGTGCGTCCAGCAGCGTGTAGTTGTTAGTCGTCATTTCACCTAGCCGTGGACCGATGGCGATGATGAGGTCGCTGGCCTTGATGCGCGCCGCCAGCTTTGGGTTCAGACCAATACCGACATCGCCAGCATAGAGTGCGTGATGGTTGTCAAAGGTGTCCTGAAAGCGGAAGGCATTGCCGACCGGCAGCTTCCAGTTTTCGGCAAAACGTTGCAGGGCCTGGGCTGACTGCGGTGTCCAGCCGCCGCCACCCGCTATGACGAATGGCTGCTTTGACGCGAGCAGCATTTCGCGCAGGGTGCGAAGCGCACCAGGGTCGCTCCAGGCCTGTACCGCCTCCACACGCGGCAAGGGCTGGGCAGAAGTCATACGGGTCAGCATGTCTTCAGGCAGCACCAGCACGACCGGGCCGGGCCTGCCGTTCATGGCTGTAGCAAAAGCGCGCGCCACGTATTCAGGGATGCGGTCGGCGTCGTCGATGCGCTCAACGCGTTTGGCAAAGCCGCGTGTAGACGGGCCAAAAAAGCTGAAGTAGTCAACCTCCTGAAATGCCTCGCGATCACGGCAGTCACTCGCCACATCGCCAACCAGCAGCACCATGGGTGTTGAATCCTGAAAGGCAGTGTGCACGCCGATAGAAGCGTTGGTCGCGCCCGGCCCGCGCGTGACCATGCAAACGCCTGGGCGGTTTGTCAGCTTGCCGTGCGCCTCGGCCATGTAGGCAGCACCACCCTCCTGCCTGCAGGTGATGAATTGAATCGAGTCAGCCCTGGCGTACAGGCCATCGAGCACCGCCAGATAACTTTCACCTGGGACGCCAAACGCATGGGTAACGCCCTGGGCAATGAGGCAGTCAACGAGGAGGTGGCCGGCAAGTTGTGGTGTCATGCGGCAATTATGTAGCCCCATACGTACCTATACCCCGATCATCCGGAGCCTTTCAGAGACCGGCCCCCGTTAACTATTCTGGCGTGTTGCTATCACCGTCCGCACCGCCCGCTTCAAGTGCCTGCCGGGTTAGCTCTTCATCGCTTAACTGCGGGGCTTCTTCGAGGGCGTGCAGTTCTTCGAGAAACGCCTCGGTGGGCGCTTCATGCTCAAGCAGTACTTCTTCAAGCCTTTGCTGCGCAGTCTCGACATGAACTGACGGCGAGTGAAGCTCGGTTGGCGGCACGGGGAATTTTTCGCCCAACTCAAATTTCAGTGCCTCGGCCTTTTCATCAATCCAGTGGGCAAAATCACCGTCTTTAGGGTTGTCTGGCAGAGTCATGGCAGTTTCCTTTTGGTTTGTAAAAGTAATTTAACCGCAGCTCGCGAAAATTGTCCGTCAGGAAATAGCGCTATCTTTTATTTAAACCGGTAAGACAGCGCCACCAAACCAAAGTCCTGCGTTTTTCTTGCCACGAGCGGACTGTTGTAAACCGACGCCGAGAGCCACTTGCGGCGCAGTTCCAGATTGATAAACCATTGCGACTCGCCAAGAGGCAAATCCACACCCAAGCCCAGGATCGGCGTTGTAGAAGCCCCCGCGTTATAAGCCGCATAGCCACTGGCAATGGACTCAGCCGTGGTCACGCCATATAAATAATTGCTGTATTTGGCGCTGCGATGCTCGAAACCCACTTGCGGAAAGATTGATGCACGACCCAGTTTGAACTCAGCCAAATAGCTGGCTTCAAACAGCGAGCCGCGCGATTTGTTGGCGTCGACAAACGCGTTCACGATAAATGCACCATACGGCGTTTGCTGGAAAGTACCTATCCCCAGAGGAACCGGTGTATTGCGGTCAGTCAAGCCGACTAAAGCGGCGGTGTTGGCGCGCCACCCATCGGTGCTGACCCTGCCAACCAGTTCAAGGTAACCGTAGCCTATGGGCAAAGTCTTCACGCCAAAGGTATCAATGCGGCCAAAAAAACGTCCGTAATCTGCAAACAGATACGGCAGCACAGTAGTGTCGTTTGTCTTGCTGCGAATAACCGTTTGCGTGGCATAAACGGCACCGCCTACGTCACCCACCAGCCTGTCGGTCAAAGGTTCAGGCTGTGCATGTGCGAGCGACGTGCCAGCCATGGCGACTGTGAAAAAAAAGGCTCGCGCGGCTGACAAAGCCACGATACGTGAAGCCATATTTTTTAGATGCGCGTAACGCTTGTTGATGTTCATGCATGCGAGTATAGATTGGCAACTTCATACTGGGCACAGGAAAAATCAGGTGCTAACCAGTACCGTCCGGCGTACCCGCCGCACATTGAACGCGCTCGCAATCAGCACACCCTGCATCAGCGCCAGACCAATCAGTACACCGCGGTACTGCCCGTGATCCATCATCACCCCGAAAATCAGCGGCGAAATCGCCTGCCCGATGTCCAGGCCTGCATACACCACGCCGTAAACCCGGCCCGACGCATTGTCGGGCGTGGAGCGCTTGACCAGCAAGTCACGCGATGGCCCGGCAATGCCCGAAGCAAACCCCATCAAACCAAACAGAACCGGTACCAGCCAGGCGGGAAAGGTACCCAGCGCCAGTACCAGCGCAACCACGGCGGCCAGCCCAAAGCCCACGCCCACAATACGTTCGCAGCGCGCCGGGTCAGAAGCCAGAAAACCGCCCAGCACCATACCCCCAGCGCTGCTGAGCATGTAAATCGTCAGACATACGGCTACCAGCCTCAAAGGCACATCGTGCAGTTGACGCGCAGCCTCAGGGGCAAAAGCCTGCACCACGCCCAGGACGATGGCATACCAGAAGAAAAATGCAAAGCACATCCAGACTGCTGGGATTTTCAAAAAACCTAGGCTGCTGTCAGCCCCGCTATTCGAAGCGGATGCGTTTTTGACAGGCGCTGCGACAGTCAGTGTCAGCTTGTCATGGTTTAGCAGCATCACCGCCAGCACCACAAAAACCAGCATACCGGCAGATGCCAGTGCGACGCGCCACGAATAGGCTAGCGTCAGCGGTACCAACATGGCGGGTGCCAGCGCCCAGCCCAAGCTGCCAGTGATGCCATGCACGCTGTAGGCATGGCCCAGGCGCGGGGCACTGACTTTGCGGTTCAGCAGCGTGTAGTCAACCGGGTGAAACACGCCGTTACCGACACCGCCAATCACGGCAGAGGCAGCCAGCATCCAGTAGCTGGTGCTTAATGCATAGCCAAAAGCAGCGAAGCCAATCAGCGTCAAACCAGCAAACAAAATCGGCCGTGGGCTAAAACGATCCACCACAAAACCCGACAAGGCCTGCACAGCACATGAAACGACGAAGAAAATCGTCATCAAAAAACCCAGCTCCGCATAGCTGACGTTGAATTCCGTTTTGAGCCACGGAAACAGTGGTGCCAGCAATAACTGGCTGAAATGGCTGATGAGGTGCGCGCCGCCTACCAGGCCAATCACGCTGGCATCGCTGCGCAGGTCAGCGCCATTGGCCAATGTTTTGAAAGTACTGCTTGACCCTTTGCTTGAGGTGTTCATGCTGCTATCGTAATCTCGGCGTAGCCTGCTACACAAAAAAAAGAGCCTTGGTCATCTGTAGTGAAACGGTATTTTTATCAGGGCTTGCCAGGTTTCCAGCGCTTGAGCAGCAACGCATTGGTCATCACGCTGACCGAACTCATGGCCATGGCGGCGCCTGCAATTACGGGGCTCAAAAAACCCAGTGCGGCGAGCGGGATGCCTGCAGCGTTGTAGGCAAATGCCCAAAACAGGTTTTGACGTATCTTGGCGACCGTACGGCTGGATATTTTCAAAGCCGCTGCCACCAGCAATGGGTCACCACGCATGAGTGTGATGCCTGCTGCGTGCATGGCAACGTCGGTGCCATTGCCCATGGCCATGCCGACATCTGCTGCCGCCAGCGCCGGTGCGTCATTCACGCCATCGCCGACCATCGCGACAGTGTGACCGCCCTCCTTGAGCGCCATCACTCTGGCGGCCTTGTCGCCGGGCAGCACCTCGGCCATGACTTCCCCTTCTTCCGGCCGCAGACCCAGGCGGCGCGCCATGGCTTCGGCTGCGCCAAGGTTGTCGCCAGAAATCATCACCACTCGGATGCCACTCGCGCGCAATGCAGCGAGCGCCTCTTTGGCACCAGGTTTGGGTTCGTCGCCAAACGCCATCAAAGCGCGCAGAGTCAATCCTCCGGTCTTAGTGCGCTCGGCCATGGCCGACACCGTGGCTCCTTTCGCCTGCCAGTCTGCTGCCTGACTTGCAACCGAGCGCATATCTACCTTGAGCGCATCCATCCAGCGCAGGCTGCCAATCAAAAAGCTGCGCACGCCCACTTCACCTTCCGTGCCCTGGCCAGGCACGGCGCGGACGTTGCCGGGCGCATCAAACGCCAAGCCTTTGGCCTTAGCACTGTTGACCACGGCGCGGGCCAGCGGGTGTTCGCTGCCGCTCTGCAGGCTTGCAGCGATTTTCAAGACCTCATCCTCATCCATCCCCGGCGTTGCGATCAACGCGGTCAATTCGGGCCTGCCCACCGTCAGTGTTCCGGTCTTGTCGAAGGCCACCACATCCACCTTGTGCGCCAGTTCCAGCGCTTGGGCGTCCTTGATAAGAATGCCGTTCTTGGCTGCCACACCAGTGCCGGCCATGATGGCCGCTGGCGTCGCCAGCCCGAGCGCGCAGGGGCAGGCAATCACCAGCACGGCAACCGCATGAATCACGGCCATCTCGAACGCGTGGCCGCTGAGCCACCAGCCCAGCAAGGTGGCGATTGCCAGCACCAGCACCACCGGTACAAAAACGCTGCTGACCTGATCCACCAGGCGCTGAATCGGGGCCTTGGCAGCCTGCGCGTCTTCGACAAGGCGAATGATGTTTGAGAGCACCGTGGCGCTACCGACAGCAGTGACCTGCATCACCACGCGCCCGTCACCATTGATAGAGCCACCCGTCAGCATGCCGCCCGCCTCCCTGCTCACGGGTAACGGCTCACCCGTCAACATGGATTCATCCACCTGGGTATGGCCTTCTAGCAGCGTACCGTCTACGGGAAAGCGCTCACCGGGTTTGACCACGATGCGGTCGCTGACCAGTACCTCGGCCACCGGCACATCCACTTCGCCGTCCAGACCGATCAAATGGGCTACATCAGGCCGCAGCGCGTGCAGCGCGCGAATGGCAGACGTCGTCTGGCGTTTGGCCCGAGCTTCCAGCCATTTACCCAGATGTACCAGCGTGATGACGACCGCCGACGCCTCAAAATACAGATGCACCATGGTGCCAGGCTCTGCGGTAAGCCAGAGCCACATCGACAAGGCCCAGCCAGCCGTTGTGCCGAGTGCCACCAGCAGGTCCATGTTGCCGGTCAGCGCCTTCAGGGCGCCCCAGCCCGCTTTATAAAAGCGCGCACCCAAAATAAACTGTATCGGCGTAGCCAGCAAAAACTGCCACAACGGTGGCAGCATCCAATGCTTGCCAAGCAGATCACCAACCATGGGCAGCACCAGCGGCACCGACAGCGCCAGGCCAATACCGACGGGCATAAACCCGGCCCATACCGATGCATCTGGAGCATCAATTGCAGCATCCGGGGCACGTGGCTCATAACCTGCATCACGCACCGCACGGCGTAGCCGCGCCTCCATCTGTTCGCCGGGCGCATACGCGATCCGCGCTGACTCTGTGGCCAGGTTGACGGTAGCCGTCTCCACGCCGGGCACTTTACTCAAAGCTTTTTCAACCCGTGATACACAGGACGCACAAGTCATGCCGCCTATACCAATATCCAGGAAAGCAGCGGTCGGAAGGGGTGCAGAAACGGTATTCATGTTCATGAGCTTAATCTTTCGCAAACTGGCACAGTCAAGTGTTGATGCAGATCAACCCTATCGAAAACACTGCTGCAAGAAAATCTATAGATGTTCCCATACTGACACGGTTCAAGATATGCTTTGCATTGACCGATTCACTGACAGGAGTGCCTTGGATGAACCAGACTTTTACCGTTACCGGTATGACTTGCGGCCATTGCGAAAAAGCCGTAATCCGCGCCATCAGGCAACTCGACCCGCTAGCTGAAGTGGAAATAGACCGCGCCGCCAATAAAGTGCAAGTGCAGTCAACACAACCGCGTGATGTTTTGAGCAAGGCTATTTCTGAAGAAGGCTACGCTGTCGCAGCATGACCACCGCCGTCCTGGAATTGCTGGCGCGGCGAGGGAAATCGCATGCGTTTGATCTGCGTCATTGAAATTATGGCCTGCAAAGCGCCTAATCAGCATCCAGTTGATCCAACATCCAGGAGACTTTCATGACAAAAAACGTAGGCAGCATTGATCGCATGCTCCGGGCTGTTATCGGCATTACCCTGATAGCCCTTGCCGCCACAGGAACCGTGGGCTGGTGGGGCTACCTTGGCCTGATACCGCTGGCTACAGCGGCGCTGGGCTGGTGCCCGCCGTATGCACTGTTTGGATGGAACACGTGTTCGACCAGGTCTCGTAGCTGAAAGTCGTTGGTCATCGGCATTTTGAGCATCATCTGTAGCTAGCTGGCAGCCCCCAAGATACGGCGGGCCGTTCGGCGTACTGCGTTCCGGTCAGTTCATCCCTACAATGAGCTGATGACCATACCAGCCGTCTCAGCTATCTCAGCCGCTTCTGCCAGGCGGCAAAAGCTTTTGAGTTATTGGTGGGCACCTATCACAGTGGTGGTTTTGGTTTTGCTCGGGTATGCCTATTTGCAGCCGCATCAGGAACTGGACCTCGCAGACCTGCCCGAGCAGGTGCAAGCCAACGCCGCCACGCTCGACAAGTCGCTGGGTAGTAGCGTCAACCAGTCTTTTAAGTACACCACGCGCCGGACTTACTCATCGAATGAAGGTCCGCTGGATGTGGAGATTCGGGCTACCTTGACGCCCTTGGGCGGCGGCCTTTTCAGGCGAAATGACGATTGGGTCGACATTAAAACCCAGCATGTGGTCTACCAGGAACGCTTTATTTTGTTTCGCAATTTGTTCACGCTGCATATCCGTAACCGGGAAGTAGCCCCCGCCAGGCACGACTTCATGGGCCGATTAGGCTGGTACAACGACACCACAACAAACATGCAGAGTACGGTGCAAGGCAAGATGCCAGCCAACTTTTCCAGCAATGCCCTCTGGAGTCTGGATGTGGTGGCCGACAGATTGTCTGATACGGACGGTCAAGGCCTACTGCGCAGCATGACACCGTACAAACGCACCTTGCATTGTGAGCGCGTCGGCGACTTGCAGGGCAGCGACATTGGCGCGGCTTTTAAAGGTAGCTATCCCAAGGTTACCTGCCGTTCAATTGCGACCAACCAGACGAAAGAGCGGCGGTCAGACTACGCCTATTTGCCCGAGCATGACATCTTTTTGCTGCTGAACTACCAGCAGCAATTGGGCAGCGCCGACCAGTTGGGTGCCAAAGCAAATTACTCCAGCTTTATGCAACTGCCGCAAACCAAATAAAAAACCCGCCTTGAGCGGGTTTTTTATTGCCGCAACAGGAGGCATCAACCCATGTGCAGGCCCCCATTGAGCGAGAAGTCAGCGCCGGTGGCATAACCACCTTCGTCCGATGCAATCCATGAAATGATGGAGGCAATTTCTTCGGGCTGGCCGAGTCGTTTGGCAGGCACGCCAGCGACGATTTTCTCCAGCACATCGGGCCGGATGGCCTTGACCATATCAGTACCGATGTAGCCGGGGCTGACGGTGTTGACCGTCACACCTTTGGCTGCAACTTCCTGCGCCAATGCCATGGTAAAGCCGTGCAGGCCCGCCTTGGCAGTGGAATAGTTGACCTGGCCAAACTGGCCCTTTTGCCCGTTGACTGACGAGATGTTGATGATGCGGCCAAAATTTGCTGTCACCATGTCTTCAATGACCTGCTTGGTCACATTGAACATGCTGTTGAGGTTGGTTGAAATAACGGCATCCCAGTCGGCCTTGCTCATCTTGCGGAACTGCCCGTCACGTGTAATACCGGCGTTGTTGACCAGCACGCTGACTGGGCCATGCTCTACCTTGACCTTGGAGAAAGCCTCAACCGTTGAGTCCCAGTCGCCTACATTGCCGACCGATGCATAGAAGGTGTGGCCGAGGGCTTTTTGCTCGTCAAGCCACTTGGTGAAGTCACGTGTAGGGCCGCAGCCCGCTACAACCGTGAAGCCATCTTTGGCCAAACGTTGGCAAATTGCGGTTCCGATACCGCCCATTCCACCAGTGACGTACGCTACTTTTTTTGACATATTGTTCTCCAGAATATTTTTACTTAACTGCTATTTATTTAGTAGCGGGTCGCGCCCGGTTTTATTGCGCTACAGCCTTGTTTTTAACTCAAAAATTTAACGTTCGATAGTTAGGGCAACCCCCATGCCGCCACCAATACACAGGCTTGCAATGCCTTTTTTGGCATCGCGGCGCGCCATTTCGTGCAGCAGCGTGACCAGAATGCGGCAACCAGACGCACCAATCGGGTGACCAATCGCAATCGCACCACCATTGACGTTGACTTTGCTGGTGTCCCAGCCCATTTCCTGATTGACGGCGCAGGCCTGGGCGGCAAAGGCTTCGTTGATTTCCAGCAGGTCAAGGTCTTTTGCCTTCCAGCCAGCGCGCGCCAAGGCCTTGGTGGATGCCGGTACCGGACCCATGCCCATATAGGCCGGGTCGAGACCAGTGGTAGCGTAGCTGGCAATGCGGCCCAAAGGCTTCAGGCCCAGTGCGGCAGCTTTTTTGGCCGTCATGACCATCACGGCGGCGGCGCCGTCGTTCAAGCCCGATGCATTACCGGCGGTTACGCTGCCAGCCTTGTCAAACGCCGGGCGCAAGCCTGCCAGAACATCCACACTGGTTTTACGGTTGATGAACTCGTCAGCCGCAAACACAATCGGGTCACCCTTTTTCTGGGCGATGGAAAACGGCACGATTTCGTCCTTGAACTTGCCTGCATCTTGCGCTGCAGCCGCCTTGGTTTGACTTGCGAGTGCCAGTGCGTCCTGTGCCTCGCGGCTGATTGAATATTTTTTGGCAACGTTTTCAGCTGTGATACCCATGTGGTACTGGTTGTACACGTCCCACAAGCCGTCAACAATCATGGAGTCGACCATTTTCCAATCGCCCATGCGCTGGCCGTCACGCGAGCCGTTCAATACGTGGGGCGACATGCTCATGCTTTCCTGCCCGCCTGCAATCACGATCTCGCTGTCGCCGGTGGCCACCGACTGCGCGGCCAGCATCACGGCTTTCAGGCCGGAGCCGCAAACGGCGTTGATCGTCAGGCCCGGAATACCTTGCGGAAAACCAGCCTTGAGCACTGTTTGGCGCGCCGGGTTCTGGCCTACGCCAGCCGTCAGAACCTGGCCCATGATGACCTCACCAATCAGATCACTCGATAAGCCTGAACGCTCCAGCACGGCCTTGATAACCGCAGCGCCCAAGTCAGTAGCCGGAGTTTTAGCCAGTGAGCCACCAAACTTGCCGACTGCCGTACGACCAGCTGAAACGATAACGATGTCTTCCATGATGCTTTTCCTTCTTTAAAATTTTGCGGTGAACGTGAAATCAAATGTAGGGCGCTTTTAGAAATTCAGATTTTCGGGATGAAGTGCAAGGTGCACGGAGGAGGGTTTTTGGGGTCAGAGTCCAAATTCATCGTGCCCTTGGCACGCCCTTCGGGTGCGATGCTTTGCATCGTCATGAAATTGGCGTCTGACCCCAATAACCCTCCGAGCACCGCGCAACGCAGCAATTCGCCCGAAAAATGAATTTATAGAAGTGCCCATCAGGCCTTGGCCTTGACGTAGCGGCCAGGTGCGGCCTCTAGTGGCTTATGCGTGCGGCTACCATAGGCCTTTGGCGCGGCGATCTGTTTGCCCGCATGACCCTTGAGCCAGCCGGACCAGTCCGTCCACCAGCTACCGGGGTGCTCGGTTGCAGTTTTGAGCCAGTCGGCCTGCGCTACAGGGAATTTGTTGGCGGGCAATTTGTCGTTTGTCCAGTAGCTGCGTTTTTTCTTCACTGGTGGGTTGATGACACCCGCGATGTGGCCCGACGCGCCCATCACAAAACGTTTTTTGCCCGGCAGCACCTGGGTAGAGGCGTACGCGCCGCCAATCGGCACGATGTGGTCTTCACGCGAGCCATAGATGTATGCGGGAATATCGATTTTTTTCAGGTCAATTTTTTGCCCACACACCGTCATTTTTCCGGGCTTGACGAGGTTGTTTTCAAAGTAGGTATTGCGCAAATACCAGGCGTAAAACGGGCCGGGCAAGTTGGTTGAATCGCTGTTCCAGTAGAGCAGGTCGAAAGGCGGTGGGGTTTCGCCCTTCAGGTAATTACCAACGACATAATTCCACACCAGATCGTTCGGGCGCAAGAAGCTGAAGGTTGATGCCAGGTCCTGGCCCTTGAGCAAGCCGCCCTGCCCCATTTCCTGCTCACGGTATTTGACCGATGTTTCGTCGATAAAGATGTCGAGAATGCCGGTGTCGGTGAAGTCGAGCAATGAGGTCAGCAGCGTCACGCTGGCAGCGGGCTTTTCGCCTCTGGCCGCAAGCACCGACAGCGCGGTGGCCAAAATTGTGCCGCCCACACAGAACCCCAACGTGTTGATGGTTTTAGCACCGCTGATGGCTTGAACGACTGCAATCGCCTTGATGGCGGCAAGCTCGATATAGTCGTCCCACTTCTTTGTGGCCATAGACTCGTCAGGGTTACGCCAGCTGACCACAAAGGTGCGGTGCCCCTCGCTCACTGCATAACGAATCAGCGAGTTTTCGGGCTGCAAATCAAGGATATAAAACTTGTTGATGCAGGGCGGTACCAGCAAAAAGGGCTTCTCGTAGACCTTGGCGGTGAGCGGCTTGTATTCAAGCAGCTGGAAAAATTCGTTTTCAAACACCACGGCACCCTCAGTGGTGGCAACGTTTTTACCGACTTCAAACAGGCTCTCGTCGGTCATCGACACATGGCCCTGCTTCATGTCATGCAGCATGTTCTGAATGCCTTTGCCTATGCTTTGGCCCTGCGTGGCAATCGCTTTATGGAGGGCTTCGGCGTTCATCGCCATGAAGTTGCTGGGCGCTGATGCCGCAACGGCCTGCTCGACCGCAAAGCGCACACGGGCTCTGGTTTTTTCATCGCCTTCAACAGCCTCAGCCATGCTCATCAGGGTGCGGGCATTGAGTAAATAGTTGGCGGCAGAAAATTTGGCGACCGGGCTGTCAGCCCAGGCCTGATTTGAAAACCGCCTGTCAGACGCAGCTGAAAGCGCCTCGGGTATGGCCGCCCCGGCCTGCATACCCTGATTCCACAACTCAGCAGCATCTGCCAGGTAACGCTGCTGAATTTGCTGCAGCTGGGCAGCATCAAAGTTGATGGCTGGCAGGCCGCCAGATGGGGAACCTGCACCAGCAAAAGGACTGCCACCGCCAAAACCGCCCATGGCCTGCTGCAAACCCGCAGTGAAGGTCTCTTGCATTTGTTGGGCTACGCCAGCCCAGTTTGCGTCAGAATTCATGCATGACTCCCGAGTATTCTTGCTTCTAACCAAATCACCTTCATTCTAAAGCGCTCATTCGCCAAAACTCCTATGTACCTTGTTGTTATTGCCTGGATTTATGTAGTGCTGATGATGAGCGTGGCAGAGGCCACCAACAGTACGGGCACGGTGTTGGGTGCAATCGTCACTTTTTTGCTGTACGGCGTAGCGCCTGTGGCATTGGTGATTTACCTGATGCGCACGCCGGCCAGACGCAAAACCATCAAGCAGCGTGAGGCTGAGGCGTTGGCACAACATCAAGCCGAAACTGACGCGCCACCCGCGGTGCCAGCGACCACCCTACCAGGCGATAACCCAAAACAAAGATAGCATGCTTACGATGTAGACTGAGCGCCGCCACTTCTCCAATACAACGAATCGCTCCACATCATGACGACTCACATCGCGGCACCCGTTCTCACTTTCAACCCTAACCCATCACGCCCCGCCCTGCGTCTGCCTGCGGACGCATGCGATGCGCACGTACACGTGTTTGGGCCAGCCGCCACTTTTGCGTTTGCAGCAAACCGCAACTTCACCCCAGTTGATGCGCCCAAAGAAACGCTATTTGCGCTACATCGGCACCTGGGCATTTCGCGCTGCGTCATTGTGCAATCAATGATCCACGGCTTTGACAACAGCGTTGTTGAAGACGCTATTGCCGCAGGCGATGGGCATTACCTGGGCGTGGCCCTTGCGCCGCATGACGTGGCCGATGCAGAGCTGCTGCGCTTGAAAGCTGCGGGCTTTCGCGGCGTTAGGTTTAACTTCATGAAGCACTTGGGCAGTGGAGCAACGCCAAGCCAAGTGGTGGCGTTGACGCCTCGGCTGGCCCCGTTGGACATGCACTTGCAAGTGCATTTTGAAAGCCGCCTGATTCATGACCTCGTACCGTTTTTAAAAAGATCAGCCGTGCCAGTGGTGATTGACCACATGGGTCGGGTCGACGCCGCGCTAGGCGCAGAACACGCGGACTTTCAAGCGCTTTGCGGCTTGATGCAAGACCCGCGTTTTTACGTCAAAGTCAGCGGCGTAGACCGAATCTCCAGCGCGCCTTACGCGCAAGGCGCGGCGCTGGCGAGGCAACTGGTACAGACATTTCCTGATCGATGTTTTTGGGGTACCGACTGGCCGCATCCTAACCATAATCATGTACCGGACGACGGCGCACTGGTTGATGTGCTGGGCAGCATCGCACCGACACCCGATTTGCTCGAGCGTCTGGTGGTGACCAACCCGCAGCGTTTTTACGGCTTCACAGCATGAGCGGACGGCTGGATGGCAAAGTGGCCTTCGTTACCGGGGCAGGCTCCGTAGGGCCGGGCTGGGGCAATGGCCGTGCGATTGCTGTGCGCTTTGCGCAAGAAGGTGCCAGGGTGTTTGCAGTTGACCGCGACGCAGACCGCATGAGTGAGACCGTTCGGCTGGTTAGGGAAGCGGGAGGCGAGATCGCAACTACTACCTGTGACGTGACCAGCTCTGGCTCTATCGCCGCCGCAGTCGCCGCCTGCGTTGAGCACTTTGGCCGTATCGACATACTCGTCAACAACGTCGGTGGCTCTGCGGCGGGTGGCCCGGTTGAAATGAGCGAAGAAGTCTGGGACGCGCAGATTGACCACAACCTGAAAAGCGTATTTTTGACCTGCAAGCATGTGCTTCCCCTGATGCAGGCGCGCGGCTCGGGCGCAATTGTCAATATTGCCTCCACATCAGGCATACGCTGGACCGGCTCTGCGCAAGTGGCCTATGCGTCCACCAAGGCCGGGGTGATTCAGTTCTCACGCGTCACAGCCGTGCAGTACGCCAAGACAGGCATACGCATCAACACTGTCGTGCCGGGCCAGCTATACACGCCGATGGTCGACGTGCGCCTGGCCAAGCAACGCACTGGCGGCGACGTAACGGCCCTGCTGGCGCAGCGCCAATCGCGCATTCCACTGCCCTTTATGGGTGACGGCCGCGACACGGCCAATGCAGCGCTGTTTTTGGCCTCGGATGAAGCACGCTTTATCACCGGCACTGAACTGATCGTCGATGGCGGCATGTCTGCACGCTGCGACTAAATGAATAAACCGACAGGAGACAACATGAAAAACGAGAGCAGCACCCGACGTCATGCGCTTACCTTGCTGGGAGGAGCCACCGTGGGCTTGGTCGGCCTGACCCAAAGCGCGTTCGCGCAAGGTAAAACCATTCGCCTGGTGGTGGCCTTTCCACCCGGTGGCCCGGTTGATTTTGTCGCCCGCACCATTGGCGAGCAGCTTGGCAAAGAGCTTGGCGCACAAGTCATTGTTGAAAACAAGGCCGGGGCGAATGGGGCGATTGCCGCTGAGTACGTAGCCCGCGCTACGGCGGACGGCAGCACGCTTTGGCTGACCAGCGTGGGCGCTGTGGCGATTAACCCGCCGCTTTATGAAAAACTGCCTTATGACCCGGTGCGCGACCTGGCCCCGATATCGCTGGTCGTCAACAACGTCGAACTGCTGGTGGTTGGCTCAGCTAATCCGGCCAACACCGGTGCTGAATTTATCGCCAATGCGAAGCTGAAAAAAGAGGGCGCAACGATGGCATCGTCAGGCACCGGTAGCGTGCCGCACCTCGCCATGGAGTTGCTGGCCGATGTGAGCAAAGCCAACCTGGTACACGTGCCGTACAAGGGTGCAGCCCCAGCAATTACCGACGTGATTGCCGGGCATGTGGATGGTTTTTTTGGCGACATTCCGGGCCTGGTCGGCTTTGTCAAGGCGGGCAAGCTCAAGCCCATTGGCATAGCCGCCAACAAGCGCCACCCGTTGCTGCCCGAGGTCAAAACCTTTGCAGAAATGGGTATGCCGGGTGTGGACTCTGACAACTGGTATGCGCTGTTCACAGCCAGGGCCACGCCGCCAGCCGAAATCGACAAACTCAACCAGGCCGTTAAACGCACACTGGCCAATGAAGCGGTGCGCAGCAAGCTACTGGCATCGGGCGCAGAACCCGCATCATCCAGCCCCGCAGAGCTGGCCGCGCTGATGAAAAACGACACCGCCAAATGGGGCAAGGTTATTCGCGACAAAAAAATTAAACCCGAATAACGCGACACACCCACAAAGTACGCCATGAGAATCCAGCCCATCACACCCGGCACCAAACCAGAACTGGCGGCGATTGAAGCAGTCATTACCGCCGAGCGCGGGCGTGTCTCACTGCTTTACCAGGTGCTGCTCAATAGCCCCCCGCTAGCCCAGGGCTGGGAGCAACTGCTGACCGCCGTGCGCAACCGCAGCAGCTTGGCCGCCGATTTGCGCGAGATGGTTATCTTGCGCGTAGCCGTGCTGAACCGTGCGCCCTATGAATTTGACGCGCACGTGCCTCACGCCCTTAAAGCAGGCATGCCGCAAAGCAAAATCGACGGGTTACGTAAGCTGGACGCAGCGCCTGTCGATGTTTACACGCAGCAAGAGCGCGACGTGCTGCTGCTGACCGACACCATGACGCGCGACATCGATGTGCCTGATAACGTTTTTAACGCGGCCAGGTCGCATTTCACCGACCCGCAAATGACCGACCTGGTCGCCACCATTGCGGCCTACAACATGGTGTCGCGCTTTTTAACAGCTTTCAAGATTGGCCACTGAAATGCGAACGCTTGCCTCAGCAGCCCTGGTAACGGACGCCTTGTTGTTTCAAGCCACGCTGGCTGATGGCGATTCAAGCTCGCTGCCCGCACTGCTTGAACACCTGCGAATCGCCGTCTCGCCCATGCCGGTACGACTTCAACCGGCGCTGTCACTTGATCAAAAAGTGCTTTACATTTACCTTCATTTTGAGCACCGCACAGTTATCGAGCAAGCGTGGCTACACAAGCTAGAGGCCGCGCTGCAAACACAAGAGGCATATTTGGAAAATGTGCGCGTCTCGAGGCTGGAAAAAGTTTTTGCGCCGCCTTGCGCCTCTGCAGACGAGATGCCAGCGTTTCACTACGTGGTTGAGATGGACCCCGCCGCAGGCCACATGCCCGAGTTGGCGCAGTGGTATGACACAGAGCATATGCCCGGCCTGGCGCAAGTGCCGGGCTGCGTGCATGCGGCTCGCTTTTTAAACCACGACCACGGCCCCCTGTCGCTGGCGTGCTATGACTTGGTCGACCAGGAAACGCTCGGCTCGCCGCCGTGGCTAGCCGTTCGCGACACAAACTGGAGCAGCCGCATGCGCCCGCACTTTACCAATACCATCCGCACCATGTTTACCCCCATTACAGGATAAAGGCCAGGCAAGTTATTGCCGCCAGATACAAGCAGCCATTCGACCTGTCGTTGCAAAACCATTGCCTGCCACCCCCCCATCACGGCGGTGTGAAAAGTATATTGCCGGGTTGGCAACCGTGCACCAGGCGTCGCTGCCGTCATTGCCATAAACCTGGGTAACACCAAGTGCGCGCAGCCGCCGACGTGCCAGTCCGCTCAAGTCTGCCCAATATTTACCACCACCATTGGCGACAAAAAACCGTGCGGCATCAGCCTGGGTTGCTTCAAAAGCTGCTTTCACATCAGCGCCCACTTGAAACGCTTTCGGGCCAATGCATGGTCCCAGCCACGCTATGATTTCAGGAGCTGCTGGAGCCCGTATTGATTGGTCTATAGCACTAAAAGAGTCTTTAAAAGCACTAAAAACAGTCTCCAAAACGCCTTTTTGAGTCGAATCAGGCGAAACAGACTTCCCGGCCAGGCCACGCCAGCCCGCGTGCGCTGCCGCCACCACCAGTCCTTCGCTGTCAGTCAACAACACAGGCAAACAGTCAGCCACCATGATCGTGCAGGCCAGGCGCTGCTGCGTGGTGATGCAAGCATCAGCTACCAGGCCGTCTGGCGTTGCCGCGTTGAGCGTCAGCACTTCTGCGCCATGCACCTGCTTCAAAAATACAGATCGTGTTTGCGTGGCTTGTTGTAAGGCGGCGCGGTTTGCCTCAACGCTATCTGGCGAGTCGCCGACATGGTCACCCAGGTTCATGCTGTCCCACGGTACTGCTGACACACCGCCGCTGCGCGTGGTGAAGACAGCCCGCACGTTAGATGGTGCAGGCCAGTCAGGGGTCAACCAATCAAGGTTCAAAGTCAGGGCAAGCCGACGGCTGCGCTTGTTGAAATGCTGGCAGGGCCATGCAGGCATCAAACGCGGCCATGGTGCGCGGCAAGCCTTCAAACGGCACGTTAAAACGCCGTGCATTGAATATTTGCGGCACCAGACAGCAGTCCGCCATCGTAGGCGAGTCGCCATAGCAAAACCTGGAGGAGGGCAGTTGAGCCAGTTGCCTTTCATACGCCTCCAGGCCTTCGCGGCACCAGTGCACATACCAGGTGTTTTTAGCCGCTTCGTCCACCTTCAATACCTTGGTTAAGTATTTCAAAATGCGCAGATTATTCACCGGATGGATCTCGCAAGCAATCGACTGCGCCAAAGCCCGCACCCTGGCGCGCCCCAGCGCGTCCTTTGGCAGCAGTGCGGGCTCAGGGTGTTTGTCGTCGAGGTATTCGATGATGGCCATGGACTGCGACAACTTGACGCCGTCAATCTCCAGCAGCGGCACCAGCGCATCCGCAGACAGTGCGGCGTATGCAGGCAATTTGTGATCGCCCCTGGCAAGATGCACTGGAATATATTCGTAGCTCAGGCCTTTGAGCGCCAGTGCAATACGCACCCGAAACGAGGCAGACGAGCGAAAGTAGTTGTGTAATTTCATGGTCATTTATGTGGATGATTTATTCTCTGAAGCATAAACTGAAATCACCTTTGCGACTGCCCAGTCGATGGCGCAAAGCTAACATGCGGCATCAGTTCCAACCCCCGTACGGAAACCACGCCATGACTACCATCACTTCTCTCGTCAACCACCAGATCCGCCTGGCCAGCCGCCCCGTGGGTCTGCCAACACGCGCTAACTGGAGCAGCACCACCGAGCCTGTTGCCGAGCCCGGCCCCGGCGGCGTGCTGGTCAAAACGCTCTACCTCTCGCTAGACCCTGCCATGCGCGGCTGGATGAACGAAGGTAAAAGCTACATCCCGCCAGTAGAGATTGGCGCGGTCATGCGCGCTGGCGGCGTGGGCCAGGTGATTGCATCCAACAACACCGACTTTGCTGTTGGCGACTACGTCAACGCGGGGCTTGACGTGCAAGAGTACTGCCTGATTGCGCAAGAAAACATCAAGCGTAGCGGCATCTTTAAAATCGATCCACGCCTGGGCCTGACCACCTGGACCAACGTACTCGGCATGCCCGGCATGACGGGCTATTTCGGCCTGCTGGAAGTCGGTATGCCCAAAGCGGGTGAGACGGTGGTCGTGTCAGGTGCCGCAGGCGCGGTCGGCCAAACCGTGGGGCAAATTGCCAAGCTCAAAGGCTGCCGCGTGGTCGGCATTGCGGGCGGCAAAGCCAAGTGCGACTGGGTCGTGAAGGAGCTGGGCTTTGATGCCTGTATTGACTACAAAAACAGCGACGTGCGTGCCGGCCTCAAAGAGCATTGCCCGAACGGGGTTGACATTTATTTTGACAACGTCGGTGGTGAGATTCTCGACATGGTGCTGGCCAAAATCAACCGCAAAGCCCGCATCATCATTTGCGGCGCGATCAGCCAGTACAACAACACAACAGCCGTCAAAGGCCCAGCCAACTATCTGTCGTTACTCGTTAACCGCGCCCGGATGGAGGGCATTGTGGTGTTCGACTACGCCGATCGTTATCACCTGGGCGTTGCCGAGATGGCCGGCTATCTCAAAGCCGGCAAGATGAAGAGCAAAGAAGACATCGTCACCGGCATTGAAAACTTCCCCGACGCGCTCTTGAAGTTGTTCAACGGCGAGAACTTTGGAAAACTGGTGCTGGAAGTCGCCAAGCCATAAGCAGGTGTGCAGGGCGAGCGATGCCAGCACTATTTGATACCCCACCCCTCGCCATAGCGCCCAACATCTGGCTGCTTAGCGGCTACGTGAAAACGGCGCCCCTGCAGCAGGACATTGAAGCCATCGCCGCTCAAGCGTCCTTTCGCCACATGCAAGTACCCGGTGGGCAAAGTATGTCAGTGGCCATGACAAACTGCGGGCACCTGGGTTGGGTTACTGACCATACGGGCTACCGCTACAGCGTTGAAGACCCTTTGAGCCAAAAGCCCTGGCCTGCCCTGCCGCATTCGTGGCTGGCGCTGGCATGTGAGGTGGCGGCTAGCGTGGGCTGGCAAGGCTTTGTGCCTGATGCCTGCCTGCTCAACCGATACGAAGTCGGCGCTCGCATGGGCTTGCATCAGGACAAAAACGAGCGCGACTATTCGCAACCGATTGTGTCGGTATCTGTAGGTAGCAGTTGCAACTTTCAAGTCGGTGGCCTGCTTCGATCCGACTCTGTGAAATCCATTGCGCTGCATGATGGCGATGTAGTGGTCTGGGGCGGCGATGCACGGTTGGTGCACCACGGTGTGCGGCCCCTTAAAGCGGGGCTACGCTATAACTTGACGTTTCGCAAAGCCGGTTGACTTTGGTTTTTTGGTTTTGGTAGCACGCATGGCGCTACGATTTCAATAGCTGCTCACGCCCGTATCCATTCGGCTAGAAGCACTTTTAGGCCCAAAAAAGTGCCAAAAACAGACATTTTCGGCTCAAAAAAGCAAAATCAGCTCGTCATAGCGCCGTGGAGTGGTGCGACCAGGCTGACTGATCGTTCGCCTTACTGGCCATATGAGAATGGTTATCGTTTAAGATCGTGGCTCGCGTGCACAAACGAGCTTTACGCGGTCAGTACCCCGCCCAGATGCAATCCCTTACCCCAAACACCTTTCCTGAACACCTCTCACTGGCTGATGCGTCCATTGGCGAGGTATTCACAGTTGACAAGATACTTGCCCCCACCGGTACGCCAGAGTGGGCCGCGCAGCTTGAAGACATTGGTTTTTTAGCGGGCGAGCGCGTGTCGATCATGGCGCGCGGTTTGCCCGGTGGTGACCCGCTGGTGGTGCGGGTCGGTTTGTCGACCTTTGCACTGCGCATGGTTGAGGCGGCTTGCGTGCAAGTCACGCCAGTGCCCGTTGAAGCACCCTGATTGCGCACCATGAAAGAAGCCATCATCAACTTCTACCCCAGCGGGCCTTTGCTGGCGCTGGTTGGCAACCCCAATTGCGGCAAAACTGCACTTTTCAATCTGCTCACCGGCAGCCGTCAAAAAGTGGCTAACTATGCAGGAGTTACCGTCGAGCGCAAAGAGGGCAAGCTCACCACGCCCGCTGGCAAAGCGCTGCGCGTACTCGACTTGCCCGGCACTTACAGCCTGCACCCTCGCTCGCCTGATGAGCGCGTGACGCATGACGTTTTGTATGGCCGAGCCAAAGGCGAAAAGCGCCCCGACCTGGTCGTGTGCGTGGTCGATGCCACCAACCTGCGGCGCAGCCTGCGGCTGGTACTGGGCGTTAAGCGCTTGGGCTTGCCCTGTGTAGTGGCGCTGAACATGCAAGACCTGGCTCGCGCTCGCGGCTTGAATGTCGATGCAGAGGCGCTGTCGCTTGAACTGGGCGTGCCGGTGGTTAGCACCGTGGCGACCAAGGGTGGCGGCGATGTCGATTTGCGCGCTCTGCTTGAAGATCCCGCACTGTGGCACAGGCCACCCGTGCTGGAAAACGTAGCGGCCCCGTTTAACGACGACGTACCGATTACAACCGTTGATGCTGACCACGACACCGTGCGTCACATCTTGCAGCGCATGGGCCTGGACGAACTGGTGCCACACACACTGAGTGACGATATTGACCGCGTGGTGCTGCACCCCGTGTTCGGCCCCCTGCTACTGGCGACTGTTTTGTTTTTGATATTTCAGGCGGTGTTCAGTTGGTCCGCTGCGCCGATGGACGCTATCAAGGCGGCCAGCCAGTGGCTGGGCGTGCAGGTCGGCGGCATGCTGCCAGGCGCAGGCCTGTGGAGCTGGGTGAAAAGCCTGGTGGTTGATGGCGTGATTGCCGGCGCTGGCGGCGTGCTGGTGTTTTTGCCGCAGATCGTCATCTTGTTCTTTTTTATTCTGGTACTCGAAGAATCCGGCTACCTGCCGCGCGCCGCATTTTTGCTGGACCGTTTGATGGGCAGCGTGGGCTTGTCGGGCCGCTCATTTATTCCGCTGCTGTCGAGCTTTGCCTGTGCGATTCCGGGCATCATGGCCACACGCACCATCGCCAACCCGCGCGACAGGCTGGTCACCATCATGATTGCGCCGCTGATGACCTGCTCGGCACGCTTGCCGGTATATGCGTTGCTGATAGGCGCCTTCATTCCGCGCAGTACCGTTTGGGGCGCGCTGGACCAACAGGGCCTGGTGCTATTTGGCCTCTATGTCGCGGGCATCGTGGGGGCGCTAGCGGTGGCGTGGGTGCTCAAGCGCTTCACCGCTCACGGCCAAACGCGCACGCTGATGATGGAGCTGCCTAACTACCACCTGCCCAATGTGCGCAATATCGCCATCGGTTTGTGGCAACGAGTGGTCATTTTTATGAAGCGCGTCGGCGGCGTCATTTTGGTACTGACGATTGCACTGTGGTTTTTAGCCAGCTTTCCGGGTGCGCCGGACGGTGCCACCCGCCCGGCTATTGAATACAGCTTTGCCGGCACCCTCGGCCGCGCCCTTGCAGTGGTGTTTGAGCCAATTGGTTTTAACTGGCAAATCAGCATCGCGCTGGTGCCCGGCCTGGCGGCGCGCGAGGTAGCTGTCAGCTCTCTTGCAACCGTCTACGCACTATCAAGCACCGCTAACAACACCGCACAAGCCCTGTCGCCATTGATAGCTGCCAACTGGTCGCTGGCCACAGCACTTTCGCTGCTGGCCTGGTATGTATTTGCACCGCAGTGCCTATCAACCCTGGCTACCATCAAGCGCGAGACGGGCGGCTGGACGATGCCGCTCATAGCTGCCGGGTATTTATTTGCGCTGGCTTATCTGGCTTCGTTTGTGACTTATCGGGTAGCGTTGGCGATGGGTGGTGGGTAGTCTGCCATAACCACCTTACCCCTCTACAGACCTTTAGATATTGGTGTAGGCAGCTACTAAATTTAGTAGCTGCCACGGCCAACTCAAGTTAGCTCAGCCTGCAATCCGCGGCCGCATGGGCCACACCCGCGCCATCCACAAATAAATCACCGCGCCCAGCAGCAAGGCGCCGACAGCAATTTCAAGCGACAACGTGAAGCCAGCCTCCACCGTGGCTGTGCGGCGCAGCATGACCGCCACCATGGGGGGGCCTGCGATCTGGCCCACGCCGTACACCGCGGTCAGCAAGCCCATGTAGCTGGTGGCGCTGTGTGGCCGCAGGCGGCGTACCTCCTGCATCGCAAAAAAGGTCAGCGCCGTGAACGGTATGCCCAGCACAAAGCTGCCAAACACAAACCCCGGCAAGGTCGGTGACCAGAGGCTGACGGCAATCGACAGCGCCTGAATGAAGTAGCAGCCTGCCAGCAGATGGCGAAGGTCCCCCGTGAGCGGCACGCGCGTGGATAGCAGCGCGCCCACCATCACGCCCAGCCCCAGCAGCGGCCAGAACATGTCGAGAAACGGCGAGCCCGGCAAGGCCTGGCGCGCAATCACCGGCAAAAACGTGGCAGTGACGATGTAGCCCAGCCCGGCCAGCCCGTAGGCGAGGGCCAGCACCAGCATCTGGTTGCGGCTTGCGGTAACGGTGGCACGCGCAGTTCCTGAGGCAGGCGAAAGCGAGGACGAAGATATAGCCATCGGCTCCACGTGGATTTCATTGCTCGCATGAAAGGTGCGCCAGACGATGCCCGTGAGGATCGCCGCCATAACGCCGAGGATGATCCAGCCTGTCGCGGCACGCCACTGCAATGCCACCATGCCGCTGCACATCAGCCCGCTGAGCATGATGCCCGCGCCCGGCCCAGCGTACATCACACCGCCCAACCTGCTAGCCCCATGGCGCGCCAACTGCGCCAGGCACCAGCCGGATGTGAAGAGAAATACAAAAGCACTCGCCACACCGGCCAGAAAACGCAGCAGCGGCCAGATGCCGGGCAGGTTCAGCGACATGCCCAGGGTCAGCACGGCCGTGGCAACCAGCCCGGCACGCACCCAGCTTGACGCACCTACCTGCGGAAGAAAAGTAAAACGCCGCCAGATCCAGGGTTGAAAGGTGCAGATCAAAGCACCAGCGAGGTAGCCACTGTAATTTGCAGTCGCCAGCCAGCTCGCACCCAGCAGGTCAATCGCCCCATCGTGCAGCATCATGGGCAGCAAGGGCGTAAAGGCAAAGCGTCCAATGCCCATGGCGGTGGCCAGGGACAGCATGCCGGCCAAGGCGATGGTCACGGGGTAAATATCCCGGCAGGAAGATGTTTCAGTCACTGCAGGTGTCATGGACTCAGCGCACAGCCTTCATGTCATTGTTGGTCAGCTCGATACGGCGACGCAGGCGCGCGGCTTCGTTGCTGTCACCGGCCTTCTCCGCCAGTGCAGCCTGCACACCTAGCCAGGCCAGCAGCGGCCTGCGCCAGCCTTGCGCCGATGCGGTATCGACAGCCTGCTGTATCAGCGCGGGACTGGCGTTGCCTGCGCGAAACCGCGCGCCGGCGGCGACCAGTTTTGACAGGGGTTCTGCTTCTGCGCCGGGCGCGCGCTGTGACGGCGGCAGAAGCGCGACATCCTGCGGCTGCAGAGTGCCCATGAGGTAATCGGCATAGGCACGCTCAGCGGGCGCGGCATCCTGCCGGAGTTTGTCAAAACCCGTGCAGGGCTCGAACACCAGGCTGGCGACGCGGGTTGCGCAGTGCAGCAGTTCGACCTTGGCCATGAGGTCGATGTTGCCAGTGCTGGAGATCTGGCTGCGCGCGCGGGTGAACTCGACGGCTTCGACGCGGGTGTTGCCCTCAAGATAAGCAGCTACGGCGCGGTCTGTAGAACCCTTGGTTTCGAGCTGCCAGTCGGGTTGTTTGGGACCTGATGAGCATGCCGCAAGGGTGACGCCTGCCAGCAAGATCAATGAATTGGATAGATGTCTCATGGCAGCTTGACCTCGGTGTCGCGTTTGAACGGCCATTTGCGGTTGATCTCGTTGATAAGGCCTTCAACCTTGCGCAGGCTGGCTTCAACTTCGCCGCGTAGCGTGCCGAGGTCATTGGTCGCCTCCCTCGCATTGGCACCCACGGCCTGTGCCTCGACCAGCACGGCATCAACTTTTTTAAGGCTGGTGCGCGCCTCGCCCAACAGGGCATTAAGCTGCACCACGGTTGCCCGCGTTTCAGGCATAACGCCTTTCTCGCCAAAGACCTGCACCTCGGCCTTGGCGGCCAAGGTGTCGAGTTTGGCCAATAGCGCGTTGCTGCGGTCCAGCGTGACCTGCAGCTTTTTGGCTTCAGCCTCGCCTCCCAGCAGCACCGCCAGCGCTCCGCCAGTGCCGTTAAGCCGTGTCGTCAGCACCTGCAGGTTGCCAAGGCTGGCACCCAGCGAACCGTTGCTGCCCGTCAGGCTGCTCAGGCTTTCAATCAGGTCTTTGGCAGAGGCGATCAGCTTGGGTACCTCACCGGCTGCATCACCCTGCAGCACGGTGCGCACGGCACCGTCGGGCAACAGCGGGTCAGCCAGCAAACCGGTGTAGGCGCGGATGTTGGTGCTGCCCACCAGGCCGCGCACCAGCGTGAAAACGCTTGATGTACGCAGCCAGTGGGCATCTTTGCTGCTGACGTCGACCACGATGCGGGCCTTGCCGTCTTCGGCCAGTTCGATATGGCGCACACGGCCAATCGGGAAGCCCGAAAAAGTCAGGTTCATGCCAACCACTACGCCCTCTGAATCTTCAGCCATCAGCACCAGCTTCTGGGTGCTTTCAAACATGCCGCGCGCATACATCACGTACAGCGCCGAGCCCACAATCAAGGCCAGCATGAAGGCCAGCAACAGCACGGCCCTGAATTCAAGTCGCTCGTCAGACAAACGCCCGGCAGACACTGCGGCAGCATCGGCAGGCTCAGGTGGTCGGGACAGCAAGGGGTCTGGGGAGTCGCTCATGGGTAACCAGTCTTCTTTAGAGGTAATTGCCGACCAGTGACAGCACTTCAATCAGCAGCAGCAATGCAAACATGCGCACCAGCGAGCGCATTTCAGCGCTGGTGCGGGTATTGCTCTCGGCCATGCCGTACAGCGCTGAGGCCATGGGTATCAGCGAAACAGCAAGACTGAAAAACAGCGTTTTCAATACAAAAATCAGTGTTACGGAAGGGTTGAACACCTGGCCAAACAGGCGCGTGTAGCCAGCCAGGCCCGACAGACCAAAACCATAAACCGCCACGTAGGCCACCACCAGCGCCACCACGCAACTCAGTACCGCCAAGGTGAGAGTTGAAAAAATACCTGCCACCACACGCGGCAGCACCTCACGGTGTACCGGGTTGATGCCCTGCCTGCGCAACGCCTCGAGGTCGCCCCGGCCCTTCAGCTCGGCCAGCTCAGCACCGTCGGGAATGGTGCAGCGGAGCGCCACAAACAGCGCCGCCGTCAGCGGAATCAGCTCCAGCACCAGCACCCTGATGATGACCTGCAAGGCGTACTGTGACAGACCGTAGCTCAGGGCCGTAGCGGTGACAATGCGCGTCAGCACCAGGCTGATCAACGCGCATAGCACGGTAAAGCCCAACAGTATGGGTGCGGTGTTGCCATACAGGTGGCGGGCCAGCACCAGACGGTTTTTGCGCTCGTAACTTGAAGGCGACAGCGTCAACAGCAAAATTACCGCGCCCAGGTGCGCCAGCCGCCACCACTCGATCAGCCAGTGCTGCGCGCTGCGGTTGGTATTGACCAGCAGGCTCTGCCACGAAGACACGGAAATCATCGACCCATGATAACTGTGCCGTTATTTGCCAAAAGTGTGAAAGTAAAAGGACGATAACCAAAAGCAGGCCCGCCGAACTTGCTGACAACATAGATTTGCTATTTATTTAGTAGCTGCTCACGCCCGTACTTATTGGGCTTTGGCCACTTTTAGGCTTTAAAAATGGCTCAAAATCGCCCCGGAAAGACCATTTCAGGCAAAACAGCTGAAGACAGTCGGCATCAGGCGGCTTGCTCAAGCTCAGCCGCTACCTCACCATGCGCGAGCGCCATGACGTCACGCGGATGCAGGGTTTTGAGGCGGTGGTCGCTCCATACCTGGCGCCAGCGGCGGCTGCCCGCCAAGCCGTGGCGCAGGCCCAGCATGTGCCTGGCAATGGCACTCCACGGCGTGCCGTGCATTGCAAACTGCGCCGCCATGTAGTCGCACATTTGCGCTTCAATGCTTTCACGGGTTGCGGTACTGACTGGAGCGCTAAAAAACGCCTGGTCCCAATCGGCCATGACCCACGGGTTGTGATAGGCCTCCCGCCCGACCATCACACCATCAACGTGAGCCAGCTCGTTTGCAATCCGGGCATTGGTGGTGATGCCGCCATTGATGGCGATGTTTAGCTCGGGGAAGTCCTTTTTCAGCCGATACACCATCCCGTAATTGAGCGGCGGTACTTCGCGGTTTTCTTTCGGACTCAGGCCTTTGAGCCAGGCGTTGCGTGCATGCACGATGAAGGTGTTGCAACCGGCCTGGCTGACGGTGCCGACAAAGTCACGCACAAAGTCGTAGCTCTCGCTTTTGTCTATACCGATGCGGTGCTTGACGGTGACTGGAATCGAGACGCTATCGGCCATCGCCTTGACACAGTCGGCCACCAGTTGCGGCTCGGCCATCAGGCAGGCACCAAACGATCCGCGCTGCACGCGCTCGCTGGGGCAGCCACAGTTGAGATTGATCTCGTTGTAGCCCCACTGCTCACCGAGTTTGGCGCAATGCGCCAGGTCATTCGGCTCGCTGCCGCCGAGTTGCAGCGCGACAGGGTGCTCCTCCAGGTTAAAGCGCAAATGGCGCTCAACGTCACCATGCACAAGCGCGCCAGTCGTCACCATCTCGGTGTAAAGCAGCGCGTGGCGACTGAGAAGCCTGTGAAAATAGCGGCAATGCCGGTCGGTCCAGTCCATCATCGGGGCTACGGACAAGCGCCATGGACTTGGAAGGTTATTGGGGTCAGACGCCAATTTCATTTCGCTGCAAAGCGTCGCACCCGAAGGGCGTGCCAAAGGCACGATGAATTTGGACTCTGACCCAAAAAACCTTCCGGCGGCGGGGGCTACTGGAGAAACTGCAACAGACATGACGGTATTTTCCCAGAAAGGAAAAACGTTGGCCTACCCGGTGAATTCGGCGGGTAACATGAGACGAATCCACACCAAAGTCCTTGATAAAGCTGCCCGCGATGCCACACCCACACCCAAAACCCGACAGCAGCCCTAGCCGAGTGCAGCTTACCCTGTTGCTGGTGACCGCTTTGCTGACCGGCTGCGCTTCAACGCCACTACCAGACTGGCCGATTTTTTCAACCGTGTCGCGCTCGGCGCAACCGACTCCGGTTGCTACCCCACCTGCAGCCCCAGCCAAACCAGCCTCTGCCAACAATCCAGCGCCCGTTGTAGTGCAGGCTGCACCTGCGGTCACTGCCGCACCTGTACAGGTTCTTTCGGTGGCGCCGGCCGCACCTTATGGTCCGGCGGTTGCAGCGCGCTTTCCTGATCCGTCCGTGGTCTACAGCACACCCGGACTGCAAGCCGGGCGGACGGCGTTTACCAGCCAGTCAGAAATCAGCTCGTGGCTGCGCGATCAGGCATCTGCCGCAACCCGCAACGCGGGGGTTGCAGCCAGCGTGCTGTCCTTTGGCACGTCACAGCGCGGCGAACCACTCGAAGCGCTGGTCCTGGCGCGAGCAAGCGCTGGCGATGCAGCCGCCCTGCAAGCCAATGGCCGCCCAACGGTGCTACTCGTTGGTCAGCAGCACGGCGACGAGCCTGCAGGCAGTGAGGCCTTGCTGGTGATTGCGCGTGAGCTGTCGCAAGGCCTGCTGCTGCCTTTGCTGGAGCGCATCAACGTGGTGATTGTTCCGCGTGCCAACCCTGATGGCGCAGCCAGCTTGGGGCGCACGACCAGCAATGGGCTGGACATGAACCGCGACCACCTGTTGCTGAACACCCCCGAGGCCAGGGCACTGGCTTTGCTCAAGCGTGACTACCACCCCACCGTGGTCGTCGATGCGCACGAGTACACGGTGGTGGGCCGCTATCTTGAAAAGTTTGGCTACGTACAAAAATTTGATGCGCTGTTCCAGTACGCCACCACCGCCAATTTGCCGGAGTTTTTAACCAAGGCCGCTGAAGAGTGGTACCGCAGGCCCCTGCTGGCTGCACTCAAAACGCAGGGCCTGAGCGCCGAGTGGTACTACACCACGTCGGAAGACCTGCTGGATAAAAAAATCTCCATGGGCGGCGTTCAGCCCGACACCGGCCGCAATGTGGATGGCCTGAAAAACACCATCAGCATGCTGATTGAAACGCGCGGTATCGGCCTTGGCCGGCTGCACATCCAGCGCCGCGTACACACGCACGTCACGGCGCTTGCCAGTGTGCTGGCCGCCACCAGCCAGCGCACCGCCGAGCTGATCCAGTTGCGCCCTTACATCGACAAGGAAATCACAGCCCTGGCGTGCAAGGAAAGCGCCATCGTCGAGGCCCTGCCTACCGCGGCGCAATACGAGTTGCTGATGCTGGACCCGGCAAGCGGTGCCGACAAGTCTGTCACGGTGGATTGGGATTCCGCCCTGGCACTGCGTACCGTCAAGGCCAGGGCCCGACCCTGCGGCTACTGGTTATCGGCCACATCCGGCAAGGCCGTTGAGAGGCTGCGGCTGCATGGTGTGCAGGTGCAGCGCGTGCTGGAGGCTGGTGCCATGCTGGCCGACAGCTACCGTGAAACATCGCGAACGACAGTGCAGCGGCAGGATGTACGCGGCGTGATTCTTGATGCAGACAGGATCATCAGGGTTGAGGTGAACCTGGCGCGCGGCGTAATCGATGTGCCACGCGGCAGCTACTACGTGCCGCTTAACCAGCCTTTTGCCAACCTTGCACTGGCCGCGCTGGAACCGGACACGCAAAGCAGCTATTTCGCCAACCAGTTGCTGGACGGCTTACAAAGCGCTGCGCGGGTGATGGCACCGCATACTGTCAAGGTAGAAGACCTGCCCTAGGTCATTGGGTCGCCCGGGTTTACCCCGGCTGAGTCAAATAAAACACGCTCCCGTCCTACGTAAAACGGTGAGCTAGACGATCACGCCTCCAGTTTTTCTGTAGCCAAATAGTGATGCCTTAAAAGCTACCGACCAACAAAGCAGAAAGACCCGACGTGAAACCCTTCAAACTTACCAAAGACATGCTGACCATGAGCGGCGTTTTTTACCCTACGGGCTATGCTTTCATCATGTTCCCCAACGCCAGTGATGCAGCACTGGTGGCTACAGAATTAAGCGCCTTGGCGGGGCCAGAAGAAGAGGTTATGTTGCTCACGCCACAGACTGTGTTGCGCGACATAGGAAAGGTTGATGGCGAGTCTGACATCACGCTTCCGTCGGTTGGCACAGAGGGCGCAACAGTTGCCAAATATATTCAATTGGCCAAATTGGGGCAGTATGCCGTGATGGCAAAAACTACTTCAGACAAGCACGCCGAACGGGTGATGGAAAGCGTTAGAAAAGTGCCGTTTTCATACGGTCAGCGTTACCACCTGCTAGCCATTGAAGACCTCGAGCCTTAGCTTAGCAATGGGTTGCAGGCCCGCAAAAATTCGTTAACCCTGACAACGTCATAGCAAACGCGCTTTAGCCTCGGCATACTCCCGCCGCAGTTGCGCCACATAGTCAGCGGTGCTTTGCACCTGGGTCACTGCGCCAATACCCTGGCCGCAGCCCCAGATGTCTTTCCAGGCTTTGGTTTTATCACCGCCAAAGTTCATGGCACTTGGGTCGCTCACGGGCAGGTTGTCGGGGTCCATGCCTGCGGCGCGAATAGACGGCGCGAGATAGTTGCCGTGTACGCCTGTAAACAGGTTGCTGTAGACAATGTCGTCCGAATTGCTGTCAACGATCGCTTGCTTGTATGCATCGGAGGCGCGCGCTTCCTCGGTAGCGATGAATGCCGAACCAATGTATGCAAAGTCTGCGCCCATGGCCTGCGCGGCGAGCACAGCTCCACCGGTGGAAATGGCCCCTGACAAAGCAATCGGGCCGTCAAACCACTGGCGGATTTCCTGGATCAATGCAAACGGGCTTTTGACACCTGCGTGACCACCGGCCCCTGCGGCAACGGCGATCAGACCGTCTGCGCCCTTTTCAATCGCCTTGCGGGCGTGCTTGTTGTTGATGATGTCGTGCAGCACCACGCCACCGTAGCTGTGCGCCGCTGCGTTGATATCTTCACGCGCACCCAGGCTGGTGATGATGATGGGTACTTTGTACTTGACGCACATTTGCATGTCGTGCTCTAGCCGGTCGTTCGACTTGTGCACGATCTGATTGATGGCAAAGGGAGCTGCGGGCTTGTCGGGGTTGGCCTTGTTGTAGGCAGCCAGGGCCTCGGTAATCTCGATCAACCACTCTTCAAGCTGCTCGGCTGGCCTTGCGTTGAGGGCGGGCATGGAGCCCACTACCCCGGCAATGCATTGGGCAATCACCATCTTGGGGTTGCTGATGATGAACAGCGGTGAGCCAATGATGGGCAGTGGCAGGTTATTGAGAGGTGCGGGGAGCTTGGACATGGTTGCTTTCGTCAAGGTGGCGGTGATTGCGTCGCGGCGTTCAAAGGATGCCCTAAAACGCCTCAAGTGCCAGCGCTGTCACGCAGTCCGCACCTTCGACAATGCTGTCGCGCATACCGGGCACCTTGGTAAGCAGGTGGTCGGCATAAAAGCGCGCCGTGGTGATCTTGGCTTGCATGAAAGCGGCATCGACACCCTGCACCAACTGTTCTTGCGCAACCAGTAGCGAGCGGCCCATCTGCCAGCCTGCAACCACGTTACCAGCCAGCATCAGGTAGGGCACGCTGCCTGCAAACACTGCATTCGGGCTGACTTTGCTATTGGCGGATACAAAATCAATCACGTCAACCAATGCCGCTCGCGCGGCTTTCAGGCGCTTGGCTACGGCCAGTGCATCTGCGCTGCCCTGCCTGGTCAATTCGGCCTCAGTCACTTCAATTTTCCTGGCGATAGCTTTCGCAGTTTGCCCGCCGTCACGCATGGTTTTACGGCCTACCAGATCATTGGCCTGAATGGCAGTGGTACCTTCGTAAATCGTCAAAATTTTGGCATCACGGTAGTATTGCGCCGCACCGGTTTCTTCGATAAAGCCCATGCCGCCATGCACCTGCACGCCGAGCGATGTGACTTCAAGACTCATCTCGGTGCTGTAGCCCTTGACCAGTGGCACCATGAATTCGTAAAACGCCAGGTTCTGTTTGCGCACGTCCGCATCCGGGTGATGGTGCGACGCATCGTAGGCCGCAGCAGTAACAGAGGCCATGGCGCGGCAGCCTTCGATGTAGGCGCGCATGGTCATTAGCATGCGCTTGACATCAGGGTGATGAATGATGGGCACGCTGGCCTTGATGGAGCCATCTACAGGGCGGCTCTGCACACGGTCTTTGGCAAAAGCAACGGCCTTTTGGTAAGCGCGCTCGGCAATCGCAATGCCTTGCATGCCCACGGCGTAACGCGCTGAGTTCATCATGATAAACATGTATTCCAGCCCGCGATTTTCTTCGCCGACGATGTAGCCCACTGCGCCGCCGTTGTCACCGTACTGGAGCACGGCTGTTGGCGACGCCTTGATTCCCAGCTTATGCTCGATGCTGACGCAGTGCACGTCGTTGCGCTTACCAAGCGAGCCATCGCCGTTGACCATGAACTTTGGCACCACAAACAGGCTGATGCCCTTCACACCTTCAGGCGCGCCGGTGACGCGTGCCAGCACCAGATGAACGATGTTTTCGGCCATGTCGTGCTCACCGTAGGTGATGTAAATCTTGGTGCCGAACACCTTGTACGCGCCGTCGGATTGCGGTTCGGCGCGCGTGCGCACAGCGGCCAGGTCAGAGCCTGCCTGTGGCTCGGTCAAGTTCATGGTGCCTGTCCACTGGCCGCTAACCAGCTTTTCAAGGTACACAGCCTTGAGTTCATCAGAGCCGGCCGTGAGCAGTGCTTCAATCGCACCATCACTGAGCAACGGGCACAGCGCAAAACTCATGTTGGCCGAGTTGAGCATTTCTCCGCACGCCGCACCAATGGTTTTGGGCAATCCCTGACCGCCGTAGTCAGCCGGGTGCTGCAAGCCTTGCCAGCCGCCTTCAACGTATTGCTTGAAAGCCTCCTTAAAGCCGACAGTCGTGGTGACCACGCCGTCCTTGAAGCTTGAAGGGTTCATGTCGCCTTCCCAATTTAACGGCGACAGTACACCCTCATTGAACTTGGCACACTCTTCAAGTATGGCCTCGGCGGTGTCATAGCCCGCATCCTCAAAGCCCGGGATTTTCGCGACTTCGCTTATGTTGGCCAGGTATTTGATGTCAAACAGCATGTCCTTGAGAGGGGCTTTGTACGTCATGTCGTGTCTCCGAAAAATCTAAAAAATCAAAGGCGTCAGGTCAATAAAAAAGGCACCGCGCAGGATGCCTTTCTATGTGATTGCAACAGTCAGATGGCTGCGGTCAGCTCGGGTACGGCGGTGAACAAGTCAGCCACCAACCCGTAGTCAGCCACGCTGAAAATCGGGGCCTCTTCGTCTTTGTTGATAGCCACAATGACCTTGCTGTCCTTCATGCCAGCCAGGTGCTGGATAGCCCCGGAAATACCGGCCGCGATGTAGAGCTGAGGTGCGACGATCTTGCCAGTCTGGCCGACTTGCCAGTCGTTGGGGGCATAGCCCGCATCGACTGCAGCGCGTGACGCGCCCAATGCCGCGCCAAGCTTGTCGGCCAGCGGTGTCATCACGTCGTTGAATTTTTCAGCAGAGCCCAGGGCGCGGCCACCCGATACGATAATCTTGGCGGCTGTCAGCTCGGGGCGGTCGTTCCTGGCAATTTCGGAACCCACAAAAGTCGACTTGCCGCTGTCGGCAACGCCTGCAGGTGCCTCAATCGCAGCTGAGCCACCGGTAGCCGCAGCAGCATCAAAGCCGGTCGTACGAACCGTCATGACTTTGGTGGCATCCAGGCTTTGCACGGTTGAAATCGCATTGCCTGCGTAGATGGGGCGCTCAAACGTATCAGCGGCATCAACCTTGGTTACGTCAGAAATCTGCCCCACATCGAGCAGCGCAGCCACGCGTGGCGCAATGTTTTTGCCGGATGCCGTTGCTGGAAAAAGAATGTGCGAGTAGCTGGGCGCAATGGCCAGCACCTGGGCGGCCATGTTCTCAGCCAGGCCGTGAGCGAAATGATCGCCGTCTACATGGATAACTTTTGCAACCCCTGCAATTTGCGCTGCGGCTTTGGCTGCGCCTTCTGCGCCCTTGCCGGCTACCAGAACATGAACGTCACCGCCGCACTGAATAGCTGCGGTGACGGTGTTAAGCGTGGCGGGCTTGATGCTGGCGTTGTCGTGTTCTGCAATAACTAAAGAGGTCATATTCGCTCCAAAAAATATTAATCAGGTGGGGACAGAGCAAAGTTCACTGCGTGTAACTCTTGGTCTTTCCCGCAAATTCTCACAAAACCTTGGCTTCATTTTTGAGCTTGTCTACGAGTGCAGCCACGTCGGCTACCTTGATACCGGCACTGCGCTTGGGTGGCTCGCTGACCTTTAGCGTCTTGATGCGCGGCTTGGCATCAACGCCGAGGTCTTCAGGCTTGAAGTTGTCCATCTGTTTTTTCTTGGCCTTCATGATGTTGGGCAAGGTGACGTAGCGCGGCTCATTGAGGCGCAGATCGGTCGTGATGATGGCTGGCAGGCTGAGCGACAGGGTTTCCGATCCGCCATCAACCTCGCGGGTGACCTTGACCTTGTCACCCTCCACTTCGACTTTAGAAGCAAACGTAGCCTGTGGCCAGCCCAGCAGTGCGGCGAGCATCTGGCCGGTCTGGTTGCAGTCATCATCAATCGCCTGCTTGCCGAGAATGACCAGCTGGGGCTGCTCTTTTTCGACCAGTGCCTTGAGCAGCTTGGCAACGGCCAATGGTTGCAACTCTTCAGCGGTTTCAACCAGAATTGCGCGGTCGGCACCGATAGCCATTGCGGTGCGCAGGGTTTCCTGGCACTGCAACACGCCGCAGCTGACAGCGATGACCTCGGTCACAACGCCCTTTTCTTTCAAACGCGTGGCTTCTTCAACTGCGATCTCGTCAAACGGGTTCATGCTCATTTTGACGTTGGCGATATCAACACCAGTGCCATCGGATTTGACGCGAACTTTGACGTTGTAGTCGACGACTCGTTTAACGGGGACCAAGACCTTCATTGCGCGGCTCCAAAATAAAAAATTGACTCTAAATTGACGTTTACGTAAAGGGAAGCCCTATATTTTATGCCACGGGGTACGCTGCGAGCTGCAAAGTCAGCAACATAAAGGGCTAATTACGTCACAGAAATAAAAACGAACGGTCGTTCTATTTTACAGATTATAGATCGACCGTCTAGTCCATCGTCAGGTTGTTGGGCTAGGTTTCATATCCGCCACAACCACCTCAGGCGCTGGCAAATGCACCACCCTCTGCGGAAACGGAATCTCCACCCCATTGGCCCTAAACGCTTTCAGGATGTCAAGATTGACGCGCGAGCGCAGGTTTTGCTGGCCGTTTTCAGGGTCTGTCATCCAGTAGTTGACGGTAAATTCAAGCCCATCAGCGCCGAAATTGGTCAGATTGATGGCCGGTGCTGGGTCACGCAGCACACGCTCCTGCGCCAGGGCGGCATCCGTCAGCAGGCGCATCACCAGATCAACATCGCTGTCGTAACCCACCGACACCACCGTAGACTGGAGCACCTGCAAATCAGACAGCGACAGGTTTTCAATCCGGTTGCTGATAAACATCTCGTTGGGCACGATGGACTCGCGCCCCGACAGCGCCCGCACCACGGTGTAGCGCGCATTGATGTCGGTGATCCGCCCTTCGAACCCGTCGACACGCACGCTGTCACCAATGCGCACGCTGCGCTCGGCCAGCATGACAAAGCCGCTGACATAACTGGCAGCAAGTTTTTGCAGTCCAAAACCGACACCCACGCCAATCGCGCCACCCAGTACCGACAACGCCGTCAGGTCAATCCCCACCGACGACAGTGCCAGTAGCAGACCGACAAACATTAGTACCGCACGCACAGAATTGCTCACCGCTTTGCGCAGCGACAGCTCACTGCCTGTGGCCGAACGCAGCACACGCGACTCGATAGCGGACGAAATCCACAGGGTGATCAAAAGCACCACGCCAGCCGTCAGCGCGCCTTCCAGCATGGTGCGAACCGACAGGGTCGAATGCCCTACTTTCCATTTGATGGCATCGAGTTCATCAAGCAAAACGGGCAGCAATCCGCTGACCCAGAGCACCATGGCCAGCCAGGCAAGCCATGAGAAAGTTCGCTCCAGCGCCCGCACCCACGGCGCATTTTTAAATGCTGTCTGCAGCACCTTGACGCTGAGGCGAATCACCGCCAGAGCCAGCAGCGCCGGTAGCGCCACCTTGTAAATGGCCAGTGGCAGCACTTGAGCCAACAAGCCCTTGGTCAAATAGGCCAGCAGCAGCAGCAGCAGTGGAAACAGCACGCCATCAACGATGCGCTTGCCAAACAGAGTGGACGAGTCATAAGCTTCATGTCCGAGCCTCTCATGCCCCTGCATCACGCGCTGGAGCAGGCGAGTCAATACCCAGGCCAGCAGCCCGCAGCCAATCAATGCCGCCAGCTCGGTCAATGATGCCGGCTGAAGCAGCGCGGCAAGCCATTCATCCAGCGTATCTACCTTGGACGGCCCATGCGAACTGGAGCCGAACGGCAAGCTTGATATCCAACTCATTCCGCTGGAGTTGGCCATTGCGGTTTCCTTTTCTCTATAAAGGCCTGCACGCCTTCCTGCGCGACCGGATGGCTCATGTTGCAAGCCATGGTCTGGCCCGCAAGCTGGTAGGCGGCTTCAATGCCGGTCTCGCGCTGTTTGTAGAAAAGCGCCTTGCCCATCGCAACAGCTTCTTTTGGCTTGAGCAGCAAGGTCTGCACAAGTTTTTCGATCTCCAAGTCCAGAGAATCCGGCGGCACGACACGATTGACCAGCCCGCGCACCCTGGCCTCGTCGGCGGTGATGAATTCGCCCGTGAGCAGCATTTCCATGGCCTGCTTGGCGGGCATGTTGCGGGACAGTGGCACGCTGGGCGTAGCGCAGAACAGACCGACATCAATACCGTTCACGCCAAAGCTTGCCTGGCTGGATGCCACGGCCAGGTCACACTGCGCCACCAGTTGGCATCCAGCCGCAGTGGCAAGCCCCTGCACTTTTGCAATCACCGGCACCTGCAGATTTTGGATCGCCAGCATCATGCGTGTGCATTGGGCAAACAACTTTTGATAGAAGGCCAGCTCCGGTTGGGCGCGCATGTCCTTGAGGTTGTGACCAGCACAAAAAGCTTTGCCATGCGCTGCGATCACGACCATGCGCGCGGACTCATCAAGTGCAACCGCGTCCAGCGCAGCCTGCAGTGCGGTCAGCATGTCTTCGCTCAGGGCATTGAAGCTTGAAGCGCGGTCTAGCGTCAGGGTATGTACGCCGCGATCGTCGCGGCTGTGAACAAGTGGCGATGGGTTCGATTCAATCCCTGTGGTGCTCATCAAAAACTCCTCACAAGTCAGCCAGCACGCGAATATGCGCTTCAACCGATCTGGCCAGAGCCTGCAGGTTGTAGCCACCCTCAAGTGACGAGACAATCCGGCCTTTTGAATGGCGCTTGGCCACGTCCTTGATGCGCTGGGTGATCCACGCATAATCCTGTTCGACCAGTCCCAACTGCCCCAGGTCATCGTCGCGGTGCGCGTCAAATCCGGCGCTGATAAAGATCATCTCCGGCTTGAACTCTTCAAGCCGGGGTATCCACAGGGTCTCAACCAGTTCCCGTATTGCCGCGCCCTTGGTATAGGCAGGCACCGGTACATTGAGCATATTGCTGGCCGGGTGGTTGGTGCCGCTGTGGGGGTAAAACGGATGCTGAAAAATCCCCACCATCAAAACCCTGTCGTCGCCCTGCAAAATATCTTCAGTACCATTACCGTGGTGTACATCAAAGTCAACGACCGCCACGCGTTGCAGGCCGTGGCGCTCGAGTGCGTAACGTGCAGCAATCGCAACGTTGTTGAAAATGCAAAAACCCATGGCTTTGTTATGGCACGAATGGTGGCCTGGCGGACGTACGGCGCAAAACGCGTTTTCCATCTCTCCAGCCATCACGCTGTCTGTAGCTGAAAGTACCGCGCCGGATGCGCGCAGAGCGGCGTTCCAGCTGTGAATGTTGAGAGCTGTGTCCGGGTCAATCTGCGCATACTTGGGGCCACCGGCGTTTATGTCGTCTGCCAACTGGTCGCTGAGGCCGCGAATGCTTGCGACCATCATGCGGTCATGCGCCAGCTCAATATCACCAACCGGGGCTAACGGCGCTTCACGAACGTCCAGCGCATCTTTAACCCCCGTGACCAGCAGCCAGTCGTCGATGGCATCAAGGCGTTCAGGGCATTCCGGATGGCCTGGTCCCATTTCATGTTTGCGGCAGTCTGGGTGGGTGAAATAACCAGTCGAGTTCATGGCGTAAAAATTTTCGGTAAAAATGGTCAGCTAAGGTAGCCAATATGCAAGCAAAAGAAAAACTTCAAGCACTTTTAAATCAGCTTAACACGGTCATTGTGGGTAAGCCCGCACAGGTGCAGGACTGCGTGGCCTGCCTTTTGGCCGGGGGCCATTTGCTGATTGAAGACGTTCCCGGTGTCGGTAAAACCACCCTGGCCCACGCGCTGTCGCGTTCTTTTGGCCTGCACTTCTCGCGCGTACAGTTCACGGCTGACCTGATGCCCAGTGATTTGTCTGGCGTATCGATTTACGAGCGGCAATCGACAAGTTTTGTTTTTCACCCTGGGCCGATATTTGCCCAGGTGCTGCTGGCCGACGAGATCAACCGCGCCAGCCCCAAGACCCAAAGCGCGTTACTTGAGGCCATGGAAGAAAAGCAGGTCACCGTTGAAGGTGCAACCCGACCATTGCCCGTGCCGTTTTTTGTGATCGCCACGCAAAATCCGCACGACCAACTGGGTACCTACGCCCTGCCCGAATCACAGATGGACCGCTTTCACATGCGCATCTCGCTCGGCTACCCCGACCGCGCGGCAGAGCGCGAGCTGCTCAAGGGCAGTGACCGCCGCGACATGGTTGAAAACCTCCAAGCCGTACTCACGCCACAGGAATTGCTGGAGTTGCAACAACAGGTCAGTCAGGTACATGCGGCGGAGCCGCTGCTGAATTACCTGCAAGACCTGATGACCGCAACCCGCTCCGGTCGCTGGTTTTTGCAGGGCCTTAGCCCCAGGGCAGGCATTGCGGTGATGCGAGCAGCCAAGGCGCAGGCTTTTCTGAATGGACGCAACTATGTAGCCCCCGACGATATTGCCGCCGTGCTGCCGCAAACCGCCGCGCATCGCCTGATACCGGTGAGCGACGCGGGCCGGGGTTCGCGTGAACAGGTGCGGGCCATGCTGGATGCTGTGCCGCTGCCATGACGTTGGGGGCTACCAAATTCAGGGGGCGCTTCCAGAAATGGTTTGAAAACCGGCTGCCTCTTAGCGACCACATTACCCTGACCCAGCGCACCGTCTACATCCTGCCCACCCGCCCTGGCCTCATGCTAGGCGTTACCTTGCTGATCTTGCTGGTCGCCTCTATTAACTACCAGCTCAACCTGGGCTATCTGCTGACTTTTCTGTTGGCTGGCAGCGCGCTGGTCGGTATGCATGTGTGCCACGGCACGCTGCGCGGACTCAGCTTTAGTCTGGCGGCACCTTCTACTCACTACGTAGGTGCGGCCGCTACCGTTGACGTCAAGCTCACGAACGACAGACGCTCAAGTCGGCATGGCATTGGTCTGCGTGTTCTCAATTCGCAAGACAAACAAACGCATTGGACCTGGACGGATGTGCCCGCCCAAAACAGCAGTACGGTACAGGTGGCGTTTACGCCGCACCAGCGCGGCTTGCATCGCCTTCCTGCGCTGACAGCCGAAACGCGTTTTCCGCTCGGCACCTTTCGCGTCTGGACAGTCTGGCGGCCTGCGGCGCAAATGCTGGTCTACCCGTTACCCGAACCCATGCCACCGCCCTTGCCACCCGGCGAGCCGCGCTCAGGCGGCGCTGCGGCCCTGGCCAAAACCCAAAGCGCTGGCGAGTTTGACGGCGTGCGTGGATATCGGCGCGGTGACCCCCTGAAGCTCGTGGTCTGGAAAAAGGCAGCGAAGGCTAACGAACAATCACACACTGAAAGTGGTGGCCTCGTGGTACGAGACACCCAGCAGGCACAGCGCCATGAGTTGTGGCTTGACTTCATGCAGACGGGAGCGTCCGACACTGAACACAAATTGTCTCGCCTCTGCGCCTGGGTGCTGCTGGCCGACAGGCTGGGCCTTGACTACGGACTGCGCTTGAGAGCGCTTGAAATCAAGCCCGGCAGTGGAGAGGTACACAAGCGGCGGTGCCTGGAAGCCCTTGCTCTATGCTGAAATCGCTGCTGCTCACGATGAAAGGGTTGCCGCGCGACAGCCGCGATACACTTTTCCTGCTACTGGTGATTGCCTGGGTTTTGTTGCCACAGACCACCAACATACCGGCCTGGTGCAACCTGCTTGCCGGTGCAGTTCTGCTGTGGCGCGGCGCGCTTGCGTTGCAAGGCAAACCACTGCCAGGCCGCTGGTGGCTGCTGGGGCTTTTGGCGCTGGCGATTGGCGGCACACTGTTCACACACAAAACGCTGCTGGGACGGGATGCCGGTGTGACCCTGCTGGTGGTGCTGCTCACCCTCAAAACGCTGGAGTTGCGCGCAAAGCGCGACGCATTTGTGGTGTTTTTTCTCGGCTTTTTCTGCATGTTGAGCAACTTCTTTTATTCGCAGTCGCTCTTGACCGCGTTCAGCATGGTACTGGGCCTGCTGGGCTTGTTGACGGTGCTGGTCAATGCCCACATGCCTGTGGGTAAACCGCCACTTATGGAAGCGGCCAAAACCGCGGGCTTGATGGCCTTGTTCGGTGCGCCCATCATGCTGGTGCTGTTCTTGCTGTTTCCCAGGCTGGCGCCGCTCTGGGGTGTTCCCGGCGATGCACTGACAGGGCGAAGTGGCCTCAGCGCCAATATGCAGGTCGGCAACATCGCCAAACTGGCGCTGGATGACAGCGTGGCGATGCGCATCAGGTTTGAGGGGCCGGTACCCCCCCAGCAAGACCTGTACTTTCGCGGTCCGGTGCTTTCCGACTTTGATGGGCAGCAATGGCGGCCACCAACGGCCAGGTTTTCATCCCGCTACGTGTTGCCAGCAAATCTGACGGTCTCGGGTGCTCCAGTCGCTTATGAAGTCACGCTCGAGCCAACCAGTCGGCCTTGGCTTTTTGTGATGGAGGCGGCTGGCCAAAGTCCTTCTTTACCGGGCTTTGAGTCGGTGATGCAAAACGACCTGCAATGGCAGGTTAATCGCCCCATCACAGACCTGGTTCGCTACAAGGCGCAAAGCTACCCAATCTTTCGCCATGGGCCGCTACAGGCCGTGCCGGGGCTACGTGAATTTGTCGAATTGCCACCCGGTTTTAATCCACGCACGCTGGCATTGGCCGCCCAGATACGCCGCGACCCGCGGTATGCAAATGCAGGCAGCGCAGAACTTGCACAGGTGGTGATGGAGCGGCTGCGCACCGGCGGCTACACGTACACGCTGGAGCCTGGTGTGTTTGGTCAGAACACGGCGGACGAGTTCTGGTTTGATCGCAAAGAAGGCTTTTGCGAACATATCGCGTCAAGCTTTGTGATCTTGATGCGCGCGCTCGATGTGCCTGCGCGCATCGTCACAGGCTACCAAGGTGGTGAATTCAACTCGGTAGGCGGCTTTTGGGTAATACGACAAAGCGATGCCCATGCCTGGACAGAAGTTTGGCATGAAGGCCGTGGCTGGGTGCGTATAGATCCCACATCGGCCGTAGCGCCTGGGCGTACCGGGGCTTCCCAGCGTCTGGCCGCGCCCCAGGGAGTCGTAGCCCAAACACTGAGCAATCTGAGCCCCGGCTTCACCGCACAAATTCGCGCAACATGGGAAGCCGTCAATAACGCCTGGAACCAGCGCGTGCTCAATTACACCCAAGGCAAACAACTCGACCTGCTCAAGGACATGGGTTTCGAGTCCCCCAGTTGGCAAGACCTGAGCTATGTACTCATCGGTATCGTCGTACTGGCGAGCCTTATAGGTGCGGCGTGGACGCTCTGGGACCGAACCCAACACGACCCGTGGCTGCGTTTATTGGCGAGTGCGCGCAAGCGCTTAAGCAAGGCGGGTATTGAAAGCACGCCCGCCACATCACCACGCCAACTGGCAAAACAAATGCAGTTGAAATACCCGGCCGAGCCCGGCAACCAGGTAACTGAGATACATGACTGGCTGATGCAACTTGAACTGCAACGCTATGCAACGTATGCAAATGATGGGCAGGCTCAAACGCAGCACCTTAGCAGGCTCAAACGCCAATTCAGCGCGCTGACGTGGCCTGCTTAAAATCTATTGCATGCACGTTCAAACTTCACCTGACGCAATGTCACCATCGTTTTTTCCCAAGGTCAGGTTTGCGCTGCTGTTCATGGCAGTCATGTTCGCCCTCGCGTTACCCGGCACTGCAAAACCCGTTAAAAAGGCTGTCGCTGCGAAGCCTGCACCGGCCCAGGGCCCGCTCTACGCCACTCGGCCAGAAGCCATGCAATTTGCCGACGACGTGGCAGCAAGGCGCGACCTCGACCCGGCATGGGTGCGCGATGCGATTGGCCAGGCACGTTACAACGCAACCGTTGCACGGCTCATGCAACCACCAGCAAAAGCTTTTGTCAAAAACTGGCGTGTGTACCGCAGCCGCTTCATTGACCCGATCCGCATTGCGGCAGGTGTGAAGTTCTGGCGTGATAACCAAAGTACGCTTGAGCGCGCAGAAAAAGAATACGGCGTACCGCCGGAAATCATTGTGGGCATCATAGGAGTTGAAACGATTTATGGCCGGGACACCGGCAGCTTTCGCGTCATGGATGCCATCACTACTCTGGCTTTTGACTTCCCTGCCAATCACCCGCGCGCCAAAGAGCGCAGCGAATTTTTCAAGGGTGAAGTCGAGCAGTTTCTGACCCTGCAAAACCGCCGGGGCGCTGACCCGTTTGAAGCCAAAGGCAGCTACGCCGGTGCCATGGGCATGCCCCAGTTCATGCCGTCCAGTTGGGCCAAATACGCGATTGATTTTGACGGCGACGGAAAGGTCGATTTGCTGGACAGCCCGGCAGACGTGATCGGCTCCGTCGCCAACTACTTTAAAGCCTTCAACTGGCAGCCCGGCATGCCCACGCATTACCCGGTGAGCTTTGACAACAGCCGCCTCGACATGAACGCCTTGATGGCACCAGACATCCTGCCAACGTTTAGCGTCACAAGTTTTACCGCGAAAGGGGCAATGCTTGAAGGTACGGCGCTACAGCACACCGGCCAGCTTGCATTGATCGAATTGCTCAACGGCCCTGATGCGCCGCAGTACGTGGCCGGTACCGATAACTTCTATGCCATTACCCGCTACAACTGGAGCAGCTATTACGCAATGGCAGTGATTGAATTGGGGCGGGAAGTGGCGGCGCGGGTCAGGTAACTGCCGCGCACCGAACGGGCCACAATCCTTTGCGCCATAGTCATCAAACCGGCTCAATCGTAATCGTCACCGTCATCGACTCCTCACCCCCGCCCTGCCGCACGCCCTTGATGGGTGGGCAGGCGTTGTAGTCGCCGCCCATGGCCAAGCGCACGTGGCGCTCATCAATCAGGCAGTAGTGAGTAACATCTATGCTGACCCAGCGCCGGGTGGATACGTCCAGGCAAACGTCGCACCATGCATGGCTGGCCAAGTCTGGCTCATTGGCAGCGTAGAAATAGCCGCTGACATAACGCGCCGGGTAACCCAGGCTGCGGCAGATAGCCACCATGACGTGGGCCTGGTCCTGGCACACACCTGCACCGGCCATAAAAGCTTCGAGCGCTGTTGTGGTGACATTGGTGCTATTTGTTTGATAGCTGACTGCGCGCGCCACACCTTCGCTCAGGGCTAAAAGCGCGTTCATGTTGGCCGTGCCATCAACACTTTGCGAAATGTAACGTCGGCCAAATTCTGCGAGCTGCCAGTTGGGCTCTGCCAGGCTGGTGCCGCGCAAAAAGAAGTACGGGTGCGGCAATGTTTCAGGGTCAGTGAACTCGGCCACACCGAAAGTTTCAACATCGCCTGCTGCGTTGACCAGACTCCAGCGCACGTTATCTGAAACTGTTCCAACAAAGGTATAAGAATTGATCGTGTTTCCGAAGGCGTCGACTTGCTCGAAGAGCTTTTCAGGTGCGCCCACACTCCAAAATTTGACGCTTTGGGAGGGACTTGATTTTGGCGTAAGCCACAGCGTTTGCAAAGCGTAACGCAGTGGTTCGCTATAACGATAGTCAGTGATGTGCTTGATGTGCAACTTCATGAATTGAACATCTGCAGACTTAAATCTGGCAGCGAAGTTCTCAAGTAGTCGCCGGAACCAAAAACTCCCGACTCAGGTGAGCGCCCAGTTCGTTCACGCGATCAAGAAACTGCGTCAGGAAAGCATGCAAACCGTTGGCCAAGATTTCGTCGATGCGTGCGTACTGCAAATCAGAGCGCAACTTGCCTGCACTTCGACGGGTTTCGCTCGACGAGTCGTTGGTCACCATGGCCAGATTACTCATGACTTCATTAAGACAGCCCAGCAGTGATCGCGGCATGTCGGCCCGCAATATCAGCAGTTCAGCAACGCGCTCGGGCTTGATAACGTCGCGGTAGACCTTGCGGTAAATCTCGAAGCCCGAAACACTGCGCAGGATTGAGCTCCAGTGATAAAAATCGAACTCCTGATCTTTGGCTGTAGCCTGACCCAAAAAATCGCTTTGCACGGCATGGAACTTCACATCTACCAGCCGTGCCGTGTTGTCTGCGCGCTCCAGAAAAGTGCCTAGCCGCAAAAAATGAAACGCTTCGTCTTGCAGCATGGTGCCAGCCGTAACACCGCGTGACAGGTGCGAACGGAACTTGACCCATTCAAAAAACTGCGATGGGTCGCGCTCAAAGTCGCCGTTATTGAGCTTGCGGATGACCTCGAGGAAGGTCTGGTTCTCAGTTTCCCAGACCTCAGTCGTCAACGTTCCGCGAACCGCCCGTGCGTTTTCACGCGCGTTCTTCAGGCATGACACGATGCTCGATGCATTTTGCTCATCACGCACCATGAAGTCCATCACATCACGCTGGTTGATACTGTCGCCGTATTTTTTGCTGTATGCGGGTTTGAGTTCGCTGATACTGAGCAGCCCTTCCCAGCCAACCTGCGCCGCACCTGCTGATTGCGGGAGCATCGCTGTCTGATAGTTGACATCCAGCATGCGCGCGGTGTTTTCGGCGCGTTCTGTGTATCTGGACATCCAGAAGAGGTGATCGGCGGTGCGTGACAACATGATTAATGACCTCCGCTCTGCAATTGAGATTGGGTCTGTGACTGCGATTGACCCGACGGCTGCGACTGAACAGGCACTGTGCCGTCGGACTCCAGAATCCAGGTGTCTTTGGTGCCCCCGCCCTGCGACGAGTTGACGACCAGCGAGCCGTGTTTCAGGGCTACGCGAGTCAAGCCGCCGGGCACCATCTGCACCTCCTTGCCGCTCAATACAAAGGGCCGCAAATCGATATGGCGCGGTGCAATGCCGCTTTCAACGTAGGTTGGGCAGGTCGACAGGCTCAGTGTTGGCTGGGCAATGTAGCCCGCCGGATTGGCCAGCAATGCGGCCCGGAAGTCTTCAATCTCTGCCTTGGTTGATGCCGGGCCGACCAACATGCCATAACCGCCTGCACCGTGTACCTCCTTGACGACCAGGTCTTTTAAATTGGCCAGTGTGTATTTCAGATCTTCGGGGTTACGGCACATATAGGTGGGCACGTTTTTCAGAATCGGTTTTTCACCAAGATAAAACTCGATCATCTTCGGTACATAAGGGTAAATGGACTTGTCGTCAGCCACGCCGGTGCCGATGGCGTTGCACAGAGCCACATTGCCGCTACGGTACACATTGAGCAAGCCTGCGCAGCCTAACGTCGAAGTCGGGCGGAAGGCCAACGGGTCAAGAAAATCGTCGTCCACCCGGCGGTAGATCACGTCAACCCGCTTGGGGCCGCGCGTGGTGCGCATGTACACAAAATTGTCTTTGACGAAAAGGTCTTGTCCCTCGACCAGTTCAATACCCATTTGCTGCGCGAGAAATGCATGTTCAAAATAGGCCGAGTTGTACATGCCGGGTGTCAATACAACGACAGTCGGATCAGCAGTTGCCGGGGGTGCGGACGCGCGCAGGGTTTCCAGCAGCAAATCGGGATAGTGGGCAACCGGGGCGACACGGTTTTCACTGAACAGCTCGGGAAAGAGACGCATCATCATCTTGCGGTCTTCCAGCATATAGCTCACACCGCTGGGCACACGCAGGTTGTCCTCCAGCACGTAGTACTCGCCGTTGCCGCTGGCATCCGGCGCGCGAACAATGTCGATGCCGCTGATGTGTGAATAAATATTGCCCGGCACGTCGACGCCCATCATTTCGGGGCGGAACTGGGCGTTTTGAAAGATCTGCTCTGACGGAATAATGCCCGCCTTGAGGATGTCTTGAGCGTGATATACATCGTGGATAAAGCGGTTCAACGCCGTCACGCGCTGCACCAGGCCTTTTTCCATACTGGCCCATTCATGCGCAGGGATGATGCGGGGAATCAGGTCAAACGGGATCAGGCGCTCGGTGCCCCCATTGGCCGAGTTTGGGTCTTCGTCTTTGTCGCCGTACACCGCAAAAGTGATGCCGACGCGGCGAAAAATCATTTCCGCCTCCTCGCGCCGCGTTCGCATGGTGTCCGACGGCTGGCGTGCCAGCCAGCGCTGGTAACCCTGGTAATGGTCCCGCACTGTATCGGCGGTAGCGTTCATTTCATCAAACATCGGTCTCATTCGATTTATCTCCCGGGGCGATGGTTATGGCTTTAAATGTACTCTAGCAAGTAGTGCGCCAAAACTGTGCGCTGGTGTTTTTTCAGGGTACCTTTCGCGGCATCTCCTGCAGCATGTGGTGCCAATACCGCAAGCCCTGCTGACGCTGGCAAAGCACCTCGCCGGGACTGTCACTGCGCCACCTTGCCGCCCCGCAAACGGGGGATTTGACGACCTGGATGCCGCGCTCACGGTAACGCTCCAGTACCGATTCGACCGGGTGATTGAAACGGTTTCGATAGCCTGCCTGGGCCAGAGCAATCTGCGGTTTGACCGCATCGAGAAAAACCGTACTCGATGATGTTTTACTGCCGTGGTGCGGTATCAGCAAAAAATCGGCTTTGATCTTCTCTAGAAGCTCTGGATTGCCGGCCAGCCTCAGCTCTTGCGGTGCTTCCAGGTCGCCCACCAGCAAGGCGGTGCGCGCGCCGTTTGAGATACGCAACACGCAGCTCATGGCGTTGGACTTGGCTGGTGTGTCGTAGTCGCTGGCCAGCGGATGCAGCACTTCAAAATCAACCGCGTCCCAGCGCCACTTTTCACCCGCAACACAGCGGGTAGATTTGCGTACGGCTTGCAGCTCATGCCCGTCTTCAATCGAGCTGACAAGTTGCGCCTGCGGCTGCATGGCCAGCACAGCAGGCGCACCGCCAATGTGGTCAATGTCGCGGTGACTAAGCATCAGCACATCAACCCGCTCACCCAGCGCGCGCAGCAGCGGCACCAGCACCCGGTTGCCGGCATCGCTTTCGCGCGAAAAGCGCGGGCCGGTGTCGTACACCAGGCTATGGCTTGCAGTACGCACAATCAGGGCATTGCCCTGGCCAATGTCGGCACCTATCAACTCGAACTCGCCAACTACGGGCCGAAGTGGCTGCCACAGCAATACCGGTAGTAACAGCGGCAAACCCAGCGCGCGCCATTGCAGGGGCAAACGCATCGCCAGCAGGCCTCCGCCCACCACGCCCGCGACAGCACACCACAAAGGCGCGGCTGCCACACTAATGGACGCCATCGGCCAGCTGGCCAGCCATTGCAGAAAAATCGTCAGCAGCTTCACTGCCCATGCCGCGCCATCCCACAGCGCAGGCCACAACACACCCAGCATAGCCAGCGGCGTGACCACCAGCGTGACCCAAGGAATCGCCAACGCATTAGCCAGCAGTCCGACCAGTGAGACCTGGTTGAACAGCAGCAGCGACAGCGGCGTGAGGGCCAGCGTGACGACCCATTGCTCACGCGCGGCGCTGAGAACGTGATTTGATAAAAACTGCCTCAAAACACTCGTTTTAGCCTCATTTTCACCCTCTAAAGTAGCCACAACGCCCTGTTTACGAGCGTGAGCAGCTCCTGAATCAATAGCATCTGTTTTGGGTGGTCCTGAAGCAAACAAGACACCAACAGCCACAAAAGAAAGCCAAAAACCCGCCTGCATCAACGCCCAGGGATCAACCAACACAACAACTGCCATCGCCAAAAGCCACACCACCGGCCATGGCCACTGCTTGCCGCTTTGACGCAGCAGCACCACGGTTGCCAGCATCCAGATGGTGCGCTGCGCAGGCACGCCCCAGCCCGAGAACAGCGCGTACAGCGCGGCCAGCAGCAGGCCGCCCCAAGCCCCAGCACCGCTGGCGGGCAACCACAAGCACAGCCGGGGCGTGTACCTTGCAGAGCGCCGCCACAGCCAGCCGATCAACAGCGACGCGACCCAGGCAAACATGGTGATGTGCAGCCCGGAAATACTCATCAGGTGGGCTACCCCGGTGCTTCTAAAAACATCCCAGTCAGCTCGCTCGATCGCGTTTTGGTCGCCCGCCACCAGTGCTGCCAGCACACCAGCCAGTTGGCGGTTATCAACCCGCGCAAAAATCGCTTCACGTACTGATTGCCGCGCGCGTTCGACCGGGTGCGACCAACTGCTTGAAAGCCTTTTCGGCGGCGCGTCTTTTGCACCGGTACGCACGTAGCCGGTCGCCTGAATGCCCTGCTCCCACAGCCACAGCTCGTAGTCAAACCCGTGCGGATTACTGTTGCCGTGCGGTGCCTTGAGCTTGACGGTCATCTGCCAGCGCTCACCCGCACGCAGGGTTTGCGGCTGGCGCTGCAACTCAGCAGAAAACTCGGGCGGCTCGGTGCTGTCGTTGTCTTGCATTAAGGGCGGTACTACTTTAGCCGGACGCCCCCCGAAACCAGAATACCAGCCGAGGTAGATTTGCGGTGGCAAGCTCACAATTTGGCCACCTAGCCGGGCCGACTCGACATCGAAGCGAAACCGCAGGCCGTCTTCACCGAACTGCGGCATGGCAGCCACCTGGCCAACAACCAGAATGTCTTTGCCTTCGAGCGCTGGAGCAATAGCGGTTTTTTGAAAAGTCCCTGCCCGCAAACCCGTGAGGCCAAAGGTCAAGACGGCGCAGATTAAAAACGCAAAAATGCCAAACAATACCGGGCTCAAGCGCTTTTGACACAAGGCCAGCAACAGCACCAAGCCAGTAGCCCCAGCAAACATTGCCAGCGCGTAAATCGCACCCTCATAAAGCGACGCTTGCTGCAGTTGGACCGCCACGCCAACGATCAAGCCGCTCAGCAAACTGCTCCAGGGCGTGGCTGGTGCGCGTAGTTTAAAAATAGAAGCGATGGGCAGCATACCCTGCCAATGCTACCCGCCGTCAGGTATCGCAACGGGGCGTGCAAAAACTTTTGTGTGAATGGTCAATTGACAGGAAACTGCTGCACTACAAAAGAAATGCTTAAAAATGACCGTCCTCAGTCTTTCCAGAACATGGGTTCCTTCGCCGCCTTACGAAGCGCTCGCTCGGAATGCCCGACACAGTCGCGAAGGCGCAGAGCGAACCAATGAAGGGCAGGCTTGGTGCGCGATCCCACGTGTAAATCGACGTTGAAAGCGGCGAGAGCGATCTGATAATCGTTGTATTCGCCAAGCGCATCCTGAGCGCTGTGCCAGCTGAGGAGGTAACGCTTGATCCGTTTAGCGTCAAATAGCGGCACTACGAACTCGCTGAGGTAGCGCAGCCGCTTCAATCGCTTGCGGACGCGATGTTGGTGTGCCAGAGAAAGCGAGGAGAATCGCGATGCATCGTGGACCAACCTTCTGTGAAGTGACTCTAGCGAGCGCACGAGCTTGGCCCGCAGAGCCTTTCGCGCACGACTGTCCCGCACACCATGGTCTGACTGCGGACGGCAGTACGCCAGGATGGCGAGCATGATTCGTTGAAATTCGGCGTCACGTACCACGGCCTGCGGACTGCGGATCAGTGGCGCAAACTTTGGCTCGCCAACGTAGTCCAAGCCTGCAGCAACCATCTCGGCCCGAATCGCCGGGACGACTGTCACAGCGTCGCGGTGTGCGCCGAGTTCGCGGAAAGCACGCGCAAAGCCTCTTTCCCATGCGTGTTCAACGGTGGGGCCAAGGCGCTTTAACTCGCGCAGTGCGGTACGAATTCGGCGTAATCCGACCCGGAGCTGATGGACGAACTCTTCGTCCAACGCACCGGCGGCGATCTCGCTGGCGTTTCCGAGGATTGGCCGCAGGCAACTTGCCAACGTGGCAGTCAGAAATCCCGCTGCGTCAACGTTCGGCTCGACTGCCGCATCGATGGCAGTAACCGGACGGCCCGCCGAGCCGCCATGGGCAAGCCGGAAGCCCTGCTCAGACTTCGACAACGTGCTGAGCCACAGACCATTCTCGAACGACCATATCGAAGCTTGCCGGATGAGCTCGACCTCGCTTCCGGACTTCATCTCCATCTCGAATTCGCAGATGGAGATGGAGTGCCCGCCAGCGAGGATGACCCCTGTGTCAAGCGCCAGCTCGATGCACGTACCGCTCACCGACTCAGTACGCGCCATCCGGGACACGCTGACACGGAAACGCTCGACCAGTGTGGCGTTTTTGAGGCCTTGAGGTGTGTCTGCCAACGTGGCTCGAACTGCAGCGCCGACGAGCGTATTGTCATGAAGCGCCAGATCCGGCTCAGGTGAACTCTGCCCGCGCGAAACAACCACGCTGACGTTGTGCTCCAGACGGCACAACGGGTCGTGCGTAGGCGCCTTGGCCGTCTGTACCCAACGTTGGCCTTCCTTGCGCAAGCGGAGCGACTGCCCATGCGCTTGGAGTCGATCGTCAGTCGTGTCGTAGTAAATCGACTGAAGGCGCTGGGTTCGACATGGGCTGCTGCGCAGCGCCCGTGAAAGCGCCCCGCGTCTTGAGGGCGGGACGACGAACTTGAGCTCGACCTCCGTGGGTGAAGGGACTTCCGAAACAAGGTGGTTCATTGTGTGGGTGCGGTCGGGCCCGTTAGCGTCTGGGGAACAATTGCGCCACCCGAATAGCTGAGAAATCATTCTAGCCGTGCGAGTGCGGCCGGTATGTCTGCCAACGCACCAAGCGCCCAGGCCGAGACGCCAAACGCGCATCTATTGACGCAGATCAACTGGCTTGGTCGGGAAAGGCACATAGTGATCGATATGAATACATTTGATAAGAAAACCTTGAAACCTCTGTGTGCCGGTCTGCTGATTCGGGAGAGCGAGTTGATCGGCGAGATCAGCGCGGCGCGGGAAGCAGATATTGCAGCAGCCAATGCAATAGGAATAGCCGCCACAGATGTCGACGATCGGAAAGACCAGGCGAGCAACCGGGAGCGTACGACGCTGCGCGATGCCGAGGCGCAGCGCGATCGCAACGAGCTCGCAGACGTACGTGCAGCGCTGGCCCGTGTAAATGATGGCACTTACGGGATCTGCATTGATTGCGCACAGCCGATTGACCTCCTGCGTTTGACGGCCATACCCGCAGCCGCTCGGTGCATGGCATGCCAGACGCAATTTGAGTCGCGTGCTGTATGAAAGACTTTTTGACCCGAAACATGCTGCGCGCTGCGTTGGCCACGGTTGTTGCCTTGGCTGGCGCAAGCGCCATGGCGCAAGTCCAGCCCCAGCCCGTACCGACCCGGGGAGAACTGCTTTACACCACCCATTGCATCACTTGCCACACTTCGCAGATGCACTGGCGCAACGACAAGCAGGCCACAGACTGGGAAAGCATAAAGGTGCAGGTGCGCCGGTGGCAGGGGATCGCCGGGCTCGCATGGAGCGATGCCGACATCACGGAAGTGTCGCGCTACCTCAACGACACGATTTACCAATACCCGCAAACCGGGGGCTCGGTGGGGATGCGCTGAAGTAGCGCCTGTTATCTGATTTGATGATTCCGGTCTCCCCCTGTATACGACAGTGCAGGGTCCTACACGGAGATCGGAAAAACTTGATGCCCTGACATCAGGGTTCACTGTAGGCTGAAAATTTACTTGGGAATGGCCATGAACATACCCGCGCAAGCCCCCGTAACCCGTGAAGTTCGCATTCCCAGCGGCGACGTGTCCCTTTACGGCGACCTCGTGCTGCCTTCCGGCTTTATCGGCTTGGTTCTGTTCGCCCACGGCAGTGGCAGTGGTCGACACAGTGCCCGCAACCGGCAGGTCGCGCAAAGGCTCCAGCAGGCAGGAATTGCCACTCTGCTATTTGACCTGCTCACTGCGCAGGAAGAGCAGGTCGACTTGCACACCCGCGAGCATCGCTTCGACATTGCCCTGCTAACCCAGCGCATGCAGGACGTGACCGCCTGGGCAGAATTGCAGCCCGGATTGCAGCATGCGTCCATCGGATATTTTGGAGCTAGCACCGGCAGCGCGGCGGCCATCATTGCCGCAGCCCGACTGGGCAAGCATGTCGCCGCCGTGGTGTCGCGCGGTGGCCGCCCCGACCTGGCTGGATCTGTGGCACTGGCGACCGTCAAGGCACCCACTCTGCTAATCGTCGGCGGTGCCGATTACGGAATCATTGGGCTGAACGAGCAAGCCTTGCTGCTACTACGCTGCGACAAAGAACTCGCCGTCGTCCCCGATGCCACTCATCTGTTTGAGGAGCGTGGCGCGCTGGAGCAGGTGGCCGAACTGGCGGCTTCCTGGTTCAGCACCCACCTAAAGGGCAAGCAACTCGTGGAGCATGCATCATGACGGACATCGTTCTGCCTTTTGAAGACCGCCACCATGCCGGCCGCGTGCTGGCCAAGAAGCTGGCGCGTTACCGCAGTCACCCCAATCTGCTGGTGCTTGCCCTGCCACGCGGCGGCGTAGCCGTAGGCTTTGAGGTGGCACGCGCACTGCAAGCCCCGCTTGACATTTTTGTGGTGCGCAAGCTTGGCTTTCCCGGTCATGAGGAATACGCCATGGGTGCCATCGCGAGTGGCGGCGTGCGCGTCATGACGCCCTTGCCCGGCCTGACGGTCTCGCCCGAGGCGGTGGCTGAAGTGGTCGCGCGTGAACAGGCCGAGCTGGTGCGGCGCGAGCAGCTTTACCGCAGCCACCGCCCGGCAGTCAGCCTTGCGGGCCGCACTGTGATTGTGGTGGATGACGGACTGGCCACCGGCGCGACCATGCGCGCGGCGGTGCTGGCCATTCGCCAGCAACACCCGGCCCGGCTGGTGGTGGCGGTGCCGGTGGGTGCCGGGGACGCCTGCCAGGCGCTTGGCGATGAGGCCGACGAGGTCGTCTGCGCCGCAACGCCCGAGCCCTTCCGCGCCGTCGGGCTATGGTACGAGAAATTCCCCCAGGCCAGTGACGACGAGGTGCGCGCGCTGCTGGAGGAGGCTCGCCGTGAACACGCGCTGTTGACCCGCTCAAAAATCGCAGCTCTGCCATCCGTGCACGCCGCCCGTACCCAAGGCCCCCTGATCGAAGACCTGCGGCAGCATCTGCAGCCGCTGACTGGTGCCGCCGATGACTACGATGGCTTGCTGCAACTGATAGGGCCTGCGCGCTTTGCCCTGCTCGGCGAAGCCTCGCACGGCTCGCGGGAGTTCTATCGCGAACGCACAGCCATTACCCGACGCCTGATTATCGAGAAAGGCTTTACTGCCGTCGCGGTGGAAGCCGACTGGCCCGACGCCTGGCGGGTTAACCGCTATGTACGCGGCTTATCGAATGATGCCGATGCCGCAGCTGCCCTGTCGGGCTTTCAGCGTTTTCCGGCCTGGATGTGGCGCAATACCGAGGTGCGTGACTTTGTCGAATGGCTGCGTGACTACAACACCGGACTCAGCCCGCAGCGGCAGGTCGGCTTTTATGGCATTGACCTGTATAGCCTGTTCACCTCGATGCACGAGGTGCTGACCTACCTGGACAAAACGGATGCCGAAGCCGCACGCCGCGCCCGTTCTCGCTATGCCTGTTTTGACCATGCTAGAGAAGGCAGCCAGGCCTACGGTTATGCCGCCAGCTTTGGTTTGACACCCAGCTGCGAAGACGCTGTGGTACAGCAGCTCACCGAGGTGACCCGCCGCGCCGGACAGATCACCGCTACACCCGGGCTGGAGCGCGACGAGGATTTTTACGCCCAGCAGAACGCCCGCCTGGTTCGCAACGCGGAAGAGTATTACCGCACCATGTTTCAGGCGCGGGTGTCATCCTGGAACCTGCGCGACAGCCATATGGTGGAGACGCTACAAGTGCTGGATCGCCACTTGGGCGCGGGCGGCACGCCGCCGCGCATGGCCGTGTGGGCGCACAACTCGCACCTGGGTGACGCCGCAGCAACCGAGATGGGCGAGAGGGGCGAATGGAATGTGGGGCAGCTCATGCGCGAATGTTATGCCGGCGATGCGGTGCGGGTAGGATTCAGCACGCACCATGGCTGGGTGACAGCGGCTTCGGACTGGGATGACCCGCCGCAGCGCAAGCGTGTTCGTGACGGTCTACCCGGCAGCTGGGAGGACTTGTTTCACCAGACCGGGCGCAACCGCTTTTGGCTGGCTTTACGCGACGACGTGGCGCTGCGCCCGCTCGCAGCCGAAAAACGCCTGCAACGCGCCATCGGCGTCATCTACCGACCCGATACCGAGCGTCAAAGCCACTACTTTTTCACGCATTTGGCCAAGCAGTTCGACGCGCTGATCCACATTGATGAAACCAGCGCCCTGGAGCCGCTGGACAAGGGCAGCGTGTGGAGCACTGGCGAGGCGCCAGAGACCTTCCCAACGGGTATGTAGCCCTGACGGTCGGCTTGTTCCAGACACGCCCCTGATGAAAATCGTCAATTGAGGTTGCAAGTCGCCGCGCAGCGGCATCCATGTAAACATGCAAGACCCGAATCCCGCTATCCTGACCCGTGACATGGTCACTGCATTGGCTCGCGTGCTGCATGCCGAATTGATCGAAACGCATATTTCGTGGGTGCTGCTGGCTGACTACACGGCCTGGAAGATCAAGAAGCCGGTCACGCTACCCTTCGTCGATTACGGCACGGTTGAACTTCGTCGGCGCTTCTGCGAGCAGGAACTGCGGCTGAACCGCCGGCTCGCGCCCTCGCTGTACCTCGGCGTGACACGCATCACAGGCACAAGCAGCGCACCCGTGCTGGACGGGCCTGGAGCGGTCCTTGAGTATGCGGTCCGCATGCGGCGCTTCCCGCCAGACGCGCTCTTCAGTGAGCAAATCTCGGCAGGCACCCTGTGTGGCAAGGACGTTGACCGGTTGGCATCGCTGATAGCCGAATTCCAGCGGCGATCGCCTACCGCAGTCGGTGCCCATGGCTTCGCACGTACGGAAGACCGCCGTCGCGTGGCGCTGGCGGCGCTCGAAGGTGCCCGTCCCGCAGCAAGCCCGGCGGAGCATACATTGCTGCAGGACTGGCTCGAAGCCGAGGCCGCCGCGCTGGTGCCGC